>CAYUOH010000005.1:0-129503 GCA_964446385.1 uncultured Oscillospiraceae bacterium | reverse complement strand
ATAAGTAATGTGAAAATCCAAAGTTTTTTTCACTTATTTGTATTAAATTACTTAATATTAAGAAGACCTGCAGGCTACAACCTGCAGGTCTTTTGTATAATTTATGGTAAATAAGTATGCATATTATATGGATCAGACTATATCCTTGATTATTAAAAAGTTATTTCCTTATATTGACAAAAGATTATGCTTGGGTTAGTATATTCGTTAACTAAAGAAAAAAGGCGGTTTAAAGCGATGAAATCATGTCTGTATATGGTTATGATGATGCCTATTACCGTCTTTGACTCTGAGGTTTAAAACCAAAAGAGAATTCAAAGGCGGTTATGGTCGTATCCATAGCCGCTTTTATTATTAGGAGGAAAATATGGCAAAAAAAACCGGATTGGGAACCAGATGTGTTCAGGCAGGATATACTCCCGGAAACGGTGAACCGCGGCAAATTCCGATTATTCAGAGTACTACGTACAAGTACAGCTCGGGAACATATATGAGCAAGTTGTTTGATCTGGAGTCAGAGGGATATTTTTATTCCCGTATTAAAAATCCGACTAATGACATGGTTGCGGCAAAAATTGCTTCTCTTGAAGGAGGAACGGCTGCAATGCTCACTGCTTCAGGTATGTCCGCCAATTTCGTAGCAGCCTTCAATATAGCGGAATGCGGTGACCATATTATAAGTTCCTCCAGCATCTACGGCGGAACTTACAACCTGTTTTCTGTCACAATGAAGCGTATGGGTGTGGAGGTAACATTTGTGCCCCCAGACTGCAGCGACAAAGAACTTGAGGCAGCCTTCAGACCAAATACTAAAATGGTGTTCGGTGAAACAATCGCGAATCCTGCATTGACTGTTCTTGATATTGAAAAGTTCGCAGCGCATGCTCATGCTCACGGTGTTCCGCTTATTGTTGACAATACTTTTGCAACACCGATTAACTGCCGACCTTTTGAATGGGGCGCCGATATAGTAACCCATTCTACCAGTAAATATATGGATGGTCACGGATGTGCACTGGGCGGATGTATCGTCGATTCGGGAAACTTTGACTGGACTGCCCACGCGGAGAAATACCCCGGTCTGTGCACTCCGGATGGAAGCTATCACGACGTAATATATGCCGAGAGGTTCGGTCCGGAAGGAGCCTTCATCAACAAAGCGACATCCCAGCTGATGCGTGATCTTGGGCCTGTACAGTCTCCTCAGAACGCATATTACCTTAATCTAGGCCTTGAGAGTCTTCATGTAAGAATTGCCAGACACTGTGAAACAGCCCTGAAAGTGGCCGAATTTTTGGCGCAGCACAGGAATATTGAGTGGGTACGCTACTGTGGTCTTCCCGGTGACAAATATTACGAAACCGGAAAGAAATACCTACCCAACGGCTCCTGTGGAGTAGTATCATTCGGCGTACGGGGCGGCAGAGCAAAGGCAGAGGATTTTATGTGCAGACTGAAGGTTGCTGCTATCGAGACTCATGTCGCCGATGCCCGCTCTTGTTGCCTGCATCCCGCCAGTACGACACACCGTCAGATGAACGAAGAAGAACTTATTGCCGCAGGTGTATCAGCAAATCTTGTCCGTTATTCCTGCGGGCTTGAGGATGCCAAGGATCTTATTGACGATATCGCTCTGGCGCTAGACTGAAAGGAGATCGCGGAATGCCGATAAAAATACCAAATAATCTGCCGGCGACAAAAACTCTGGCGGAAGAGAATATTTTTGTAATGGGAGAGGCGCGTGCGACGACACAGGATATCCGTCCGTTGGATATACTAGTCCTTAATCTGATGCCCACCAAGATTACGACCGAAACGCAGCTTGCACGTATTCTGGGCAATACTCCTCTGCAGGTATCACTTGAATTCATTCATACCGAATCCCATCAATCAAAAAACACTTCAGCGGAGCATCTGTTCCAGTTCTACAAGACCTTTAACCAGGTGAAAAACCGTAATTTTGACGGTCTGATTATTACAGGAGCACCGGTTGAACAGATGCCTTTCGAAGAAGTGGAATACTGGGATGAACTCTGTGAAGTGATGGAATGGAGCTTGACCCATGTTTACAGTACTTTTCATATCTGCTGGGGAGCTCAGGCCGGCCTGAATTATCATTACGGAATTCATAAGATTGATCTTCCTCAAAAGCTTTTCGGAGTCTTTCCCCATAGGGTTATGCGGCGTACAAGCATGCTTATGCGCGGTTTTGACGACGTTTTCATGGTTCCGCATTCGCGGCACACTTCGATTAACGAGGACGAAGTCCGCAACTGTAAGGATCTCAAAATACTGGCATATTCAGAGCAGGCCGGTATATACGCTATTGCTACTGAAGAGGGAAGACAGATATTTATAACCGGTCATTCAGAGTATGATGCGGATACTCTTGAAAAGGAATACCTGCGTGATAAAAACGCCGGACTTCCCATTTCTGTCCCGTTCAACTATTATCCTAACGATGACGACACTAAAAGACCGATAGTATCATGGAGAAGCCATGCGAACCTTCTTTATCAGAATTGGCTGAACTATTATGTATATCAGGCGACCCCTTATGATATACACACAATCGAAGCATTTCCGAAACCCAAACGGGTAAAATAACAGCTAAATAAGACCGCTTGCAGATGCAAGCGGTCTTTTAATGTTCCATAACCCATGTGACGGCAAATTCTGCAAAGCGCCGGGCAGCAGGACCCGTTCTGTCGCCGGCGGGAATAGCCAGCGCAAGCGTACGGTGCGTGGGAGGATCCAACCGTCGGATTTCAATATTTTCCTCATGCCCGCGCAGTAGCAACTTCGGCATTATACTGACGCCGAGCCCCTGGCTAACCATGGCGATGATGGCATAGTCGTCCTTGGTAGTGAATTTAACGTTGGGCTTCACACCCGCCTGCTCGAGTGCACGTCTGGCGTCGTGGTCGGAGGATTTCAGAAGCGAAATGAACGGCTGTGCTGCCACATCCTCTACTCGGCAAACTTCTGCCTCCGCCAAAGGGTGTCCCATCGGAAGTATGGCCAGAAGTTCGTCCTCCCGCAGAGGTATGAACTGGCAACGTAGATCTGTGGGCAGGGATACAAAGCCTAATTCTACCGTGCCGTCGTTGAGCCATTGGTTGATATCGTGATAATCTCCGTTGAACAAGCGGAATTCTACTTGCGGATATTCCTGTTGGAATTCCTTGATCATAGACGGAAGCCAGTGCGTAGCCACGCTGGTAAAAGTGCCGATGCACACCACTCCTGTCGCCGCACCACGTATCTCAGCAGCTTCTCGCAGTAAGAGCGTCTCCTCCCGCAAGAGCGAGCGGATATGGGGAAGTATTCTCTTGCCCTCCGGCGTCAGCCTTACTCCGTTGCGGATCCGCGTCAAAAGTGTGAAGCCAAACTCAGCCTCGACTGCAGCGATGATATGGCTCACCCCTGATTGAGTAATCCCCAGTTCTTCGGCTGCTCGAGTCAGCGACGACAGCTCAGCAGTCTTTGCGAAAACTTTGTATTTTTTTATATCCATTGCAAAATCTCTCCTTGCTTTTTCTTTTCGCAAGAGGTAATATTACCGTAAATTATTCCGATTTATTATTACAGACATTATGATTCTTCATATGTTGATTGTCAAGAGAAGGAGAAATTTATGAGCGGAGAAAATCTTCAACATTTACTGGCTATAGCCCTATACATGGCTGTGGTTATTGGTATCGGTGTCTATTTTGCGCGTCGCGCCAACAAGAACGCCGAGTCCTATTTCTTGGGTGGGAGGTCTCTTGGCCCATGGGTGACGGCATTCAGTGCGGAGGCCTCAGATATGTCAGGCTGGCTGCTGATGGGCGTGCCAGGGCTTGCCTACTGGACAGGAATAGCTGACGCCGGCTGGACAGTCATCGGTTTGGGACTGGGCACATACATCAACTTTCTCGTAGTGTCCAAGCGCCTGCGTCGCTACAGCGTTAAGGTAGATGCCTTTACCCTGCCTGACTTCTTCTCCAACCGCTTCCATGAGAAAAAGAAGATACTTATGACCATTGCCTCTCTCGTAATCCTCATCTTCTTTTCGGTCTACGCCGCCCAGTGCCTCAGCACCTGCGGTAAGCTCTTTTCTAATCTTTTCGGCTTTCACTATGAGAGCATGATGATAATTGCGGCAGTTTTTGTCCTCGCTTACACATTTCTCGGTGGGTTTCTGGCCGAGAGCGCATCCGACTTTATGCAGGCCATCGTAATGGTGTTCTCGCTTGTGCTGATTCTTGTCCTCAGCATCGTAAGTGTCGGAGGTGTCGCTAATGTTCTTTCCAACGGCAGGAGTATTGACGGCTTTTTCTCCATGACAGCTATAGCCACTCCTTCCACTACGGAGATAGATGCCTTCGGTCCCGCAAAGAGCTACAACTTTCTGACCATCTGCTCCACTCTTTCCTGGGGTCTTGGTTACTTCGGCATGCCTCAGGTGTTGCTGCGCTTCATGGGCATCCGCTCCGAACATGAGCTGACCCGATCTCGCCGTGTAGCAATAATATGGTTCCTTATCTCTACGGTAGCAGCCATCATGATTGGAGTTGTGGGCCGCAGTGTAGCCGGACTGGATTATCTCTCCAACGGTGCGGCAGAGAATATTTTCATCGATGCCGCGACTATGTATCTCCCGCCGCTCCTGGCAGGGTTTGCATGTGCCGGTGTGCTTGCTGCTGCAATCAGCTCCTCCGACTCCTATTTGTTAATTTCCGCCTCCGCCGTGAGCCAAAACATTTATCGTGGCGTTGTCAAGAAGAATGCCACTGAGAAGCAGGTTATGTGGTGTTCCCGCATTACACTGGTCGTTATCTCGCTCATTGCCATGGCTATCGCGTGGAACTCCAACAGTACGATATTCGGAATTACCTCCTTTGCATGGGCTGGCTTTGGAGCAGCGTTTGGTCCATTGATGCTCTTCAGCCTGTTCTGGAAGCGCATTACCTATCCCGCCGCTATTGCCGGAATGATCGCCGGTGGTGTTATGGTGTTTTTCTGGAAACTGGTACTTAATCCGCTTGGTGGTGTGTTTGGAATCTACTGCCTGTTGCCGGCGTTCCTGTTCAGCTCTCTTGTGATCGTGCTGGTCTCTCTATGCACTAAGGCACCCGACAAAGCTATTATGGACGATTACAAAGCCGTCTGTGTAGGCTGATATAAGGAGTATCATATTAACAAAAAGGGAAGATTCCCGTGAACGGAGTCTTCCCTTTTTATTTACACAAACGAAGTAAGGCGCTCGAACAGGTGGGTAATAAATGATGGTAAAATATAACCTTTGTGCAAAACCACTAAATACTCAAGGATTGCGCAGACATACTTTGGCTTGACATATGGTATATCCTGTGATATTATATCGTTGTATTCAAGATAATTGCTTTGACCTCACATGTTTGCGGATCATTGTCGTTTAATGATATGCAAATAAAGAGGTTTTTCTTTTTTTTCTGGGTACAATACAATATTTATGGAGGTACCCAATGAATAAAGGTACAGTAAAATGGTTCAATTCGGAAAAGGGCTACGGCTTCATTTCCAACGACAATGGCGGAGAAGATATTTTCGTGCATTTTTCCGCAATCACTTCTGATGGATATAAGTCTTTAAATGATGGCCAGAAGGTCACATTCGATATTGAGACAGATCCAAAAAACAGCCGCAAGCTCAGAGCGGCAAACGTTTGTGTTGCTTAATTACAGAGTAATCATATAACGAACTTGCGGGACGGAGTAATCTGTCCCGCTTTTTTATATTTAGAAATGATAGTATAAATTCTCATTTAGTGTTACAGACAACTCAAAACAGATAGAATGCATTAAAGATATAGATACTCTATTATTCACAGATCTACTTATGCTTCTTCGGTTTAAATTGCACTGATGTCCGATGTTGTTATAGGATAAACGAGAGCGGCAAGTATTACTACTTTTGTTATAATTCCAAATACACATTAAAAATGAGCATCGTACTGTCAAATCCGTTTCTTTCATATATAACTCAAAAATCAAGCCACATCATGTGATCTGAGATGTCTAGATTCTTTGAAATCATGGCTTTTTGGTATAGAAAAAAAGGTAGTAGATTTTGATGAGAAATCCACTACCTTTTTTTTGGTGGAGACGATGGGGATCGAACCCACTACCTCTTGAATGCCATTCAAGCGCTCTCCCAGGTGAGCTACGCCCCCAAACAGCTTTGTAATTATAGCTCCGGGCTAAATAATTGTCAAGGGTAAAAAGTTGTATTTGATGACTATTATATGATAGATAAAAAAACAGAAGCCCGTTGATCAACGGGCTTCTGTAGCTTAATAAACAGTGTTTATACGTAGTTACGGAACAGGGCAATAAATACTCCTGCCGCAACCGCGGAACCGATAACGCCGGCTACATTGGGGCCCATGGCGTTCATCAGTAGATAGTTTGTGGGGTCGGTCTGCAGGCCGACAACGTTGCTGACACGTGCGGCCATGGGAACGGCGGAAACACCTGCGGAACCGATAAGAGGATTCACTTTCCCTCCGGTCATCCAGCACATCAGTTTGCCTAAAAGAACACCGCCTGCGGTCGCGACACAGAAAGCGAAAAGGCCCAATACAATTATTTTAAGTGTGCTGGGTTTCAGGAAATTGTCAGCGGTGGCAGTCGCGCCGACCGTGACGCCGAGGAAGATAGTTATGATATTCATAAGCTCGTTGCTGGCGGTCTTGACAAGACGCTCAGCAACGCCTGATTCCTTAAGCAGGTTGCCAAACATCAAGCAGCCGACAAGGGATGCCGCATCGGGTACGAGGAGAGAAACTACAGTGGTAACAACGATGGGGAAAATGATCTTTTCGGTTTTGCTGACGGGGCGAAGCTGCTCCATACGGATAGCGCGCTCTTTTTTGGTGGTGAGGGCTTTCATAATAGGAGGCTGTATCAGAGGAACCAGAGCCATGTATGAATATGCCGCAACGGCGATAGCGGGCAGCAGAGCCGGAGCAAGGGTTTTGGTTACAAAAATAGCGGTAGGACCGTCAGCACCGCCGATGATGCCGATGGAGCTTGCTTCCAGAACGTTGAAGCCGAGAGCAATACTTAAGGCGAATGGTACGAAAATACCTATTTGTGCGGCAGCGCCGAGGAAGATAGTCTTGGGGTTTGCAATCAAGGGGCTGAAGTCGGTCATGGCACCGATACCGAGGAAAATCAACGGGGGATAGATGCCTAGCTTGACGCCCAGATAAAGTATATCAAGCAAACCGCCGTCATGCAGTACCTTACCGAAATCTATGTTGGCGCCGTTAAAGAAATCCATATGCATAAGCTCGGCACCGGGGAGATTGGTAAGAAGCATTCCGAAAGCGATGGGCAGAAGAAGCAGAGGCTCGAAACCTTTGACTATTGCGAGATAAAACAGAACGAAGGCGACACCCATCATTACAATTGAACGCCAGTCAAGATTGGCAATAATGCGGGCAATACCTGTGTTGTACCAGAAATCTACTAATGATTGAAGCATTTTTTCTTCCCCCTTATCGAACTGAGAAGAGCTTCTGGCCCTTCTTGATGCGGTCGCCGGCCTTGAGGGCCGTAGAAATTTTACCGGAAACAGGGGCAAGAATCTCCTGAGTTTTGCCGTCATCACAGGTGACAACAGCGATTACGTCGTTTTCCTTAACATCGGATACAGTTTCAACTTCGGTAACAACACAGTTGAAGGGACTGACAACCGATACATCGCGGCCGTTCTTGTCGGCCATAAAGCGTCCCATAATCAGCATTGCGAAATACAGAATTGCGAGAACAGCAAATACCACAGCCATACCCACAACGATAACAACGAGAACTTTTCCGGCGCTTATGTTTTCCCATTCCGAACCGGCTAGCGAAATTGCAAATCTAGGCATTTGGTTTATCTCTCTCTTTCAATAATAGTACAGGTTATGCAAAACCCGAATCCTATATATTATAATAAAAAAACATCATTAAAGTAAATGGTAGCAGCCCTTTTTATGAATAAAAAAGCGGAGAATTTCATGGTGGAAATACTCCGCTTTTTGTGTATTTTTACAGCAGTGTGATGTTGTGCTCCGCACATACCTCAATCATTTTTTCCGGCCAGACAGAGACGTGAACCTCGCCTATGTGTGCTTTGCGCAGCATAAGCATGCACAAACGTGACTGCCCGATTCCTCCTCCGATTGTATAAGGCATCTGACCGTTCAGAAGCGCCTGATGGAAGGGAAGCGATGCTCTTTCCGGGCAGCCGGCCTTGTCCAGCTGGCTGAGAAGGGATCCCTCATCTACACGTATTCCCATACTGCTGAGCTCGAAAGCACAATTCAGAACATCGTTCCACACCAGGATATCTCCGTTCAGTGTCCAGTCGTCATAATCGGGAGCTCTCCCGTCATGTTTCTTTCCACTGTTAAGAACATCACCGATTTTTGAAAGAAAAACACTCCCGTATTTGCGGCAAACCTCATTCTCGCGTTCTTTCGGAGTAAGGTCGGGCCACATGTCTTCAAGCTCTTGAGCGGTTATAAACGTAATTGCCGGAGCCAATGTGTAATCGATGGCAGGATATTCATTGTAAGCTGTACGCGCGGTTTCTTTAATTGCTTCGTAAATCGATTCCACTGTTTCCCTGAGATACTGTTCGTTGCGCTGTACGGGAGTAATAATCTTTTCCCAGTCCCACTGATCGACATATATGGAATGGAGGTTGTCCAGTGTTTCATCACGTCTGATTGCATTCATATCGGTATAAAGACCTTCACCCGATTTAAAACCGTAGCGTCCGAGGGCCATACGTTTCCATTTGGCAAGAGAATGCACAACCTGAATATTACCCCCACTGTCAAGCATATCAAACTCTACCGGGCGCTCAACACCGCTCAAATCGTCATTCAGCCCGCTGTTTTTGGGGACAAACATTGGTGCTGATACGCGGCGAAGGTTCAGAGCTACAGCCAGATATCTCTCAAAATTGTCTTTGATTATTTTTATTGCGCGCTGTGTCTGCAAAAGATCAAGACGCGGTTCGTAGTTCTCGGGAAAGACAAGCATTTCAGACATTTTTTGTTTTCTTCCTTTTACTATAGTTTAATTGTAATACGGCCGAGACAATCCAGATTGCAGCAATGAACACAGCGCAAACCAGAAAGAATTCTTCCGGAAGTATATCGATTATCGGATCTGTGGAAGGGTCGAACAACCACATATCATTTGAGAAAAACATCTTGTGGAACAACACAAACGCAGCGTCAAAATCAATTGTCACCGCGCAGAGAAAGACAGCGGGTACAGCAATAGTTGTAATACCCGAAATTCTAAAAAAAGATTTACCGAATTTCCTTTTTCCGGCCGGTCCAATCTTAAGCGCAAAAGCAAGGCAAATTGAACCGAGAAGATAGATCCAGTTGAATATAGGTCTGCAGTCGGTAAAGTGCTGTGCCCCCGATTGGGAATATGTCATCGTAGGAAGGTAAAATTCGCTGCGATTGAAAGGGGATAGGAATTTCATTACCGCGTCGTAATTCATAAGGCACTCTTCACGGCTGATACCGGAATACACGGGGATATCAAAAACATCAAGACATACAGAGTAAAGAGTATGCGACGCGTGAATTAATGCAAGCCCGACCGCTGTGGTAGCGATAAGGCACAGTATTCCGAAAAGTATACCCAGCAAGAGGGCTGTCTTGTTATTTTTCATTGTAGATCACCGGACTGACCGGCGTGAATTCACACCCGCAGTATTTTTGTCGATAAATACCATATTCCGCGGCAAGTTGATTGGAACGCAGAAAACCGTTCTTTTTTTTGAAATCACTGTATAACCAGTTAACCCCGGCTTTTTCCGCGGCTGCAGCCCCACATCTGTTGACAACATTACTGTTTTTATAGGGGCTTACGGTCAGCGTGCTGCATATATTGTTTACGCAGTGTTCTTTTGCATATTTGGCAGTCGCATTCAGCCGCAGGTTAAAGCATTGTTCGCAGCGGGCACCGCCTTCAGGGGTACTTTCAAGCCCTGAAATGAAATAAAGATATTCTTCATGATTGTATTCGGTTTCGTCGAAAACAGTATCGGTTTCAATGAGTGAAAGTAACCGGATTTGTTCGTCACGGCGCTTATAATATTCTTCCGCCGGGAAAATATTGGGGTTGCAGCAAAGTACGGTAACTTTGAAATACAGAGTCAGACGTTCTAGTACCGAACAAAGGCAGATCGCACAGCAGCTGTGCAGGACAAGGGGAATACGTTCACCGTTAAGCGAAGCGACGGTGTTTTCCATTATTTCATTGTAATTCAAAGGAAACCCTCCCACCCTTATTCATTAAAACTAAAATATTGTATCACTTTGCTTTAATTTTTGGAATACTCTTATTGTTAACAAAAATAGAAAAGTATGGTATACTGTCACAGTTAATGCACTGTTGTTAATAAAATACACTTCCGATTTATACGGGGGAAATAATATGTCAGAAAACTTGAAAACAAATTCCGGTGCCGTCAACAGTCCGATTCGCAGGCGCAGTGTAAAGGGGAAAAAGGAACAAAAAATTCTGCGTTTTGTTTTAACATTTGTCGTGACTATTATGTGTATCTGCGTTATTGCAGTATGCACTGTTTCGATAGTTGCAGCAATGTATCTTGCAAAGGTTACCGTTGATGACGAAAACCTCCTGGATCTGAATTCTCTTGAAATGAATTACGCTTCCAGCCTTATGGCATTTGATGACGCAACAGGCGAGTGGTATGAGTATCAGCGCCTTTATGCAAGTGACAACCGAGTCTGGGTAAACTATGAAGATCTGCCGAAAGAGCTTATCGACGTCCTTGTCGCCTCTGAGGATCAGCGCTTCTGGTTACACAAAGGAGTTGATATAAAGCGAACCGTCATGGCTTTCCTTAATGAATACGTACTAAAGCGCGCTTTTTATGACAGAACTCAGGGAGCTTCAACTATAACCCAGCAGATGATAAAGAATATTACTTCCGAAGATGAGGTTTCCGGTTCCGCCGGAGCTTTGCGAAAACTGCGTGAAATTTACCGCGCGTTCATGCTTGAACGGGAGTACTCCAAGGAGCAGATTCTCGAAGCTTACCTTAATACTGTCAACTTCGGCGGTATGGTATACGGTATCGAATCGGCTGCGGACTATTATTTCGGAACTACCGCATCTGAACTTACAACGGCCCAGTCCGCTGCAATAATCTGTATTACAAAATATCCCGGTCTGTACGATCCGTATATTGATGCAGAGGAAAACAAGTATCAGCGTGAAGATGTTATTCTGTGGATGATGCATGAAAACGGATTCCTTAACGACCGCGAGTATTCCGATGCACTGGCCGAAAGTGCGACATTCGATTTCAGTACCGTTAAATCCAATACTTCTCTTACCAACGACGTCTGGACATATTTTACTGATACGGCTGTGGAATCAGTTATTGATGATCTGGTTGATTACAAAAATATGACCCATGACGAAGCGGAGAAGCTTTTATTCAACGGGGGTCTTAAGGTTTATCTTACAATCGACCCAAAGGTTCAGACCGTTGTGGATGACGTTGCTTTTAACGCTCAGGACTACAACAATACCGAGGCTCACAGCCGATACACCAATACAAATACCTATAGATGGTTCGGTACCCAGGTCAAAGGCTTTGAAGATACTGATAATTACGACATCTGGCCCGTGGAATATCAAACGGATGAAAACGGCGACTGGGTTTATGATGACGACGGTTTCAAGGTCCCGATAGAATCCGGCAAGCAGGTTCAATCTGGCATGGTTGTTATGAATTATGACGGAGAGATAGTCGGAATAGCCGGAGGAGTCCGTGAGAAAGCGACCAGCCGTAGCCTCAACAGAGCATACGGAAAGACTGCCCGCAGAAACACTGGTTCTTCTATTAAACCGATTGCTGCGTATGCTCCTGCTATTGAAATGAATGCGGTACATATGTCCACCGCATTCCCCGATACTCCGTTTATGCAGCTTGACGGAAATGAATGGCCTCGAAATTACAGCCGCCAGTATGGTGCATATGGCGCGAATATTACAGTTTACGAAGGAGTATGCGTATCCCTTAATACGACGGCCGTATGGACACTCAGCCGTGTAGGTTACGATTACGCTTTCGATTTTATGAAGAATAGCCTTAATATGTACTCCCTCGTCGATTCCGGCGATGGCGTATACGATGCAAACGGTGAAGAACTTTTCGATCGCGGTATCGGTCTTACACTCGGCGACTTCACATACGGTATTACCCCTGTCGAAATGGCCGGCGCATTTATGATATTCGGTGACAGCGGCTACTTTGTCGAACCTCATTGCTATACCAAGGTTGTTGATTCTGAAGGAAACGTAATTCTCGATAAGGAAAAACTTGTTCTGCGTGATCAGGCAATAAGTGAGGAAACAGCCTGGATTATGAACCGTATTATGAAGGGTGTATTTGCAGAGGGAACACTTACGGCCGCACGTCAGGACAGCGGTACTATGGAATATATCGGCAAATCCGGTACGTCATCCAACAATACCGATTTCTGGACCTGCGCTATGAATCCCTACTACGTAATGACTTTATGGGAAGGTTACGATGATCACCGCACAGTTCCGGATTATCGGCCCCACGCAAACCAGCTGGCCTTCAAGGAAATAATGAAGCAGATTACCGTAGACCTTGAGGATGCTAAATTTACCCCCTCTGATAATGTCTATACCGCTTCATTCTGTATGGACAGCGGTGATCTGGCTTCCGCCGGATGCACAACCGTACGTACCGGCTATTATAAACGAGGCGGCCCGGCTCCGTCCGGATATTGCGCACACGAATTAATTGCGGCAGAGGAAGCTTTGTTTGCCGCACAGCAGGCAGTCGGTTAATGCCTCGCCTCGGTGATAATATGAAAAGCAACCGCATCAGATGTGTTTTATCTTTTTTGAGCAATGTAACGGTTGTATTACTGACTGCCTGGTCTGTATTATGTTACTTTACCGGTGACCGTACCGGAGACGCCAATATGGCGGTTATCGGTGCCCAATGTTTCAGATATTTCACAATCGATTCCAATATCCTTGTCTCGATTTGCAGCATATTTGTTCTTGTTTTCACAATTCCGGGTATGTTTCGCGACCGCGTTATGGTACCGGCCTGGGCTGCTTGTTTCAAATTTATCGGAACTGTTTCTGTTACTTTAACGCTTCTTACCGTTCTTTTTTATCTCGGCCCAATGATCGGTTATCATGAACTTTTTGTGGGTAATAATTTGTTTCTGCATCTTATTAACCCTCTGCTATGTCTCGTATCCTTTCTTTTTTTTGAGATTGGAGATGAAATTCCGAGACATCAGCGTTGGCTCGGAATAATCCCGGTTATACTATATGAAGGGTTGTACCTCATTATGGTGGTATCTATCGGAGCGGAAGGTGGAGGCTGGAAAGATTTTTACGAGTTCAACAAAGGCAATCGGTGGTATGTTTTCGTTTTTGTAATGTCGGCTTCTGTTTATATAGTGAGTATAATTCTTCACGGTATACGCAACGAAATCTGCAACAAAACGATTGAAAAGATTTACAATTTATAAGAAATAAAGGCGTCAGCATTATGCTGACGCCTTTATTCTTTATGATTTACTCGGGAATACAGACCTTGATGTTCAGTTCATCAAGTTGTTTTTGATTTACCTCCGATGGAGCGCCCATCATGATATCCTGCGCGTTCTTGTTCATGGGGAAGGGGATTATTTCGCGAATGGAATCCTCACCTGCAAGCAGCATCACCATACGGTCCACTCCGGGAGCAATACCAGCATGGGGAGGCGCACCGTAACAGAATGCGTTGTACATAGCCGGAAATTTGGCTTTTACGTCGTCTTCACCGAGACGTACTAGTTCAAAAGCTTTTATCATTATTTCCGGGTCGTGGTTTCTGACGGCACCGGAGGACAATTCAACGCCGTTGCATACAAGGTCATACTGATTTGCCATTATGGTAAGGGGATCAATTTCTCCTCTTTCTGCCTTTAGAAGAACTTCCAGTCCGCCTGAAGGCATGCTGAAAGGATTATGACAGAATTCGAGATCTCCGCTTTCCTCACCGATTTCATACATCGGAAAATCAACAATCCAGCAGAATTCGTAGCGCTCTTTGTCCATATGGCCTTCGCAGGCAGCGCCGAATATTTTAATCATAACACCGACTGATTTTACAGCCGCGTCGCCCGCAGCGACTATTACAAGCATACCGGGCGCGAGATTGAGCTTTTCAGCCACCTGATCCTTCACCGGGGCAACGAATTTTGAGATACCTCCGGCTATTTCTCCCTGCTCGTCAATCTTGAACCAGTATCCTTTGCTTCCAGACTGTACTTCACAGTCGTCAAGCAGTTTATCTATCTGTTTTCTGGTAAGACTGCAATTGGATATATCGACAGCCTTCACAGCCCCGACTTTTAGTGCATCAAATTCACAGTCGGTAAAGCAGTCTGAAATATCTTTAGCTGTAAGGTCAATTCGAAGATCTGGTTTGTCTGAACCATAGGTCTCAAGAGCTTTAAGATATGCAATTCTGCGGAACGGCGCAGAGCTTGCGGTGTTGTATTTACCATATTTGGCAAATATCTGAGGAAGAACATCCTCTAATACGGTAAAAACATCCTCTTGGGTGGCAAACGCCATCTCCATATCAAGCTGGTAGAACTCACCGGGGGAACGGTCTCCTCGGGCATCTTCGTCGCGGAAGCAGGGAGCAATCTGAAAATACTTGTCAAAACCACTGGTCATAAGTAGCTGCTTGAACTGTTGAGGGGCCTGGGGAAGTGCGTAAAACTTCCCGGGATGCTTTCTGGCGGGAACCAGATAATCCCGGGCGCCTTCCGGAGAACTGGCCGTAAGGATAGGGGTTGTTATTTCAAGAAAACCGTGCTCTGTCATAGCGGCACGAAGAGCGGCAACTACATTGCAGCGGAGAATGATGTTATTTTTTACTTCGGGATTGCGGAGATCCAGATAACGGTATTTTAACCTCTGAATTTCATCTGCTTCGCGGCTGTGGTTTATTTCAAAAGGAAGACTGTTGTAAACGCATTTCCCGAGAACTATGATCTTGTCCGGAGCAACTTCAATGTCACCCGTGTCAAGCTTGGGATTCTTGCTACTGCGTTCCCTCACGGTTCCTTCGACAGAAATGGTGGATTCCTTATTAAGGCCGTGAACCATTTCAAACAAATCGGAGGATTCAATAACAACCTGAGTGGTGCCGTAAAAGTCTCTGAGTACCAGAAACGCAAAATTATTACCTACTTCACGTATGTTTTCCATCCAGCCCACAAGTTTAACCTTGCTGCCTGTGTCTGATAAACGTAATTCTCCGCAAGTATGTGTGCGCATTTGAACCATTTATAACTAATCCTCTTTTTTCTTTATGTATCTTTATTAAAGATATGAAGCCAGCTCGGATATATCAAGACTGCAGATGGTCTCAGCACCGCTTTTCATATCTTTCAATACTGCTGTGCAGCTGTCAATCTCACTATCGCCGAGAACAACAGTGTGAGCGGCATCAATTTTATCTGCGTATTTCATCTGGGCTTTTAGGCTGCGTCCGATAATATCATATTCAACACGGATTCCCATTGACTGAAGGCCGAACACAACCTCACGGGTTTTGGCCAGAGCTTTGTCTCCGATATATGCTATGAAAATATCAGGTCCTCCGGGCTGGGGGATGTCGATGCCTTCGCCCTCAAGGACGTTCAGTAGACGTTCGATACCCATGCCGAAACCGATACCGGGAATATGCTGCCCGCCGAGTATTTCGGTAAGACCGTCATAGCGCCCTCCTCCACATACGGTGCCCTGTGCTCCCGCAGCAGTGTGTACGAATTCGAAAACGGTACGGCTGTAGTAATCGAGACCTCTGACTATTCTAGGATTGACAGTATATTTAATTCCCGCGGTATTCAGTATAGCCTTTGTTGACTCGAAATGCTCACGGCAGGCGTCACAAAGGTAGTCTAGTACTGTCGGTGCTCCTGAGGATATTTTAGAACAAATCGGACTCTTGCAGTCAAGAATTCGCATAGGATTACGATCGAGACGATCCTGACAGGTTTCACACAGCTCTTCCCTACAGGCCCCGAAATACTCCTTTAGGGCGTCGCGATAATGTCCTCTGCATTCAGGACAACCAATACTGTTTATCTCAAGGGTAACATTCTGAATTCCGAGTGTTGTTAAAATATCATTCGCGACACGGATAACCTCCGCGTCTGCGTCGGGACCCGGAGCCCCGTAAAGCTCAATGCCAAGTTGGTGGAATTCTCTCAGCCTTCCGGCCTGAGGTTTTTCATATCTGAAACAGCTGAGAATATAGTAGCCTCTTACAGGCATTGTGCCGGCCAGTATGCCGTTCTGAAGAAATGAACGGGCGACTCCGGCGGTGCCCTCGGGGCGAAGAGTGATGCTGCGTCCGCCTTTGTCGGTCATGGTGTACATTTCCTTACCCACAACGTCGGTTGTGTCGCCGACACCACGCTGGAAAAGCTCGGTATGCTCAAATGTCGGGGTTCTGACTTCACGGTATCCATATCTTTCACAGATGTTCTGTAGAACAGATTCTACATATTTCCATTTATAGCTGTCCCCTGGCAAAACATCCTGTGTGCCTCTGGGGGAATTGGTAATCAATGCCATAGTATAAGCCCTTTACTGAATAGAATTCTTTTTCGGATTTACAATGTCACGCCAATCCAGATCGCCGCGTTCCAGACCATGTATCAATACCTCGGCTGTTGCGATATTCGTCGCTATAGGTACATTGTGAACATCGCAAAGGCGCAACATATCCAGTTCGTTAATTTCGTGCTCTTTGGCGCTGATAGGGTCACGGAACAGCAAAACCATATCGATTTCGTCATAAGCTATGTGAGAACATATTTGCTCCGCGCCTCCCTGGGGACCGGAGAGGAAATTGTGAATCTCCAGACCGGTAGCTTCGGCTACCATTTTCCCGGTGGTTCCTGTGGCGTACAGATTGTGGTGGTTCAGAATACCGCAGTATGCGATACAAAACTGAACCATCAGTTCCTTTTTTGAGTCATGGGCTGTAATAGCAATATTCATATTTCACCTAAAAAAAATAATATAAAAAGTCAAAACCGCTGAATGCGGAATTTCACTTAAATAGCGCCGGCAGCTTTAAGCTCCCGGTAGACGGCGGAAACAGGGAATCCGACTACATTGAAGTAATCACCGCGTATTCCTTTTATAAACCTTGAGGCCAGACCCTGAATGGCATAGCCTCCGGCTTTGTCATAAGGCTCCGGAGTTTTTACATATTCGGCAGCTTCCTCATCGCTGACGGGGAAAAATTCGACAGCGGTTTCACATACAAAAGAGGAGTAGAAATTCCCGGAAATGATAGATACCCCGGTGAAAACGGTATGATTTCTTCCAGACAGAAGATTCATCATAAAAAGAGCTTCATTGCGATCGGCAGGTTTTTCAAGGACCGTGCCCTCTACATCGACAACCGTATCACAACCGATTACTATGGAATCTGGAAATCTTCCGTAAACTGACCGGGCCTTGGCATCGGCGAGAATAGAACACTTTTCCTCGCTGTCGCATATGATGCCGTCCAATAGTTGCTTTTCATCTACATCTGAACTGACACAGGTAAATTTGTCGGTTACAAGTGACATAAGCTCGCACCGCCTAGGGCTCTGACTTGCCAGTATAATATCCATAATTTATTGTCCTGTGCTTCCGAATCCTCCCTCGCCGCGTGAGGAATCTTCAAGAGTATCGGCAATTTTCATTTCCGGAAGCATAATTGGGACTATCATCATCTGAGCAATCCGGTCTCCATTGCAAACTATAAAAGGTGAATTGCCGAGATTAATCAGACCAACGCGGATTTCACCGCGATAATCGCTGTCGATAACTCCGACCGAATTACTAAGTGATACACCGTGTTTGATACCGCTTCCACTGCGGGAATAAAGCAAAGCTGCGTATCCGGGATCGGGGAGCTCTATAGCGATACCCGTAGGTATCAGTTCTCTGCATCCGGGATTTATGGTAACGTCCCGGTCAAGAAGAGCCTTTATGTCATAGGCAGCAGCACCGTCACTGGCACGGACCGGAAGCGAAGCCCCATCACGCAGAAATTTTATTTTCAGCTCCATTTCTATATCTCGTCTGTCCATCGGAGATCGGGCATTCCGTTATCATTATCGTCGCCGATAAGGCTGCTGAGGTCTGCGGGAGTAACTGCCTTTGGGACGGAGGGAGTAAACTCCATTGTGCTGAAACCTACATAAGGACTTGATGAGGTATCTTCTTTTGATTCTTTCTGGTCCTGGCGGTCACGTTTTCCGAACCCCAGTTTTTCAAAGAGACCGGGTTTTTTGCCTGAAGGTGTGTCATCAGAATCATCAGAGAAAATTTTATTGAATTCTTCGGAATTGAATTTGTTGGTAACCGACTGACGGAATGTCGACTGTACGTCATCTTTGATATAGGTTACAGTATCGGCTACATCGGCGTCCGTACCGTTGAACAGTTCATCCGGAGCAAATTCGGAACCGACGTTCTGCGGCGCGGAAGCAAGCTCGGGTTTCAGTTTTTCACTTGAAAGTTCATCAAGAGGCAAATCAAGGGAGGAAGCGTTACCGTTGAATCCCAGAGTAATATCATCATCGTCAATGTGAATATCGGAGAACGGATCACTCTCATATGTTTTCACGGTATCTTCCATGATATCCTCAACGATATCATCTCTGGAAACGGGACTTTCTATGATATAAGTTGCAGATATCTCAGATTCTTCGGAGGTGTCGGGAGAGGCGGCGTATCCTTGTTCAGCGACGGAAAATTCTTTATCAAAAAGGCTGTAGGAAACCGGTTCGTTCTGGTCATCAAAAGAATACAGATTTTCGGGATTTTCAAAACTGACTATTTCAGGAGCTGCTTCTGATTCAGAAGAATCAGTTGTTTCGCCCAAAAAACTTCCGGAAACGGAAACATCGTAATTCTCAGGTTCTTCAGGGATATCTGAAAGTATTTGTGAAATATCCTCGGCCGGCGCAGCAGAGGTAAAATTCTCGGGAACGGGAACGCTGCCGTTATTAAGCTGGCTTATTGTTTCACGGTACGAGTCTATAAGTTCTGTGATTTTGTCCTGAAGAAGACTGTTTTCGGCGTTGAGTGATTCTATTCGTGATTCGGCCTCTTTCAGTGCCTGCTCGGTACGGGAAACCGACTCGTCACGCGAAGCAAGCTGGGATAAAATGTCAGTAATCTGGGTGTTGAGGCGTTCTATCTCGCGGCCGCGGCTGGATGCGATATCGGAAATATTGATAAGTTTGTCATTTACAACCTTGTTCTGAATGGAATAATCATTGACTTGCTGGCGCAGGGAGGCAACCTGTGATTCGCTGTTGCCAAGCTGCTCTCTCAATTCGTTAATAATACCGGAATTATCACCATCCGCAGCAAGGCGGGTAAGATGATTTCGAAGAGCCTGGAGCTCGGCATCAAGTCGGGTTGAGCGACGGTGCTCATCATCAAACATGGTTTTGGCGTTCGCGGCCTCGGCCAAGTAATCCTTAATCTGAGTACGCAGACTGTTGGCATTGCGCGTAGTTTTTTTGTAGTTGTTAAGATAGTCAAGCGCGCACAGAAGGCCGGCATTTGTAACCGAAACAGTGGGATTATCATCCAGAACAGATTTGATATCACTGTCCATCTCCTGGGCAATTTCTTTGATATAAGCCTCGTCCTCATCGGAGGAAATAATCATGCTCAGGCCGGCTATGTCGAGTTGAATTCTGTTGTATACCATAATTCAAACCTCAATCCTAATTTTAGTATAATTATTTACTATTATAATACAAAATATTACTGCGTACAAATGTTTTAAACTCTCTTTCTTTTTTTGTAGCATTTTACATTTGCCAGATATCCGTTATTTCTATATAATTTAATCCATGATGAAGACACAGTGAGGTTAAGAAGTGATTCTGTATTCCGAAACTTTATTTAGAGATCAACTGCTTGAAACTCTGCGTAACGAGTTCAATGTGAGCCTCATTAAGGCCTCCTTGGAACAGATTTATTCCGCTCTGTGTATTATTGCGCGCAGCGAACTGATGAATAAGCGCCACAAACTTGACGCGCGTACATACGGCAAGGGTGGAAAGCAGATTTTCTATATGTCAATGGAATTCCTAATAGGACGTTCACTGAAAAATAATCTGTTCAACCTCGGAATGGAAAAAGCGGCTGAAACTGTCCTTAACGGATACGGCATTGATATCGGTAAGATATATGACACAGAAGCTGATGCTGGTCTAGGAAACGGAGGCTTGGGCCGCCTGGCGGCATGTTATCTGGATGCCCTGGCTTCTACAGGCTATAATGCCACAGGATATTCTATCCTCTACGAATACGGTGTTTTTAAACAGAAAATTGTCGATGGATGGCAACAAGAAACACTTGACGACTGGATGAAGACCGGTGAAATCTGGCTTGATCCACGTCCTGACGAAGCTGTCGAAGTGAATTTCGGGGGTTATCTTGAGGAACGCTGGGACAACCAGTATCACAGCGTAAATATTCGCGACTGCGTTACCGTCCAGGCTGTACCGTATGATTTCTATATTTCCGGATATGATTCCGATGCCGTTTCCCGCCTTAGATTGTGGAAGGCAAAGTCGCCCGGATTTGATATGGCCAGTTTCAACCGCGGTGACTATACTTCAGCGCTTAAAGCAAATAACGATGCAGAGCTCATCAGCAAGGTACTGTATCCCAACGATAATCATATGGACGGGAAGATACTGCGTCTGAGGCAGCAGTATTTCCTGTGCTGTGCCTCTGTTAACAATATTGTTAAAAATCATCTTGCCCAGTACGGGACTCTTGAAAATCTCCCGGACAAGGTTGTTGTGCAGTTGAATGATACGCATCCCACTCTCGCTATTCCTGAGCTGATGCGAATAATGCTCGACGAATGCGGATATACATGGGATGATGCAGAATCTATAGCTTCACGGATATTCAATTATACTAACCACACCATAATGCAGGAGGCTCTGGAACAGTGGAGCTGTGAAGTTATGAAAGCTACGCTGCCACGTATTTACCAGATTATCGAGGAAATCAACCGCAGGTTCTGTGAAAAGCTTTATGCGAAATTCCCCGGAGACACCGGTAAGGTATCTTATATGAGTATTATCAGCAACAGTAATGTCCGTATGGCGAATCTTTGCATTGCGATGTCCGGCAAGGTTAACGGTGTCGCCAAAATTCACAGCGATATAATTAAGGAACAGCTTTTTCATGATTTTTCACTGTACAGTCCTGATCAGTTTACAAATGTTACAAACGGAATTGCATACAGGCGCTGGCTTCTGCAGCACAATCTCGGCCTTTGCGGGCTGCTGAACGATACTATAGGAGAAGAGTACAAAAAAGATGCTACCCGGCTGGAAAAGCTGGCCTCATTTCGTAACGATTCCGAGGTTCTTGAAAGACTGGCTTCGGTAAAGCGGAGCAACAAGGAAGAGCTTATCAGATACGCTTCCGACAGGATAGGATATCCGATTAATCCGGATTCAATATTTGATGTACAGGCAAAGAGGGTTCATGAATACAAGCGTCAGCATCTCAATGCACTGAATATTATCCGCCAGTATCTGTATCTTAAAGACAACCCGAATTCCGATTTTGTTCCGAAGACATATTTTTTCTCTGCCAAGGCTGCGCCCGGATACTACATGGCTAAACAGATTATCCGTTTTCTTTGCGGGCTTCAGACCTTAATGGAAAAAGATTCTGATGTAAGGGAACGTCTCCGTGTGGTATTTCTTGAGGAATATAGTGTATCCCTGTCGGAGATCCTGATGCCTGCCGCGGAAATTTCGGAGCAGATTTCTCTTGCAGGTACCGAAGCCAGCGGCACGGGTAATATGAAGTTGATGCTGGGCGGGGCAGTTACGATAGGAACTCTGGATGGGGCGAACATAGAAATCCGCAGCAGTTGCGGTACTAACAATTTCTATCTTTTCGGAATGACTAAAGACCAGGTTCTGAACGTTTCCGTCGGGTACAGGCCGTCCGACATATATAACAGCAATCCTGAAATCAAGCGTGTTATTGATTTTCTGTATAACGGCTTTAACGGCAATTCTTATAAGGAGCTTGCCGATAATCTCCTGAATTCCGATCCTTATATGGTTCTTGCGGATTTCGCCTCCTATTCTGAAACTCAGGATATAATGTCTACTGCTTACAAAGACACGCTGAAATGGAACAGTATGTCGCTTATGAATATAGCTGGTTTCGGATATTTCAGTGCTGATCGTTCGGTTCGTGAATATGCAACCCATATCTGGAATATCAGGCCTGTTTAAAAATGGAAAAAAAGCACATAAAAATCGATATCACAGTCAGCCGCTGCCCTTTGGGGACAGCGGCTGACTGTGATGTTTTTTATTTTGTATCGGATAAGCCGTTTTCCCTAATGTTCCATTCTGATGGCGGTGAAACAGAAGAGTATAAGTCCGGATGCAGCGAAAGCGGACGGTGTGACGGCTTTGGTTATTCGGCTTCTCCCGGCGAACTGGTGCCCGGTCTTTATTTTTACCATTTTATAATAGAAAAAACATTATTCCCGGAAGAAGGAGAGTTCCAGCTTACTGTTTACAGCGGCAGCTACCTCTCGCCGGAAGGATATGCCGGAGGTCTGATTTATCAGATATTTCCGGACAGATTTGCATTCTGCCCGTCGGATTATAAACCCGGAGAATATCCCGAACGCAGAATGCATAACAATCTTTCTGATGTGCCTGACTGGAGACCCGACGATAACGGAGAGGTCCACAATAATGACTATTTCGGAGGAAATCTGAATGGTATCGAAAACAAACTGGATTATCTTGCAGATCTCGGCGTAACTGCAATATATCTGAATCCCGTGTTCGAAGCTCACAGCAATCACAGGTACAACACAGCGGATTATATGAAAATTGACCCGATGCTTGGCTCGGAAGAGGATTTTATACGTCTGTGCGGAAACGCCCACAGTAAAAATATAAAAATAATTCTGGACGGAGTGTTCAATCATACAGGGGACGACAGCATCTACTTCAACAGAAAATGTCGTTATACATCGGAAGGCGCTTGCCAGAGTACCGAAAGCCGGTGGTATAATTGGTATCATTTCACAGATTATCCCGCGGTATATACCGGATGGTGGGGAATTGAATCTCTGCCTGATGTCGATGAGAATAGCCCGGATTACCGCAACTTTATATGCGGTGACGATGGAGTGATAGACAAATGGCTGTCTCTCGGTGCAGACGGTTTCAGACTGGATGTTGCAGATGAGCTTCCGGACGATTTCATCAAGGAAATCCGTGCCGCAGTAAAGAAGTTTGGAAATGACAGGATACTGATAGGCGAAGTTTGGGAGGACGCCAGCAATAAAATAAGCTATGGTGTCCGCAGACACTATCTTCAGGGTTTCGAGCTGGACAGCGTTATGAACTATCCGCTCAGAAATGCGATAATCGGATTTTTGAAGGACTGTGATGCGTCCGCTTTTACTAAAAGGATTACCGTAATCTGTGATAACTATCCTCCCGAAATGCTGAAAAATATGATGAACATGCTTTCAACCCACGATACTCCCAGACTGCTGACCGAACTGTGCTTTGACAATGTCGGTGAGATGAGCCTGGAAGAGCAGGTGAATCTGTCTCCCGCCCGTGACACTTATCTTCGCGCGGTAGAACTGGAAAAGCTTGCGGTGGTGCTTCAGTTTACTCTGCCCGGGATTCCTTCGGTGTATTACGGAGACGAACGCGGCATGATGGGCGGAGGTGATCCTTTCTGCAGAGGATTTATGACTTGGGATTGTTATGATGAGAATATATATCTTTTTTATAAGAAAATAAGCAGAATCCGCAGGTCACTGCCTCAGCTTGCTAGCCCGGATTTCACGCCGGTATGGAATAACAGCAAATCCTGTGCTTCATTTCTGCGCGGAAATGTTCTTGTGGCTGTGAACAGGGGAGATAACCCGGCTGATGTACTTGGAAACATTGTCAATCCCTGGAGATATCTTATCCGGGAAATGTAAATATTATTTACGAAACTATAATGTTTACAGTAGCATAGATAATTTTGTATTATAAAGTTACTGGTACTGCATAGTTTTTCGACAGAGTTATTGCTAAGAAAAGGAGCAGACAACAGATGATGAATTACAGAAGTTTAGGAAAGAAAGACAGATTCAAACAGCTTACTCTGCTGCATACCAACGATATGCACGGCGATTTTCTTGCAGAAAATGTGGATGATAAACTTACCGGCGGTGTTTCCATGTTGTCCGGGTATCTTTCAAAATGCCGAAACGAAGAATCTAACGTCATATATGTAATTGCCGGAGACATGTTCAGAGGTTCTGTTCTGGACTCCGAGTTTAGGGGCACTTCCACGATTCAAATTGTTAATCTACTTGCTCCGGATGTGGTTACTCTTGGCAACCATGAGACAGATTACGGAGTTGCTCATCTTCTCTTCCTTGAAAAGATGGCCGATTTCCCGATAATCAATTCCAATCTGTATATCAAGAGTACCGGTACGCGCCTTTTTAAACCGTACTTCATAATGGAAATCGATGGTATGCGTATACTGTTTATAGGCATACTTACCGAGGAGGTTATTTCCCAGACCAAGGTCGAGGATGTGATAGGATCTCTTATCGGTATAGAAGATGCCGCAAATGAAGTAGGCAAAATATGCAACGCCTACAACGCCATCGATATTGATTTTACAGTTCTCCTTACGCATATCGGCTTTGAGGAAGATAAAAAGCTAGCGGCACTGCTTGACCCGAGTTGGGGAGTTGATGTTATTGTTGGCGGTCATTCCCACACATTAATTGATGAGCCAGCGATAGTAAACAATATAATGATTGTGCAGGCTGGAACCGGTACCGACTTGATTGGACGCTTTGATCTGGTTATCGATACCGAAAACAACTGTATAGACTCATATAAATGGAGGGCGGTTCCAATCAATGAGGAAAACTGTCCCCGTGACCCCCAAATGGATGAGCTTATCGGTTCCATAAAGGCCAAGACCGACATCAAATATGCAAGAGTTGTCGCAAACTTCGATTACGAGCTTACCCACCCCGACAGGTGGATGCAGACTGAGCTCGGAGGGGTATTCTCCGACGCTATGAAGGATAGCCTCGCGGTTGATCTGTTTTTTATGGGTTCCGGGTCAGTGCGAAAAAGTAAGATGGGTCCCATAGTCACGTTCCAGAATTTTACGGAATGCTACCCTTACGACGGAAAGTCCTATGGTTTCAAAGTTACCGGCGCTCAACTGAAGAAAATGCTGCTTCATATTTACCGTGACGAGGCCTGGCTGGGTAATCATACCGAGTTTTACCAGCTATCCAAAGGCTGGTATGTAAAATATACCAAGAGCCTTCGTAAACTTATAATGTGCGAATACAATGGGGAAGAAATCAGAGATGACAAACTGTATATGGTAGCCATGAGTGAATTTCATTTCACGAATCTAAAGGAATTCTTTAATGTTGATCCTGAAGAGATAAAGACAAACGGAGAAATAAAAGTCCTTACCACGAGTGAGGTCCAGACACTTCTTGAATACTTTGGGGACAACAAACATCTTGGCTTAGGAGTCGAATGCCGTCTTGAAGTTTTGGAATAATGAAAAACTGAAACAACTATTTTTGCTTGCTATGGTGCTATTACTGCTTCAGTGTCCGGATCCCTGCAATTGCAGGGATACTATGAGTATATTAATAAAGACACGGCGGATTCCGCCGTGTCTTTATTAAATAGTTTGTAACTCAGAGGCAAGCTTCCATTTCGTCGACCAGATCACCGAACAGTTTAATACCACTGTTCACAGGATCAGGTATACTCATATCCACGCCGGCAATCTTAAGAAGACTGATGGGATCGCTGCTTCCGCCGCTGCTGAGGAACTTTTTGAAGTCCGCTACAGCGGGAGCGCCTTCTTCACGAATTCTGTTGGCAATAGCTACCGCGGCGCAGAAACCGGTGGAATACTGAAACACATAGTAGTCATAAAAGAAGTGGGGGATTCGTGACCATTCAAGGGAAATCCCCTGATCGGAATTCATGTCGGGCCCGAAGTACAGTTCATTGAGTGTTTTGTATTTCTCACAAAGAACATCTGCCGTTAGAGTCTGCCCTTCCTCGCACATTTTGCCCATCATAAGCTCAAATTCGGCGAACATTGTCTGACGGTATACATTGCCCTTGAAACTGTCAAGGAAGTGATTTATAAGGTATGCGCGCTGCTTTTTGTCGGTTGTGGTTTTCAGTAGATGGCGCATCAGAAGAATCTCATTGCAGGTACTAGCGACCTCAGCAACAAAAATGACATATCCCGCTGTGCAGGTAGGCTGGCTGAGATGGCTGTAGTAACTGTGAAGACTGTGACCCATTTCATGAACCAGCGTAAACTGGCTGTCAAGATTGTTCTTGTAGTTCATCAGAACGAAGGGATGAGGCTCCGCGCCGCCTGTGGAATAGGCACCGCTGCGCTTGCCTTTATTCTCGTATACGTCGATCCATCTGTTGTTAAAACCTTCCTTCAGGACAGCCAGATAGTCTTCGCCAAGAACAGCCAGAGCATCGAGAGCGGTCTCTTTTGCTTTTTCAAACGGAATGCCTATGGCAACATCGGCAACCAGCGGGGTATAAACGTCGTACATATGTAGCTCGTCAACGCCGAGTATCTTCTTGCGCAGAGCGACGTAGCGGTACATCTTATCCATATTGTTGTGGACTGCTTCAATCAGGTTGTGGTAGACCTCGACGGGAACTTCTGTGGAATCCAGAGCGGCTTCAAGCGTGCTGTTGTATTTGCGGGCTGCGGAATAATACTTCAGCTGCTTGAACTGGGCGTCCAGAATGGCGGAAGAGGTATTCCTGAATTCGTTCATACGTCCGAAGAATGCTTCAAAGGCGTTTTTTCGAAGGACCCGGTCACAGCTTTCAAGCAGAGGTACAAGAGAGCCGTTTGTAACTTGGTGGGCGATGCCATCTCTGTCAAGCGCATCAGGGAATGTAAGGTCCGCATTGCGGAAAATACTGCCGATACTTTCGGGACTCTGTGACATCTCACCGGACATTGCCAGCAGACGTTCACATTCTGAGGAAAGTGTATGTGCTTTTTTACGGCGTATCTTGGAAATGGGACGGCGATAGATTTCAAGATCTGGTTCATCTGCAAACATTTTCTTCATATCTTCGTCGGAAACAGCAAGTATTTCGGGAACGGCGAACGAGTTAGCGCTGTCGATGTCAACATATACACTCATGGCCTTGCCTAGCATATCCTGATATTTGCTGTTTGCGGTATCTTCATCGCTGCGGCAGTTGGCGTAGCTGTAAAACTTACCAAGGCGGATTGACACGCTGTCGTCCATTTTGCAGTATTCAAGCAGACCTTCGGCGGTGCCGAGACGCCCGCTGAAGGATGTTATTGTTTCCGGCAAGGCTTTTAAAGCCTCGTATTCCTCAAACCAGAGGTCGTCCGAAGCATAGATATCCTCAATACGCCAGGTATTTTCGACATCGATTTCGCTTCTTTCAGGTATTTTATTATCAGCCATACTATACTCCTACTTATGTTTTATCGGTTCGGATAACACCGGACCATTCTGTTCGTAAAATTGTAACATTGCGTTAAGATTTATGCTATACTTGAAAAATGAACAACAGGAAGATTGTAATTATATTATTGATTTTCACTCTGGTCTTTATCTGGATACACTCCGCTGTGGGCGGCGAAGCATCATCAAAAGAAAGCTCCGCCGTAGCTGAATGGCTTAATAAAGTGCTGGGGGTCTTCGTTTCTAATATTGAATTTAAGGTCGGGATTCTGCGCAAGCTTGCTCATTTCAGCGAATATGCCCTTTTGGGCATGGAGCTTGCCCTTCTTTCCGGACGAGGATTCAGCGGAATGCCTTTTTCTGCTATAAATTGCTTAATAGTGGCTTTTATTGACGAAACCATCCAGATTTTTTCAGACCGCGGTCCGATGGTGACCGATATTTGGATTGACCTATTAGGAGGTATAACAGGCGCGTTAATAATGGACTTGATACTGTTACTGATATGCAAAAAGCATACTTGTACCGGTAAAACCGGTAATCAGGGCTGATACATAAAAATACTGCCCCTGTTGTGAGATATATCACAGCAGGGGCTTATTTTATTCTATTTCTATGCTGTCACCCAGTACAAAGGAATAGATAACTGCTTTTATTACCTTTTGGCCGAACAGCTTTTCAAGTGCTTTGCGATACAGAACAATCTGCGTTCTGTATCGTTCGGACAACGTCTGCATATTTGACACTTTGTCGGTTTTGTAATCAACAAGAATGAGACCGTTTTCGACAGGAATGACACAGTCGGCAACACCCTGAAGAAGAACCTGGGTTCCCTCCTGGGCTTCGGGATCAACGTAACGGGCGTCAAGAGTGTCAATGAAACTGTACTCGCGTTTAATGCTTTCGAAGCGGTCGAGCATCTCTTTTCCGACAGGAGTTGAAAACAGGCGCTTAATCTCGTTGGGTTTCAGCAGTTTTGCGCGAAGGGGAGAAATGAATTCAAGTTCGGTCATACGCTTAATCTCCGCTTCGGGATCGGTATTTGCACGGGGATAATCAGCGTACTGCATAAAGGAATGCATTGCTGAACCGTATTCTGCGGGAGAAATTTCTCCCAATGCAAATGCAGGACGGTCAACCTTTCGCGATGAGTAGTTACGGACAAGGTCGGTAACGCTGACTCTAAGAGGGATTTCCGGGATATGATATCCCGGAAAACCGGAAATCTCGTTCAGTATCCGCAGACCTTCGGGGTCGGGGAAAACCTCATGACGGATACCAGCTCCGGGCTTGACGGCTTCTGTTTCCACAATTACTATATCGCAGCTGTCTGTGTTTAGTACGTTTACGGTTTCTGCAGAGAAATCAGTACTCTGGGATGTAAGAGACAGAAGCGCCCAGTCCATCCAGTTGTTTTTGCTGTTTACTATACCGGGGCTGATGTATGCGGATGATTCATAAAAGGCTTCGGTAATGCTTTTTGCGGGACTGGTCTTGCATCCGGTCATTACCAGCTTGTCACGTGCACGGGTGAGTGCTACGTAGAACAGCCTCATTTCCTCACTGATATTGTTTTCTCTTATTTTCTTTGAAGCAATATAGAATGATGGAAGTTTTTTCAGATAATATGGACGGTTGTTATCAGAAACACGTACCCTTGCACCGGGAGAAAGGTTTTTGGAAAACAGAACCGGAGGAACTAATGAGTCTCTGTTGTTAAACTGCTTGTCGCATCCGGTAACATATACTACAGGCCACTCAAGACCTTTGGCACCGTGGACTGAAGTCACCGTGACGGTATTGGAACTTCCGGTATACGGAGCACATTTTATACGGCCGGCTGTTTTGGCGTCACGACAAATCGCACAGAATTCCGAAAGAGTAGTACCTTTTGAATCGAATGTCGAAGCGTAATGCAAAAAAGCTCGCAGATTCGCAACCCGTGAAGGCATATTATCTCCGGCGCAGAGCAAGAGCTCAGCATTTAGACGGTCTGCAGTAAGCCTTGCGAAAACGCCTGCAGGTTTCCGGGTCCCCAGATATCTCAGTTCGTTTATTGTTTCGGTAAAAGTTCGTGCGGATTCTTCTCCGCACTGTTCAAGATCGGCAAAGAGCCAGCCTTTTCTGCTGTGGACCTTAGCTTTTGCCAGCGTATCAGCAGTGATTGAAAACAGGGGAGACATAGCCGCTGAGGCTACGTCGATGTCCCGGCGGGGATTGTTTGCAACACTCATTACGGCTAGCAAAGTAGAAACCTCAGAACAGGAAAAAAGATTGTCACGGGAGGTTCCAGAGGCAGATATTCCGATTTTTGAAAGAGCGTCTATAACCGATGCCGCTCCCGATGAAGGCGAACGCATTATTACAGCGATATCTCCGGGTTGGCAGGGCCTGGTTCCTCCGCTGCCGTCTCTGACGGGAAAACCCGACGAGAGCATTTCTCTTATTCTATCCGCAACGTAATCTGCCTCGACCTGACGGTCACGGCCTGGTACAATACAGAGCTCGGTCCGGTGTGAGATCATATCGGCGTCGGCTCCGTATACCAGCTGTTCACCGATATAATCCACTCCGCCGCAGTCTCTGGTCATTACCGGCAGAAAAATACTGTTAACAGCATTTATTACCTGGCGGCTGCTTCGAAAATTGCGGTTCAGAGAAATTCCTGCCAGTTCTTCGGGATGAGAGTCTGCATAATCGGTTTTAGCTGTGAAAAAGCCTGGCTCGGCATTGCGGAACGCATAGATGCTTTGTTTTACGTCTCCCACATAGAACATATTTTTGCCTTCACGTGAGATCAAGGTGAATATTTCGTCTTGCAATGCGTTGGTATCCTGATATTCATCAATCAGAATATAACTGTATTTTGCCGCTTCACTCTTTGCGATGCCGGATGGACCTCCTTTGCCGCCTTGAAGAAGCTGCAGAGCCAAACGTTCTATATCGTCAAAGCCGAGCTCTCTTCGTGACAATTTCATCTGCCACAGAAGATCACGGAACATATTGACGGATGTAAACAGGGAAATCAAGGGACGTCTGAGAATCGATTCGTCCTTTTCAATCTGTTCATCATCCCGAAACCACGGCCCACGAGATAGTGTTTCTTTCATCAGGTCCTTAAAGCGGTTACGTCGAATTTTTGCGGCTTCCGAAATATTTTTTTCGGAGCCTCTGTATCCCGGCAGTCTTGATGCAGAGTAACTGTCTGCGATTTTGCGGCAACCGGCATAATCTCCTTCTGAATATCTTTTTTTCAGTTCCGACGCGGTCTGCAGTTCGCTTTCGAAAAGAGGACCGTATTTTTCGTTAACGTCATCACGCAAACTGATTATTCTGCATGCGGTTTCGATGTTTTCCAGAGTTTCGTCAACTATCGATGTACCGGTTTCGCGAACAGCATTCAGTGTGAATTCAATGCCCCTGTCAAGGCAATTGCACTTCCATTTTTCAGGATCCGCGAGTTTTTTTTCAAAATTAAAAAGATTGATGATAATATCCGACGTATCGCGGTCGGTTCTGGATTTACCGAAGAGATTACATAGGGATTCCATACCCTCCCTGTCGTCACGGTACATTGTTTCCAGTGTCTGCTGTAAAGCGACTTCTTCAAGTCTGAACAAGGTCCCCTCGTCAATAATCGAAAAATCCGGACGGATATCTAGGCTGCTGAAGTTGGATCTTACAAGGTTGGTGCAGAAGGAGTCAATGGTTCCAATAAAGGCCATGCGCACAAGTGAAAGCTGGCGCCTGATATAGTCGCTGTTGGTCTGTTCTTTCAGAAGTTCCATCAGTCTGCGACGTATACGGGATTTAAGCTCCTCCGCGGCTGCTTTTGTAAAAGTTACCGCCAGAATGCTGTCTGCGGATACATGGTTGATTTCATCTTTTAAAATGGCCACTATGCGCTCAACCATGACGTTTGTTTTACCGCTACCTGCAGCGGCAGATACTATCGCCGAGCCAGAACGGTATTCTATAGCGCGGAGCTGGTCGTCAGTCCATTTAGTGTTCACTGCGACACCTCCTCAAAGAGGTTGTTGACTATGGATGGTGTTCTGAATTTTTCTACACGGTCGGACCGGCATACGGTGCTGTAATCACAGCTGTCGCATATCCTGTTATCGGAAGGAGTCTTTCCATAGGGATTTGGTGAAATATCTCCGGCGTAAATGCCGGTCGCCATATTTTTAATAATAATCTTAATCCTTTCTTTCATTTTTTTAAGCATCTCAGGAGAAGCCAGACGGTCAGTAATCTTTATCTCTCCATTGCTTGTTGTAACGGGAATATATATCCCTTGAAGATTCTGCTCCATGGCTGCAATAATTTCGTCATTGTTCAGAATAACTCCGTCGGTACAGTAGCTTTTAATAGCGTCACTGCCATCACCGCTTTGGTCTTCGGAAAGTCCGGGATCACCGGGCATATAAAGGACAGCGGCGGGCAGAGGAGCGGTACCGTAACGTGTTTCGCCGTTTTCACACACAGTGAAAAGGTAGAGAAGCATCTGTATACTGAGCCCGTCGTAAACCTCGTCAAGTTTGAATTCCTTGTTGCCTGTTTTGTAATCTATTACACGCAGGTACAGTCCGTCTTCATTTTTGAAAAGGTCCACACGGTCGATTTTGCCGTTGACAGACACTTTATGTCCGTCATCGGTCAGCAGTGTCATCGGGGGAATTTCCTGATTTTCTCCGATGCCGAGCTCATAATCAACAGGCATAAAACGGCTTTGCAGCTGTTCCTCCCTGATGTGAATCAGCAGCTTGCCGATTTGATCCGATATTCGGCCTATAAGATAAGCCTGGCGAGCTTTTCCATATTCATCGCCCATATTGCGTATAGCGTATTCCGAAGATAGCTCGAACGCCGAGTTTATAAGAGCATTCTCGCTTACATTTCTGAAATCACCGTCAAATCGGCGCATAGTTTGTTCCAGAGTCCAGTGAACAAGATTTCCAGCCTCAATCGGGTTGATTTCGGCGCGGCCTACCGGTTTTATCCCCATCATATATCTCATGAAATAGCTGAAGGGACATCTTTCATAAGCTTCAATCCGGCTGGCTGAAAGCGAGCTTTCTTCCCCCACCAGTCTGTAGGTAAGTCCCTTTTCGTCTATACTGAACCTGGGAGATTGTGCGGCGGTTCTGGCTTCGGAGCAAGCTTTCGGGTATATCGATTCAATCGTTGCGGCAACAACATCATTGTCTGAGGCTATCGCAGTGGCATATCCGGCCATGGCAGTGCTGTCGTTTACAACACTGAAATACGGGACTCCGATCGAAGCGAAGTGTCTCGGCTTCAGGTCTTCCGTGACGGATATGAATTCCGCCGAAGGGGACAGACGCCCACCTTCGAGGTCACTCCCGGAACAGGACAGATATATGCTGTCGGTAGGACTGGTAAGAGCTTTATATAGGTAATAACGCTCCGCAGCGTCATTTATCTCAAAGTTTTCAGGCATGGTTATTCCAAGCTCGGACAACAGTCGGCGTTCGGTGTAGCCTAGTATCTGAGGCTCAGAAATATCAGCCGGGAAGACACCTTCATTCAGACCCATGACAAATACCGTTTTCGGGTTGTCGGTCCGTGATCTAACGGCATCGCAGAGATTTACCCTTCCGCCCATAATAGGAACGCTTTCCAGCGGAGTGGAATAGGCCAGAACGGAAAGGAGATCAATCATTTCAGAGGGAGTGATTTCGTCTTCGCGGACAATATTGTAGAACTGGGTTATCATAGCCGTTGCGGCCGATGCTTCATTAACAGAATCGGAGCTCTGTTTTTCAATTGTTTCATAGGCTCCGCAGTCTTCAAACATGGTGTAAACCGCACTTAGAATTTCCCCGCCGTTTTTCGATGCAGAAAGCCGTTCACTGAAGGGCTTCAGAATGCCGCATACTTTTTCACGTGCAGTATTTATTTCAGATAGAATCGTCAACTCTGTCTGATTCGGTTCACCGAAGCCAGAGGGGCTTCCGGTAAACGGCTCTGTCCATTGTGAGGCGTCCAGGTCCCATGTATATGCGTAATTTTCTAGAAGAGGTGCTTCTTCATCCGATATCGGTGTAAGGCCGGTTTTTATCAGGGAAATAATCCGCGGGGTGGAAATTCCGTCAGCAAGTTCCAAACCGCAACGAAAAAAGATAGTTACTGGGCTGTATGCAAGACTGTCGGTAGCATCCGTATAATAAGGAATATCGTATTTTGTGAATACGCTTTCCAGGACCGGAAGGTAGGTTTCAGTTTTGCGTGAAATAACGGTAATGTCTCCCGGATCATATTTTCTTTCGCGTACCAATTTGGCAATTTCGGCCGCAACGCCTGCGGCTTCACTGTAAAGACTGTCAAATTGACTGGCGAAGAGGCCGTAGCCGGGAACATCTGTAATTCCTTCCGAAAGGTACTTCTCCAGAAACCTTGGACCATCTGCGTTGTATGCGCCGGCGTTCGAAAGCATAACTGAGGTGATAGGTACACAGGATTCTTCTGCGCGATGTATAAGTGAGCGGGCGCTGTCGCTGCTTAAGGACATACGCCCGGTATTGCCCGGTTCAATGCTTTCGGTGCAGAGGGTACAGAATACGTCGGTGCAATCCGTAAGCATTCGGGAGATAATATTAAGTTCGGGAACGGTAAACCCGGAAAAATCGTCAATATAGATAGTCTTGCCCCTAAAATAGCCGGATTTTCCCAGCTCGGCGGCAAGATCTATTGCGGCGATAGTGTCCAGAGTACTGTTACCCAGAAGTTGGTCGTAGCAATCAGTTATTCCCGCGATTTCATTCATTTTAAGGGAAAGGGTGGCATCTTGTGTCTTTTCGGCCGCACTGCGCAGCAGTGCAGTTGTAACCCCGGAATTCTTAAGCTCGGTAATGGCTTGTGCCAGAAGAACATAGAAGGAATTGCTCTTGCGATGTCTGCGGTAGTATTCGAGCTTATGGTTCATAGAAATCACTGCCCGGCGGACCATGGCTACCCTTGCTGGTTCTGAAATACGTTCTTTTGCTATTCCGCCGAACAAGCCCATTATATCCGTGCAAAGACTTGTGAAGGTTTTGACAGAAATAAGATGTCTGAGATTCTGAGGAAACTCAAAGGCAATGGCGCGCTCTGCGGAAAATGAGCTTTGTTCCGGAACGAGAATAATGCATTCCTGTCCCTCTCCACAATGTGATTCGGCGTCTTTAATGCAATATGCGGTCTTTCCGGCGCCTGCTCGCCCGTATACAATTGTCAGCATGACGCATTCATCCTCCGCTTTTTTTATGAATATTATATTCTTATACCTGTGTTCTGTACACTTGTTTGACATACCTGAAATGTCGATATATAATAACAACCGAAAATTAAACAGAAACTTATTAAGAATGACTGAGGGAACAGGCCCTGTGAAGTCCGGCAACCTGCGTGATGCGTAAGGTGCCAAATCCTGCGGCGGATGCCGAAAGATAAGCATATCTTTGCGCAGGCTTTCCGCCCTGTGCTTTTATTTTTTATACCGGAAGGAGTTTAAAATGAAATATCTGTTCGCATCCGAATCCGTTACCGAAGGACATCCTGACAAGGTCTGCGATATAATATCCGACAGTGTTGTGGACGCCGTACTGGCCGACGACCCCTACGGCCGGGTGGCCTGCGAAACAATGGTAAAAAACAACAAGGTATGGCTTATCGGTGAGATTACGACCTCTGCGGAAGTGGATTATGAATCCGTTGCCCGTACTGCTATACGCAGAATAGGATACACACCGGACTGCGGTTTTGACGCAGATTCAGCCGAAATTACCATTATTCTTGACCGGCAGTCTCCTGATATAGCGATAGGCGTGAATTCCGCTTCCGATGCGGAAGGACGGACGGGTGCGGGGGATCAGGGCATCATGTTCGGCTATGCGTGCGATGAAACAAAGGTTCTTATGCCTCTTGCCGCGTATCTTGCCCACAGACTATCACGACGTCTTGCATATGTCAGAAGAAACGGCATTCTCAAATATCTCCGCCCTGACGGAAAAAGTCAGGTAACCGTGGAATATGAAGATGGTAGACCTTCCCGTGTTGACAGTATTATTGTATCTGCGCAGCACAGGGAGGATGTTCCTGTGGATCTGCTTCGCGAGGATATTAAAGAATACGTTATCGATGAAGTAATACCCGCGCAACTGATGGACAAAAACACAAAAATATTCATCAATCCTACCGGCAGGTTTGTTGTAGGAGGCCCACTCGGGGACAGTGGCCTCACCGGACGCAAGATTATAGTGGACACCTACGGCGGTTACGCACGCAACGGAGGCGGTGCAATGTCGGGAAAGGATCCTACAAAGGTAGACCGTTCTGCGGCATATATGGCCCGATACGCGGCTAAAAACATTGTCGCAGCGGGGCTGGCATTGAAATGCGAGCTTCAGATCGGCTACGCCATCGGCGTTGCTAATCCCGTTTCGATATTCATTGATACCTTCGGTACAGGCACAGTCGAAGACGAAAAGCTGGTTCAAGCGCTGGAAAAGGTGTTTGATTTTACGCCGGACGGGATAATAAACACCCTGAATCTTCGCAGGCCGATATATACTCCGCTTGCATCGTACGGCCATATGGGCAGGGAAGATATTGTCCTTCCCTGGGAGAGAACAGACAAGGCAGATGAACTAAAAAAAGCCCTGGGGCTGTAAGCCACTTATTTGTCTTTATTACATATATTATTCAAAACCCCTGTCCGCATACGCGAACAGAGGTTTTAATTTTTGTTTTATTTAATCTGAAAACATTTCAGATTAATTTCGGGACCTCAAGTGTGTCATCTATTCCGTTGACTATAGGTCCGGAAATGACTACCTTGTAGGAATTAACACCTTTTTCCAGTACCAGCATATCGTCGGTTACGTCGAGGTCTACCAGGTCGTCCGCACCGAGCTCTTCGGTATTGTATTCAGAACTGTGTTTTCCAGTAAGCATAAAGGTAATAGCAACAGAAAGAGCAAGAATCAGAACGGGAATAATAATTACGCCGGAAATACCGAATGAGAACAGTTGTTCGAAAACTCCGTCAAGCTCATCGGAAGAAGAGGCGTCAAACAGGCCGGCACTGTTCAGAATGGCATTCCAGGCCACACAGACAGGAACAGCCGCGATAGAAACGGCGTATGCAGGCTTAAACAGAGCGGATACCATAAAGAGAAATCCCACTATAACAGTCTGCACCAGAATTCCGAGGGCCAGCGATAGAGCAATCTGACCATAATTCAGTTCGCCTGTCCCCAAAAGAGCGACAGAACCGATCAACGTGAGAAGGATACCGATAAGATATGTACGAATAACTCTGGGATAAACAAGTATGTAGCGGTTGAAAAGCAGCTGTGTATGTGTGTACCCCATTTTAGTGTACATATACCAGTTATTGTTATGCAGTTCCTTCAGTACAAGATATGCCGGGAAGATTACAGTCAGAATTCCGAAAATGACAAGGAAAACTCTGTTGTAAAGGACGATAATTCCGGAATGAGAGGAGTAAAAAAAATCCGAAGGAGTATCGCCGAAAGAAAAGCCAGTGGAGGCCACGACCCTTGAAAGGATGAATGTGGCAACGGCCATAACTAATCCCAGAAGTGCGCTTACACCGAGTGACAAACAGAATTTCTTAACAAGTACAGCATTGGAATCGGTTAGCAGGCTTATTTTCATTCTGAATACACCTCCTTTTTGGCCGACACAAAGCTTTTGTTTTCAACCCGGACAGTGGTGGTGTCTGCTCCGCTGCCGTTAAGGTCATTTATCAGCTGCTCAAGATCTACGCTGCCCTCATCGGGCTTTAAAGAGAGATACAGCGTATTGCCGTCGGAATCACAGGTGATATTGGGATAGTTTGTCTCCAACATTTCAAGCATAGCATCGTTGCCGGCTGCATTTACGCTGAGAAGATTGAGACAGTTGCTGTCTACGAAATTGACAAAGGAACCGAAGTAAATGTCTCGGCCTTCCTTCATAACAAGCACCTTGTTGCAGACGGATGAAACCATCAGGTCGGAGCCGCAGGAGATCAGCGCGCATTTGCCGTTGGTGTTGAGTAGTTCGCAAACACGGCGGGCAAGCATATCATCTTCCATTGTTATTTTAAAGGCTGGATCATTTACTATTACGCATTTTACGCTGTCGTTCAGCGCGGCGGCCGTCATTAGTATCAGTACCTTTTTGCAGGATGAAATGTCGTATAACGGTGTGTTTTCAAGGTTGCCCAGACCGAGCTGAGAAATTATCAGACCAACGCGTTGACTGACGGTTTTGTAGTCTTCTCCGCTGCAGACGCTTACGAGATAGCTCTTTAATGTTATATCTCCGGGAATGCTTCTGTCACTGCCTATATAAAGCATTCCGCTATTATCACCGGAGCCTGATACTCTGACGGAATTGTCGTTTAATTTTTCACAGCGCTCGGCAATTTCGCGAGCTGTGACATAAGAAGCAAGCCTTACATCGCTTACAAGGCCGCAAATACTGCCGGCTTTAAGCTCAAAACGTAGTCTTTCGCATACTTTGTAGGGCTTCACTCCGCCACGGCTTATATAATAAATACTGTCGACATTTTTAACCGACAGAAGGGTTTCCTTTCCTTCGGCGGAAAGGTTGTTTGTCGTGTATACCTTAGTATAATCCTTGGCAAGACTGGCGGCCTGGAGCTGACCAGAAATGTCAAACAGTGTGGTTTCGCTGTGGCGGACCGGTTCTACGGCATGGAATTCCACCGTCCCTTCAAAGGGAACGACAAACGTACCGGTCACCTGAGACACCTGTGGGAAGGACGGGACTTCTGGTCCTGGTTCGGATACAGGAATGGGTTCAGCGTTAGTTTCTGGATTTTCCGCGAGTGACGGTTTTTTTTCGAGTACAGGTTCGAATTCGGGTTGTGTCTCCTCTTTGAATGAGATTTCGGTGACGTCAGGCCCGATATTATCAAACTCTGGATCTTCAGAATTAAACCCGGAAGCGTCAAAACTGAAAGGTGCGTTTTCGTCTGTTTTTTCATCTGAGGCAGATTCTAGCTCGGCAAGGATATTCCGGAACTCGGAATCGGTATTAACGGCAGAGAATATATCGCCGGAGGAGGGTTCGGTATCATCAAAACCGAAAATCATAGGTGCGATTTCGGCGGGCGATACATTAATTTGAGGAACTTCTATTTCAGGTTCCAAAAGTTCGGTGAAAGAAATTTCTTCGAAAGGCTGCTCCGGAGTGAATAGATCAACAGCGTCCGGAACGTAGGAAACATTGACAGGGTTCTCTTCTTCAGCAGACTTCTCCGCAGGGAACAGATCAACAGCGTCCGGAACGTGGGAAACATTGACTGGAATCTCTTCTTCAGCAGACTTCTCCGCGGGGAACAGATCAACAGCGTCCGGAACGTGGGAAACATTGACTGGAATCTCTTCTTCAGCAGACTTCTCGGCGGGGAACAGATCAACAGCGTCCGGAACGTCTGGAACGATTACGGGACTTTCTTTCTCTGCGAGCTGCTCAGTAGGGGACAGCCTGACATGATCTGAAGTGGGAGAAATTTCTCCGATGCCTTCGTGTCCCGAGGTACTGTCGGAAAGGAAGCTTATATCTGTAAAGTCAAACTCAACGGTGTTTACGGGTATATAATCCTCAGCAACAGGCTTTTCAGGTACCGAATGCGGTTCTATTTCCGGAGCGGTATATATATACGATGCATCTTCAACAAAGGGAGCGTCCTCAACAACGGGGACTTCTTCAATAACAGGAATTTCCTCTGCAGCCGGTGTTTCCTCAACTGCCGTAACTTCCGCTGCAACAGTTTCTTCGGGTTTATTAATATTGCCAGTCTTGTGGGCGGCTATACGGTCCATCTGTGAGAGAAGGTAGTCGATTGAACTTGTAATGCTTGAAATTAGCTCGTCGTTGCTTGAGACTGGAAGGCCGGGGGATTTAGCGCCGTCGGAGTAGGATGGACTTACAAGAACCTCTTTGGAGGACAGATCCTGATCCTCGATAGACTTTTCTCGTATGGGATCGGAAACCGGTGCTGGAATCTCGTCAGGAGGCGGTGTCTCAGCCTGAACGGGATCAATTTCGGTAGAGGGGGTGACGGTTGCGGTATTTAGCCTTTCCCTTCCGGCATCGTTATGCCCGAAGGAGGTAAGAGAGGCCATAGGCATAATGGGAGTGCGTGTGATACTTGGAGAAGGCACATAAGGGGCCTGACGGCTCGCCTCGGCGGGGTCAAAGGATGCGGCCCTTTGGGCGAAGCTGCTTCTACCGGAAATTATATCGTTATAATAGTTTAAAATTAACTCTTTTTCATTTGAGCTGCTGTTGTCATTCATTTCGGATTCCGAATTGCTGACGGAAACAGCATCTGGATTTTCCATAAAAAGATTACCTCGCAAGCAGTTATTCTATACTATTATATCAGAACACTGTTTTATTGACAATTATATATTTATTACTATAAAGAACGCCGAAAACTAATGCAATATAACAAACAGCGGAAATGTACCGTTTCAAAGAACACACAATATATTGTGGCCTATTCTTGTTTTGATGCCCTAAATAAGGTATAATTAAGCAAAATGGTATTATATGTTCACAAATTATTACGAGGTATTGAATTGGTGCAAAAATATACAAACGAAAGCATTAAATCCCTTAAGGGAGCCGATCGTGTCCGTAAGCGTCCAGCCGTTATATTCGGCAGCGACGGTATTGAGGGTTGCGAGCATTCGGTTTTCGAAATAATATCGAATTCTCTTGACGAGGCCCGTGAAGGCTACGGAAGACGTATTATCGTTACCCAGTTCCTGAACGATTCCATCCAAGTTGAGGATTTCGGTCGCGGTATTCCCGTAGATTACAATCAGAAGGAAAAGGAGTACAACTGGAAGCTTCTGTTCTGTGAGCTTTACGCCGGAGGGAAATATAACAACATTGACGGCGGAAACTATGAATATTCCCTGGGTCTCAATGGCCTGGGTCTCTGTGCGACCCAGTACGCAAGCGAATACATGGAGGTCGAGATATTCCGCGACGGATTCAAATACAACCTTTCGTTCAAAAAGGGCAATCCTGCCGGTGATATGCAGAAGGAACTCGCCCCCAAAAAGAAAACCGGAAGCAAGATATTGTGGAAGCCGGATATAAAGGTTTTTACCGATATTTCAATCCCCGAGGAGTATTTTAACGAAACCCTTAAACGCCAGTCGGTTGTCAACGAAGGGGTTACTTTCGAATATCGCCGCGAGGCCCTCGAGGGTAAGTTCAAAACCACCGAATACTGCTACGAACACGGTATTGCCGATTATCTGACAGAGGTGGCCGACAACCGAGAGCTTACTCCAATCCAGCTGTTTGGGGGCGAACGTGTCGGCCGTGACCGCGAGGATATGCCGGAATACAAGGTCAAGATGAATTTTGCCCTTTGCTTTTCAAGAGAGTTGAGCTTTATCGAGTATTACCATAACAGCAGCTTCCTTGAGCACGGAGGTTCTCCCGACAGGGCCGTGAGGACGGCATTCGTCAGCCAGATTGACACGCTTATCCGCAGCAAAAAGCTGTACAAAAAGGACGAGTCAAAGATAGTTTTTGCCGATGTCGAAGACTGCCTGATGCTTATCTCAAGCAGCTTTTCAAGCGTTACAAGCTACGAAAACCAGACCAAGAAGTCCATTTCAAATAAATTTATCGCCCAGGCAATGACCGATTTCCTGAAAAAAAGTCTGGAGGTATATTTCATAGAAAATGGCGCAGATGCCGAGAAAATCGCAAACCAGGTCCTTATTAACAAGCGAAGCCGCGAAGATGCCGAGAAGACCCGTCAGAATGTCAAAAAGGCGCTTCAGAGTTCCGGGGACATGGCAAACCGGGTAAAGAAGTTTGTGGACTGTCGGACACGCGAAATCGACCGCAGAGAACTGTTTATCGTGGAGGGAGATTCAGCTTTGGGCGCATGTATGCAGGGGCGAAACGCCGAATTTCAGGCCATCATTCCTCTGCGCGGTAAAATTCTAAACTGTCTTAAGGCCGAGTACGACAAAATATTCCGCAGCGATGTCATAACTGACCTTCTGCGGGTGCTAGGGTGCGGAATAGAAGTCAAAACCAAGGCCAACAAGGACCTGTCTACTTTCGACATCAACAACCTTCGCTGGAACAAGATTATAATTTGCACTGATGCCGACGTCGACGGCTACCAGATACGCACGCTTGTGCTTGCGATGATTTACCGACTGGTACCCTCTCTAATCGAGATGGGCTATGTATATATCGCCGAATCTCCACTGTATGAGATAAGTTGTGGCGATATTACCTATTTTGCATATTCCGACGGTGAAAAAAACAGCATTACTTCGCAGATTGAAGGCAAAAAATATACCCTTCAACGCAGCAAAGGCCTCGGTGAAAACGAGCCCGAAATGATGTGGATGACCACCATGAATCCCGAAACCCGCCGCCTTATCAAAGTCAATCCCTGCGACGCGCAGGCAACAGCGGATATGTTTGATCTTATGCTGGGAGACAATCTTGCTGGGCGCAAGGAATTCATTGCCGACCACGGCCGCGAATACATGGACGAGCTGGATCTCAGCTGAAGGGAGTAAAAGTGCCGAAGAAGAAAAAAACAGCCGGAATCGACAGAGAATCGATTGGAAACAATATAAAAATTGAAAACGCCGGCATTACAATAGAAAACAGCGTGGTGGATACCGTACGCGAAAACTATATGCCCTATGCCATGAGTGTTATCGTATCGAGAGCGCTGCCTGAAATAGACGGCTTCAAACCGGCCCACCGCAAGCTACTTTATACCATGTACCGTATGGGCGTACTTACAGGCCAGCGCATAAAATCCGCCAACGTCGTGGGTCAGACCATGCAACTTAACCCTCACGGAGACGCCGCCATATACGAGACCCTGGTCCGCCTTGCGCGTGGCAACGAGACCCTTCTGCATCCATATATCGATTCAAAGGGCAATTTCGGTAAGGCGTACAGCCGCGATATGGCCTACGCTGCGTCGCGCTATACCGAAGTAAAGCTTGCTGAGATTGCCGGGGAACTGTTCGCCGATATCAGCAAGGATACCGTCGATTTTATGGACAATTACGACGGATCAATGAAGGAACCAACACTGTTCCCGACGCGTTTTCCGACCATTCTTGTAAACAACAATCTGGGTATAGCTGTCGGTGTCGCAAGCAACATCTGTTCGTTCAACCTTGCTGAGGTCTGCGAGACCACCGTAGCCTTGCTTAAGAACCCGGATCACGATATCGCCACTACGCTGAAGGCTCCGGATTTCCCGGGAGGCGGAGAGCTTCTGTACGACTCCAAAGTAATCTCCGAGGTGTACAATACCGGCCGTGGATCGATACGTATCCGCAGCAGATATACTTACGTAAAGGAAAACAACTGCATTGAAATAACCCAGATTCCTCCGACCACATCAGTGGAGGCAATCATGGACAAAATAAGCGAGCTTGTAAAAGTTGGGCGCGTTCGCGAGATTAATGACATGCGCAACGAGACCGACCTTAAAGGTCTGCGCCTTACACTTGATATCAAGCGCGGTGTAGATCCCGACAAGCTTATGCAAAAGCTGTTCAAGAACTCTCCGCTTGAGGATAGCTATGGTTGCAACTTTACTGTCCTTATCGGAGGCGCCGCAAAGCTTATGGGAGTGGGAGAAATTCTCGATGAATGGATTGCCTTCCGACGTGAATGCGTACGCCGCCGTACCTGTTATGACTTCAACATCAAGAACGATCGCTTGCATATTCTCGAAGGTCTTGAAAAGATACTGCTTGATATTGACAAGGCTGTCCGTATAGTCCGTGAAACCGAGGAGGAGAAGGAGGTTGTTCCTAACCTGATGATCGGTTTCGGTATCGACGTGGTTCAGGCCGAGTATATTGCGGAAATCAAGCTGAGACATCTCAACCGCGAATATATCCTGAATCGCACTAACGAGATGGGAAAGCTTCGAGAGGAGCTTGCCGACCTGAACGACATCCTTTCCCACCGCAGCCGTATTGACCGGATAATCATTCTTGAGCAGGCCGAAATAGCCAAAAAGTACGCCCAACCACGCAAGACCCGAATAGTGTACGACACATCTTTGTCCGACAATGAAGAGGTCGAGGAGGAACTTCCGGACTACCCCGTGAACGTCTTCTTCACCTCCGAAGGATATCTGAAAAAGATTACTCCCCAGTCGCTTCGAATGGGCAATACCCACAAGCTGAAGGAAGGGGACAGCATCGTTTTCCATGCGGAATGCACCAACAACTGTAGTGTGCTTGTGTTCAGCGACCGTCAGCAGGTCTACAAGGCCCATCTGTACGATTTCAACGATATCAAGGCGAGCAGTATCGGAGACTACGCCCCGGCAATCCTGAAAATGGACGAAAATGAGCGAGCGGTATCTATTGTGATTCACGACGGCTACAACGGACACATTATTTTCTTCTACGAAAACGGCAAGGCTGCAAAGGTCCCGATGAGTTCCTTTGAGACCAAGCTCAACCGAAAAAAACTTACCGGCGCTTACAGCGCGAGCTCAATTCTGATATCCGTTTTCTACGCCCGAGAGGATACCGAATACGCCGTATTTACCACAGCGGGAAGACTTCTTCTTATTAACAGCGCCCTTATTCCCGAAAAGCAGAAGAGGGATACCCAGGGCGTCAACGTTGTTTCGCTGAAGAAGAACGCGCATATCAACAGAATTGTTTCACTCAGCGATCTTGAGCTTGCCAGTCCCTCACGCTACCGTACTTCCAATTTGCCTGCAGCGGGCGCAGTCCTGAGGGACGACGACATTTCGGAGCAGCTTTCTCTTGAATAATTCTAATGACAAAATAATATTGCAAATGCGCTGCACCTATGCTATCATTTGATGCGTGTCTAATAATCGGAGGATAAATATATATGTCTACTATTGAAATAATCGCAGGTTCCTGCCTGCTTCTTTCCTGTATTGCAATCGTTGTTGCCGTTGCTCTCCAGAGCTCCAACAGCGGTATGTCTTCCGCCATCATGGGCGGCGAAGGTACCGGAGTAAAGGGACGCGGCCGTGAAAACGAGAAAAAGCTTTCCAAGATTACCCGTGTTCTTGCCATTGTTCTCTTTGTTGTTACCATGATCGTAAACATCATTGCCCTTGCAAACCGCCCCGCCAAGGTTGACGATACAGTCGCGAACGAAGGCGAGGATGTTTCCGTATCTGATACGACAGATACCGACGAAGCCGACGTGGAAATCGAAGGCTGAAAACTTTACAGAATAAAATAATCCGTCTGCATAAGCAGACGGATTATTTATGTTAAATTGAAATTCTATTGTATCTCAGTTGATTTTTTAATACTTTCTGTTCACATATTCCTTTGCTCTGTCGCAGAGATACCCGATTCCCAGGCTGACAGTAAATCCGAACAAAACGTATATGACCGAAATATACGGAATGTTCGAAAGCTTCATATTATAGGCGGGGTCGGTATAGTACGCCACGTAGTTGAATTCGAACGCATTTCTGAAAAAGAGACGCCACAGGTTAAAAACAATGGTATTGAAAACGAAAAAGCCCAGAAAATGATGGCGCATGATATCTGAAGAGTGATTCGCAACATAGTTTATCGCACGGCTGTTTCCGACAGCGGGGGTGAGTATTTTACTTATACGAAGCCAGAACAGAATTCCTGTGATGCCGGTAATAAAGGGAACAACGGGATCGTTGTTGAATTCCCTCATCCAGGATACGAAATAAATAAAACTGCCGTGGTTGAACGAGGTTACCAGAAACTGGATTCCAAAAACAATCAGAAAGTACCAGATATTGGCTAGCGTATCGTTTTTTTCAAGCCTGCGGTTGTAAAGCGTGCCGAATCCGAAGAAAGCCAGCATGAACATAGTTCTCAGTGCCGTAAGGCTCCACCCGATATTTTCTCCTGTTGTGATGCTTGTTGATAAAATACCGATACCCATGTAGAGTACGGCGATAAGCCACTCATTGTGAATGTGCGCCTTCTTCAGCAGACATCTGAACAGAACGTTAAAAACCTCAACGCAGAAAAGAGGGAACACAAACCAGGTGGCTAGGTACATACCGAACTGATGTCCGTCCGTGAGCGGTGCGACCACAAGAGAATAGACATTAAGTGCCTTGCCGTAATTGATGTGAAAATTCCGGAGCCAGGCGGTAAGCAGTCCGTAGAAAAGATTCCACAGATAAAGAGGTATGATATGCCTTTTGAACTTTTTCCAGATGTATTTCAGAGGAACGTCCGTGTATTTATCCTTGTAGAAATAGCCCGAGATAAAGCAGAGCAAGGGGATATGGAAGCTGTAGGGCGTAAACCATTCGTACAGCAGCGGTATTCCCCCGAAAGACAGATGCCCCGAAACCACAAAGAAAATAGCGAAAAAGGACAGAATCTTGAAGGTCTTGTTCGATTGCTCGGATGTGTTAATCATTGTTATTCCTTGAAAATTGTTCATTGAATTTTGTTCATAATAAAAAGGTGTGTTATAATTTTATATCATGAAAATCATTTACAGACAATCCTTGGAAAAATCAGGAAGTATTAATTCGCATAACGGATGGCAGGGAACTCTACTTTTTACAGTCGTTTCCGCCGTCTGGCTTGATATCGTTCTAAAGTTTCTTATCCTCGGCCCGGTCGGGTTAGGGGATATCCTGCTGTCCTGTGTTTTCAACATTACCTTCGGCCTGCTACTGGGAGGATTCTGCATTATGCTTCCGAAGGTACCGCAGAAAGTTGCGTCAAGTATTGTGATATTCGGCATGTGCCTTGTCACTGGATCGCAGCTAATATTCTACAGATTATATTATTCTCTTTTTTCAATATACTCAATGTTTAACGGCGCCGGTCAGGTAATGGAATTCATTATCACTATTCTACGTACCATGCTGGACAACTGGTGGGGTCTTCTGATTATCCTGCTGCCCTTTATAATCCGTCTTGTGTGTATTAAACGTATACCGGCGGGATGTAGTGTCAAAGCCGGCCTTGCTCTGCTGTGCGTGTCTCTTGTGTTGTTTGTTACGCTTCCCATGTGCTTTTCAAAGGCGGATAACGACCGGTATTCACGCTACAGGCTTTACAATTCTGTGGACGCGCCGTTAATGAATCTACGCCGCTTCGGCCTTCCCGAAACCATGATTATTGACGGATGGAGGTATTTCGCAGGATTTGAGGAGGAGAGCGAGCTGCGCCCTGCTGTGCCGGCTGTTGTTCCGGTTGAACCAGAAAATGATACCTCCGATGATGAGCCTGAGATCGCAAAACCAGCAGAACCCGAATACAACGTTATAGAGATAGATTTCGACAGTCTTATAGCTGGCGATGCGAACGATACCGTGCGCACGATGCACGAATATTTCAAAAATTCCGTGCCGACGGCAAAGAACGAATACACCGGTATATTCAAGGGCAAAAACCTTATCATGATTGTGGCGGAATCCTTCAGCGCCGCGGCTGTTGACCCGAACCTTACGCCAACCCTTTATAAAATGGTGCAGGACGGTTTCACGTTCACTAACTATTACAACCCCGTTTATTACGTAAGTACCTACGACGGTGAATACGTGGCGCTTCTGAGTCTGCTTCCCAAGTCCGGTTGCTGGAGCATGTACTGGACCAAGGACAACTACCTTCCCTACAGCCTCGGTAATATGACGGGCAGCATGGGCTATCATACCGCGGGTTACCACGACGGAGAGTACAACTATTATTCCCGCGACGAGAGCCACCCGAATTTGGGATTCAAGTGGACCGCAATCGGCAGCGGACTTAACGTTAGATACACATGGCCCGAAAGCGACGTCGAGATGATGGAAAAGACTGTCGGCGAGTATGTCCTGAACGAGCCTTTCTATACCTATTATCTTACCATCAGCGGGCATCTGAATTACAATTTTATGACCGAATTCGGGGGAGGGAACGCTATGGCGGTAAAGCATAAAGACGAGGTTGCATATCTCCCGTACAGCGATCCGGTAAAGGCATATCTTGCCACACAGATTGAGTTCAACAACGCCATGGAAACTCTTCTTGATATGCTTGACGAGGCAGGAACGCTTGACGATACGGTTATCGTTATTACTCCTGACCATTATCCCTACGGACTTACCGACACGGAGATGAAGGAACTTGTCCCCGATATGGAGGATATCAAATACGATATCCACCGCGGCAGCCTTGTTGTTTACAACCACGGATACAAGGGCCCGACAGTCGATAAATACTGCGCGAATCTGGATATCCTGCCGACAATAATGAATCTTTTCGGCATAAAATATGATAGCCGCCTTTTGATGGGGCGCGATATTCTCAGCGACAGCGAAGGTATCGTTATACTTAATGACCGGAGTTGGAAGACCTCAAGAGGGCGCTTCAACTCGGTGACAGATGTATTTTACCCATCAGATCCGGATGATACCGACCACGCTGACTATGTCGATGCACTGAACGACGATGTATACAACAGGTTTCTGATAAGTAAATTGGTGCTGGACAATGACTATTACAGTCTGCTTCCTAGCGAGATTTTCGAGCAGTAACCTCCGGGATTTCAAAGCCGTATTATTGACAATATTTACAAACGCTGATATAATAACCAGCGTTGTGCGGGTGTTGTACAATGGTAGTACATCAGCCTTCCAAGCTGAGGACGTGGGTTCGATTCCCATCACCCGCTCCAAACAAAAGCCGTCTGCTTCTGCAGACGGCTTTGTCCGTTTTTGCGGTGGTTCGTAAGGTAATAATGGACAGAAATGATATTGACTGATATGCAAGGCTGTGCTATTATTCTCGAAATTGTTTTTCAATTTAAAGTATTAATTTATATTCAGGGAAGAGGTCTTATAAATGATTATCGGAACCACAAAGGAACTGAAAAATCATGAATACAGGGTAGGTCTTACCCCCGATAACGTTGTATCCTGCGTTGCGCACGGCCACACCGTTTTAATTGAGAAAGGTGCCGGTGCAGGCGCAGGTTTCTCTGATGATGATTACGCAGCAGTGGGCGCACAGGTCTTTGACAATGCAAAGGAAATATTCGACCTCTCCGAAATGATTATAAAGGTCAAGGAACCTGAAGAATGCGAATACGATCTGCTCAGGGAAGGTCAGATTCTGTTCACTTATCTTCACCTTGCACCAAATCCAGACCTTACCAATCTTCTGGTTTCCAGAAAGATTAAAGCTATCGCATATGAGACTATCACTGATGGCATGGGCAACCTGCCCTGCCTCCGCCCAATGAGCCAGATTGCAGGACGTTTGAGTATTCAGGAAGGCGCTAAGTACATCGAGAAGGAATTCGGCGGACGCGGAATACTTCTGGGCGGCGTACCTGGAGTTGAGCGCGGCAAAATCGTTATCATTGGCGGCGGCGTAGCCGGCACCTACGCGGCAAAAGCTGCTGTCGGCATCGACGCGCAGGTTACTCTTCTTGAGGTCAACGCCAACCGTCTCGCATACCTTGAAGACATCTTCGGCGCATCCGTCAACACACTTTATTCCACCGAGGCAAACATCCGCAAAGCTTTGGCCGACGCTGACCTCGTAATCGGAAGCGTACTGGTTCCCGGCGGCAGCACACCCAAGCTAATACGCCGCGAGCACTTAAAGCTTATGAAGAAAGGTGCGGTTATCGTTGATATCGCCATCGACCAGGGAGGCTGTTGTGAAAGCAGTCATGTTACCGTTCATGATAACCCCATCTTCATCGAGGAAGGCATTATCCATTACTGCGTAGGCAATATGCCCGGCGCCGTTCCCTATACAAGCACCGTCGCTCTGACAAACAGCACGCTGCACTACGGACTTATGCTGGCCGATAAGGGCGTCGAGGCAGCTGTGCTGGCAGATCCTGGTCTTGCGGACGGACTTAATGTCTACAGCGGAAAGATTACAAACCGCAACGTTGCTTTCGCTCTGGGAAGGGATTACACTCCTGCTGAAATCGCCGTTGCAGAATAATTCGGATTTAATAGAAAGGGACCCACTGGGTCCCTTTTTGATTGCAGCGGAAATATGTTGTATAATATTAACAACTACGTAATATTGAAAGTGATGTTGTTTTATGAATAAGACTCTTGTAATTCTCGCGGCTGGTATCGGTTCGCGTTTCGGCGGTGGCATCAAGCAGCTTGCTCCTGTGGGTCCCGGAGGTGAAATTATAATAGATTACTCAATACATGACGCGATTAAATCCGGGTTTAACCGCTTAGTGTTTATTATCCGCCATGAAATCGAAAAGGACTTTATGGACGTTATAGGCTGCCGGATCGAAAAGGTCTGCTCCGATCTGAACGTTAAGGTGGACTACGCCTTTCAGGAGATTGACGATATTCCGATGAATTTGCCCGAAGGACGCACCAAACCCTGGGGTACCGGGCACGCTTTGCTGGCCTGTAGAGGTATGCTGGACGATCCCTTCACGGTAATCAATTCCGACGATTATTACGGTACAGAAGGTTTCAAAAAGGCATCCGCCTTCCTTGATAAAGGCGGCTACGGTCTTGTAGGTTACGTGCTTCGTAACACGCTGTCAGACAACGGCGGGGTAACCAGAGGAATCTGCAGAATAGACAGCGGATCCCTTACCGGAATCGAGGAGACAAAAAATATCGAGAAAACGGACACCGAAGGCGCCCGTTCCGGCGACAGGGATATACGGACGGACAGCATAGTTTCTATGAACTTCTGGTGCTATCCACCTGAGTTCATTGATTATCTTGAGAAGGATTTCCCGCGATTCCTTGGCGGAATGACTGACCCACAGAAGGACGAGTACCTTCTTCCTATTATCGCAGACGCCATGCTGAAGCAGGGTATAAAAATTTCGGTAATTCCAACCGACGACCGCTGGTTCGGCGTTACATACGCCGAGGATAAAAACGCCGTCATCGAAAGCTTCCGCTGTCTGTACGAGGAAGGGGTATATCGTAACGATTTATATTCTGATTTGAGATAAAATAAAGAATCGGGGCAGTGCAGTCCCGATTCTTTTATATTTATAACAGATTTTCAAGATTTGAGATTGCGGAGCGGATTTCGGAGATATCGGATTCGGCCATTTTATCGGGACGTAAGCGGGAAGCGGTGCGCTGGAGAGCGTTGATTGCGTCCTTTATCTCGCGTCTGCGACCTTTGTCCATGGTAGATTTCTGTTCATCAAGAAACTTCTGCGCCTTGTAGATCGAGGCCGATACCTCCGCTGTGATGTCGACGGCTTCGCGGCGTGTGCTGTCTTTCGCCGCGTAAAGCTCTGCGTCGCGGATGGCGGCCTCGATTTCAGAATCGCTCATGCGTCCGCTGTCGGTGATGGTGATGCTCTGAGCCTTGCCGGTATCTATATCACGCGCTGAAACGGTCAGAATACCATTGGCATCGATATCAAATGTGACCTCTATCTGGGGAACGCCTGCAAGTGCAGCCTTTATTCCGTTGAGACGGAACTTCCCAATGGTTTTGTTGTCGGCGGCCATGGGGCGCTCGCCCTGCAAAACATGGATTTCAACGCTGCGCTGGTATGGCGCGGCTGTGGTAAATATCTGGGAATAGTGTATCGGAAGGGTGCTGTTTCGCTCCACAACGCGGGTGGCTACTCCTCCAAGAGTCTCGATTGAAAGACTCAGGGGTGTGACGTCCAGAAGAAGGACGTTTCCTCCACTTTCGCCGTAAAGTGTCATCGTGCCTCCGCCGAGTGTGTCTCCCTGTACTGCAGCGCCGATAGCAACGCATTCGTCGGGGTTGATATCCTTGCCTGGAATTTTACCGGTTAGCTGTTGTACCTTGACCTGAACGGCAGGAATGCGTGTGCTTCCGCCGACCAGAATTACGCGCCCGAGTTCGCTTGCGGCTATGCCGGCGTCCATAAGTGCATTCTGAACAGGAGACGCGGTGCGTTCCACAAGTTCGGCGGTAAGGTTGTCGAACTCGGCGCGGGTGAGGGTGTATTCAAAGTTGTAGGGGCTGCCCTTGACCTGTGCGAGGAAAGGCAGTGTAATCGTTGTCGATTCGGTGGAGGAAAGTTCTTTTTTAGCCTGCTCCGCTGCCTCGAGGACACGCTGGAGAGCGGAGGAATCGTGCCTGATATCCACACCGGATTCCTCCCTGATTACGGAGCACAGTCTTTCGGTGACCCTTGCGTCAAAATCGTCGCCGCCGAGATGGTTGTCGCCGTTTGTGGCAAGAACCTCTATGACGTTGTCGCCAATTTCGATAATGGAAACATCGAACGTGCCTCCGCCCAAGTCGTACACCATAATCTTCTGCGCCGAGCCGTTGTCAAGACCGTAGGCCAGGGCGGCGCTTGTGGGCTCGTTGATAATTCTGCGGACGTTAAGGCCCGCTATGCGGCCTGCGTCTTTTGTGGCCTGACGCTGTGTATCGTTGAAATATGCGGGTACCGTAATAACGGCGTCGGTAACCTTCTCGCCGAGATAGCTTTCTGCGTCCTCACGCAGCTTACGTAGTATCATCGCGCTTATTTCCTGGGGAGAATACTGGTTGCCGTCTATATTTATCTTTCTGTCGGTGCCCATACTGCGCTTGATGCTTGAGATTGTGCGGTCGCTGTTGATCGCAGCCTGGCGCTGGGCGGCCTCTCCGACAAGACGCCAGTTCTGCTTTGTAAATGCGACGACACTGGGGGTGATGCGTCCGCCCCGGTCGTTAGGTATGATAACTGGCTTACCACCTTCCACAACCGCAACGCAGCTGTTGGTGGTGCCCAGATCTATTCCTATAGTTTTAGACATAATTCAAAACCTTTCAGTAAGTAAAAACATGAAACACTATAAGCCAAAGAACAGCAGACGGATTATTCCGAAAATGAACCTTATCGCGAAGAATCCAAGAAGGATTTTCAGAAAACTGGGGACACGGATTATCGAGGTGTTGTAGCTGTATCCGCCTGTGCCGGCATCTCCTGCGGAGCGGGAAAAACCGTAGTTCCCAGCAGACTCGGCACGGGAATATTTGTTGTAGAGAGCCTGGTATACCGCATTGTTGGGCTCAATGGTGATGGCCTTCTGGATAAGGTCCATGGCACGGCTGCGGTCTCCGGTACCAAAGTAGGCGCAGGCCGCGACGTAGTACCATCGGGCGTTTCGCATAATTCCGGTCATGCCCGTCAGAGTGTTGATTGCCGACTGATACTGGCCCTGATTGATATATGTGATTGCCTGAACCAGTATGGATGGGTCACCGCTTTGCGGCCGGGGCATGGTGTCGGCGGTGCTGAATGGGGCAAAACCGAAAAGATCGGCAAAATCAAAGCCGTTGAAGTTAGTGCTCCAGCCGGAATTGCCGCTGTTGTAGGTGTAGCTGCTTCCATTGTAGCCGCCGGTGCCGGAGGAGAATCCGGAGCTCCCTGTTCTGTTTCCATAGCCATGGTTCGCGCCGGAACCATAGGACCCGTAACCGCCGTAGTTATGGCTCTGCGAACTTCGGTCCCCGTAGGAGGAAGAATACCCCGAATATGCACTTTCGCGAGCTTGCTGCGCCCTGAACTTTTCGGGGTGCTGGAGCAGGTCGTAGGCTTCATTGATTTCGTTCATCTTTTTCGCGGCGTTGGGGTCGTCGGGATGAAGGTCGGGGTGGTACTGCTTGGCCTTTTGCCGGTATGCTTTTTTTATTTCGTCCTGCGTTGCGTTCCTCAATAGACCGAGGATGGCATATGGATCTATCATCTGGTTATCCTTTCAAAACGGGGGATAGGGCTCAGGTCTTCTTTATAAATGAATTTCCGCATTTGGGGCATGTAATATTAATCTTTTTGCCTTTCGGTGGCTTCGGTACCCTTACCCACGTTTTGCAGGACGGGCAGGAATAGTAGAGGTGAGTTTTGCGGTCGCGCCATATGTTTTTTAAATGTCTGAAAAAAGACGTGACTTTTACTTTGACTTTGAGATAGGCGTCAAGCTCGTGCTGACGTTTGTATCCGTTTTTTGACAGACTACGGAAAAGATTATAGCATAACATAAGTAGTATAAAAAATGATAAAATCCGATTTCTTGTAATCAGAAGAAGAATCAGCAATACTGTAATGATTATGTTGATAAAGACATAAAACTCGTCAATGCCGTGACGGCCGATCATAAAGCGCTGAAACCCGTAGCCGGCTCTGCTAAGAAAGCCCCGGAAACCAGCACTGATTTTTTCAAAAAACTGTTTCATAATAGAATCTACTCCTTCTGTTTGGGTCATCTTATAATAGCAGTGTGAATTTACTGTGAAATATGTAGAAATGCTAGCAGTCGCGCGTAGCGAGTGCTACATTATTATAAAAATATATGGAAATCGATTAACTTTGACGCTGTAAATTGATACCCTAATAAAAGTATAGAATATAGAATCGAAAGGAATCTGCAATGAGAACTTATCAGTTTACCAATATCGGCGTAGACGACAGCAACTTTGAAGCAATGGCCGAACGGGCAATAGCCCGCGGCGGTATGTACGTACCCCTACCAAGGAAGACATCATAGCCATTTTCAAGGCCGCTCTATAAATACTAAACAAAAAGAAACCCTGGCACGTTGCCAGGGTATTTCTTTTGGTTATGAATCAGAACTGTTTGCGTACAGGGGGAGCGGTGGCACGGTCGGTCGCGTCGAAATCAATGTATTGGGCTATTGCGGCGTCAATCTTTGCAATATGCTCATCGGTAAGCATCCACTCGAAGGCAGCGCAGTTACCGTTGGCTTCCTTGACGTTGCGGACGCCGTTGAGAGCGGTGGAAACCCAGGGCTTTTGGGTCTGCCAGTTGATGGCTACCTGAACGGTTGGACGACCGACTTCTTTGCCGATTTCGTCCAGAACGTCGACAAGCTTCATTACCTTGCCGAACCAAGGCTCACGGTAGAAGGGATAAAAGTATACGCGCGGATCCATTGGATGTTTGAATGTAGGCTCCTGACGGACCCAGCCGGAAAGGATACCTGCGCCGATGGAACCGTAGCTGAATGTACTTATACGGTTTGAAACAGCCCATTTCATCAGTTCCTCGTCCCGGCGTATAACCATGGAATAGGGGGGCTGGATGGCGTTGATGGTGCAGGTATTGCCGCACTCGATAATCTGATCCTTCTGGAAGTTTGACAGGCCGACCCAGCGAATTTTACCCTGCTCCTTAAGTTTGTTCATAGCCTCCATGGCCTCGGAGAAAGGAGTGGTGAGATCGGGCCAGTGGATGAAGTAGAAATCTATGTAGTTGGTACCGAGACGGCGAAGCGACTGTTCGCATTCGTAAAGGATATTTTCATATCTGCCGTCGCGTGCGTAAAAGGAATTGTTGCGTACGGCGCGAAGAGTGGTTTTCGCGGCGCCGCCCTTGGTGGCTACGAAAATTTTAGAACGGTCAAGCTCCTTTAATGCCTTGCCTACGACGGTCTCGGAGTATCCGGCGCCATAGTCGGGAGCGGTGTCAAGAATGTTGACGCCGTTGTCTACCATGGCATGGATTGCGGAGATGGAATCTTCGTCGGTGATATCGCCGTAGCCGGCGTTGCCCATGGGCCAGGTGCCGATAGCGAGAGCGGAGACGTCGACGTTGGCGCCATCAAAATGTTTATAGCGCATATTTACTGCTCCTTTATTATAATTTTATAGAATTATAACGCAATATTTACAAATCGGCAAGGTTTTCCTTGCCGATTTTTGAGCATTATGTCATAAAAAATAGGCTGCAATACTACATAGTTGTTACTTGACACGCTTACGCTTCAACGGAGGTCTTCCGATGGTGGGCAACTGCCGGATGTACCTCGCATTTCAAGGCTACATGGTAGAGTAACTTATGTCCCTCATAAGGGGGGAGGTCAATTAACAAGTGTTTTGCCTTATAAATACCGAGTATTTGACAGAGTGTAGTACCGGCTTCCTTAAGTGCCTCGAAGCATACAACGTCTGTCGACCTGTAAATAAATCAGATGTCATTTTCACCGATGACTATGAGCTGATCCGCGGGAAGGAGGGATAATTTTGCGTCGAAGGCAGGGTTGAATACGATACCCTTGGCATTAAAATACCCGAGGAATACGTATCCGGCGCCGTAAAGGGTGCGGCGGATGTCAAGGGAGATCGTGACGCCATCTAACCCAAATGCCGAAACGGGTACTAAATAAAGCTCACAACCTTCGTTGGAGAGCAGAGTCCTGAAGGTATTGTGGAGGCTCGGGCTGCGCGTCAACTGAGCAAGTGTAAGGGCAGCCATATCTCCGGCTACAACATAGTCGGTAAGCTCGCCTTCGGATACCAGGCGGCGGTTGTGCTCGCACTGGAGCTCGGCCGTGACGTTAAAGCTAAGACCTCGGCTTTCGCGGAGGTCTCGCAGGCGCGTCAGCATGACCATTACCTTAAGGTCGCCCGCGTCGGCGTCCTCGTCCCGGCCGTTGAGCAGTACGACGTTGTCGGCCTTATCGCATAGTGCTGCGAGATTGTCGTCATCCGAAAGTTCTCCGGAGTATATCTCAAGGCTTATACCGCCGCGTGTGAATCCTTCTTTGATATCTTCGTATTCATTCTTGCCGTAGTCGGCAAGAACTACGCTAAACGGTTTTTCGGGAAGTTCGTTCAGTATCGTTGGCAGGTCGCCATTACGGCCTATAACAAGCAAATTTTCGGGTTCCTGCGCGGACGTTACGGCGACTTTTCCGGGGTCCGCATAGGGCACGGCTGGGGAGGTTAGGGACACGTTGGATCTGTCTGCGGAGAATATGATAAGATGGTCTCCTCCGGCGTATACGATATCTTTTGTGGGGCAGAGGACTGTCTCTCCTCCCGAAATAATGCCTACGGGAACACCGCCGCGGAGATTCTCTGTTATGTCGCCGAAATTCATGCCCGTGCATTCGGGCATGTCTAAATCGAAAAGTTCGCTGCCCTTGAAATCAAGGAGCTCGGCAAAGGCGTGCGACAGACCGGGCTGGGTGCAACTGTGGGCTATGATGCGGGACAAAACGTCGCCTGTGTGAATGACAGTAATATTGCGCTTCAACGCGGTGCTGTCGGGTATGCTGCCGTCAATATCAGAAAGTGATGCGGCTATATTTATATCCTTACGTCCGCAGTCGTCTATTATACGGCACAGGGCGAACAGACTGCGCAAAGTGGTCACGTCGTCCATGGGAGTGACGGCCACCGAGCGGCAAGTTTCTATTGAAAGGCATTTCATAGATACCGGATCGCAGATATCAACGGTGCGGTAGATTAGCCGAACGTTTTTGGGGCAGTTGATATTGTCGCGGATGGCCTCGTCGGCTTCATCTTTGTCGGTGTCGCCGGCTATAACGATTATTTCCTTATTATCACCCACGGAGGCTATCAGCTCGTTGATAAGGGTGTATTCGCCGTGGACGAAACCTAAAACTATGGTGTGGCCCGATTCAATTACAAGGGAGTTGCCCCTTCGCAGGCCGTTTAGCTTTTCCTCGATGGTTCCGGAGATGATGCCTATCAGCACGCTTGTAATCATCAGACCTACGATAGCGGCCGCTGCCATCATGATTACGTAGAGTGCGTCGCCGTCTTCGGACGAGGGCATCCAGGCGTTAATTTCGGTGGAGAGGATTGCCCACAGTGCGGATCCAAAGCCGTCGCCCTCCACACTTCCGCCGATGACCATTACAAGGGTCAGCAGCAGAGCAACCGTGATTGAAACAACGGCGATTACTTTAATTAGTCCTAGCGGGCTTTTGGCCATTAGAGTATCGAATCTGTAGTTAAGCTTCTGAAAGAATCTTTGACGGTTACCCATATTAAATTCTCCGTGTTTATAAGAAAAGTACGATAAAATAGAAAATATTTTGTATTCATTATAATTGCAGAATTTATACTGCACAATCTAAAATTTTTATTGATTTAAACCTATGAAGAGGGTATGCTTAATCTGCAGGTTAAACCGAAATGTTATATTAAAAAGGAGTTTTGTATTATGGCAGATATCAATGAGAAAATCGATCAGGTTGGCGAAAAGCTGAATGAGCTTAATCAGACCGCCGACAACACATCCGAGTACGATCAGAGTGATATTAACAACAACAAGCTTATTGCGGCTCTGGCCTTCATCTTTGCCCCGTTATTCTGGATTGTTTCATTATTCACAAAAATCTCAGAGTCCAAATTCGTGCGTTTTCATCTGAACCAGGGTCTTGTTCTCTGGATAGTGAGTATTATTTTTAATATTCTCAGCAACATCTTATATTTCTTCTTCATTTTCAGGATAGTTTTCTGGGTCGTCAGCGTAGCGATTCTGGTACTTGTAATAATCGGTATTCTCAATATATACAACGGCCGCGCAAAAGAGCTACCCGTTATCGGAAATATTAAGCTTTTAAAATAAATAATCACAAAAGAAAAATCCCTGCCACAAGGCAGGGATTTTTTAAGTTATGCTGCTTTGCAGCTACACCTCATTTGTTTGTCAGCTAAAGCTGACACTATACCCTTAAGGGAAGGCTTCAGAGTACGCCGAGAAACGGATACTCAGTGTGCCGGCGCATACTGGAATTATTCAGTTCTAAGGGCGATGACTGGGTCTTTGTTGGCGGCGCTGCGGGAGGGGATAAGGCCGCCGATGATGTTGGGCAAGGTGGTCTTGCCCGAAACGCTCGGACCTAGGATGGCGACAAATTCACTGTTGCGGAGGTTGAGCGAGATGTCGTTGAGAGCAACCTGGACAAAATCGCCGGTCTTGTGTTTTTTTGTAATGTGTTTAGTCTGCAGCATTCGATGGTTCCTGTACTTTTACTATATACTTTTTATACAAAATTGTTATACATCATTATTGCAAAATTAACAAATATTCGCCGGAGGTGCGGTCCCTTTTGCCATAGACGAGGCTAATACTGTAAAATTTAAGCAAGATTACTGCTTATGCTGATAATCTTGAATTGGAAAGGTTTACTATGAAACGTTCATCCGGCATACTCATGCCCATGTTTTCGCTACCTTCGCCTTACGGAATAGGTACCATGGGAAAAAGCTCCTACGAATTTATAGATTTTCTCGCCCAAAGTGGTCAGAAATACTGGCAGCTTCTCCCGTTGGGACCCACCGATCTGGGTGACAGCCCCTATTCCTCGCCGTCAACCTTCGCAGGTAGCCCGTACTATATCGACCCTGATATGCTTGTTTCGGACGGTCTGCTTTATAAAAGCGATGTCGAATCCGTCGACTGGGGAAGCAATCCCGAATCAGTCGATTATCCCGCCATGTTGGCACGCAGGATGCCCCTTCTTCGTATTGCGTTCGAAAGGGGAAAGAACCGCTTTGAAGACGAGCGCGATGTTTTTTTCATTGAAAACGAACGCTGGCTCCGCGAATACGCCCTTTACATGGCCGTTAAGGACAGCTTTAGCGGTGCAGCGTGGACAGAATGGCCTGATGATATACGTAAACGCGAGCCGGCTTCAATGAAACTGTATTCCGAAAAGCTGAAGTCCGAAATGGAGTTATATATCTTTGTCCAGTTTCTTTTCTACAGACAGTGGAACGTTCTGCGGACATACGCCCGGCAGAGGGGAATAAGCTTTATCGGGGATATTCCCATTTACGTTGCAATGGACTCCGTTGATGTGTGGAGCGAGCCGCAGTTCTTTCAGCTCGACGAAAACTACAGGCCTCTTGCAGTGTCCGGTACCCCGCCGGATGATTTTAGCATGGAAGGCCAGCTTTGGGGCAACCCGCTTTACGATTACGACAGGATGAAGGCAGACGGGTTCGGCTGGTGGGTACGCCGCATGGAGGGCACACGTCGACTTTATGACGTTATCCGCATAGACCATTTCAGGGGTTTCGAAAGCTACTGGTCGATACCTGCCGGAGCCTCCTCCGCAAAGCAGGGCGAATGGAAAAAAGGCCCGGGAATGACCCTCGTTGGCGTTCTGACATCCTGGTTCAACACCCTTTCCTACATCGCCGAGGACTTGGGGTACATCACTACTGAAGTCGGGGATCTGCTATCGGATTCAGGTCTTCCTGGCATGAAGGTACTGCAGTTCGCGTTCGGCACTGAGGGAGATTCGGCCTATTTGCCGCACAACATCACAAAGAACAGCGTGTGCTATATCGGTACCCACGACAACGACACTGTGCTCGGGTGGATGGAACATTCAGATTATGCCGATGTAGAATTTGCAAGGAAATACATGGGCATTTCAAAGGACGAGGGCTGGTGCCGCGGCTTTATACGCACCGGTATGGCTTGTGCGTCGGATCTTTTCGTAATGACCATGCAGGATATCCTTGAGCTTCCGGGAAGCGCGCGCACCAATTCACCGGGCGTGGCAGAGGGTAACTGGCGCTGGCGCATGAAACCGGGCGCCCTTTCACTGGAGCTTGCTGCGGAGATTCGGGAAATGACAACGACCTTCCGCAGGCTTTGAAGATTTATATATAAAAGATATAAATTGCAGTGTCATTTAAAACTATTGTATAATGTTTATAATAGACAAATTATAATAAACAAAAAGACAGGAGGTTTTCGAAATGGCAGGTTATATCGTTTTAGGCGTAGTTATTGTTCTGTTGGCTCTGTTTATCATCTTATGTGTAAAAATTGTTCCACAGGCAAGTGCGTGGATTATCGAGTTCTTCGGTAAATACCACGTGACATGGCAGGCGGGTCTGCATATCATGATTCCCTTCCTGTACAGAATATCCAAAAAAGTATCTCTGAAGGAGCAAGTGGCCGACTTCGAACCACAACCCGTTATCACTAAGGATAACGTGACTATGAGCGTCGACTCGGTAGTGTTCTTCTACATCTTCGACCCCAAGCTTTACACCTACGGTGTCGAGTATCCCCTTGCAGCTATCGAGAATCTTTCTGTGACCACATTGCGTAACATCATAGGCAGTATGACCCTTGATGAAACCCTTACCTCCCGTGACTCTATCAACACAAGGATTACCGCAATACTTGACGAAGCCACAGACAAGTGGGGCATCAAGGTTTTTCGCGTAGAGGTCAAGAACATCGAACCCCCCAAAACCATCCGTGACGCGATGGAAAAACAGATGAAGGCGGAGCGTGAAAAGCGCGAAGCAATCCTTTCATCCGAAGGCAAAAAGCAGGCAGCCATCACAATTGCCGAAGGCGAGAAGGAAGCCGCAATTCTGCGAGCCGACGCCGTCAAGGAGAAGAAGATTCGTGAGGCTCAGGGCGAGGCCGAGGCGCTTATTACCGTACAGAAGGCCCGCGCCGAAGGTATTAAAATGATTAACGAGGCTAACCCCGGTGACGGATTTCTCAAGATGAGGTCCTTCGAGGCTGCCGAGAGAATGGCGAACGGCCAGGCTACCAAGATTGTCGTGCCAAGTGATATCGCCAATTTGGCGGGCACACTGACTGCCCTCCGTGAAAGCAGTATGCCGATTTTTCCCGGGCATCCGGAACCTCCGATACCCCCTGCATCAGAAGACAAGGATTAATCCACTGATTAATATATACCTTGCGGACAACGTTCGAAGTAAAAAACGGAGTAAAAATGGTTGAAGCTATCTTAAGAGGAAAAACGCTGCCTGAGGCTTATCATCTGGCGCTTAAGGAGCTGTGGGAGAACGGTGAGGTCACCGACTGCGCCGACTGGAACACAACACAGAAGGAGGTTTCCATGACCATGGTTGTCACGGAACCTCTTGCCGAACCTATGATAAGCAAGCTTTTCATTGGCGGGTCCACTGAGCTTGAGCAGTACCGCCAGGAAATGCTGTACGGTATTCTCGATTTCGAGGTGGAGCGCGGCAACTGGGACTACACATACCATCAGCGAATGGGGAACCAGATAGATTTTATTATAAACGAACTTCGTCGCAACCCCAGCAGCCGCCGCGCCGTCATCTGTATACGCACGCAACAGGATATGGGATCCGACGACCCCGCCTGCATGCAACATCTGCAATTCTTTGTGCGCGAAGGGAAACTGGAATGCAAGATACTGTTCAGGTCCAACGATGCCTGCAAGGCCGCATATATGAACGCCTTCGCACTAATCCAGCTTCAAAAGATGATAGCCGATGAGCTGGGTGTGGGAATGGGCACATACGTGCACAGAGCCAACAGCTTTCACTGCTACGAAAGAGATTTCGAGATGCTTGAAGGCTATGTAAAGCGGATTAACGCAGCGCAGGACGAATACGATATCTGTTATGACTATGTGAACGGCTGGAGGGACGATATGGAGGACGCGAAGGCCGAAATTGCCGCAAAGGTTGAAGAACTTAAAAAGAGATAAATAATTGAAAGGGAACCATTTAGGGTTCCCTTTTTTTGTGAATATTTGAAATCAGCAACGGTGAGGAAGAAATAAAAACCGACAGACGTCTTTGCTCGTCTGTCGGTTTTTGGTGCCGGTGGTGGGGGTCGAACCCACACGGTGTCGCCACCACGGGATTTTGAGTCCCGCACGTCTGCCAATTCCATCACACCGGCAAGATAAATCAAATTATACAATAATAGAGTTTTAGATGCAATAGTGCTTCCGTGAGATAGGCGGAGTTGGCGCGTCTCTTCTTTATTAGCAGAATACACTCTGCTCCGAATGAAACATCAAAAACAGACACTTGCTTTCTCAGGTGTCTGTTTTTTTATCAGTCACTTTTATTCAGTCATAATTACGAAGGAGTATTTGAGACTATATCAGGCTTTGACAAAAATTTTTCCTGTACAATTTTCATCATAACGTTGACCAGGAGGATTACAAGCGATACCGATACTGCGCTTTCCCAGGACCCCTGATCGTTGAAAGCGGTAATCTGGACCGCGAGCGTCATGGTCCGCGAATTGTAAAGCATGGATACGGCGGATATCGTTATCATCGTATTTGTGAAGAAGTAGACAAACACGTCGGTCAGAAGCTTCTTGCTGCAGGGTATGATTACGTCGGCAAGCATTCTGAGGTACGATGCTCCGAGACTCCGGCACACCGATTCAAAGTTAGGGTCAAGCAGCTTGAAATGGCTTATGGTCATCATGTATGGCGAGCCGAAAAAGTGGATTACGTTCACTATGATAAGGAGCGCTATCGTGCCGTAAAGGAAGCTTCCCTTGAAAAACATCACAAACCCCAGGCCCAACGCAAGGCCCGGTATCGCGAGAGTCGCGGTATAAAGTCCGTGGGTCGCCTTTTTGAGAAGGGTGTTGTTGTTCTGATCCCGGACATAAAGGTAACCCTTGCTGAAGCTGAGAAGAGTTCCGAACGCGGCCGTGCCGAACGAAATTAAGAGCGAGTTGCCAAGCAGCTTTATTAGCTTTCCGTTGTTGTTTATAAGCTTGAAATGTTTCAGCGTCGGCGTGAGGCTGTAAGGCCAGTTGTTTACGAACGGTATAAACAGTATCACCGATAAGCAGACAACTATGACAAACGTCAGAAAGACAAAAAACAGCTTCTGAAGCGTCAGGAATTTTCCGGTGTCCAGAAGGGTGGTGCTTTTCGTGGACGCCTGGCGCTTGCTGAAAACCATAACGTCGAGGACGAACACTATTACAGCGGGTATAAGCATGAATACGCTGTATATCGCACCGGACGAGAAATCCAAAAGACCCACGACGTTTTTATAGAACAGAATTGGCAGGATGGGGTAGGAACCGCCCACCGAGAGAGGTACGCCATAGTCGGTGAATATCATGGTGAAGCAGACAGTGAAGGCCGAGAACACGGCGTATCTAGTCATGGGTAGAAGTATGTCGTAGAACCGTCTTGCCGGCTTCACGCCCAGTATCCGTGCGTTTTCGTAAAGGCGGACATCCAGCGTGATAAAGGCCTGACTGAATACAAGGAAAGAAGTAGGGAAGGCATAGAAAAAGCTTCCCATTATTATTCCCATCGGACCGTAGATATCAAGACCTATTCCGAAAAGACGGGTGAATATGCCCATATTTCCGAAAAGATTCACTATGACTATGCCGTGCGTGATGCTGGGCACAAGCATGGGGAGTATCGCTATAAGCCGGAAAACGCTGCGCAGGCGGCCCTTAAGCTTGAATTCCACAGTGTACGCGAAGAAATATGCAGCGATTACCGATATGGATGCCGCGACGGCGGTTACCTTTACCGAGTTCCAGAGCGCGGTTTTGAATGTGCCCGAACCTAGCACCTTTCTGTAGCCCGCCCAGAACGGTGCGAAATCCACAGATTTGGCAAGCAGGAGAGAAATAGGAATGACCAAATTGACGGTTATTACCGCAAGCAGAATCAACAGAGCGATGCGTATAACTCTTTTACGTCCAGCGGACTCGTAGTTATCGTATTTCTTCATAGGCTTACACCCAGCTCGGTCAGCTGGTACGCGCGCTTGTCTATCTGGTCGACAAAGAATTTGTTTATAAATTCGTCGCCGTTTCGGTTGTATAGCGCGGAGGGTGTATCGTCTGCGACAATCCGGCTGCCGTTCATCAGAAGTATCCTGTCGCTCAGCGAGACGGCATCGATCTGGTCGTGTGTAACCATGACCATCGTGATTCCGAACCGCCGCTGAAGCGCTTTGAGCTCATCGATAAGATCGACCTTTACCATGGCGTCAAGCGCCGAAAATGGCTCGTCAAGCAGCATAAGCCGACTTCCCATTACAAGCGAACGTGCGATTGCCGCGCGCTGTTGCATGCCGCCGGACAGCTGGGACGGGTACTTGTTCGCGGCGTTATCAATATCCAGCGCCTTGAGGGCATATTCAACCTTTTCTTTTATCTCGGCCTTGTTGGTCTTTTTTATCTTAAGAGGATAAGCGACGTTGTTATACAGCGTCATGTGTGGGAAAAGGGCATAGTCCTGGAACACTATCGATATTCCGCGTTTGTCGATTCGGGTGTCGGTGATATCCTCGCCCTCAAGCGAAACTGTGCCGGTATCGGGCTCGGTAAGGCCGATTATGCAGCGCAGAAGGGTTGTCTTGCCGCAGCCGCTGGGACCCAGGAGCGAGACGAACTCGCCTTTGTTTATACCGAAATTGATGTCCTGAAGAACAGGTTGGATCCCGAACGACTTGCTCAGGGATTTAACCTTTAAAAAATCTCCCTCAGTCATATCTTTCGACCCACGCAGCAAGGATGCTCTCCTTTTGTGCCGAGTCGGATATTCCAGTCATGTCCATGAGATAAAAGCTGTCGGGGTATCCCGTCGTACTGGGCGCGTCCTTCAGCACAGAGATGTTGTAGTTGTTGAATACGTCGTTGCCCTCCGGAGAGGTGATAGCCGCCATAACGTCAAGCACGGCGTCGGAAGGGTCGTTCTTGCGGTTTATAAGGAGAGCGGTGTCGTAGTCGTACGGCGCACCTTCAGCCGCGAATATGACCTTTATCGGGCTAGTAGAGTCGGCAAGAGCCATGGCCTGGTAGTCGATGCCAAGGGCTATGGCTGCCTCACCGCTTTCGGCCATCGAGACAGGGACTGAACCCGATTCGCTGAATAGCTTGATATTTTCGCGCAAGGCGTCAAAATATTGCCAACCGTTCTCTTCTCCGTAAAGATTTAGGAGTCCGTGTAGGAAGAAATACCCCGTGGACGAACTTGAGGGGTCGGCCATGACGATTTTACCCTTGTACACCGGGTCGGTAAGGTCGGTGTAAGACTTAGGCTCGGGAAGGCCGTCCGCTTCGAGAAGGTCTGTGTTCACAACGATAGCACCAGCCCATACGCCGTTGGCGATAACCATTTTGTCGCTGTCTGTGAATTCGTCCTTGTAGGATACGCCGGTATCGAAGGCACGCAGCATGCCCGCGTTCTTCAACTGGTTGGCGTAGCCGCTTGAAAGGGACATGACTATATCGACCTCGGTGTCTTTTCCCTCCGCCATTATCTTGGCGGCAAGCTTGCCTGAGGACATGTAAGTGATGGTAATGTCGTAGTCAGGAAACAGATCTTGGAGGTACTCAAGTTCGACGGCAATTTCCTCCTCATAGTTGGCGGAATAGATGTTTATCGTTTTGTTATTCTTTCCGGAGCATCCGCTAATCGTAAGACAAAGGGCGATGAGCAGGATTAAGGCGATGAATCGTCTGGTTTTCATGTGTGAGTTCTCCTTTGAATGATGATATAGATTGGTTAATAAATATAAACATTATTGTTTCAGCCTGCCGGCCAGATATCTGTACGCCGGGGGGGCGAATCGGCGGGCGTAACGGTACTGAGCGATCGCGAATCCACCGCTGCTGTTACCCATCTTGCGTTGGTACTCGCTCCAAAGGGACCAGAAAAGGCCCAGTACGGCGCAGTAGGCATAGACCAGATTGAGGTCAGTTTCGGTACAGCCTGGGTTGTACATATTAAGAGTGCTTTCAATCTCTGAGCTGTCGTAGCCGGCGCAGACGCAGAACGAGGCCACGTCGGCCAGAGGATCGCAGGTTCGGGAATATTCCCAGTCTATAAGCCGGAGTCTGCCGTCTTTTCCGAAGAGGAACTTATGGGGAAATGAATTGCTGTGGCACAGAACTGGTTTTGAAGCGAACGCTTCCACAAACGGCCGCAGAGCGAAAACCTGCTTTTTCACCTCGGGATAGTCCAGGAAAAGGTTGTCAGACAGCAGCGCCTCGTAGAACTCGATCCTTTCAAAGAAATCGGCGGGATTTCCCACGGAAAGCTTTTGGGAATGAAGCATGGAAAGAAGCTCCATGCAGCGCTTTACGTCTGATCGGTTGGCGGGGTCGCACTGGTGATCCGCGTCGATATATTCCGATATTTTGTAACCGTTCGTGGTATCAAGGTGCACATTCTTTTCCGAAATTCCGAGACCGGCTATCTTTTCGTATACCTCCGCCTCGTTGCCGCGGTCGATAATGGCGGAGCTGCCCTTGCCCGGGACACGCAGAACCATCCGTTTTCCGACTGCCGTGAAGGTAAAAAGGCGGTTGGAACGGCCTCTTGTAAGGTACAGGAGGTCGCTGATTTCGTCTCGCTCTATACCCAGAGCATCGGAAATATAGTCTTTTATACGACCCGCGATGCATTCAAATTCATCGGCGATAAGAGCGTACTGGTGGTAGGTCTTGACCGAAAAGAGCGTTTGGCCCAGGAACATACGAGCGTAGACGACACATTTTTCGTCATCCAGAAGGGCATTTTCCCAGATGGCGTGACGGTATTCATGCTTTCTTACAAGTTTGTCAAGGTTGCTTTTTACCACGGGAACAGATAGTTCCGTAAGGTAGCCGACACCCGACATCGGGGATCCGGGTTCCCATCCCGAATCGACAAGCTCCATCTTGCGGGTCACACGCAGGAAGGAATCCTCGTCGTTTCCCTCTGATACGCCGTACCAGGGCATGTATTCGGTTACTGAGAAGGGATTTTTCGAAAACCAGACGCTGCTGTTTATAACATAACAGTTCTTAAGCAGTTCACAGGAGAGATAAAGGGAGTAAAGTGAGCCTCTCGTTTCGTATTTTTCATCGGTTATGAGGTTCACACCGTATTTTTCGGAAAGATACTCGAACCGCTCCATCTCGTATCCGACGACGATGTATATCTCGCTGACGCCCACTTCGTGAAGCTGGCGGATAATGCGTTCTATGAATATTTCGCCGTTAATTTCCAGGAGACCTTTGGGAGTCACATAGTTTATGCCGGTCTGAATTCCCGTTTCAGCCGCGAGTATAACTGCGCGTTGCGGCTTAAGCGCTGTTATATGCTCATCTGCCTTGCGAGTGGGTTGGTGCTGTTCGTCGAGATAGCCCTCTGATTCGAGTTTTTTAAGCGCTTTGTTGACCGCGCCGATCGAAAGCCGGGTTACCGACGCAAGGTCGCGCTGATTTATATAGCCGTGATTGACGATTACGGCAAGAACAATCCAGGCAGGTCTGTTCATATTAATTGCTTTTTATCTCCATATACATTGTTCACTATAATTAAATATCACGATATTGTGAACATTATATATTGTGAACAAGGCAAAGTCAATAATGACAAAAGAACAGACACGGTATCTGTTTCGAGATCATGAGGGGGTAAAAAAGAGGCAGAGAGGTCTATGCGGCTTTTGAGAATTATTATAAAAAAAGGACCGCCCCCATAAGGGGACGGTGTTATATCATTACTGAACCGAAGTCTGCAATATGTTAGTTTTTAAATATTACCCCATTATTGTGACGCAGTACAAATTGAATATTTTGGACATTAAAAGGACTCATATTTATTATAGTCTAAATATGTAGGTTCTATGACTCTGTCACCGGATACACATCGGAATAAATTTGACGTATAATAATGTAGTATTTCAAATAATAAATTACATAGGAGTACAGTATGGTAGCTATAGGTACAATTGCCGGCGTAATTCTCAACGGAATCATCTTATACGGCACTATTGCTGGAATTCTTTTCCTTCTTCAGATCGTTGCGTACTGGCGCATATTCACAAAGGCGGGGGAGCCCGGCTGGAAGAGCATTATCCCCGTGTACAATGTGGCTGTCCAGTTCAAGATCAGCTGGAGCATTACCGCGTTTTGGATTCTAATCGCCGCTGTAGTCGGCCAGGGCATACTTGGACCGTTTATGGAAAAAAGCGAAGCGGCGGGTGCTGTCGTAGCCCTGCTTGGCCTTGTAATCGGTGTAATCCATATCATCAGCAGTTTCAAGCTCGCAAAATGCTACGGAAGGGGATTCTTCTTCGGCCTTGGACTATGCATTTTCCCCACGTTGTTCAAATTGATCCTCGGCCTCGGTGAAAGCAGATACGTTGGCCCTAACGGAGTTACTTCGGGGTACAGTGGTTAAGGCATTAAGTAAGTTATGTTTAAATGTAGCACTTAATAAAGACTGCCGATATTTTTGTGTTTTAAAATAATTTCATAACCTTAATTTGTTACTTTTGTCATTTATGAGATGGTTAACGGAAGGTAGACTTTATTCGTTACATAAAAAAAGGAGCGGTGAAGAAAATGCTGCTGACAATATTGATAATCTGGGCTGTGTTTGCGTGTGTGTTCGCGATAATGCGTCTTGTACAGGGGCTTGTTTTCCTTCCACTTTGCGTACTATTCAGGCTCGTCCCCCATTTTTGGGATGTTCGGATACAGACCGCATCCCCCTATGGGAAGATAGGGCGGACCCTTCTGAAGATTCTGGTAATTACGGATTGTGCCCTGCCCTACCGGACTAGGGCGCTTCCTTTTCTTGATATATAATCTGTCGGGTAATATAATAAGAGACGACAATATCCGGAAAGGCTGAGCATTTTATGTACAAGGTTGAGCAGAAAATACTTGATTTTATAAAACGCTACGCTCTGATTATTGGCGGTGTGTTGCTGCTTGCGCTCAGCATTGTGCTTCGTGCTAAACTGTTTCCATACCTGTTCGGCGACATCCGTAGCGATCTGCTTATCTGGTACGACAAGATAAAACTTTACGGCGGTTTTGGCGCGCTGGGACACAAAGTCGGCAACTACAACATGCTGTATCAAACGTTGATGGCGGCTATAACCTATTTCCCCGGAGATCCGGCGAACCTTATTAAGGGCATGTCCAGCGTGTTTGATTTTGTTCTTGCATTCGGCGGAGCGATGCTTGCGTACAGGATTGTCCCTGACGGACGTAAAAAGTTCGCGCCCGGGCTGGCGTTCTTCCTTGTGTTATTTATGCCCACCGTGTTTGTCAACAGCGCTCTGTGGGGACAGTGCGACGCCATGTACACGTCCTTTATCGTAATATCCTTTCTGTTGTTTTACCGCAAAAAGCCCTTCTGGGGGTTCTTTGCCTTCGGTGTGGCCCTAGCATTCAAACTTCAGGCACTGTTTTTTTTGCCCGTAATCCTTCTTTACTGGATTTTGGAGCATCCCTGTCTTCTGTACAAGGCTCTGGGAACCCCGGCTGCGGTGCTTGTTTGCAGCGCGCCGGCCCTGATTATCGGCAGGCCTCTGTCGGCAATCTGGCGCACTTATCTCGACCAGATAGGGACCTACAAATCCCTGTCGCTTGATTATCCCAATATCTACTGCTGGTTGCCCGACGCGCAGTACGATATTCTACAGCCCGCGGGAATAATATTTGCTCTGGGTCTTGTTATTATGCTGTTCGTTTACCTAACGGCGAAGAACAGACACTACACCGCGCGGGAGTATTTGCTGTTTACCATCCTTTCAGGGTACACCTGCGTGATGTTCCTGCCGGAAATGCACGACAGATACGCTTTCCCGGTCGAAATTCTTATGGTAATGTTCGCGGTGATATACCGTGAGATGTACACCGAGACGATTGCAATCCAGATTATTGCCTTGTTCGCGTATTTCCCGTTTATTCTTGACTTTACGGTCTTCGACCTCAAATACGTCGCGATTGCGAATTATATAGTTTACGCGACTGTTTTCTATAAGGCGGTTTGCGAAACAAAACCGCAGCTGAAAAGGAACAGTAAAAAATGATAGGTTTTTACGATTACACGGTATGGCTGACATATCTTTCATTTATTTCCGCCTGTGCGGGAATATTCCTTTCGCTGACAAACGACAGCCCGTTTCAGGGCGTTATCTGCCTACTGATAAGCGGTCTGTGCGACGCTTTTGACGGCAAGGTCGCTTCAACCAAAAAGGACCGCACCGATATAGGCAATCAGTTCGGCATCCAAATAGACTCTCTTTCCGACGTTGTGGCGTTTGGTATTCTTCCGGCCGTTATCGGTATTGAGGGATTAAGAGCATTTTCAAAGATTGACGTGGGTTCGCACAAAGGGGCATTGTTCCTTTATGTCGTCACTTTTATCATCGCTGTTATGTACATGCTTGCGGCCTATATCCGCCTTGCATACTACAACGTTACCGAAGAGGAGCGCCAGAAGACCGAGACCGGCCGCAGAACGACTTACACCGGCCTGCCCGTAACATCAGCGGCGCTTGTGTTTCCGTTGCTGTGCCTGCTCGTAAAGATTTCCCGCGAGGTGTTCATTACCGCGTATTTCGCTGTGATGCTTCTGATGACGTTTCTTTTCCTGCTCAACATTCCGGTGCGCAAGCCCGATTTCAAAGGCATGATGATTATGACCGGAATAGGTGCACTGGAGCTGCTTGTACTGATCCTTTTCAGGTTATTCGGTTAAATATCCAAACAAAAAAGATCAATCCGGAGACCTTCTGAAAGGACCTCCGGATTGATCTTTTATTACAAAATGACTGGCGGAATCAATTTTCGCCTTTTCTGGCGAAAGTCATTATCATGTTTGACGTAAGCGCGACCTCGTTATCCGTATAGTTTTCAAGAATATTCTCACGGGAAAGCCATGCGGCTTCTACGAGCTCGGTACCGTCAACATGAATAGTCGGGTCTCCGTCAACGTCGCACCAGAATCCGAGAAGAAGACCTCCTGCGCTGATGCCCCAAGGCTGACTTTTGTAGTACCGGATGTTCTTGACCTTCAGGCCTACCTCTTCCATTACCTCGCGTCTTACGGTTTCCTCCGCGGTTTCTCCGATTTCGGTAAAACCTGCGACAAGAGCCGCAAGTCTGCTTTCGGGGCGGTTGTATCTTGTAAGCAGAAGCTGGTCTCCATGGATGACACCGACGATAACCGAAGGCATGATACGCGGGAATATCATGTTCCCGCATTCTGGGCAGCGCAACATCCGCTCGTAATTGTCCGGGACTGTGGTATGACCGCAGCGGCCGCAGTAACGGTTGCCTGAATACCAAAGGTACAGGTGGTATCCTGTTATTATCACAAGGCGTAGCTCCGCGGGTTTTATTCTGCGGAAAACATTGATTTCCCTGTATTCAAAATTTTCAGAAACCGGGTTTTCGGGAGCGGGGGATAGGAAGTATTTAATATTGTCGAGACTGAAAAGATAGGTCATCCCTTCGGCAGAGGGCGCGGATGAGATATCACGCATAAGCGGAAGAGTAATTACTTCGTCCTCTTTGATGCTGCACAGAAGCTTTCCCCCCGAGAAGCAGAGGACAACACTTTCACTGTTCGAAAAGGCATCCGGCACATATTCGTTGTTGAGCCTGTGAGGGTATATATCCTGTATCATTTTTATCCTTTATTTCATAATATCCTGAATTATATAACTAATAACTAGTCATTTGTAATTTGTTACCTGTTACTTGCTTCCAACGCAGCTGAAAGCATTTCCCGATAATCGGATACGACCCCCGGAGGGTTGAGAATCTTTGCACGGCCTGAGAACGAGGCTATCCAGCTGAAAAAGTTGGGAGAGGGGACAACGCGGGTTTTCACCCTGAAATCCTCTTTGCCTTCCGGTATGAAAACAAGCTCGCTTCCGAAGCGGTCAATTACCTGACTAGCCAGGCTCTCGTGGAACTGCATAGTGACTTCGGCCGGCTCGCCGCCGAACATCGAAAACATTTCTCGCGAATATTCCTCAATGTCGAAACTGCGATATTCATCCGGAACAACGTCCTTCTTCAGAAAGTGGGTGCTTTTGGCGTCGGACATACGGTCCGCACGATAGTTGCGTATTTCGCCATCGGCGAGACTGTATGCAATAAGATAGTAGTTGTTGTCGCTGAATTGTACACCGAGAGGGTATACTCGGTATTTTAGACCGCCGTGTCCAAAAATCTGTTCCTTACTGCGCCCGTACCTGAAATAGCGGAATGTGAACATTTCACCGGTATTCAGACTGTCATACAGTGCATTGACGGTATCGTATATGTTTTCATTCTGGCTTTTAACACGTCCATCCAGCTGCGTATTGCGCCGCAGGTTGCGCGCCCGGAAAGAGGACGTAAGGTTACCAAGTTTGTTAATCAGCTGAAGCGATTTGTCCCGCGTGATAAATTTGCATGACTCAACCGCATTTACAAGCAGACTTATTTCCGCGTCTTCGAAATCACGGGTCAACACACGATAGTCGAAGATTTTACCCCTGTGGAGGAGGATGTCGTCGCCGAAGGACTGTAGAGCTTCGATATCGGAGTAAACCGTCTTTCGTTCCGCGGGAATACCCATGCCTTCAAGATAATTTTGGAGCAGTTCAAGTGAAAGACCGTGGTCTCGGTCGGTTTCGGCCATCAGTTGCTGCCTTAGATAAAGGATTCTGAGGCTGCGCGCGTGCATGGGAGCAGAGTCGGGAAGCTGCGGCATTAGTGTCACCTTACCTTTTTGTATTTTTAAAATAATTATATATTTTTTAAACCGTGTTGCAAATAGGAATATAAAGCTGCGCTGGGTTGAATTGTCTTTTGCTATTTGCTAAAATTAAATGAGATATGCATACAAAGGAGATTTTTCCTCATGGATGAAAATAACGGTTTTTCCTTTACTGCACCAGCAAACGGTGAACATCCGAAAAACACCGTTCAGGCATCTGAACCCGTGTTGCCTGAACGCGTAATCCAGCAGATAGAAAAAGCCAGTACGGCCGAAGGCCAAAAGGCCTACGCCGCCGCCAAGGCCGCTATTGAAAAGGCCGCCCAGGGCAAGAACGTTTCCGAGGAGCAGCTGACTCGCGCCTACGAGGCCGCGAAGGCCGAGGGAAGGCGTATTTATCAACTAGCAAAAAAAACATATACCGAGCGGGCCCTTGCCGCAATGCGCCGCACTGCGGAGATGGTTGCTACCGATGTTCAGAAGATTGACTCTCCTGAGGAAAATGAGGCCGAAAAAGCCGCTCGTAACGATGCAACCGGCGATATAAGAGCTGCCGCCGCCCGTGATGCCATAAACACCGGTCCGGTTGCTCAGGCTTCTGGGCATAAACTCGGCACCGTAAGCGGAGTGACACCCCCGAAATATACAACGAACGGCGGTGAATTTATGTTTGATATTCCCGACACGGAGACCAAAATAAAAAAGACTTCCGCCGAAAATCCACCGAAGAAGAAAAAGAAGGGTAGGGTAAGTCTTTTTATCCCGATTATCCTGCTGATTCTATTGTTTATCGCAGGCGGAGCTCTTGTGCTGAATTACAAGGGCGTTATTGACCTTGAACGTCTTGCAATCCGTTTCGATCTGATGAAGGAACCTCATCCAGCGGTGTACACCTACAACGCCACATCCGAGCCCGTGCTCCTTACATACCTTTCACATCCTTCACTTAAGTCGGGGGATACGCTCGCACTCAATTCCGACTATTCGGTTGACGTTGAAGATCAGTACGACGGATTTATGTCGCTTCCTCTTGTGAACATCACCGGAGGCACCCTTACGTTAAATAACGGCACCGTATATCTTTCCGGAGGAGAGGCTGTCTGCGATATGTCGGGCTACCGCTTCAGCAACTGCCGCGTATATATCAACGCACCCAACACAGCCATCACAGGTGCAACGGTTCCGGAAGAAAAGGATGTCAATGCCCTTACACTAAACGGCAGTGACGTGAAAAAGACTCTTGACGCCCATTTCGTCGGTGAGAGGTATAATCTTACCCTTGAAATCAATAACAACACAGGCTACACAATTTCTAGTGACGAGCTTACTTTGACAAGCGAGGCCTTCCTCTTCCCTGAAGGAAACAATGTTACCGTATCCAACGTCCCCTCCGATGAAAGTGTAACCGTCTCTGTCGATGTTATTGCTCTTGAGGCAGGTCATCACGCCGTTTTCTACAGCGGCACAAACGGCCTGTGGGGAAAATCGCAGTTCGTGGATATTCTGGGTGCCAACAGCTACTACAGCGGAGACATTCACACTCACAGCGATGTCGGAAAGAGCAACCGTTACGGCTCCACAATTGAGGATAACGTAAAGTACGCCTACGAAAACGGCATGAGCTTCATCTACAGCGTCGAAAACAGCAAGGATGACCAGCCCCTGATGGCTGAAAAGCTTTCGCAGAGCGATGTTGATTCGCTTACAGGCGCTCCCGGCAAGTTTCTGCAGCTTCTTGCGGAAGAGCCCGGAGAGACTACAACCCATCTTCTCGTTTACGGGACAGATGTCTGGCCCGATACAGATTTTGAAGTCACTCCCGACCATCAGCTGACCATTCAGGACGCAATAAACGAAGTTATCGACGCCGGTGGCCTTGTGTATATACCGCATTTCTTCGATATTGGGGATATTATAGAGCAGATTAGCCGCGCCCAGGGCATGCGCAATATAAACGGCCTTGAGCTGATGTCGTATGCCCATGAATACGGCAGTATGGAGGTCCGCATCTCGCTCAATACCTGGAACAACCTTCTTTCATACGGACAGCACGTATACGGCTTTATGGCCACTAACAGTGCATGGTCCAAGGGCGTAGGCCACAGATACATCCGCGGTGCCGCTAAGGATCTGAGCGAGGAATCAATTCTTGAAATGCTTACAAACGGCAATTTCTACAGCTCCAACGGTCCCGAGCTCCGTTTTAATATAGGAGATACCGACATGGGCGACAATATTTCCGTTTCAGAAACCACATCCGCATCCGCCTACATCAGCGCAAGCCACAGCTCGCCCCTGACCACCGTAATGCTTTACCGTTACCCGATTACCGGAGATTTCACCGATCTTGACCCCGAGCTTGTCTATGACAAAGACTTTACCGGTCAGAACGTTTTCAGCGTCAGCGAAATCGTTCCCCTTACGCTCAATCCCCGTGAATACTACCGACTTGAGGTTCATTCCGAAGCCGATGAAGGAAAAGGCTTTACAGTCAATGATGATGTCGGCTGCGCCTACAGCAACCCCATCTGGATTATTAAGGGAAACAGCAATAATTATGCTGACTTTGACGGTTTTACCACTGAGGCAAATCTTACCTCCGGCCGTTCCGACAATGGTACCTGGTACGTAAAGGGTATCGACCGCAATTTTAACAGTGCTACTCTTGAGCCTGTTTACAACGGTTCTGCCATTGAAAAGCAGTACCATACATTCAACAGTGAAAACCTAGCTGACTATATCAGTTACGCTGTTTATTCACCAGACGGAGACGTACACGAATACCGAGTGTACGTGCTTGGATAAAATTATTCCTATCAGTTTTCCCGCTCCTTGCGGAGCGGGAAAACTTCAGTAAAGAATGCTTGACAAACCCCAATGTTGTGGTATTATAGGTTGGACAACAAAGTAGCACATAGTTTTCCGTGCTCACCGTTCGGCCCTTTCTGAGGCTGCCGGTCGATAGAATTTCGGGCGGTTATCGTCTGTATTCTTTCGTGGCGCGGTTTACCGGGCCATTTTTGTTTATATTATAACATTTTGTGTTTTTTACGGAGGTGTATCCCAATAGCAGCGAAGGACTATGCTGTAAACGAAGAAATCAATGACGCCGAGGTCCGCCTTATTGACGCCGACGGCAGTCAGCTTGGTATCGTTACAATTGACAAAGCGCTGGAAACCGCTTCCCAGCGCGGCCTTGATTTGGTCGAAATTGCTCCACAGGCGGTTCCTCCGGTATGCCGTATTATGGACTTCGGCAAATACCGTTTCGAACAGCAAAAGCGTGAAAAAGAAGCCAAGAAAAACCAGAAGGCCGTTGAAATCAAAGAAATACGGCTTTCCCTCAATATTGGGGATCACGATTTCGAGACAAAAGTCAGTCACGCCGTAGAATTTCTCAGCGAGGGCAACAAGGTAAAGGCTTCCATGCGCTTTCGCGGCCGTGAAATGGCCCATGCTTCTCTCGGTATCGTAGTTATGAACCGTTTCGCTGAGGCTGTTGCCGAATATGGTACAGTCGATAAGGAGCCTAAACTAGAGGGACGCTCGATGCAGATGTTCATCGTTCCACGTTCTTCCAAAACACAAATATAATCCAAAAAGCAGGAGGAATATTATCATGCCCAAAATGAAAACCCACAGTGGTACAAAGAAACGTATTTTCAAGATTACAAAAAACGGTAAAATGAAACGCGCTCATGCCTTCAAGCGCCATATCCTCAATAAAAAAAGCACCAAACGCCTCAGAAATCTGCGCAAGGGCACATATGCTGATAAGACAAACGTCGGCAATCTCAGAGTATTACTGCCTTATCAAAACTAATTTCAATATTTGTTAACACAGGAGGATTACTAATATGGCACGCGTAAAAGGCGCGATGATGACTCGCAAGAGAAGAAAAAAGATTTTAAAGATGGCCAAGGGCTACTACGGTAGCAAGAGCACCCTCTTCAGGACTGCCAAGCAGGCTGTTTTCAAATCCGGCCAGTATGCATATATCGGAAGAAAACGGAAAAAGCGTGATTTCCGCCGTCTGTGGATTACCCGCATTTCCGCCGCCTGCAAGGCCAACGGCATGAATTATTCAACCTTTATGAACGGTCTCAAGAAGGCCGGAATCGACCTCAACCGTAAAATGCTCAGCGAGACGGCTATCGCCGATCCCGGTGCTTTTACCATCCTGACAGAGCAGGCCAAGACTTCTCTCTAAAGCAAAATATGTCTTCAACGCCCGACACATCCCACGGATGCGCTCGGGCTTTGCGGTATTTATCAGAGTCTGTATCAATTTGATTTCATGTAGGAAGTACTGTCTTTTTGCCTCTTGCGGGACATTTTGATACAGACATATAGTATATTAATAAGTTACAACTTGCGGAATGGGTTCCCAGGCTTACTATGACAACAATTACTTCCCGAAAAAACGATGCCGTAAAAAATCTCTGCCACCTTGCGGGCGACGGGTCTGTTCGTCGTGAGCAAGGTCTGTGTCTTGTCGAGGGCGCCAAGTTGTGCTTTGATCTTGAAGAGCGTGCAGTGTTCCACCAGTTATGGGTTACCGGTGAAGTTCTGGCAAAATATGATCAAGAAATAACGTCATTCGGTTCGGGATCTGGTTGCGAAATTGTCATGACCAGTCAAAGTGTCTACGAAAAGCTGAGCTACTTTCTCTCCGGAGACGGGATGATCGGCGTTGCCGAAATACCCGAAAGGGAGCTTCCGAACGACGGGACTCCAGTTGTTGTGCTCTGTGACATACAGAACCCAGGCAACGTCGGAGGACTGATACGCACCGCGGCCGCTCTCGGATTCGGCGGCGCGGTATTATGCGGTGCCTGCGCCGATCCCTTTTCACCCAAAGCTATACGAGGAAGCATGGGTTCATCCCTGCTTGTTCCGTGCATACGGGCTGAAAATCCGTCATTTCTGCGAGGCAGAGGATACACTCTTATTGCTGCTACCCTTGATCCGAGCGCTGTTGCTGTAACCGGAATTCCCCGGAAGCAGCCGTCTGCGCTGATGATAGGCAACGAAGGGCACGGCTTTTCTCCGGAAATGATTGCTTTGGCCGATATGACGGTCTACATTCCTATCACCGACAAAGCCGAGAGCCTTAATGCTGCAGCCGCGGCCGCAATAGCCATGTGGGAGATTGTGAGATGAACATCGAATGTTATCCCTACTGGCTGTGGCTTCACGAAACCTTCGGAAGTTGCAACGCTAAATTCCGACAGGCGCTTAACCTGTTCGACGGCGACATCATTTCGCTGTACGAAAACCGGCTCGAACCGCGCATAAAGGCTTTGATCCCGTCATGGGTAGCACGCCGCGGGAATGATCCCTCTCCTGACGAATGCCGTCGAAGACTGGATATCTGGGCTTCAGACGGTATCCGCTTTATATGCTATGACGACGACCTTTATCCGCAGAGACTGCGTGATACAAGGTTTGCCCCTTCGGGGCTATTTGTTACCGGAGACCCCTCTGCTATGGACACTCTTTCCGTGGCCGGCGTGGGGAGTCGTGTATCCACAACATACGGCCGCGAGGCCGTCAATAAAATCTGCAGTCCTATCGCTTCAGCAGGAATCACTTTCATAAGCGGAATGGCCTACGGAATCGATTCTGAGGTTCACCGCGCCGCCCTTGATAACGGGGGCAAAACAGTTGCCGTACTGGGAACAGCGATAGACGAAACATATCCTTCCAACCACCGCGATCTTCGCCGGATGATAGAAAATCAGGGCGCGGTTGTAAGCGAATACGCCCCTGGCACACAGGGAGAACGTTTTATGTTCCCGCAGCGCAACCGTATTATTTCTGGCCTTTCCTGCGGCGTGATTATTTTCGAGGCTGCGAAAAAGAGCGGAACGATGATTACCGCCAGCTGGGCGCTGGACGACGGCCGTGAAGTCTTCGCCGTTCCCGGAAGTATCTTCAGCGAACGTAGCGAAGGGACGAACTTCCTTATTTCACAGGGGGCGACGCCCGCAACATGTGCTGAGGACGTTCTTTCAGCTCTCGGAATGGAGCTTTCCGACGCAGTACAGTTGACTATGGCTGAGTATGTCGGATACACCGGACCGAAACTCACCAGACGTCAGCAGATTATTTACGACTGTATAAATTCAGGGAACTGTACTATAGAAGGCCTGGTTGATAATACGGGGCTCCAACCCCACGAGCTTTTTTCCGAACTTACCGTCATGGAAATCGACGGTATCATAGAATCAGGAGCGGGCTCTACCTATGCGGTAAAACATAATTTTCAGTAAACCAAAGGATACAGCAAATATGTCAAAACTTGTAATTGTGGAATCACCGGCCAAGGCCAAAACAATTAAAAAGTATCTGGGTTCCGGATATGAGGTAATCGCTAGTATGGGTCACGTAAGGGATCTTCCCAAAAAGTCCCTGGGCGTGGATGTCAACAAAAACTACCGCCCCCAGTATCTCAACATCACCGGAAAGGAAAAACTTATCCGCGAGCTGAAGGACAAGGCTGCCGCCAGTGATTACGTTTATCTCGCGACCGATCCCGACCGCGAGGGTGAAGCTATATCCTGGCATCTTGCCTATCTGCTTGGTCTTGACGTCAATGACGCCGTTCGCATTACATTCGACGAAATTACCCAAAAGGGTATCAAATCCGGCATGAACGCACCACGTCCGTTGAACATGAATCTTGTGGACAGTCAGCAGGCCCGCCGCGTACTGGACCGGATAGTAGGTTACAAGATAAGCCCGTTCCTTTGGAAAAAGATTCGCCGCGGCCTGTCTGCCGGACGCGTGCAGTCGGTTGCCGTAAGTCTTCTGGTCGACCGTGAGCGCAAAATACAGGCCTTTGTCCCTGAAGAATATTGGAATATCGAGGCAATTCTCCGGATAGTCGGTGGCCACCGTATTTTCAGCGCCGATCTCCGGACTCGTAAAGGAATCGACCCCAAAGAGTTCAAAATACACAACGAAGCGGAATGTCGCGCTATACTGAACGAGCTTGAGCACGCCGAATTTACTATCACAAACGTTAAAAAAGGCAGCAGAAAGTGCTCGCCGGAGCCTCCCTTTACTACATCCACCATGCAGCAGGAGGCCAGCCGTAAACTGAATTTTGTTGCTCGACGCACCATGCGCGCAGCCCAGGACCTTTACGAGGGCGTGGACGTCAAAGGCGAAACCACCGGTTTGATTACATATATGCGTACCGACAGTCTCCGCATAAGCGATGAGGCGGACGCTGCCGCTAAGCAGTACATACAGCATTTTTACGGGGACGGATACGTATATCCAGGTTCCCGTAAATTCAAACGCAGAGGCGCCGGAAACGTACAGGACGCCCATGAAGCCATACGTCCGACTTCGATGGACCTCGCCCCCGAAACGGTTAAGCCATACCTCAGCAGCGACCAGTACCGTCTTTACAAGCTCATATGGAACCGCTTTGTGGCCAGCCGTATGGCAGACCAGCTGCTTGACACCCTCACGGTGGACATCGACGGCGGAAATTATGAATTCCGCACAAGCGGTAGTACCGTGAAATTTGATGGATTTACATGTATCTATGTAGCGGGAAGCGACGATAAGGAGGAGGAAGAAGTTACTCTTCCCGATATCACCGCCGATAAATCCATTGCCAAAAAAGATATCAAAAGCGAACAGAAATTCACCCAGCCTCCATACAGATACACCGAAGCCTCGCTGATAAAAGCGCTGGAGGAGAACGGTATCGGTCGTCCTTCAACCTACGCCCCCACAATCGGAACAATAATCGACCGCGAATACGTTGAGCGCGACGGCAAATCACTTAAGCCCACGTATCTCGGTACCGTAGTTACCGACCTTATGAATGAGCATTTCCCCCAAATAGTAGATGAAAAGTTCTCCGCCAATATGGAGAAAAACCTTGACCGCATCGAGGAAGGTCGAGACGGCTGGATAAAGGTTGTTGATGACTTTTACACCGATTTTGCTAAAAGTCTTGAAAAGGCCGAAAAGAGCACCGAGGGACAAAAAATCGAGCTTCCGGTTGAGACCACCGACGTCGTTTGTGAGCTCTGCGGCCGGAAGATGGTTGTGAAGACCGGACGCTACGGTAAATTCCTTGCCTGTCCCGGATTCCCCGAGTGCCGCAATACGAAACGTTTGCAGGACGAAACAAAAGGCGTATGTCCCAGATGCGGAGGCAAAATTGTACGCAAGCGCAGCCGGAAAGGCCACGTGTTCTATGGCTGTGAAAAAGCTTCAGAATGCGGCTTTATGTCCTGGAATGAACCTTCCGACAGAACCTGCCCAAAATGCGGCAGTACTCTGTTCCGTAAAAAAAGCCGCATGCCGGTGCTGGTCTGTGAAAAAGAGGGTTGCGGTTATTCGGAGGACGTAAAAAAGAATGACTGAGGTTGTTGTTGTAGGTGCCGGACTGGCTGGCTGCGAGGCGGCAAACTATCTTGCGGGCAAAGGCATAAAGGTTACCTTGTATGAACAGAAGCCCGTTAAATATTCACCTGCCCATAAAAGCATTGATTTCGCCGAGCTGGTTTGCAGCAATTCCTTCAAGGCAGCGCGTATTGAAAGCGCAGCGGGTCTTTTGAAAGAAGAGATGCGTCATATGGGATCGTTATGCCTGCGAGTGGCCGATAAATGCAGCGTGCCCGCCGGAGGGGCGCTTGCCGTAGACAGATATCTGTTCAGCAGCGGCGTCACAGCCGCGCTAAAGACCAACCCGAACATCAGTATAGTTTACAGTGAATACACCGATATTGACACGTCGGTTCCCACGATAATTGCCACCGGGCCTCTTACCGAAGGACGGCTTGCGGATAATCTGAGTAGTCTTTGCGGCGGCGGAATGCTTAGCTTTTTCGATGCAGCGGCGCCAATTGTAACTGCCGATTCAATCGACATGACAAAGGCTTCATGCGCCTCACGCTACGGAAAAGGCGGCGATGATTATCTGAACTGCTTTTTTAACAAAGATAGCTACAACGAATTCATTGAGGCCCTTGTGAACGCCGAAACGGCTCCTATGCACCTTGCTGAGGAGGACCAGCGCGTATACGAGGGATGCATGCCAATAGAAAAGCTCGCAAAACGAGGGAACGATGCCCCCCGCTTTGGCCCCATGAAGCCGGTGGGCCTTACAGATCCCGCGACTGGACACCGCCCATGGGCCGCTGTGCAATTGCGCCGTGAAAACGCAGAGGGCACAATGTTTAATATCGTGGGTTTCCAAACAAACCTGAAATTCACTGAGCAGCGTCGTGTATTCAGTATGATTCCCGGTCTTGAGAATGCCGAATTTGTACGTTACGGTGTGATGCACCGCAATACATTTCTGAATTCCTCGGAGGTTCTGGATATCTCTTTGAGTCTGAAGAACAGTCACAACACTTATATTGCCGGGCAACTCAGCGGTTTTGAAGGGTACATGGAAAGCGCCTGCTGCGGCCTTCTCGCAGCTGTTTCGCTGTATGCCCGTCTTAAAGGCAGAACTGCGGTTCCGCCTGAAGAAAGCATGTGCGGATCGTTGCTGAGATATATTACCGCCGAAAACAGGGATTTTCAGCCCATGGGCGCAAATATGGGGGTTCTTCCTCCTCTTGACACCGAAATCCGTGACAAAGCCGAACGATATGCCGCATATAGCAGACGTTCCCTTGAAAAAATGGAGGACTTTGTAAATGAAAATTGTCATTGACGCTATGGGAGGGGACAACGCTCCCCGCGAGATTGTAAAAGGCGCGGTTCAGGCCAAAGAGTACGGACATGAGATTATCCTAACCGGAAAATTAGATGATATCATGAGTGTCTCCGCGGAGGAAAAAATTGATCTTTCCGGCATTGAAATTATCAATACGGATATCGTTATGACATATGATGATGACAGCAAAGCAGTGCTCAAAGCCAAAAAAGACAGCAGCATGGGTATCGGATTTACAATGATGGCAGAAGGAAAAGCGGATGCTTTTGTCAGTGCAGGACCGACAGGAGCTCTGTACTTGGGCGGTACGTTTATCGTAAAGCGTATCCGGGGCGTCAGCCGTCCCGCCTTAGCTTCGGTTATTCCCAGTGCGACAGGAAGCTTTCTTCTGATAGACTGCGGTGCCAACGCCGAATGCCGTCCCGATGCTCTGCTCCAGTTCGGCATAATGGGTAGTCTGTACATGCAGCGCGTTATGGATGTCGACTGTCCTAGGGTCGGACTTGCCAACAACGGGGCGGAGCCTTCAAAAGGAACGCCTCTTCAGCAGGAGGCATATGCCCTTCTGGAGTCGGATAAATCAATCAATTTCATAGGCAACGTTGAGGGCAGAGATATTCCCCTCGGAGCCTGTGATGTAGCCGTAACCGACGGATTTACCGGCAATTTGATTCTTAAAACTATCGAGGGTCTCGCTTCTGCAATGTTTCAGAAGTTAAAAATCGTGTTTTATAAGAACCTTGCCACAAAACTAGCCTCCGCTGTACTTAAACCCGGTCTTGTCAGATTTAAAGACTCAATGAGCGCTTCGAAATACGGTGGGGCTCCCATTATCGGACTTACAAAACCCGTAATAAAGGCTCACGGAAACAGCGACGCGGAAGCAATAAAAAACGCCGTACGTCAGGCGATAACATGGCACGAAAGCGGCGTGACTGAGGAAATAGAGAAATATTTTGCCCCGAAGGAGCAGACAATTTAATTTCTCTTGGTATGCCCAAAGGGAGGTACAGTTAATAACATATGTCACAGCTTATAAATCTGGAAAACAGCATAGGCTATCGGTTTGAGGATATTGGCCATCTTGAAAACGCCCTCATTCATACAAGCTATGCCAATGAGCAGGGAATGGGGCGCATTAACAGCAATGAACGCCTTGAATTTCTCGGAGATGCGGTTCTTTCGATAATCGTTGCGGAATACGTTTATGGCATTTCACCCGCCATGTCGGAAGGCGAGCTAACCAGACACCGTGCTTCGCTGGTATGCGAAGAAGCTCTGGCTTCATACGCCCGTGAGATTAATCTGGGAGGCTATTTAAAGCTGGGCCGCGGCGAGAATAAAAACGGAGGAGCCGACAGGGATTCCATCCTTTCAGACGCCTTCGAGGCGGTTCTGGCGGCTATTTATCTTGATGGCGGAATGATTCCCGCTAATTATTTCGTCATGCGTTTCGTATCGGAACAGGGCGACGATTACGGCAGTTTTCGCGATTACAAAACCGATCTGCAAGAAATTATCCAACAGAACCCCGAAGAACGGGTACAGTATGTCCTTGTGGGCGAGGAAGGTCCCGACCACAATAAGACATTTACATTCGAGGTCCGTCTGAACGATACCAACGTTATTGGACGAGGCAGCGGACACAGCAAGAAAGAGGCTGAACAGAACGCCTCACGCGAGGCCTTGAGCCTTATGGGTAAATGATCCGTCACGCCAACATTTCAATATTTGTACCCAACATCGGATGCCCACAGCGTTGCATATTTTGCGATCAGCGGGCTATATCCGGCAAAATAAAGGCTCCGCGACCTGAAGAGGTCACGGCTCTATGCGATAAATACGCCGACAACGGAATGGAGACTGAGATAGCTTTTTTCGGAGGCAGTTTTACCGCAGTTCCGCGAGACTATATGATATCACTGTTGGAGGCGGCATACCCGTTTGTAAAACAGGGCAGGGTGAGGGGTATCCGCATTTCCACCCGCCCGGACGCGATAGATGCAGATATTCTCGATATAATGAAAAGATACAGTGTAACCTCTATAGAGCTCGGAGCCCAGAGCATGCTGGACAGTGTGCTTGAGGCCAACAGCCGCGGCCACACGGCCACTGATGTCGAAAAGGCTTCCCACCTTATTTCGAAATACGGGTTTGCACTGGGGCTGCAGATGATGGTAGGCATGTATGGTGACGAAAATCCCGCCGCCGGAGCTATGTACACTGCAGAACGGATTGCGTCTCTATCTCCTGATACTGTCAGGATATATCCCACTCAGGTTATTAAGGGAACCGGACTTTGTTCCCTCTGGGAGCAGGGCGAATATATTCCTCTCGATCTGGATACCGCCGTGGATATCTGCGCAGATTTGCTTGTGTTCTTTGAGCAGAGGAACATTCGCGTCATCCGCAGCGGCCTGCATTCCGACATCGGCATGCAGGAAACCAGAGTTGCTGGTCCGTATCATCCCGCTTTCGGCGATCTCTGCCGATCCCGTATATTTCTGAATAAAATCATTGAAGAAGCGGGGAACAACCATACTGCATTGGTGCGGGTTAATCCCAGATCACTGAGCTCAGTGATTGGAAATAAACGCTGCAACATAGCGTTGCTGGCCCAAAGGGGCATTACGGCGGACATCGTTCCAGATGCTGAAGTACCCGCCGGTGAAATTAGACTTTCACGTTATTAGGCACGACTACCAGTATTGCGAGGTATTATCTTTTGCAATTAAAGTTTATAGAAATCCAGGGGTTCAAGTCCTTCCCCGACAAAACCAGAATAACCTTTGAAAACGGCTATACAGGCATTGTCGGCCCCAACGGCAGCGGCAAAAGCAATATAAGCGATGCCGTCCGATGGGTTTTGGGCGAGCAGTCCTCCAAGTCACTACGCGGTGAAAAGATGGAAGATGTTGTGTTCTCTGGAACCCAGTTGCGCAAGCCCATGGGATACGCCCAGGTATCGCTGTGTCTGGACAATAGCGACGGACGAATTACCGACATTGGTGAGGAGCTTGTTGTAGCCCGCCGGTATTACCTGAGCGGTGACAGCGATTATCTGCTTAACGGCAACCCGGTACGTCTTCGCGATATCCGGGAAACATTTATGGATACAGGTCTCGGACGTGACGGATATTCCATAATCGGCCAGAATAAAATCACCGAAATAGTATCATCCAAATCCGTCGACCGGCGTGAAATTTTTGAGGAGGCTTCCGGTATTGCGAAATACCGTTTCAGAAAAAACGAGGCATCACACCGCCTTGAGGCAGCTGAAGAAAACCTTGCAAGGCTTCGTGATATTCTGGGTGAGCTTGAAGGCCGTATGGAGCCACTGACCCGCCAGGCCGACAAGGCAAAGAGATTTCTGGAACTTTCATACGAAAAAAAGGGCCTTGAGGTAACCCTTTACTGCGAAACAATTGACAGGACCATAGAAAATATTCGGTCCCAGAACGATAAAATAGATATTTCAGCTGCTGATTACCGTGAGGTTCAGGGAACTCTGGACGAACTGTCAGCGAAAATAGAGCAGCTGTACGACGATAACAGAAGACGCAACGCCCGTATAGAACAGTACTCCACTGAAATCAGCGAGCTCCAGGAGAGCATAGCACTTGCAGGAAACGAATCCGCCGTATGTGAAAATGATATCGCACATGCTGAGGAGCGCATCGCCGAGCTTAACGCAGAGATATATTTGATCCGTCAGGGGGGAGACACTCTGCCAGACCGAATTGCGGAGCAGGAACGGGTAATAAAAGGAATCAACGAAAAACTGGAGATGCGAAATTTAGTTATTTCCGGGCTAGAAGAACAACTGGATCGATTGGTGGAGGAGAACGAAATTTCCGAAAGCACACGCCGTGACGTCGTGAAAAAGCTTACCGTAATTCAGGACGAGATTACCTCGCTCCGCCTTGACGCCGCCTCTGCTTCTGCCGAAATCCGCTCCGGAGAGGAGAGAATAACCGTTCTAAATTCAAATATCGGACAATTTTCAGACCGCCTTTGCAATGCTGAAAATTCAGCTTCGGAGCTTCGAGAAGAGCGAGAGGCACTTTCAAAGGACCTTGAATCATTAAGCAACCGCTTAGGCGGATATAGCATGAAGCTTTCGGGACGCACGGAAGCTGCCGATAAAGCACGCACATCTGTGGAGGGACTGGAACGTCAGAAGGCTGAATATGAGAACCGGGCATCTGTGCTCCGCGATATGGAACGCACAATGGACGGGTATTTTCCTCCTGTGCGTCGGGTTACCGAAGCCGCGGCAGGAGGTTCTCTGCGCGGAATCATTGGCACAGTTGCTTCACTGACCGAAGTAAAGCCCGGATGCGAACTGGCAATTGAAACCGCTCTGGGCAACAGCGCTCAAGATATTATCGTAAGTGACGAGCGCGCCGCCATGCAGGCCATCGCCTTTCTGAAAGAAAGCAAGGCCGGCAGAGCCACGTTCCAGCCGGTTGACACCATAAAGCCAATAACATTTGAATACGCCGACAAACTTCCGCGCGAGGGTATCGTGGGTATTGCCGACAGCCTCGTAAGCTGTGACAGCCGTTATTCCGCAGTAATAAGCCGTCTTCTCGGTCGTACTGTAATTGCCGAGGATCTTGATTCTGCTCAGAATGCTGCAAAAAGTTTGGGTTACAGGACTAGAATTGTCACTCTGGACGGCCAGATTATTAACACTGGAGGCAGTTATACCGGCGGATACACATCCCGCAGAGCAGGTTTGTTCAGCCGTCGAAGTGAAATTGAGTCGCTTGAAAAGAGTGCTGAGGTTGCTGATGCAAAACTGAAGGAAGCTATAGTTTATCTTGAAAAGATTAATCGTGAAATATCCGGACTGAACGCCGAGAAAACCGCTGTAGAAAGTGATATACAGAATCTTACAGTCGATTCCATACGTGTGGACGGTGAACTCAGCCGGCAGGATTCTGCCTGTTTCGTACTTCGGGAATCACTTGAAGCTTCGAAATCTGAAACAGCCAACATTGAGAACCGGATTGCCGCCAGCCGTGAGACGCTGACGTCATTTGAAAACAGTATTGAAATCCTTTCTGCCGAGGCTGCTGCCCTTGAGAGCGTTGCAGGAGACGACGATAACGATGCCGCAGCATTTATGTGCAGTAGGACCTCTCTTACCGACGCCATCACCGAAAACAAAATTCAAAGGGTTGAACTTACCAAAGATGCCGAAAACGCCGTACTAATACTGGAAAACATACGGCGCAGCGGTACCGATGCTGACGACCGAATAGGTCTTCTTGATGATACAATTACCCAGACACGTGCCACCAACGACGCGCGAAAGGTTCATCTGGAGGATATAAATAAACATATTTCTCTGCTCCGAGAACAAACTACCGATCTACGTACAAAGATTGATCAATCTTCTGCCGACAGGAACAGCGCTGAAAAGGAAATCACCGGCATTAACGCCGAACAGAACAATCTGATTGAAAAGCGCCAGGATCTAGCGTCTGAACGGGCACGCCTTGAAGAACGCAAAGAGGCTATACAAAAAGAATACGACGATACGGTGAACAAGCTGTGGGAAGATTACGAGCTTACCAAAAGCGAGGCTCAAGCTCTGTGCATTCCCTTCTCGAATGTTACCGAGCTGCGCACAAGAGTTACCTCAGTCAGAAACAGAATACGTTCCCTCGGTGATGTTAACGTTGGAGCAATTGATGAGCTGAAAGAGTTATCCGAGCGCTATGTATTTATGAAAACCCAGGTTGAGGATGTAGAACGCAGCAAGAATGAACTTACACGGCTTATTACCTCGCTTGAGGGTGAGATGAGAGCTATTTTCTCTGAATCCTTCGCCCGTATCAACAACCGTTTTGAGGCTATATTCCATGAGTTGTTCGGTGGCGGTTCCGCCCGCCTGTACTATACCGACGAGGAGGACATTCTTGAAAGCGGCATAGAAATCGAGGCTCAGCCTCCCGGTAAAATAATCAAAAATCTTGCCTCCTTATCCGGAGGGGAACAGACACTGCTGGCTATTGCAATCTATTTTGCTATTCTTGCCGTCAATCCCTCACCGTTCTGTATTCTGGACGAGATTGATTCCGCTCTTGATGAGAGCAATGTCAACCGTTTTGCCGATTATCTCGGCCGCGTAAGCCGAAGTACGCAGATAATTGCCATTACTCACAGGAGAGGAACCATGGAGGGTGCCGGTGTCCTATACGGTGTTACGATGCAGGAGGAAGGCGTCAGCCGCATTCTGAAGATGAAAGTTGACGAGGCTATCCTTGTAATTGAAAAATAGGAGTTAAACCTATGCGATTTTTTGAAAAACTATCCACCGGTTTGAAAAAGACCAGGGATTCCATTTCATACAATTTGTTTTCCGAAAAGCTTGATGACAATTTTTACGAGTCGCTGGAGGAAAGCTTGATTATGGCAGACGCCGGAGTGGAAACCTCCGAAAACATTGTGCAGGCTTTAAAAGAACGCGTGGACAGTGAATTTGTAACCGATCCCGAAGCCGCAAAAAGGATTCTTCTTGAAATAACGGCAGGATATCTCAGACCGGAAAATGAGCTTGATCTTTCGGGGAAACCCGCCGTCATCATGATGATAGGTGTGAACGGGGCGGGCAAAACTACCACATCCGGTAAGCTGGCGAATCTTTTCGCTAAAAACGGAAAGACTGTTATTCTTGCTGCGGCGGATACTTTCCGCGCTGCGGCCGTGAATCAACTCCAGGTTTGGTCGGAACGCAGCGGCGTGGAGATGGTAACCGGTGCCAGTGACCCCTCAGCAGTGATTTACGATGCTGTAAGCAAAGCGTCCTCCAAAAACATCGATATAGTTATTGCCGATACCGCTGGACGCCTGCACACAAAAAAGAATCTTATGGACGAGCTGGGACGTATGTCCCGGATTATAAAAAAAGCAGCCCCTGGAGCTTCTGTGGAAACGCTTCTTGTGCTTGATGCGATTACAGGACGTAACGCCGTAAACCAGGCTGAATCCTTTGCGGACAGTGCAGGTGTAAGCGGAATTGTACTGACCAAGCTTGACGGAACGGCAAAGGGCGGTTCGGTATTGTCCATTAAGGAAAAGCTTGGCATTCCCGTGCGCTACATAGGAGTGGGCGAAAGTATAGAGGATCTTGATGTTTTTGATCCCGACGACTACGCAAAGGCGCTTTTCGACTTTTCAGGGGAGAACGCCAATGAGTAGGGGGCGCGTTATAGTCGCGACCGGAAACTGCTGTAAACTCAGGGAAATATCCGAAATAATGACCCCCGCTGGGTACGAATGCGTATCGCTCAGGGAACTCGGAAAAAGCATAGACAATATCCTCGAAAATGGGAACACATTTCTTGAAAATGCACGAATAAAGGCGAGAGCGGCTAAACTGCTGTGCGGCGGAACGGTACTGGCCGACGACAGCGGACTTTGCGTCGATGCGCTTGACGGAGCCCCCGGCGTTCATACCGCAAGATACGCAGGGGAAGGTAAAAACAATGACGACAACATTGATCTTCTGCTAAAGAACCTTAAAGGTATAAAACCGGAAAACCGCACCGCACGTTTTGTATGCTGTGTAGTCGCGATAACCGAAGAAGGACTTGAACTTTACAGCTACGGCACCTGTGAAGGCCGTATCGGAGATGAACGTCTTGGTGACGGAGGCTTCGGGTACGATCCTGTGTTCAGGCTGTACAACAACATGAGCCTTGGGGAGGTAAGTGAGGAATACAAAAACAGGATCAGTCACAGAGCAAGGGCTCTTCGAAAGATGGCCTTCATGCTCAGAAATATTATAAAAATCAGAGGAATAAAATGACAGGAAAAGAACGAGCTTTTTTAAGAAAAAACGCTAATACGATGGATCCGATTTGTATTATCGGAAAGGACGGTGTGGACGATGAGGTTATTACCTCGGTACGAAATGCCATTACCGCACGTGAGCTGATAAAATGTAAGGTACTGGAGACTTCTCCCTGCACGGCCAGGGAAGCGGCGGATGAGATATCCGATGCAATCAACTGTGAGGTTATTCAGGTAATAGGCGGCAAATTTGTGCTGTATAAATTCAATAAAGATCTGGCACAGTATGACGTCAGATAGAATACTGTTCTACGGCGGAACGTTCGATCCTCCGCATAACGGTCATATTGCCGCCCTAAAAGCCGCTGCCGTATTCATAAATCCATCGATTATTTATGTGATACCATCATATGTATCACCCGGTGGCAAGAAAGGGACGACACCATTTTATCAACGCTTGGAAATGTGCAGGTGTTTCAGGGATATCGGTCCGCAGATTATAATCAGCGGTATGGAACGTACCGGACACCGCAGAAAAAGCTACACGCTGACTACACTTAAAAAGATTTGCCGGCGTCATCCGGGCAGCAAGATTTATATGCTGATCGGCAGTGACAAGCTTCATTCGCTGTATAACTGGAAGGGTATAAATAGAATCCTTTCCATTTGCGTAATTCTGGTGGTTTCACGGCCAGGCGAAAATGATGATTCTTTGATACGCGATATCGGTAGAATCAATGAGATGGGCGGTAAAATAGAAATAATAGACTCAGAAATGCCGGAAATAAGCTCTGACGGATATCGCGCCGGAGAAAACGGAAAAAACATTCTTCCGGCTTACGTGGAAAATTATATAGAAAAGACCAGTCTTTATGGGAGGAATTGACATATGACCCGTGACGAAGCCAGAATACTTGCAAGAGAACGTCTGGGAGACAGACGCTACAAACATACGCTCGGTGTGGAAAAAGCCTGTATTGACCTTGCGGAGCGATACGGTGCAGATATTGAGACTGCAGGACTAACCGGTTTGCTTCACGATATCTGCAAGGAATTACCGACCGAGGATTTATTGCAATGGGTCGACGGCTCTGGTATAATTTTGGGCGATAATGCTATGAAATACAGACCGGTACTACACGCCTTTGCCGGAGGTCTGTACGTAAAACGCGAACTTGGTCTGACTGATGAAATATCAGACGCGGTAATGTACCACACCACCGGAAGGGCCGGAATGTCTCTGATGGAAAAAATAGTGTTTCTCGGGGATCTCATCAGTGAGGAACGCGATTTCGTAGGCGTAGATAAGCTGCGCGCGCTGGCACAGGAAAGTCTGGACAGAGCCTGCCTTGCGGCTCTGGGCATAAATATCAAGCATATTGTGGACAAAGGTTTTTATATCATCGGATATACGATAGATGCATATAACTGGTTTATAAATATCACGAGGTGAACTAAATGGCTGAAAATGTTAACAGAAAGAAAAACTGGGTACTTAGAATAATTATTTTAATCGTAATTGCCGCGATTATTGTCGCTGCAGTTATGATAATTAAAAATATACGTCCTGCCGCCTCCGACGACAACTACTCTGTTCCGGAGGAATTTAAAACACCCAATTACCTGCGCAGCAAAGTAATGAATATTCTGGTCTGTGGTGTGGACACCGACCCCGATTATGAAGGCCGCGTAAACGCAATGACAGACGTTATAATAGTGGCACAGATAGATCTCGAGAAAAACAGCGCCACGCTGTTCCAGATTCCAAGGGATACATATATCGGCTACGGAGAAGTCTATACCGGCAAAATAAATGCTCTTTACAACTGGGGACATGAGACTTCTGCAAAGCGCCAGGCTGGAAAGCCGGCCGGCATCAACTACCTTATTGAGTCTATCAACAGGGATTTCTCGTTGACAATAGACAACTACGTGATGATTTCCATGGACGGTTTCTGCGCCGCCGTGGATACTCTGGGCGGCATTGATGTCAACCTCAGTGAAACAATGACATTCAATATCAAGGATATGGACAGCAATATTATCGATACACTTGTTCTGGAGCCGGGCACCCATAATCTTGACGGAGTAACCGCGGAACTGTTTGTGCGTTATCGTGATTACGACAATGCTGATATCGACAGATTAAACGTTCAGCGTTTCTTTATGGCCGCTCTGATGAACAAACTCCTCAACACATCCACAAAAGACCTTGCGAAGCTTGTTATTGCTTGTTTCGATTATCTTGAGACCGATCTTACGCTTAACGAGATGCTTCAGCTTGCAAATGAGGCTAAGAAGCTGGGCTCGGAAAAAATAAATACTGTTACAGTACCCGGAGAAGGTGTCCGCAACTATGTGTACGAAGGTGTTCTGCTGCAAAACCAGTGGGTTTATTCGGCTCACAAGGAGGTTCTGTCGAAGCTTCTTAATGAATACATGAGACCCTACACCGATGATGTCCCTGCGGCGGAGCTAGGTATTCCCGAAATTCAGAATACCAACTCCGAGCTTGATGCAGGTGCGTCCACGTTGGATAACTATGGCTGATAAAAAAGAAAGGAAATAACCCGTATGACATCATTTGAAGCAGCCGTTTTGGCTGCGAATGCTCTTGACAGCAAAAAGGGCAGGGAAATCAACGTCCTGCGAACTCTTGAGGTTACCAATCTTTGTGATTATTTTGTTATAGCCTCCGGTGGAAGCAATACCCAGGTTAAAGCCCTCGCCGATGAGGTCGAGTATCAGCTTGAAAATGCCGGTTATGCTATGAAACATCGTGAGGGATATGACGGGGGCGGTTGGATCCTTCTGGATTTCAACACAGTAATCATTCATGTGTTCCTTCCAAAAGAAAGAGAGTTTTACGACCTTGATAAGCTCTGGAGCCGTGCCGAGCCAGTTGAAATAGATTTTGACGAAACCGAAGAAAAGAGTAACTAGCAGATATGGATTACAACCCTAAAGAGATTGAGAATAAATGGCAGAAAATTTGGGAGGAAGATGGTACCTTCCACGCCTTCGATGATTTTTCAAAACCGAAATATTACGTTCTGGTGGAATTCCCTTACCCTTCCGGACAGGGGCTCCATGTAGGACATCCCAGGCCATATACAGCCATGGATATAGTAGCCCGCAAAAGACGTATGCAGGGCTTCAACGTACTCTTCCCTATGGGATTTGACGCTTTCGGACTTCCCACTGAAAACTTTGCGATGATGAACCACATTCATCCCGCAAAAGTTACTAAAGACAATATTGCTCACTTTACCGAGCAGATGAAGAGCCTCGGCTTCTCATTTGACTGGGACCGCGCTGTGGACACCACCGACCCCGATTATTACAAATGGACCCAGTGGATATTCCTCCAGCTGTTTAAAAAAGGGCTTGCGTACAAAAAGGAAATGTCTGTAAACTTTTGCACAGGATGCAAGGTTGTTCTGGCCAACGAAGAGGTTGTCAACGGTGTCTGTGAGCGCTGCGGCAGCGAAGTTGTGCACAAGGTAAAGAGTCAGTGGATGCTGGCTATTACCGAATATGCCGACCGCTTGGTATCCGATCTGGACAATCTTGATTTTATTGAGCGTGTAAAGACCCAGCAGCGTAACTGGATCGGCCGCAGCACAGGCTCCGAGGTAGATTTTGACACTACCGCCGGCGACAAACTACGTATTTACACCACCCGCCCCGATACTATGTTCGGTGCTACTTATATGGTTATTGCTCCCGAGCACGAATTAGTGGACAAGTGGGCTCCCATGATAAAAAATATGGACGAGGTCATTGCCTACCGTGAGACCGCAGCCCGAAAATCCGATTTTGAGCGCACCGAACTTGTCAAGAACAAGACCGGCATGTGTCTCGACGGCGTAAAGGCGATAAACCCTGTGAACAATGAAGAAATTCCCATATTCATCTCCGACTATGTACTGGCCGGATATGGCACCGGCGCCATTATGGCTGTTCCCGCACATGATGACCGCGACTATGATTTTGCAAAAGCGTTCAATCTTCCGATTATCGAGGTCATCTCCGGCGGCGATATAGAAAAGGAAGCCTTCACCGATACCGAGACTGGTGTTCTTGTGAATTCCGGGTTTCTCAACGGACTGTCTGTGGAAGACGCAAAGGAAGCAATCAAGAAGTGGCTTATTGAAAACGGTAAAGGGATTGAAAAGGTTAACTTTAAACTCCGCGACTGGGTGTTCTCACGCCAGCGCTACTGGGGTGAGCCTATACCCATCGTCCACTGTTACAAGTGCGGTTACGTTCCTATTCCCGAGAGCGAGCTTCCTCTCAGGTTGCCAGACCTACTCGACTTTGAGCCTACCGACAACGGTGAAAGCCCTTTGTCCAAGCTTGAGGACTGGGTAAACACCACCTGTCCCTGCTGCGGAGGACCCGCAAAGCGCGAGACCGATACCATGCCCCAGTGGGCCGGTTCCTCCTGGTATTTCCTCAGGTACACTGATCCCCACAACCACAACACTTTAGCGGATATCGAAAAATTGAAATACTGGATGCCTGTAGACTGGTACAACGGCGGAATGGAGCATACAACGCTTCATCTTCTCTACAGTCGTTTCTGGCACAAATTCCTGTATGATATCGGTGCTGTCAATACTCCGGAACCTTATGCCAGGCGCACAAGTCACGGCATGATTCTGGGCGAGAACGGCGAAAAAATGTCCAAGTCACGCGGAAATGTTATCAATCCCGATGACGTTATCAACCAGTACGGGGCCGACACTATGCGTCTTTACGAAATGTTTATGGGCGACTTTGAAAAGGCTTCTCCTTGGTCCAATGACAGTATCCGTGGATGTAAGCGTTTCGTCGAACGTGTATTCAACCTGCTTGACATTGTAACAGATGAGCCCGGATATTCGCCAGAGCTTACACACAGTATTCACCGCACCATAAAAAAGGTAAGCGAGGACATCGAAACTCTCAAGTTCAACACCGCTATTGCCACTATGATGTCCTATGTAAATGAGATTTACGCACGTAAACAGATTATGAAGGGCGAGCTTGGTACCCTGATTCAGCTGTTGAATCCCTTTATTCCTCACGTTACAGAGGAAATGTGGCAGCTTGCCGGCTTCGAAGGTCAGGTTGCTTATCAGCCATGGCCCGAATACGATGAGGCGCTTTGTGTTGAGGACAACGTGGAAATTGCCGTTCAGATTAACGGCAAACTCAGGGCAAGGGTACTCGTGCCTTCCGACGCCGACAACGAAATTATGCTTGCCGCTGCTAAAACTGATGAAAAGATGATTTCCGAGCTTAAGGGCAAGACAATCGTCAAGGAAATCTGTGTCAAGGGTAAAATTGTTAATATTGTGGTAAAATGATTGACAATGGGAAATCTGTTGTATATAATATTTTATGTTGTATTCAACAATACCCCTGTAGTAAGGGAGGGTAGTTAAATGTCTGAGGTCCGCGTTAAGGAAAATGAGAGCCTTGACAGCGCTCTGCGTCGCTTTAAGCGCCAGTGTGCTCGTTCTGGCGTCCTTGCTGAAGTTCGTAAGCGTGAGCATTACGAAAAACCTTCCGTAAAGCGCAAGAAAAAGTCCGAGGCCGCTCGCAAACGCAAATACAAATAATGTTTTGTATGCCCTCTGCCTATTGGCGGAGGGCTTTTCCAAATTCAAGGAGAATCATTTATGTCGATTTTTCCCGATGTTATTTTCAACAGAGTTTGGGACATTACTCCTGAATTTCTAGCAAAGCATGGAATAAAAGGCATTTGTCTTGATATTGACAATACCCTAACATACGACTGCGACCCTCATCTTCCGGAACAATCCCGTAAATGGCTAGATACTCTTTCTGATAATAAAATAAAAATTATTATTCTTTCAAACAACAGAGAAAGCAGGGTTGAACCTTTTGCAAAACTTTGCGGTCTGCCGTATATTTTCAAAGCCGGAAAACCGTCGAGAAAGAGTCTGCCCCATGTTTGCATAACACTTGGGCTGCAGCCCAGCGAAATAGCTCTTGCCGGTGATCAGCTTTTTACCGATATAGTCTGCGCAAACAGATGCGGATACCTGGCACTGATGTGTGAGCGGATGGGCAGGGACGTTCAGCCGTTCGTGATTCTGAAAAGACTGCCGGAAGCTCTGTTTATGCCTCATATCCGAAAAACAAGGAGATATGAAGTATGAGTAATTACGCAATGTTCGGACCTGCCGGAAATTCGCTTAGCTTTATCGAAATGGGTTACACAACCTCGGTTGATATTCCTGAATATACTGTAAAAATGGGACTTGATACATTTGAATACCAGTGCGGAAGAGGAGTGTCTATAAAAGAACCCGCTGCTAAAAAACTTGGTGAACTTGCGGCTCACGCGGGCATTACATTAAGCATTCATGCTCCATACTATATCTCACTGAGTTCCCTTGAACAAGATAAACGTTTCGGGTCCGCAAGATATGTGCTGGAGTCCGCTGCTGCGCTACGCGCTATGGGCGGGAGACGAATTATCCTGCACAGTGGAAGCACCGGCAAACAGCCCCGTGAGACTGCTCTTGATCTGGCACGGGAATCACTGAAATACTGTCTTGACCGTCTTGACGAGGAAGGTTTTTCCGATATGACCCTATGCCCCGAGACCATGGGAAAAATTGGCCAGCTGGGATCTCTTGAAGAGGTTATAGCCTTGTGTGAGCTGGACGAAAGATTGATCCCCTGTATAGATTTCGGTCACCTGAATGCCCGTACTCACGGAGGAATAAAGGATGCCGGAGATTTTAAAGCTATTCTGGATTCCGTCGAAAACCGTCTCGGCTCCGAAAGGCTGAAGACTTTTCATTCACATTTCAGCAAGATAGAGTACACCGAAGGCGGGGAGAAGAAGCATCTGACCTTTGCCGACAGCGTCTACGGCCCTGATCCCGAGCCTCTTATGAAGATTGTAGCAAGAAGACATCTTACCCCGGTGTTTATATGCGAAAGTGACGGAACTCAGGCAGAGGACGCTAAAACCTTAAAAAATCTATATTACAGTTTTTTATAATTATCAGGGAGAATCTATATGAACCATATTCAGCAGCTACGCAATCTGATGGGCCCTGATTTCGGTGCCGCCATTATTGCATACGATTACAACAGATGCTACATTACTCACCTGAACACCCCTGAGGCTGGCACGCTGGTACTGACTCCGGACAGGGCTGTTCTTATCATCGATTTTCGCTATATCGAAGTAGCCCGCGAAGGCAGCCGCAATGTGGAGGTCGTTCTGCAGGATAAACTCAACGAACAGGTGTACGAAGTTCTGAAAGACGCAGGAGTGACAAAGGTTCATCTCGAAAGCGAGACCTCCCTTGAAACACTTGGCGGTTACCGCAAAGCTTTCCCGGGAATATCTCTTATAGAGGATTCGCCATTGAGCGAGAATATTCACACCATGCGCTCAATTAAGGAAGAGAACGAAATAGATTGCATCAAAAGGGCCCAGGCTATCACTGATGCCGCTTTCGATCATATCTGCGGCTTTATCAAACCCGGCATATCCGAGCGTCAGATTGCCGCGGAGCTTGAATACTTTATGCGGTGCAGCGGCGCAGACGGTATTGCTTTCAGTACAATCGCCATTACCGGAAACAAAACCAGTATGCCTCACGGAGTTCCAGGGGACAAAATAGTTCAGTACGGGGATTTTGTTACAATGGATTACGGCGCTCTTAAGGATAATTATTGCAGTGATATGACACGTACCGTTGCAGTCGGCAAAATCAGCGATGAGCAAAAAAAGGTTTACGATACTGTTTTAAAGGCCCATATGGAGTGTTTCCGCGTAGCTCATGCAGGTATGACAGGCAAAGAACTTGATTCTGTAGCAAGAGACATAATATATGATGCAGGGTACACAGGATGCTTTGGCCATTCTCTTGGCCACAGCCTTGGTCTCGAAATACATGAATCCCCCAACGCAAGTCAGCGCAACGAACAGCCTCTGGGCGAAGGAGTTATCGTTACTATAGAGCCCGGAATCTATTTAGACGGCAAATTCGGTGTCAGAATAGAAAACATGGCTCTGCTTAACAAAGATGGCGCGGAAAACCTTACAAATAGCCCAAGAGAGCTTATTGTGCTTTAGTATTTGCTTGTATTTGACACATCTTTCTGATAGAATATATCAGATAATTATTTAAAGGAGACTGCTATTATGATTTCAGCCGGCGATTTCCGGAACGGCGTTACTTATGATGACGGCGGCAACGTTTATCAGGTCATCGAGTTTCAGCACGTAAAACCCGGTAAGGGCGCTGCTTTTGTCCGTACAAAAATCAAGAACGTTATCTCCGGTGCCGTAACCGAGCGTACGTTCAACCCTTCCGAAAAATTTGAAAACGCTTACATCGACCGTCGTGATATGGTTTATTCCTACAACGATTCGGGAATGTATTATTTTATGGATAACGAGACATACGAGCAGGTTCCCGTTGCCGAGGCCGACCTTCCCGACAACTTCAAGTTCGTCAAAGAGGATATGAACGTCAAAATTCTGTCCTACAAGGGCACCATCTTCGGTATCGAGCCTCCAAACTTTGTAGAACTTACCATTACCGCTACCGAGCCCGGCGTAAAGGGCAACACGGCCACAAACACACTAAAGCCCGCCACTCTTGAGACCGGTGCCGAGCTTCGTGTTCCTCTTTTCATAAATGAGGGTGACATTATTCGTATCGATACCCGCACAGGCGAGTATATGGAACGTGCATAAGGAGAATATTTAATGACAATTACTGAAAAAACCGCTTTTCTTAAAGGCCTGGTTGAGGGCAGTGATCTTAATCTCGGCGAGAAAGAGCAGAAGATTTTCAACACTATGCTTGAAATCATCGACGACCTTGCCTCAAGTGTTTCTTCCAGCGAGGCTGATATCGACCAGATTTATGACGAGGTCGACGAGATTTATGATGAGATTGATAATGTCAACGACTGCATCGATGCCATACTTGATGACGAGGATGGCGACGAATGTGATTGTGACGAATGTCACGGACATCATCATGATGACGACGAAGATCCCATGTACGAGGTTACATGTGATAAATGCGGCGCACAGATTTGCATTGACGAGGATGCCATCTTTGACGGTGACCTTAAATGCCCGAACTGCGGCGAACCGATCGAGATAGAGCTAGACTATGATAGTTGCGATGATAACTGTGACTGCTGTGACGACGGATGCGACTGCGGTAAAGAGGATTAATTATTTTCCTTTAGTCCTATATAAATATTCAAGAGGCGCTTCCGTTTATCGTCAAGCGCCTCTGTTTTTTAGTAAGCAGGTGATATTTTTTGTCGGAAGAACAGATAAAACATTTTGCTGTGGGAAAGCATGCTGTAAAACCGGATAATGCTCCGGCTCATCATGTTGTTTTTGATTATGAAAACGCGCTGATTGAACCCAGTGCTTCCGAGCCTACACGGCTGGCTACGGTCCGTTTTCAGATTCCTGAAGGACCTTCGTATGAAGGAGTACACACCGGAATCAACGACGTTGACAGCCTTGACTTTGATGCTCCCGCAGAACCCGCAGCGGAGTCTCTTTCGGATATTCTGACGGAGTTTTCGTCAATGTCTTCAGTTGATGAAGTAGGACAGCCAAAAAGAAATGAAAACCGTGTAAAAGACAACCGGGCTTCCTTTAAGGTTAAAAAATACGGTTCCTCGGTTTCTCTTATTCAAAGGTTTTCTGAGTGGTTTTCTGCTAGCCTTATTAATAAAATCATTACATCCGGTGTAGTTATCATTCTGACATGCGGCATTGTTGCACTCTGCATTGCTCTGCCCGGCAAAAAGGCTGAAAAGTCATCTGACGACACTCCTTTTGTTGATGTTGATGATTCCGATGAAAAGGAAGGCGAAATAAAGACTGAGGATTCCAAATTTAAAGGAGAAGATAAATACAAGGGTGTTCTTCTTACAAAAACAACCGATGCTGGTGATGATTACATTAACAACACCCTGTTTATTGGAGATAGCAATACTGCACGCATCAATTTGTACGGACTTCTTGGACTTAAAAATGTTATCGGTATCGAGTCAATGGGAATTCAGGCAGTTCCCGCACAGCAGTGTGTCTATTTCACTGATCGAGAAAACCCTGTTACAATACCTGAGGCTGTAAAACTTATACAGCCGATGAGGATTGTCATCTGTTTCGGTACAAACAATCTCGCGGCGTTAAAGCCCGTCGAATTTATCGAGTCATATAAGAAAGCTTTGTACTCCCTCCGTAAGGCCTACAGTTATGCGGATATTATTATTGCCGCAGTTCCTCCTCTGGGCGCAAACTATACCGGAAACATAGATATAAATCAGAACAAGGTTGACAAGTTCAATGATGCACTGATTGATCTTGCGAAAGAAGAAAAGCTTACATTCCTTGATATCACCGAGGCCTTAGCTGATAAAAACGGTTATATTAAAGAAGATTACGTCATCTCTGACGGAATCCATGTTTCGAAAACAGGGTTCCAGGCTCTCGGAAGATATTTCAGGACCCATTCTCATATAACAAAGGATATAAGACCGACCCCCCTTAATGAAATACCCACACGTAGACCGGCTCCGGCTAAAGAGGTTGAGACGCTTGACACCGACAAAATTATCGACGTGGCAATGAACTGCTTCTTCGAGGACGAGTTCTCCCTCCCCGGAGAGGATACCGATCTTAACAGCGGTACCAAACTGACTTTCAGTATTCCCAATGATACCAAGCAGGGTGATGAGGAATCCTGGGGAAAAAGTCTATATCAGTCTCTTCTGGCGCGTACGACCGTACAGAAAGGTTACATCAGTATCAGCTGCAAAGAAGATACCGAGACTAAGGAATTTGTGTTTACCGCCCGTATCGTTGCTAATATGGAGACCTGTGTCCATGAGTTTGATGAGATAAAAACGGTTCCTTCAGAATTTCCCTGCTGTGGGGGATATACCATTAGAACCTGTAAAATCTGCGGATACGAGGACAAGAAGCAGGATATTGCTCCAACCACTGAGCATGTCCCCGACGATAACAGCTACAATCCCACATCGGTGCCTACCTGCACCGATACCGACCAAACCTGGGTATGCAAGGTCTGCCATCAGAAACAGACTACCCATATCGCAGCAACAACTGATCATCAGGTCGGCAGTTGGACGATTTCCAAGCAGCCTACCTGTACTGAACCCGGAGTTCAGGATGGTGTCTGCCAACTGTGCGGCAAAACAGTTAACGCTGTTATAAACGCTTTAGGACACGAATGGGGCGATTGGTCTGAAACTATCCAGGAAGCCACAGATTCCCATCCCAAGCAGATAGTGAGATCGCGATCCTGTTTGAGATGCGGTATAAAAGATGAAATCATTACTCCAATTACCGTAGAAAATCCCTAAGAAGGGATAAAAGGATATAATAGTAATTTTTAAAGCGCCGAAATTTGGTTTTTGACAAATTCCGGCGCTTCTTCTATATCATAAGGAAATGATGTATACTATTAATAAGAAAATAGAAAACATAATAATATGGAGATTTTATTAGTGGGTAAGATATATGTAGTACGTCACGGGGAATGCGTTTGGAATGTTGAAGATAAAATCACAGGAATTACCGATGTAGCTCTCACCGAAAAGGGAATAGAGCAGGCTAAGGAAAACGCCCGTGTTATTGCCGAAAGTGGCATATGTCCTGACTTGATAATTCATTCACCTCTTTCAAGGGCTGTTTTTACTGCTCGGTGCATTTCCGAGACAATAAACGTGCCCATGAAAATGGACAACCGTCTTCACGAACGTGATTTCGGAGTGCTTGAGGGTGCCCCCCGTAAATGTACTGAGTACATCAGCACAAACACACAGTTTGCCAACCGCTATGAAACAGGAGAATCTCTTCTGACTGTGGCGGCTCGAGTATATGGCCTTCTGGATGAGCTAAAGACCGACGGCGGAGACTATATGCTTGTAGCTCACACCGGTGTTTGCCGTATTGTCCGTACCTACTTCGAGGATATGACTAACGAGGAGTTTGCCTCAATGCTGATTCCAAACTGCGGCATGCTGACTTATGAATTCAGATAATAATGTAATTACCAGATAACAATTCATACGGCGCAGAAATGCATTGCGGATACTTCCATTATATCACCGCGGTTGTCTGTTTCTTTCTTCTATACAGGATTGCCGTCCTCACGATTTTTAATTGGACGGCCGTCTTTTGCTATGACGCGCTGGCTTTTGTCCCTCAGGCTTTAATCGGAAATTAAAGAATGATCATCCCAGAATAAAGCTCGGAGTGGCCGACTAATTTCTTCTTGTCTGTCATGTCTGGTGCTTTTTGCTTTCTCACTGGCAAAAATACACTATTTGAGGCTTGTTCTCCTTTGCTTGGAGGAAAGGTATTATTCATGTAAGCTGCGCTGATATCACCATTCATGTCGGCCGTACGAGGCTTGCACCGACAATATGTTCGTATCGGGAAGCCCCTTCATCGTACTGAACGGACATTTGCAAGATTTACTAATAAAAATCCGGATAACCTGATTAATCGAGTATGAATAAAAAACAACGGTTCCTTACGGAACCGCTGTTTTTTATTTGGTTTTATACAGAAGGAATTTCTTCATTCCATAATTCCAGAACAGGACAATTATAGCTGCAATTACTTTTGCTGACAGGGAACTCATATTGCACTTTTCGACACCTGTGTATAGTAGAAGCTCGGTCCAGCCAAGACCTGCAAGAGTAATAGCAAGAAAAATAGCTATTTCTGCGGTGCGACCAGTATCAGCCTTTACACCTTTGAAGGCGAATGTTTTTGTCAGAAGGAAGTTCACAGTCACTCCGACGATGAACCCGAATACTTCGGCAAGCATGTATCGTTCTTCACCGAACATGTTTTTTGCAATCCAAAAGACAAAAGTGTCCGCCACAAAGGAAATAAAGCCAACAAAGAAGTAACGGAAAAGCTGTACCCAGGAATTTGTGCAGTCGTCTCTGAAAAGAATACCGAATTTAGGAGGGAACAGATACCCAAGAAAATCTTTGAAACCTTTCATTCAGCAACGCCTTCGGATTTGGTGCGATCAAGCCAGATTGATGCAATGTCCAGTGCCTCGTAAAGACCGGTGCGGTCTCCCTGCTTCTGAATACGTTCGATAGGAGAAAGAGAAGGGTCGTTGCTCAGAAGCATCATATGCACCTTTGATGCAACTTGTTCGCCACTTACCTCTGTGTTTTCAAAAATCTGGATAAAAACCACATGACTGTCCCCGGGAGAGCCATAGTAAAGCTCGTTTCCGTGGCGTACAAGGGGATGTCCCTTATAAATTAAAATAATGTTATCTGCCAAAATTAATCCTCCACAAAATTTCGTACCATCGCAGCAAGCAAATCATCACGGTCTATCTGACTCATAATACTGCGGGCGTTATTGTGCGTTGTAATATATGTAGGATCCTCTGAGAGCAGGTATCCCACAATCTGGTTGGCTGGGTTGTAGCCTTTATCCTTCAGCGCGGAATAAATACTGCGCAACGTGCGACGAAGCTCGGCGTCCTGCTGGTTAACGCGGTCAAAGGTTACTGTAGGCTCGTTCATTATATTACACCCTTCCTTTCAAAAATATACCTGCATATAGGATACAACAAAATTCAGAGATAAACAAGGAAGCTGTTGTCAGCTGCGAAGAGTAATTCCCTCGAACTCAAGCGCTTTGAGAATTTTTCGTACTGAGTCTTCGGCTTCTTCGTCAGTAAGCGTACGGTCGTCGGCGCGAAGACTGAGGCTGTAGGCAATGCTCTTTTTACCTGCTGAAACCTTATCACCTGTGTAGACATCGAACACCTTTATGCTGCGAAGGATTTCGCCCGCGGCTGCTTTTATTTTCTTTTCAATACCTGTGCTTTCAGTGTCGATATCGCAGACAAGAGCAAGGTCACGGGTGATAGCAGGATGCCGGGGCAGCGGGGTAAACAAGGGAGTAGCTCCACGGTTATTAAATACTTTATCAATATTGATTTCGGCAGCGTAAACTCTGGTTTTGATTCCGTAGTTATCCAGGACGTTGGGATGAATTTCTCCTATGGTGCCGATTTTTTCCCCGTTGATCGTAACTACTGCACAGCGTCCGGGATGATAACAGGGATTATCACGGTCGGCAGTAAATTCGGGATTGGTTATTCTCGCGGCATTCAGAAGGCCTTCGACTATTCCTTTTACATAGTAAAAACTGTTTTCCTGACCGTATGAAGCGATAGTGAGAGTCTCAATTTCAAGAGGTAGATCGTTGGGGTCGTCACTGACAGGAATATACACCGTAGCATCTTCGAACATACCGCAGCTTTCAGCTCTGGCATTATAGTTGCGTGCCATGAATTCCATCATATTCGGCAGGGCTGTGGTACGCATTATGGATGTGTCTTCTCCGAGAGGATTGCTTATGACAACGGCGCGGCGCAGAATACTGTCCTTGTCAAGATTTATCATGTCGAAAGCCTTGCGGCTGTAGAAACTGAAACTTTCCACTTCGTAAAGGCCGAAACCTACAAGAGTGTCAAGCAGCTGCTCGCGGAATGTCTGGCGCTCAGTCGGGCGTGCACTGGAAACTCCCGTCATGATAGTAGAAGGCATGTTATTGTATCCGACAAAACGGGCAACTTCTTCTGCAAGGTCGCAGTCTCTTTCAACATCCCATCTGTAACTGGGAACGATAACTTCGTTTCCGTCAAACTCGAATCCAAGAGGAAGCAGAATGCCAACCATTTCTTGACGGCAGAGATTTGTCCCGAGCAAACGGTTAATGACATCGGGTCTGAGTTCGATACGGCGTTCATCCCGCTTAACTGGCCATACGTCCACTACGCCGCTGACAACATCGCCAGCATCTAGAATCTGTACAAGCTCTAGTGCACGGTTAATGCAGTCAAGGCATCCGTTTGGATCCAGGCCTTTTTCATAACGGCTGCTCGCTTCTGTGCGAAGACCAACCTTTTTTGCGGTCGTTCTTACTGAGGGACCGTCAAACATTGCCGACTCGAATACTATCGTGGAGGTATCTTCGTAAACGCCGGAATATTCACCGCCCATTACGCCTGCTATGGCAATGGGGCCTTCCTCGTCGGAGATAATGAGAATTTCGGGGCTGAGGGGACGCTCTATTCCGTCCAGAGTCATGATCGATTCGTTTTCTTTTGCGTTGCGAACTATGATATGACTTCCGTTTACATATCGGTAATCAAAGCAGTGCATGGGTTGACCCATTTCAAGCATAACGTAGTTAGTGATATCGACAAGATTGTTAATCGGACGCACGCCGCACTGGCGAAGTCTTTCACGCATCCAACGAGGGCTGGGCTTTACTCGTACGTTTTCCACAACTGCGCCAATATAACGCATACAAAGATCTGCGTTTTCTATGTCAACTTTCAGAAGGTCATTTACGTCACCGTGCCCCACAGCAGGGGAAGGAACATGATCAATGAAGGAAAGGCCGAAAGTTGCGGCTGCTTCGCGCCCGAGGCCTTTTACAGACAGACAGTCGGGACGGTTGGGTGTGATTTCGAAATCTACTGTGACGTCGTTCATTCCCAGAGCCTCAACAATAGGAGTTCCCGGAGCATATTCTTCATCAAGTACCATTATTCCGCTTTCGATGGCATTGGGGAAATCATGCACTGTCAGACCGAGTTCACCGAGGCTGCAGAGCATTCCTTCGGAAACAACGCCGCGGAGGTAGCCACTGTGGATTTCTTTTCCTCCGGGCAACCTGCTGTTGTCCAGAGCTGCAGGTACAAGTTCTCCGACCTTAATATTTCCAGCTCCGGTAACTATCTGTACAGGCTCGGTACCGCCGGCGTCAATCGACGTAATAACCATATGATTGCTATCCGGGTGAGGGACTATACTGAGAACACGGGCTACAACAACTTTATCTATGCTGTCTGCTTCACTGTCGAAGGTTTCAACCTTACTTCCGCTCATAGTCATGCGGTCGGCGAATTCCTGAGGGGTGCAGTTTAATTCTGAAAAATCCTTTGCCCATTTAAGAGGTACTTTCAAAATCTTTTCCTCCCGTTAAAATTGTTTTAAGAATCTTAGGTCATTTTCATAAAGCAGACGCATATCGTCAATGCCGTAACGCATCATGACTATACGTTCAAGTCCGACTCCGAAGGCAAAACCGGAATGAACTTCCGGATCGATTCCGCAGTTTTCCAGAACCTGGGGATGAACCATACCGCATCCGAGGATTTCAATCCATCCTTCGCCCTTGCAGAGACTGCAACCTTTGCCGCCGCATTTAAAGCAGCTCATATCCATTTCGGCACTGGGTTCGGTGTAGGGGAAATGGTGCGGACGAAAACGCACTCTGGTGTCTTCTCCGTAAAGTTTCTGTATAAATATCTCCAGAGTGCCTTTCAGGTCACTGAAAGTGATACCTTTGTCAACCACAAGACCTTCAATCTGGTGGAAAATAGGGCTGTGGGTGGCATCAACAGCGTCGCTGCGGTAAACACGTCCGGGAGCGATGATGCGGATGGGAGGTTGTTGCTTCTGCATTGTACGGATCTGAACAGGGCTTGTCTGTGTACGAAGCAGAACATTTTCTGTGATATAGAATGTGTCCTGAGTATCTCTCGCAGGATGACTCTTCGGCATGTTTAGCATTTCGAAATTATAATGATCCAGTTCAATCTCGGGACCGGATACCACATCGAAACCCATGCCAAGGAATATTTCCTTAAGTTCCCCGAGAACCAGCTCAAACGGATGTCTGCGTCCGTTTGCGGGAATGTCTCCGGGCAGAGTTACGTCGATGCGCTCAGCTTGAAGTTTTAGTTCCTGGGCTTTTGATTTCAGTTCGACGCTCTTTTCATTGATTTTTGTTTCGATATCGGCGCGAATTTCATTTGCCAGTTGTCCGACCAGAGGACGCTCCTCAGCGGAAAGTCCGCCCATCTGTTTCAGGATGGCGGTTAACTCACCTTTTTTCCCCAGAAACCTGACTCTCAGCTCTTCCAGAACAGAGCTGTCATTGGTGTTATGCAGAAGTTCAGTAGCTTCGGCTTTGATTTGATTTAGCTTTTCCCTCATTTTAATACCTCTGTAGTAATTATTTGCATAATAAAAGACCCCGTCCGTTGGGACGAAGTCGCATATAGAGACTCCGCGGTACCACCCGCATTCCGGCAGAAATCCGGCACTTTTCCTGCCGTAACGTGGCGCTCCGTCTTGCCTTAACGAAACCGAAAACTCAAATAAACGGTTCTTTAGGGCAAACCGCTAACGGGGGAATGGACAGGGTCTTCACGCAATATGCTTTCAGCCGGCGACATATTTCTCTGTGGCGTTTATGTTCCCTTCGTACCCGGTCAACGCGTTTGATTTTATATGCTTTAAAAACATCGTAAATATACCATTATTATGTATTTGTTGCAAGTAAAATCCCCATGAAGTAAAATAATAACATAAAAAATTACTCAGAAACAGGTTCAACCCGGTCGGGGATATCGTTTCTGTAGAATAAAAAGGGAGTTAAACCTATGAATCCGAACAATAAAGTCGAACATCGCCGTTCCTTTATTATTAATATAATATATATTGTTGTAGTGCTGGCGCTAGTGTATATTACCTTGAAGTATCTTACCGGCGTTTTGCTGCCGTTTGCTCTCGCTTTTGCAATTGTTTTTGTTCTTAAACCACTTATTGAATTTGGCGAAAGACGGCTGAAAATGAAATGGGGCCTTTCATCTGCGCTGATTATGACGTTGTTTTACTGTACGATCGGAGTTCTGATTACCATACTTATTATTCAATTTGTACAATGGTTCACCGCTATTGTGGTGAAAATTCCTGCGCTGTATACAGAGACAATTTATCCTAATTTAATGTATGCCTTTGACGCCGTCAGTCAAAAGATACAGGCTTTGGATCCTAAAGTGTCTGAGACTGTTGCTTCCGTCGTAAAAGATTCTCTGTCGTCTCTGGGTACTTCGCTTACCGGATGGTCGGTCTCCGCTGTAGGTGTTCTATCGAATGCGGCTCAGTCCATCCCGGGAATATTTCTTGCTACCGTGATTACCATAATAGCAAGTTTTTTTATCGCAGGAGATTATAAAAATATCCGTTCTTTTGTTCTTCGACAGATGTCCGATTCCACTGCCAGCCTGGTTATGGAAATTCGTCAAAACTTTGCCGATGTTATCGGACAGTTTCTGCGCTCGTATGTGCTTATATTGCTTGTAACGTTTGCGGAACTGCTTCTCAGCTTAAGTATTATGCGCGTCGAAGGTGCCGTATTGATATCCCTTCTGATTACTATAATGGACATTTTGCCGATTGTCGGAACAGGTACTGCCGTTATTCCCTGGACGATTATCTGCTTTATCAAGGGAAATATTGGACTCGGAATCGGGCTAGCAGTTATGTATATTGTTATAACCGTTGTACGCCAGGTGATTGAGCCTAAGATTGTTGGCGAAAAGGTGGGGATCCATCCCCTTATTACGATTATAGCAATGTTTGTGGGTACAAAATTATTTGGTATCTGGGGCCTTTTTGGATTTCCCATAGCGTGTGCCATAATAAAGAGTCTTAACGACAAAGGTTCCATCCATCTGATAAAATAAAAAATCAGTTTTCTATTATCACTGTAATGCCTGCCGGCGCACATATCGCGTATTCGTATTCCTGCGACAGCCGGCCGAAGCCTTCGCATATTTTGTCCGGGCACTGTGAGTTCACAAAACGGATTTTTCCGTCTTCAACCGCCAGCGTTACGAGAAGATTGGCGTCTATTGTAATTATTTCGTCTTTGCTGAGAGAAACGGTTTTTATTTTTTCTCCCCTGAAATACACAGACGCATGGACGCTGTCGGTCCGTGTCAACCTTAGTCCCAACAGAAACAGTCCGCACATCGCAAGAATGCAGACTAGTATTATTATTTCTTTTTTATTCAACAATTTTTTCATATTATTTTTCATATTTTTCTGATTTAGTATCCGCGATTAAATTTTAACGCGGATATTATGATATAATATCACACGGAGGAATAAATGATAAATGGAATCTTTTCATGAATATATAGATAAGAATATCGAAAACATCAAGTCTGATATTGCACGTCTTGTCAATATCCCAAGCGTCAAAAGCGAGCCTGATCCCGAGGCACCCTATGGGAAAGGTGTCCGAAGGGCCCAGCTTGAATGTATGGAAATGTGCCGCGAGATGGGCTTTGAGGTTGTTGATTGTGAAGGCCAAATTGCTTATGCCCATTACGGAAATCCCGATAAATTTATAGGTGTCATTGCTCATCTGGACGTAGTTCCTGTCGGTGAAGGCTGGTTCAGCGATCCTTTCATCTGCACCGAACGGGATGGCTGGCTTGTCGGTCGCGGGACCTGTGATGACAAGGGCGCTTTTGTTTTGGCTGCCTGGGCTGCGAAATATTTAATTGAAAACGACATCAGCCTCAATTACGGTATCCGTCTTCTTATAGGTTTAAGTGAGGAGACCGGTATGTCAGACCTCGAATATTACAAAGAGCACTATCCTTTGCCAGTATTTTCCTTCACTCCCGACTCGGGTTTCCCGGTAGGACACGGAGAAAAAGGAATATTTGTGGGAAATCTGGTTTCAGGCCTGTTATCCGGAGTAATCAGAAGTCTGTCCGGAGGTCTCGCAAGTAATGTTGTTCCCGATAAAACTGTTGCAGTGCTGGATGGTTCAGTATCTGCGAATTTTAATCCTACAAACAACATTACTATTGAATACAACGGAGACTCGGTAACTGTAACCGCATCCGGTATTGCAAAACATGCCAGTGCGCCCGAAGGATCTCTCAATTCAAACGCTGTACTTCTAAAATATTTGCTTGATTCCGGTGTTTTAAGCAGTTCGGAAAGTGAAGCTTCACAATTCCTTCTGTCCGTTCTTGAATGTAATGATGGTGAGGTCTTCGGAATCGCATGCGATGACGGCATTTTCACTCCTCTTACGATTATTGGGGGAATGCTGAATCTTGTCGAAGGACGCCTCGTTCTCAATCTTAACAGCAGGTATCCGACTAATATGACTCCCGAGCTTTTGGAGCAGCGGATATCCAAAAAAGCGTTTGACAACGGCTTCACTATTCAGACCGAAATGAACAGCAAACCGTATTATCTTACACCGGATTATCCTGCCGTACAGATTCTGAATGATATTTATAATGATGTTACCGGCAGTGATGCAAAACCCTACGTTATGTCAGGCGGGACATATGCCCGGCATCTTGACAATGCGGTTTCCTACGGGCCGGAGTTTGAGGATGATATCGTTCCCGACTGGGTGGGAACCCCTCACATGAAGAATGAAGCCATCAATATCGAACGTAGCAAACAGGCTTGTGAGATATACATTCGAACGTTGATCCGTCTTCAGGACGTTGAACTGTAAATATTAATAATGAGGAACCCTATTATGAATTATATCGGTCAAAAGTGTGGCCTATGCGACGAAGTTTTTAATAACACCTCGGATGTAGTGGTTTGCCCCGAATGTGGAGCGCCTCATCACAGAGAATGCTATGTATCAGCAGGGCACTGTGCGCACAGTGACAAACATGCCCACGACTATACATGGTCTGCTGAAAAGTCAGAACAACCCGGTAATGGTAATAAACCGGTCACTGACCAGGGCGTAATCTGCCCTGTCTGCGGAAGTATCAATCTTTACGGATCCGGCTTCTGTAGCCAATGCGGAACCAGGCTGGTCAATACTGCTTCGGATTCTCAGACCGGGGAACAGCAGAAGCCTTTGTACGGCAGTCATTCCAACGGAAAGACAGGGGAATATTTCCCCGGATTCCGTCTGCTTTTCGGCACGGGGATGAATAACGAATCTGAATTTCCGTACGACCAGTATTCTTTTGACGGCATTAAAGGCGATTACTGGAAAAAATATATAGGTAAATCCGTTCCTTTCTATTTTTCTGCATTTACAATAATGGATCAGACAGGACGTAAAGCATCCTTTAGCTGGGCGGCGGGTCTTTTCCCTTATGCGTATTTTGCATACCGCAGAGTTTGGTGGGCTTCTCTGGTCGCTGTAATTATGAATATTGTTCTTGCTATCCCGTCAACAATTCTTGCGCTGACTGAGATGGGAGTTTCAAGCGTTCCAATGACCGAAACATTTCTTGTCTATCTTTCTTATGCTGGCACCGCATGCAGTATCATAAATTTTGCTTACAGAATTCTCAGCGCAATATTCGGATTCTGGGTTTATCGAAAAAATGCCTCACGTAAGCTTGTTGAGGCACTGAATAAAAACAAAACCTTTGCATCAGGTCCTTCAGTGTGGGGACTGATTATTGTTCTGGTTCTTCTTTTTGTTATTAACGGAGTAATATCCATGAGCTTCCTTGATGTTTCAGCCTATATGAAGATATTGGGCATAGGCCCGGTTTGAAATGCGGATAGGCATCGATATCGGCGGCCAGAACATAAAATGCGGTCTTGTTGATGAAAGCGGACGAATAGTCGGCACAGACTCGTTCCCTGTAAATCTTTCTTTTAGCGGAGACGATATCTGCGAAAGTATCGTGCGATCCGGAGAAGAGTTGATATCATCATATGGCTTTGATAAATCCGGTATAAGTTTCGCCGGGGCCGGGGTTCCCGGGCGGGTTAATTTCGAAACAGGTGTAGTTCTTCATACCCCCAATCTTTCTCTAAACGGATACCCATTGGGCACAAATCTATCTTCGCGTCTTGGCATTCCTGTTGTTCTGGGAAATGACGCAGACTGCGCTGCGTTAGGTGAATTTTTATTCGGCTCCGGAAAAGATTTTTCCTCGATTCTGTTCATCACGCTCGGTACCGGAATCGGCGGAGGGATAATCGTTGATGGTAAACTTCTCCGGGGACAAACCGGTGCAGCGGGGGAGATAGGCCACATGGTTATCTCCCATAACGGAATTCCGTGCGGCTGCGGCCGCAGAGGATGTTTTGAGCAGTATGCTTCTGCTTCGGCACTTGTGCGAATGACAAGGGATGCTATGACCGCGGATACCGGTTCGGTTTTGTGGGAAATAACCGGAGATACCCAAAATGTCAGTGGAAAAACTGCTTTTAACGCCGCAGAAAAAGGCGATAAAACTGCTCTGGCGGTAATAGAACAGTATTTTGACTATCTTTCTACAGGAATTGTCAATCTCGCAAACATTTTTGAACCCGACGCCATAATTATCGGCGGAGGAATCAGCCACGAAAAACCGGAAAACTTCATTATTCTCCTTGAACAAAGAATAAAAAGCAGTATCATTGAATTAAAGACTGTTGAACCTCCCCTGATGTTTACGGCTTCACTTGGGAATCCCGCCGGAATTATCGGCGCGGCTTTTCTTGACAGTCAGGGCTGACATTTTCATTCGGAACATTTTTTGTTGGAAACAAAGTTCAAATATCAAAATCACACGGAGAATCACAATGATGCAAAAATTTTCATTTTCCCCTAAAGAGCTGGAGATAATTGAAACTATTCCTGCCCGTTTCGGCAGAGATATTGTTGTCAGAAAGACTCCGGTTACTCCCCGCCGTAACACAGAGGCAACCTATTTTGAGAGAAAGCCCTGCTGGATGCCTTCTTTTTCCGATTTTTCAAGAGGCCTTGCTTCCGATGAGTACAACAACAAGCTTGGCAGAGGTCATGCAGAAGACATTACCGACTGTTTCGGAATTCAATGGCAGTATGTTCCCACAGCCGGAGGCTCTATTGTAAGACCCGGTTCTCCGACAATGGAGGATGCCAACGACTGGAAAAATTTAATAAAAATTCCCGATGTTGATTCCTGGGATTGGGAAGGCATGGTTGCCGCAAACCCCATTGACACCAGATTTGCATGCGAGTTCACTTTTATTAACGGATTCTGGTTTGAGCGTCTTATTTCATTTATGGATTTTATGGGCGCCGCTATGGCTCTTATTGACGAGGATCAGGAGGATGCTCTTAAGGAGCTGTTCGAAGCTACCACAAAGATGGGCTGCAAGTTCGTTGACAAATTTTGCGAATACTTCCCACAGCTTGACGGCTTCAACATCCATGACGACTGGGGTGCACAAAAAGCTCCCTTCTTCTCCGAGGAAGTTGCTCGTAAATTTTTTGTACCCATGATGAAGAAAATTACCGACCACATCCATTCCAAGGGTCGTTTCGTATCCCTTCATTCCTGCGGACACAATGAAGAACGTATCCAGTGCTATATCGACGGCGGATTTGACTACTGGGAACCCCAGCCCATGAATGACTGCAAGGCTCTTTATGAAAACTACGGCGACAAGATTATCCTTGGCGTATGGCCAGACCGTAACGATATTGGCGAGCTGTCCGAAGAGGAACAGCGTGCCGAAGCCCGCAAGTTTGCCGATACATACTGCAAGCCTGGAAAACCTGCTGTTCTCGGAATTGAGGGCAGCCGCCGCGTTACCACCGCTTTCATTGAAGAGTTGTATACCTATTCACGTCTGCTTTATCTCAATATGTAAAATCAAAAAATCCCTGCCAAAATGGCAGGGATTTTTTTATTAAGTAAATCAGTCGTTTACGTAGGGTAGAAGAGCAATCTGACGTGCACGTTTGATAGCACTGGTCAGCTCACGCTGATGCTCGGCACATGTGCCCGTAACACGCCTGGGCATGATCTTGCCGCGCTCGGAGATGAATTTACGAAGCCTGGCAGCATCCTTGTAATCAATCACGGTGAGGGTTCTGTCAACACAGAACTGGCAAACCTTGCGACGATGAGGACGCTGACCGCCTCTCATGGGGCGATCGGTACGAGGGGCACGCTGCCCGTTGTCAGATGCGGGTGCTTCGGCCTGAACACGCTCTCCCTCTCTGATTTCTGTATTATCCATTTGAATAACTCCTTAATTGGTTTGATTAGAACGGCAAATCGTCGTCGTCATCTAATGTTATAAAGTCGTCATTACCGGAGGGCGTGGAATATGCTGCGTTGTCCTGCGAAGCCGGAGAATAATCGGGCTGGGGGATAGAGGGTGCATAACCTCCGCTCTGGTTGGGATTGCGACTTTCGGTAAAGTACACATTGTTTGCAAGCACTTCAAATCTTTTACGGCTGTTTCCGTCGTGATCTGTATATGTGCTGGTCTGGATGGAGCCTTCAAGGGCCATCATCTGACCTTTGTGGAAATATTTGCAGATAAATTCTGCAGTATTGCGCCATGCAACAATATCAATAAAATCAGTCTGTCTTTCGGCACCCTGTTTAACATAGGATTTGTTAACCGCAAGAGTAAAACTTGCTACAGCAATGTTGGACGTAGTATGGCGCAATTCGGGTTCTGCGGTCAATCGACCCATAAGGGCAACTTGATTCAACATAAAACCCTCTCCTTGTTATGCCTGCTTGCGATAAATAATTGTACGAAGAATGCCATCAGTAATCTGATAGACACGGTCAAGCTCTTTGGGAAATTCGGGATTGCTGGTGAAATTGACAAGAACATAATAACCTTCTGTCTCTTTTTCAATTTCGTACGCCAGCTTACGTTTGCCCCATTCATCGATTGATTCTACAGTTCCGTTGGCTGAAATGAGGTCTGTGAATTTTGCGATAAGTGCCTTGGTAGCCTCTTCGTCAAGGGAAGCATTCAGAATCATAATGGTCTCGTAGCTTACTGTCATAATTACACCTCCTTATGGACTTGTGACCCGATTTGACGGGTAAGGATTAGCTTGCGTCTGCGCAAGCCTCAATATTATAACGGACGTACAGGTGTTTGTCAAACATCATTAAAAAATGAAATAATGCAGCAGGTTACGCAATTTATTTTTCCAGAAACCGGAGAAGTTTCAGTTTCTTTTCTCCGGGCTTTCCGCCGTAGGGATGATTGCGAAGGCTCAGATTGAACTTTGCGCTTCCGTACAGTACTGTCTGGGGATGTGTGAACTCACGAAAACCCCATTCGCCATGATAAGCTCCCATTCCGGAATGCCCGGTTCCGTTGAAGGGAACTCCTCTCACCATCAACTGAACGCATACCTCGTTGAAGCAGCCCCCGCCGAACTGCATGGAAGACATAACCTTTCTTGCCCATTTTTTGTCTCGTGTAAACAGATACATCGCCAAAGGATGTTCCCGCCCTGAAATTATTTCAAGGAGACAGTCAATATCAGTATCTTTGAACGGAACAACAGGTAGAAGAGGATTGAAAAGCTCGTGTTTTACTATATCCTCATTAACGTCAACCGGATAAATAATTGTTGGAGAATATTTCTGCTTTTCTGGATTCCCTTTACCGCCGTAAACTATCCGATCACGGTACGCTTCGGCTTCATCTTCACACCTTTTATATGCCGATGAAGTTACCAGGCGGGGATACTCTTCATTTTCAAAAGCATTGTTTCCTATCATGGACGTAAACGCCGTCTTCAGTTCTTCAATAAAGCTGTCGGCTATACTGTCTGCTACGGCAATCTGATTGATATTGATACATATCTGCCCACTGTTGCATAGCTTGAAAAAGGCTATTTTTTTAGCTGCGTCTCTGATATCGGCGTCTTTACGTATGATGCACCAGTTACCGTTTTCACCGCCGAGTTCCAGCGCCACCGGCGTGATATTGTTTGCAGCCACGGATAGAATATGCTTTGCCACCGCAGTAGAGCCTGTGTAGAAAATTTTGTCAAAACGCTGGGACAGGCAGAGATCCGCTACATCGTGCCCACCGGCTATTACCGTTACATATTCAGGCGGGAATACGTTCGCAATTATCTTCGCTAGTGTGGCAGTACATGCTGAGGATTTACTGCTCGCTTTTATAATCGCGGTGTTGCCTCCGCCAACAGCGGCAGCAAGAACGCCAAGCGTTAGTAAAACCGGAAAATTGAAGGGGCTGATAACCAGCGTTACTCCGTAGGGTACTTTATATATCTGGGTGAAAATACTGGGAAAACACATTATGCCGCTGAGATGGGTTTCCGGGCGCGCCCATTTTCGAAGACCGTGAATGGCTTCGTTTATTTCGGCGATTACAGGACCAATATCGCAAAGATAAGCTTCGAAATTGCTGCGGCCTAGATCTGTAGCCAGAGCGTCTTCCAGCTCATTTTCGGAGGTGATGACAGCATTTTTTAGTTCTTTCAGAAATTTTATACGTGTATTAAGATCAAGAGTAAATCCGGTTTTGAAGAAGGTCCTCTGTTTTTCAATGATTTCCCGGATTGTTTCGGATGTGTGTTTCATACCAACTCCTGAACATAGATTTATGCATATTATATTCTATATTTGAACAGTTTCAAATACGGGTTTATAATACTTAAAATGAGGTGATAGTATCGACGAAATCAAGAGACTCAGGGGACTTATCCGTTGCGGAGGAAGCAATGTTTTCTTCGGCGGTGCAGGCGTTTCTGTACCAAGCGGTATTCCTGACTTCCGAAGTCAGGACGGCCTTTACAACATGAAATACAAATACCCGCCCGAGTCAATTATCAGCCACTCCTTTTTCAGCAGGATGCCGTCGGAGTTTTATCGCTTTTACAGGGACAAAATGGTTTATCCTGACGCAAGGCCCAATGCCTCCCATACCGCGGTGGCACGACTAGAAGCCGAAGGAATGATGGATGCTGTTGTTACTCAGAATATCGATGGACTGCATTCCGCAGCAGGTTCGAAAAATGTTATTGAGCTCCACGGCTCAATACATCGGAACCATTGCATGAAATGCGGAAGGTCTTTTAATCTAGACTACATTACCGCCGCGGAAGATATCCCTTACTGCGAATGCGGAGGAATTGTCAAGCCTGATGTGGTTCTGTACGAAGAATCATTAAATTCTGATGATATTCAAAGAGCAGTGAATTACATTTCAAAATGCGACCTTCTGATTATCGGAGGCACATCGCTTTCGGTATATCCTGCCGCAGGGTTTATTAACTATTTGAAACCGGATGCAAAGGTCGCTATTATCAATATGTCACCAACACTTTCAGATAATACCGCAGATATACTTATACATAAAAGCATAGACACTGTTTTCGAACAGCTGTAATTCATGATTGTTAATAAAGGGGATTTATCATGTCAGCAGAATATGCAGAAAAATATAACCGGTGGAAGGATTGTCTTCCTGAAGGAGATCTAAAAAACGAGCTTACGGGTATTTCCGGAAATGATGAGGAAATTCAGTCCCGTTTCGCAAAGTCTCTGGAATTCGGCACTGCCGGCCTCCGCGGAATTCTGGGAGCAGGAAGCAACAGGATGAACGAATTTACCGTGCGTCAGGCCACTCAAGGACTTGCGGATTACGTTACCTCGTTAGGCGGCGGTTCTGTAGCGATAGCATATGATTCGAGACATTTCTCTGTCGAATTTGCCCGCGAAAGCGCCTCTGTTCTTGCGGCCAACGGTATAAAGGTTTATCTGTATAAGAGACTGATGCCGACGCCTATTCTTTCCTTTACGGTTCGCCGTTTGAGCTGTGCAGCCGGCATAATGATTACCGCCAGCCACAATCCTGCGGAATATAACGGCTACAAAGCATACGGTTCTGACGGTTGTCAGATGACCACCGAGGCGGCTGATGACGTTTTCAGGAATATTCAGGCTACCGATATCTTTAGCGGAGTAAAGACAACAGATTTTGATTGCGCTATGGCTTCAGGTGCGATACAGTACGTTTCCGAAGATGTTCTGAATGACTATTATGCCGCAGTTTCGGCGCAGATGCTGAATCTGGGAATCTGCCGTGATAATCCCATAAGGCTTGTTTATTCCCCTTTGAATGGAACAGGAAGGGAACCGGTCCTTCATGTCCTGAATCAGATGGGAATTAAGGATATAAACATAGTTAAGCCCCAGGAGTTCCCCGACGGAGCATTCCCGACATGTACCTACCCTAATCCGGAGACAAAAGCAGCGTTGCAGCTCGGACTGAATTTATGTGCTGAAACCGACGCGGAACTGTTTCTTGCTACCGATCCGGACGCAGACAGACTTGGTGTAGCTATCCGGGACGGAAAAGGGTACCGAATTTTAACAGGAAACGAAGTCGGCATACTGCTTCTGCAGTATATTGCCCATGCCCGGCGTGACAGGCATACCATGCCCGAAAATCCTGTTGCGGTCCGCAGTATTGTATCTACACCAATGGCTGATCTTGTTGCTGCAAAATATGGTGTGCAGCTTGTTAAAACTCTTACCGGATTTAAATGGATTGGTGATCAGATTCTCAGGCTGGAACAGAAAGGACAGGAAAACCGCTTTATCTTCGGGTTTGAAGAAAGTTGCGGATACCTTTCGGGCAGCTACTGTCGTGACAAAGACGCCGTCTTTGCTGCAATGATGATGTGTGAACTATGTGCTTACAACAAATCAAAGGGTATTTCGATTGTTCAGCTTCTGGATTCTCTCTACAAGGAATTCGGTTATTACAGAGACAAGGTTATCAGCATTTCTTTTGACGGATTGAACGGCATTACAGAAATGAACGGAATAATGGATTCGCTGTTTGCATGCCCTCCGAACAAAGTTGCCGGCTATACCGTAAAGTTTGTTTCCGATTACCGTAGCGGTATTAGATCTTCAGATGGAAAGAGTGAAAATATTGAACTTCCTTCATCTGATGTTCTGGAGCTTGGCCTTGAAAAGGGAATACGCTTAATTATTCGCCCCAGCGGTACCGAACCCAAGATGAAAGTTTACATTACTGTCCGTGCGGAGTCCGAAAAGGCCGCCATTACGCTACTTGACGAGGTCGCCTTCGCTGCAGAAAAAATGGTAAAATAAACTGTTGCAAATATAATATCAGTATGGTATTATCTTTAGGCAATTGTTAAACAGAAAGAGGTGAATTTGATGAAGGTAGGTATACATCCTAAGTATGAGGACGCCACAATTACCTGTGCATGCGGTGAGGTTATCCACACCAAATCCACCCGTAAAGATATCCGCGTTGAAATTTGTTCCAAGTGCCACCCCTTCTATACCGGCAAGCAGAAGCTCGTCGATACCGGCGGCCGTGTAGACAGGTTCAAGAAACGCTTTAATCTTGACTGATTGTTTACGTACTTATACCGAATACAAAGACCGGCCTTTTAGCCGGTCTTTTTTTTGTTTATTTTATATTGTATAATGATATTCTTATAATTATATAAACTTTCTGCGAGGTTTATAAATGTTGAAAAAAGCATGTGTGTTGCTTTTATCAATAGTAATGCTGATTTCCGTGTTTCCGTTTGTGGGCGCACTGGAAGATAATAAGATACCCGAAACTGATAATGCGATTATTTCGGAAACAGACGGCTTTTGCGATAAACAGATTGAACCGGATGATGACACGTTTACAGAGCCTGTAGTTGATACATATTCTGTTTCCTTAAATGCTGAAAACAATGAAATCAATTCGGATTCTGTTACTGATGAAGTGAAAACCCTCACTGCAAATGAAGAACCGGATACCTCCGGAACCGTGAACGGATCGTATATTTATTTCTCGGTTCTAGATGATCCCCGCGATGATGTCTTGATAGAGGAGCCTCCGACAGAATATTCTGTCCTTTATGAAGAAAAAACTCTTTTCTATTCGTCCAGACTATCATTGCCGGCTGGTTCTTTCAGATATGCTGACCAGCTTTCGGGTCGGGAGGTTGATATTTACAATCTTCTTGAGTCTGATGAAAGCATTGCAAAATATCATGAGAGCAATCCGGATAATAGTAAGGTTGTGATTGCTGAAACTTATACGTTTTCCAATTCCGGTGCTTCGGTCAGTGATAAAGAAATAGAATTCGAAACGTACAGAGATTCTGTATATTCCATGATCCGCAAGGCTATGTCTGCTTTTGATTTCGATCACCCTGAAATCTTCTGGACCTGCGGTATAAGCTATACTGTTGCCAAACCCGAGATTACAGCTTCGATGAATTCCATGAGCATAGAGTTCCGTATGCAGTTTCCGTATTGCTGGCCATCAGAGCGCAATTTAGCAAACGATGAGGCTTCGTTTAACAATGTAATTGACAATCTGGTCTCTGACATGCAGACAAAAGTGGACACATTCCATCAACTTGAATATCTTCACAACTGGATTCTCACCAACAACAGCTATAACTATGACGCGAATGATCATCCGGTTTTAGCAGGGTATATTGAAATCAGAAAAGACATAGAAGGTAAAGATACTCAGTGGGTGGTAAACTGCACGCCATGGTCTGCTGCCGGAGCTCTCTTGAATGACTTTTCTCCTGTTTGTGAAGGCTACTCCCGTGCTTTTCAGCTTATATGTCAGCGGGTTGGTATACCCTGTGCTCCTGTAGTCGGCAACAGCCATATGTGGAACTATGTGAAGTGCGGAGAATACTGGTATGCGGTAGACTGCACCTGGGATGATACGGGTGCGTCTGTAGGTATGTACAATTATTTCCTGGTGGGCTCTTCTGATAATTCTTTTGTAAGTCAACATACTTCTGGTCCTCATTATAATATATCTTTTGCATATCCTTCTATAGTCAGCAATACAAAAGGTGGGGCCTGCGGTTCAAATACCTATTGGAAAATCTTGAACGACGGTTGCCTATATATCTACGGCAGCGGAGCGATGAATGATTACACTCTGGATTCGCAGCCATGGTATTCATATAAAGGTGAGATAACCGCAATATCAATTGGCGGAGATATAACCAATATTGGCAAGTATGCTTTTTTTGGATGCGGATATGCAGAGAATGTCTTTTTAGGAGAAGGAATCGAGATAATTGACGAAAGTGCTTTTGAAGGTTGTTCATCTATAAGTACCCTTTTAATCCCTGCTAGTGTTAAATCAATTAATCCTTATGCTTTTGCATTGAGCAAATCTCTCTATTCAGAATTTTCCGTTACTTTTCTGGGAAACTGTGTAGATTCCTTCGGAACTTATGTGATAAAAAAATATGCGTTCGAAAGTGTAAATGGCACTGCTTATTATTCTAAACGAAATACAACCTGGACTTCTGACAGAATAAATGAGCTGCAAACTTCAATAACGCAACTGGATTGGATAAACATTCCGATACCGGTGGAGGGTATTTCCATAACCAATGGTGATTCTGCTGTTCAAAAGGGGAGCACGCTACAGCTTTACATTTCTTTCACACCTACTGATTGCGATAATAACGATGCTGAATCTGATGTATTATGGTCAGTTGACAGTAACAATATCGTCAGTGTCGACTTTTATGGCCTTGTTACTGCTCTGGACTGTGGTACTGCTACTGTAAAAGCCACTTCAACTGAAAATGACTCAGTATATACTACAGTAACGATTTCCGTTCCACATATTCTTTCACATGTAGAAGGAAAAGAGAAAACCTGCACAACCGAAGGAGTAATCGAACATTGGAAGTGTTCTGGATGCGGGAAAAGCTTTTCCGATGAGTCAGGGACGAATCCGATAATAGCAGTTATTCCGGCCGGACACATTTCTCCTGTTGATGATCCAGCCGTCCCTGCAACATTTGAGTCCACTGGTCTTACCGCCGGTAGTCATTGTGAAAAATGCGGAGAAACTATTGTCGCTCAGGTCGTAACAGATATATTAATCGGTTTGGCTGCCTTTACCCCTGCTACAGGCTTTGATGATACAAAACCTGTGATGTTTGACGGCGTTTCGTACATGGCCGAGAAAAACCCTGACGGTACGTATACTGTTGAATTCCATGAAGAAACTCAGTACAGTCAAATGACCACTTATAAATATAACGATTCCGGTGTCCCCACAGGCATGTCTTTGTGGATCCTGACACGCGACGATAATCTGAAATATACTGCAACCCCCGTCCAGGAACTTGATGATCTCCTGACTTATCACGGATTCTCGATCCGTATCACCGGAAAGACCGGAATACGTTTCAAGACCGGTATTGACGTCCAGAAAAGGGCACAACTTCTCACTGCCGAAGGCCTTAACGGCTGGCAACTCGTGGAATATGGGACGCTTAATATGACCGATTATAACTACGAAAAATATCCATGTGTCAAAGACGGAGAAAAGGTCAGCAGTGGCCGCGCATATTTTAACGATAGCGGAAAAATCTACGACTATGTACTTGAAACTGTTGCCGGGCGTTACAGATACGCGTCGGTTCTGACTCCGATTCCTATTGAGCATTATAAAACGGAGTTTGTGTTCCGAGGTTACATTGTTCTAACAAAGGGCGGTCAGACATATACTTTCTACGGACCGGTAGTGTATAAGAGCATGTATGAGCTTGCCGGACAGGTCATGGGGCAGTACGCTTTGACCCGAGGTGCTGTCTATGATTATGCAGAAAAAATTAGGGATGACGCCGACGCCTACATAGCATAGGGAATATAATGAAAAAAACTGTTTTAATTATTTTTGCGATTGTTCTCGCACTTGCCGGATTTGCGGCAGGTTCATTTTCGGGTATAAATTTATATTCATCCGAACCGCAGACCGATTCGGGAATGGTACAAGTCAAAGGGGAGCCGGCCGCGCGCATATCTGACGGAACGGTATTTTTGTATGATGGCGATGAATGGAATGAGGTCGGAGATATCAAAGAGCTTTGCGAAAATGATATTTTTGCATCATATATTCCGGAAGTTTCTATTTCTGAAATGCCCGGAGATATGCGTACCCGTACCGGAGTTCCGGCATATGTCCCTGCAAATACTCATTCATACAGCGGCGGCGCTGATAATCCCGCCTCTTCCGGTGGATACCAACCTGCGCCTCCGCCTTCGGATCCAACCACTGAGTGGTCGGATGATTTCCTGTAAGGAGAAATCAGATGAAAAATCTACAGCCTGTTATTGTGCTTGCCTTGATTTTTGCGGTATTTTTCTGTGCAGGGATATTAATTGATATAGGAGGACTTATTACGGCTCCTGAGGAAACAAAGATTTCTACCGTGAAACCTGAACCTGATACCTGTCGTGTTCTAGATGGCAGGCTTGAAGCAGGTATCGACGGGATTTGGACCGACCTTGGCCCTGTTTCAGAGTATATATATAAAGATGCGCTGGCCTCATATACAGTTGATGATGTTGTTGATGTCCCCCCCGCTTCAATTATCGGACGGGTGAAGATTCCTGAAAAAGTATTATATACTCCAAATTATTCTGATACAGCCGGTACGGCATTTTATGCAAATCCTTCCGAAGACGGTTCATATACTCCGACCCCTGCGGCTCCTGCTTCAGGTGACGGGGAAGACATGGCTCCTGTATTTTAATTTTTCTTACAGAGTGATTATTTATGAAAAAGATTGCTGCAATATCCATCGCCGTTATAATGGCTATTTCCTTTACGGCTTGTTCTGCCCATTCGAAGGATAAATACGCCGGATATCCTGAAACGATAGCAAATATTTTACACACAATAGATTCTGAGGGAAACTCTGCTGAGTTGACGCGAAATCTGATTGAAGAATATTGGTCCATTAATAATGACGGTACATACGATGAGACCATTATCAATCTGTATAGAGATCTTTATACTATGGACGGCATGAATAATTCAGATTATTCAGACCTGGCGGATATTTATGTTTCAAAGAGCAATACCGCTGCTGCGGTTGACGCACTTGAAAAGCAGTACAGATTGTCACGCGATGAAAACGTTCTCCAAAGACTTTCCGGTATGGTTATTGATGTAAACGGAAGCGATGAAAAAGGATACATGGATATTTTGGCCCTTGGTGACCTTATGTATTCCGGGAAATACAACGAAGCTCTTAAGACAATACTGTCAGATAGCTGGTTCGAATCTTTCCGACCTAAAACTCTGCTGAACTACCGAAATTACAGCTACCGCCAGGATGACGGATCTGTACTGTATCTTTCGGTGGGATATGATGAATACTATCAGAAATCGACAAGAGCTCATATGGATAGGCAAAACGGAAAAGATATCACACTTCAGGTTTGCGACAGTGTAATAAGTCTTGTGGAATGTGATGTCTCCGAAGGTTTTTATAACGGAGAATATACCCTGACTCAGTTGAATATAGAAGCCGGGACGGTTTATATTGATAGAGGTACGTTTAAAAATAATGTTCTGATAGGGAAGTACGAAAGCCTTTCTTGCTGGAATATTGATGCTGATGATATTCTCACGGCATGGGATGATATCAAAAATATAGCTGACGAGCATTATTCCGGGTCTTTTGATGAGGATGGTCATGCCCTTGCAGAGCAGCGCAGCGATGACGCTTCCGGGAGTGTTATATTTGCCTACAACGATTCTGAAACATATTATCTTAATGTTGTTCCAGAAGAAATTGATGATACTGCCGATTATGTCTTTGATATTGATGTATTCAGAATATTCCCCGTATTGGATTTTGTGAGAAAATAAATTTTCGGAGTTTTTATGATTAACAATCCTATTATTCTGACTTTTTTGCGTTACAGATATCTTCTGGAAAACCTTATTAAGAGGGATTTAAAGGTTAAATACCGCCGTTCGGTTCTTGGTATTCTATGGTCTCTATTGAACCCCGTTATGTTGATGCTTGTAATGTCAGCAGTGTTTTCTAAAATATTTCACAATGATATTGAGTTTTTTCCTCTGTACCTGATAATCGGACAGACAGTGTTTTCATTTCTTAATGAAGCGACGTCCGGAGCTCTTTTTTCTGTTGTAGGTGCGTCTGCGCTTCTCAAGAAAATATATATTCCCAAATATATTTTCCCCATGGAAAAAATAATGTTTGCATGTGTGAATTTCCTGTTTTCACTGGTTGCGGTATTATTAATGATGATAATCTATGGAGTTCCCTTTACTTGGAGAATTATACTTTTTATTATTCCCACAGTTACACTTTTGATGTTCTGCATTGGATTAGGGATGATGCTTGCAACAGTATGCGTATTCTTTAGAGACATACAATATTTATATTCTGTTGTGATAGTTGCCTGGACTTATCTTACTCCGCTGTTTTATCCGATAAGTTATCTTGAGGGTCATTGGATTTACTCCATTGTTATGCTTAATCCACTTACCCACTATGTAATGTATTTCCGTGATGTGTTAATTTACGGCGTTGTACCTTCTGTTCAGGAAAATCTGATTTGTCTGGGTTGGGGCTTGCTATTTTCAATACTAGGTGTTCTGTTTTTCAGAAGTAAGCAGGACGAATTTATAATGCATATATAAAAGGGGGGAACACTCTTGAAAGATGATTTAATGGTTGATGTTCAACATGTTACCATGCGGTTCAATCTTCCCTCTGAAAAGATTGACAGTATTAAAGAATATGTTATTAAAATTTTTAAACACACCTTGCATTTTCAGCCTTTTAACGCCCTGAATGATGTAAGCTTTCAGGTTAATAAGGGTGAACTTCTCGGTATAGTAGGTCTTAACGGCAGTGGGAAAAGCACGATGCTTAAGGTAATTGCCGGAATAATGAAACCTACTGAAGGTACGACAGAAGTATACGGCAGTGTGTCTCCGTTAATCGAGCTTGGCGCCGGATTCGATCCGGATCTCACCGGACGTGAGAATGTTTTTCTGAATGGATCTGTTCTGGGCTACAGTCGGGAATTTATGCAGTCAAAATTTGACGAGATTGTTGAATTTGCCGAGCTGGAGGATTTCATTGATATGCAGATAAAAAATTACTCCTCCGGTATGACGGCACGTCTTGGATTTGCTGTAGCGACAGTAGTCCAACCGCAAATACTTATCTGCGACGAGGTTCTGGCAGTTGGAGACTTCAAATTTCAACAGAAGTGTGAGGAACGAATAAAGAACCTTATGTCTGGAGATACCACAGTAATTCTTGTTTCTCACAACAATGACCAGATTCGAAAGCTTTGTTCCAGAGCGATATGGTTGGATCACGGACACGTTATGATGATCGGGGACGCCGATGAAGTTGTTGATGCTTACGAAGCGATAAAAAACGCATAATAATCAGTTATTAGCACTCTCTTAAAAAGAGTGCTAATTTATTCACATAATGTTCACGTAACAGCCGTATCATTCAGTTACCGAAATCAAAATTGATCGGATATCATGAGATAATTCAGGAGGTAAAACTATGAATGCAAATAAATATACAGAAAAATCTCTTGAGGCTATACAGAACGCTCAGGCTATGTGTGTGGAAAACGGCAACCCCCAGATGGAGCAGCAACATCTGCTGATGTCTCTTCTGTCGCAGGACAACAGTCTTGTGCTTCAGCTTGTCACACGAATGAATGCGGATGCGAATTCCTTTGTAAATGAAGTAAGGAATCTTTGCGATAAACTGCCGCGTGTGTCCGGTACTGCCCGAAGGGACGGGATATATGTCAGCAGTGATGTGGACAAAACGCTTACCGATTCGGAGAGCATTTCGTCCTCAATGGGTGACGATTACGTCAGCGTGGAGCATATCCTGCTTTCACTGACAGACAACGCAAAAAATGAGTTGTCAGCTTTGTTCAGGAAGTACAACATAACAAGGCCGGAGCTTCTTAAGGTTCTTCAGACTATCCGCGGCAACACGCGTGTGACTTCTCAGACACCTGAGGACACATATGACTCACTGAAGAAATACGGCGATGATCTGGTCGAGAGGGCCCGCCTCGGAAAACTCGATCCTATAATCGGGCGTGATGAAGAAATAAGAAATGTTATACGTATACTTTCACGAAAAACCAAGAACAATCCTGTCCTTATAGGTGAACCGGGTGTGGGCAAAACCGCCATCGCGGAAGGGCTTGCGCAACGTATCGTTAGCGGGGATGTTCCGCAGTCTCTGAAGGACAAAACCATCTTTTCTCTGGATATGGGCGCGCTGATTGCCGGAGCAAAATATCGTGGTGAATTTGAGGAACGTTTGAAGGCTGTTCTTTCGGAAATTGAAAAAAGCGAAGGACATATTATTATGTTCATCGATGAGCTGCACAATATTGTAGGTGCGGGAAAGACTGAGGGAGCCATGGATGCTGGCAACCTGCTAAAACCGTTACTTGCCCGTGGCGAACTGCACTGCATAGGCGCCACAACTCTGGATGAATACCGCAAGTATATCGAGAAGGATCCCGCACTGGAAAGAAGGTTCCAGCCTGTTCTGGTAACCGAACCTACAGTTGAGGATACTGTAGCCATTTTGCGTGGACTGAAGGAACGATATGAGGTATTTCACGGTGTAAAAATCCAGGACGGTGCTATCATAGCAGCCGCTACACTTTCGGACAGATATATTTCAGACCGTTTCCTACCCGATAAGGCTATCGATCTGATTGACGAGGCATGTGCTTTGATTCGTACCGAAATGGACAGCATGCCGACCGAGCTTGACGTTATCCGCCGCAAGATAATTCAGCTTGAAATTGAGGAAACCGCTCTAAAAAAGGAAAGTGATAAGCTCAGTCAGGAGCATCTTGAAGAAATCCAAAAAGAGCTGGCCGAGATGCGTGACAGCTTTAATGAAATGAAGGCACGCTGGGATAACGAGAAGGAATCTATAACAAAGGTCCAGAAACTAAGAGCAGACCTTGAAGCTATAAACGGTGAAATCGATAAGGCCGAACGTGAATACGACCTCAACAAGGCTGCCGAACTTAAATACGGGAAACTGCCGGCTATTCAGAAACAGCTTGATGAGGAGGAACGCGAAATAGCCGAAAATCGCGGTACTCTTCTTCGTGACCGTGTTACCGATGAAGAGATAGCCAATATAGTCGAAAGATGGACAGGAATACCCGTAGCTCGTCTGATGGAAGGGGAGAGAGAAAAGCTTCTTCACCTTGACGATCTGCTTCATCAGAATGTCATTGGCCAGGACGAGGCCGTAAGTAGGGTATGTGACGCTATTCTGCGCAGCCGTGCCGGTATTAGTGATCCTGGAAGACCTATAGGAAGTTTCATGTTCCTCGGCCCTACAGGTGTTGGCAAAACAGAGCTTGCCAAGACTCTTGCACGCTGCATGTTTGACGACGAAAAGAATCTGATTCGCATTGACATGTCGGAGTACATGGAGAAATTCAGCGTAAGCCGTCTGATTGGAGCGCCTCCGGGATATGTCGGTTATGAAGAAGGCGGTCAGCTTACCGAAGCTGTACGCCGTAGGCCGTATTCGGTTGTTCTTTTTGACGAAATAGAAAAAGCTCATCCTGATGTTTTTAATATTCTCCTGCAGGTTCTTGATGACGGCAGAATTACCGACAGTCAAGGTAGAACGGTGGATTTCAAAAATACCGTTGTCATCATGACCTCCAACCTCGGTAGTGAATATTTGCTTGAAGGTATCGATGAAAATGGTGAAATTTGTCCGGATGTCCGTGAAGCGGTGGAAATGCTTCTAAAGAAAAGTTTCAGGCCTGAATTCCTGAATCGCCTTGATGAAATAGTTTTCTACAAACCTCTGACAAAAAATGACATTGTGCAGATTGTGGAACTAATGCTGAAAGATATAAAGGGGAGGCTTAAAGAGAACGGAATCATATTGGAACTTTCAGACGAAGCAAAGAAAAAGATTACCGATGAAGGTTACGATCCGCTGTATGGTGCGCGACCGTTGAAGAGATATATCCAGCACAACATCGAAACACTTATCAGTCGGTGTATCGTCGAAGACCGTGTTTCCCGCGACAGTAAAATTATCATTAAGGTTGAGAACGGTGGGTTTACTGTTTCAGTAGAAAAAGGTGAATAATATAAGTGGCGGGGCATTTATTTGCCCCGCCGCAGCGTTCTTTATTGACTAAAAACATATCACTTTGTATAATTTAAAATAAAGAGAGGTGTTTTTTATGTTTAGAAAACTACGTGAAAAATACGAAAGACGTCTCGTTCTTCTTGGAAAATACGAGCTCGTCGCAAAAATATGTTCCTTTTTTGTCGTTGTTGCAATGTTTGCCGGAGCATGCTACGGTATTTACAAGGCTGTTGCCGCTATCATAAAGGGGTGCAACTGGCGGAAGGAAAAACATAAGATTCTGGAATCCCTTAAGGGTTACGAGCGCCGTGAGTACCGAGAGCCACTGAACGGTGAAAAACTTCAGCCCGACCCCGCTGAATAGCTATTCTAGCGTCCTTTTTTATGAACTTTCATATGATTGACAAGCGGTTTTTGTTATGATAATATTACATGCGTTGCCGATGGTAGCGCACTATTCGCGGGTATGGCGGAATTGGCAGACGCGCTAGATTCAGGTTCTAGTCGGGGCAACTCGGTGGAGGTTCAAGTC
>CAYUOH010000004.1:23712-143503 GCA_964446385.1 uncultured Oscillospiraceae bacterium | reverse complement strand
GCTCCACCAGATTCCGTAACCCCAGCTGAGGTCGATGAGGAAATGCCCGATAAGGCCGATGAGTGCGCCGGCGATGGGACCGAAGCAAGCAGCCATAAAGGCCAGTAGACCATACTGAATACAGATGCTTGTATTGGGTACAGGGCTGGGAATTGCAACAAAACGGCCAAGAACAAAGAACAGGGCAGCGCCGATGCCGATTGCGACGATAGTTTTTACGTCAATCTTCCAGAGTCTTTTGTCATTGATATTCATAATATTTCTCCTTATGATTATTTTTTAAGGCATTTCCATGCCTAAAAATCCGATTTCTGTATGCTGATGTGCCAACTGTTGCCTGTACCGATATTGTAGGCTCTGCCGAATGATCCGAGATTTATAGCCACGGCAAGGTAGCCGAGCGAATTGATGTACACGAGTGTCTCACCAACGGCAACCTCCGCGAAGGAACGAGCGAAGGTTATGAAGTTCTGGTATACCGAGCGGGTATCGTTCCATATTTTAACAAGCAACCTGTCTCCGTAGGATATTCCCAGATTGTTGAACATTTCGTGTGAAATGTTGGTCCATATACTTCCGAAACGTATATCCAGTACGTCTATTGTACCTTGAATTACATTACCGGTCCTAACGGGTTCCAGCACCGGAAGTGTGATTATCGAATCGTTGGGTACCAGGGGGCCGACGTCCTCAAAATCAATAATGCCCGATGCAAGACGGGCGCCTGTGAAAGCGTAGATGTCACGGCCGTGAAACGTGTATGTGTCGCCACTGTCCGGAAGGCGGTTGATATTTTCATCGACAAGACGTACGGCTTTTATCTCACGAAGACGGTTGAGATGTGTAAGCGTGCCGTTGTCGGGCGTGATTACATACTTGTTGTCCTTAGTCTCTACAACGATACTGCGTCGGTCGGACCCTACGCCTGGATCTACAACCGATACAAATACTGTGCCGGCAGGCCAGTAGTCAATCGACTGGATAAGACGGTAACTTGCCTCCCAGATATTATATGGTTCGATATCGTGTGTAAGATCCCTTATGCGCAAAGTGGGGTTGACACTTTCGGCCACGCCGTACATTGCGCAGACGGCACCGTCAGAAAGACCAAAATCGGTTTGTAGTACCAGAGCGGCCATGGCTTTCCTCCGAATTCAATTATTTAAATAATTAATACACATATTATACCACTGTGTCAATTGATCGGACATATGTATGATGAGTTCAGAATGCGTATTGAAGATGTGACGAACAGGATAAAAATAAGTACAGAACATTTAACTGTATAATATAATAATCAAACAATTTGAACAAATTATTCGCAGCATAACATTTTTTACCTTGACCGTAATAAAAAAAGATATATAATTACATATAATTTAACGATTTCACATATTGCTAAGTTAAATTGTTTTAAAAGAAAAAGTAGGAGAAAATTATGAAAAAGAGTTTGAAGTATGCACTTACTCTTGTTCTGGTTATCGCTATGGCGCTTTCACTTTGCGCATGCGGTAAAAAGGACGAGGCTGTTACACCCGATGCAACGGATTCTTCAACACCCGCTGCTACACCCGCTGCCGAAAAAGTTATCGGTGTAATGCTCGGCACAAACGTTATGTCTTTGGACTGCAATCTGGCCACCGACGGTGATTCCTTTGAAGTTATCGCCGACTGCATCGACGGCCTGACCCAGATGGATGCCGATGGCGCCGCTATCCCCGCTATCGCTGAGTCTTGGGAAGTTTCTGAAGACGGCCTTACTTGGACATTCCATATCCGTGATGCCAAGTGGTCAAACGGCGATCCTGTAACCGCGAACGATTTCGTATTTGCATGGAAAACAGCCGTTGTCGCCAACGAAGAGTACGGATATATGTTTGATTCCTCCGTCGGTTGTGTAAAGAACGCTGACGAAATCATGTACGAAGACGCCGATCCCGATACTCTTGGTGTTTCCGCTCCTGACGACAAGACACTGGTTGTCGAGCTTGTCGCTCCTGTATCCTTTTTCGATTCCCTTATGTATTTCCCCACATTCTATCCTCTGAACGAAAAGTTCTACACCGGTCTTGATGACGGTACATACGGCACCAGCCCAGAAACATTCCTTTCCAACGGTGCCTTCGTTCTTTCCGACTACACTCCTGGTACTGCAAGCTTCACTGTTACCAAGAACCCCGATTATTGGGATGCCGCAAATGTAACGCTTGACGGTATCAAGTATCAAGTTGTCGGTTCCTCAGATAACGCTCTGACAGCTTTCAAGAGCGGTACACTGGATCTTGTTTCAATTTCCGGCTCCCAAGTTGCTTCCGCAAAGGAAGACAACGATCTTGCCAGCAAGATTAAGGTCACAGGTGCCGGCTACATGTGGTACCTCTCCTTCAGCCAGACCGAAGTCAACGCCAACGACGGTCAGCTCGCGAACCAGAATTTGCGTCTTGCAATCTCAAATGCAGTCGATCGTGAGTCCCTCGTTGAAAACTATGTAATGGACGGCTCCCTTGCCACATTCACATGCGTTCCTCCTCAATTCGCCGCTTCCGCCACAACAGGCGAAGACTTCTCCGGTAATCAGGATCTGTTCAAAGATGTCTGCAGTTTCGATGTAACCAAAGCACAGGCTTATCTTGAAGATGCCAAGGAAGAGCTCGGTACTGACAGCTTCGAGTTCACAATGATCTACGGCAACAACGAAGGAGACGAGGTCGTTAAGGTTGCACAGGCCATCAAGGAACAGGTTGAGGCCAATCTGCCCGGTGTTGTTTTGAATCTTCAGGCAATGAGCAAGGCAGAGCGTCTTGCCAAGATGCAGAACGACAACTATGATGTCGCCCTCACACGTTGGGGTCCTGACTATGCCGATCCTATGACCTATCTCGGCATGTGGATTACCGACAACGCCAATAACTACGGCTTCTGGAGCAACGCCGAGTACGACCAGCTCATCGAGGACTGCACAACCGGTGCCTACGTAACCGATTATGACGCCCGTTGGGAAGCTTTGTACCAAGCTGAGACCATTGCCATGAACGAGGCTGTAATCGCTCCTTTATATACCAAGGCAAATGCCAATCTGGTATCTGACAAGCTTTCCGGTGTGGACTTCCACCCCGTAGCTATCAACCGTGTATATAAGAGCGCGGACCTTACCGCCTGATAAGATAATATAACTATCAACGATTAAGGGCGGTTAATATTTAACCGCCCTTTTCCCTGAATTGAGGGTTTTATGGAAAAATACTTCTTCAAGCGCATAATAACAGCTGCAATCACGCTTTTCCTAATTGTGTTCCTGCTGTTTGTTCTTGTGCGTATCATGCCCGGAAACCCATTCCCGTCGGAGCGTATGAAGCCCGAGCAGATTGAGGCCAAACGCGAGGAAATGCATCTGAACGAACCGATGCCAGTCCAGTTCTTACTGTACATGAAAAACCTTCTTAAAGGCGATTTCGGAAAAGGTACTTCACTGTATAATGGCGCGCCCATAAAAACCGTTCTAAACAAAGCCCTTGTAAATTCCTTCAAGATAGGCGGTATTGCCATTCTTCTTGGAACGTTAGTTGGTCTTGTCATCGGTATTGTGGCCGCTCTTAACCGTGATCATTTCTGGGACGTCTTTTGCAGTGTCTTTTCAATCCTAGGCGTTTGTGTGCCTGCTTACGTGTTTCTGATATTCCTTCAGTACAATCTGGCATACAAGACGAATGTGCTACCGTATTTCTTTGATTCAATGAACTATATAAAATCGTCGATAATTCCCGCCGTTTCCATGAGTCTTTTTACCATGTCCACTATTGCCCGATTTACCCGCAATGAAATGGTCGAAGTAATGGATTCCGACTACGTTCTCCTGGCCGAATCCAAGGGCATGTACGGTTATCGTCTTGTAACGCGTCACGTTCTCCGCAATGCACTTATTCCCGTTGTCACGGTTCTAGCGCCTCTTGTTGTCGACCTTCTTACCGGTGCTCTGGTCGTTGAAAAAATTTACGGAATTCAAGGCATCGGCAAACTGATGGTCGACGCTATAAGCGGAGAAGGCATTGACTACAACTATGTTCTGGCTCTCGGCATTATTTATTCCGCACTTTATATCGGAATGATGCTTGTGGTTGACCTTGTATACGGGGTTTTGGATCCGCGTATCCGTATTACCGCGAATGGTGGTGATCAGTAATGGAAAAAAACCATGATTTTGAATTACTGAAGGACCACAATATCCGGACCGATGCAAACTTTAAATCTCAGACTTACTGGAAAGGCGTTTTCTCACGCTTCTTCGCTAAAAAGAGAAGTGTCATCGGTCTTATTATAGTACTGGTGATAATGCTTGTTGCCTTCTTTGGCCCTCTTGTCTCGGGTTACGGCTATCGTGAAATCAGCTCCGTTACAAGTGAGGAAACGGGTAAAGAAATAGTCGCGAAGGGAATTTCTCCACGTATACCTTGGATGCACAGCCTGTTTAGCAAAGAGGAGTACACCGATAATTTTGCAGATAAGACTTTCCTTTTCGGTACCGATGACTTGGGTCGTGACCTTTGGACACGTACATGGTACGGTGCCCGTATATCTCTTCTAATTGCCTTTGTAACCATTGTGATCGATGTTATCATTGGAATGACCTACGGCCTTATATCGGGCTATTTCGGCGGCGCTGTAGATTCGATAATGCAGCGTTTTGTCGAGATTGCCAACTCTGTTCCGCGTTTAGTTATCGTTTCGGTTCTTGCCATATTTATGCCTAAGGGAATAGGCCTTGTTATAATGGCTCTTCTGATTACAGAGTGGATCGGAATGAGCAAAATTGCTCGTGCCGAAATGCTTAAAATAAAAGAACTTGAATATGTTCTTGCCGGACGCACTCTTGGCGCCAGTAACTTTAGTATTATCTTCAGCGACGTGCTTCCGAATACAATTGGCCCCATCATCACACAAGTAATGTTCTCCATCCCCACCGCCATCTTCACTGAGGCCTTCCTGAGCTTTGTCGGCGTCGGAATCATGCTGCCCGAGTGCTCGGTCGGCTCCCTTATAGAGGACGGCTTCAATAACATCACTACTCTTCCTTACCAGATTGTCCCTCCCATTATAGTTCTGGCTCTACTGATGCTAGGATTCAATTTTATCGGCGACGGCTTGCGTGAGGCTCTTGCTCCCAAGCTGCAGGATATGTAAGGAGGTGTTTATATGAATAATGAAAAAGATAAAATCCTTGATATTAAAAACCTCGATGTGTCATTTAAGACTTCTGCCGGAATGGTACACACCCTGAGAGGAGTCAACATCGATCTTTATCGCGGCGAGACAGTCGCAATAGTGGGGGAATCCGGTTCCGGCAAATCCGTTACGATGAAGGCCTCAATGGGTCTTCTCGCAAGCAACGCTGTCGTCAACGAAGGCGAGATACTCTTTCGATTCAAAAACGAAGCGGGGGAAATAGAAGAAGTCGATATACTTAAAATGGACAAAAAATGGATTCGCAAAAGCATCAACGGAAAACACATGTCCATGGTATTCCAGGATCCAATGACCTCTCTTGACCCCACTATGACCATTGGCAAGCAGATAACCGAGGGAATTATTTCTCATGTGAGAATATCTAAAAAGGAAGCTTGGAAGCGTGCTCTCGAGTTACTGGAGGAGGTCGGAATAACGGACGCCGAAAAGCGTATGAAGAACTATCCACACCAACTTTCCGGCGGAATGCGTCAGCGTGTAGTTATCGCCATCGCTCTTTCCTGTGACCCTGATCTTCTGATATGTGACGAGCCTACGACCGCTCTGGACGTTACTATTCAGGCCAGGATTCTCGAACTGATTCTCAAGGTCCAAAAAGAGAGAGGAATTTCGGTTATCTATATTACTCACGACCTGGGCGTTGTTGCAAAAGTTTCCGATTATGTAAACGTTATGTACGCTGGCAAGATTGTAGAGGTCGGTAATGTAAACGAGATATTTTACGAGCCAGCTCATCCCTATACCTGGGGTTTACTTTCGGCAATGCCCGATCTCAGCACAAACGATTCCCGTCTTTATACCATTCCCGGCTCTCCTCCCAACCAGCTTCACGAAGAAAAAGGCGATGCCTTTGCAGCCCGCAACGAATATGCTCTGGTGATTGACGAGAAGGAGCAGCCTCCCATGTTCACAATTACTGAGACGCATTCCGCGGCAACATGGCTGTTGGATCCCCGAGCTCCGAAAATTGAGATACCGGCCGAGCTTAAAGCCCGTATAGAGCGTATGCGAAAGGAGGCGGAATGATGGCTGTTGACTACAGTGTTGAACCAATTCTGAAAGTTGAAGGCCTTAAACAGTATTTTAAAACCAGCCGTACCTTCACGGTAAAAGCTGTTGACAACGTAAGCTTCGAGATATATCCCGGTGAGGTTTACGGTCTGGTCGGTGAGTCGGGCTCGGGTAAATCTACAATCGGCCGTTCGATTATTCGTCTTTACGAGCCTTCTGCCGGGAAAATCACCTTCAAGGGAATGGATATATCCGGTAAGTTTACTCCGGAATCCCGCAAGATCCTGCGTACAAAGATGATGATGATATTCCAGGACCCCATGGCTTCCTTGAATCCCCGCAAAACGATAGGTAACATTATCGGTGAGGGCCTTGATATTCATCATGCCTACTCAAGTCGCGAGGAACGTAAGGAAAAGATCGACAACATTCTACTGAAAGTCGGCCTTTCACCTGATCACTTCAACCGTTATCCTCACCAGTTTTCCGGCGGACAGCGCCAACGTGTCGGTATCGCACGAGCTCTGATAATGAACCCAGATTTTATAGTCGCCGACGAGTGTATTTCTGCCCTTGACGTTTCGATTCAGGCCCAGGTGGTAAACCTGATAAAGGATATCCAGGAGGAGACCGGCGCGGCATACATGTTCATCGCCCACGATCTTTCCATGGTAAAATACATATCCGACAGAATCGGTGTTTTGCATCTCGGACACATGCTGGAAACCGGTACTACAGAGGAGATATTCGCAAATCCTGTTCATCCCTACACCCGCAGCCTTATATCCGCCATCCCCGTTGCCAACCCCGAGCTTGAAAAAAAGCGCATAGCCGTAACTTACAACTATGAGACGTCCGGCATTAATTACGCCGTCGGGGATTATCACTTGATTGAGGGAACACACACTGTGTTCGGTACCGATGAAGAGATTGCCCGCTGGACCGCAAATAAAGCATGAAAATGCTATAAATACGAATAAACATTTTCGTTAAGAATTACCTGAATATTAAATAGACCCTGAAGACTGATAGTTCAGTCTTCAGGGTCTATTTGTATTACATAAAAAATAGATTATGAGCAGAGGCTGATAAACTCTTCGATTTCATCTGAAAGAATCTGCAGGGAGTCGCGCCAGAACTGCTTGTCGGTAAGGTCGATGCCCGCAACAAGAGCGGCACCCTCGACGGTAGTAGTACCTGTGGCTTTAAGCAATTCTTTGTAAAGGGGAACAAACTGCTCGCTGTCCTTCAGATATTTAGCATAAAGACCTCTTGCAAACAGGCCGCCGAAAGCGTACGGGAAGTTGTAGAAGCTGAGACCGCCACTGTAATAATGGCTTTTACATGCCCACATATATGGGTGCATGTACTCGGGGTCGATTCCGTCGCCGTAACCCTGTTTCTGTGCTTTAATCATCAACTCGCATAGTTTATCTGCGAACATAAAACCGGATTCCCTGTTTTCGAATACAGCGGTCTCGAATTTATATCTTGAATAGATATCGCAGATAATCTGTGTGGCATCCATTAGCTGGCTTTCGATAAGCGCTCGTTTTGTAACGGTATCATTTTCGGAGCCAATAACTGCGTTCATGGCGACTATTTCATTGAATGTGGATGCTGTCTCTGCAACGGGCATGGAAATGTCAATATTGAGAATGCTGTTGTCGCGCAGACAGTAGTTATGGAATGCGTGGCCAAGCTCGTGCGCAAGTGTCACAACGTCGCCAAGCTGACCACCAAAGTTGGTTAGAACACGGCTTTCGGAAATTTTGTGTGCTCCGGCACAGAAAGCACCTCCTACCTTGCCGACGCGGGGATAAAAATCAATCCAGCCTTCGTTGAACGCGCGTTTAATAAGTCCGGCTTCCTCGGCATCAAATCCTGAAAACAGGTTTACCAGATAATCTCTTGTTTCCTCAGTGGTATATTCCTTTTCGTTGCCCTCGAGAGGAGCAAACAGTTCAAAGAAAGGAAGACCGTTTTCATAACCCATCAGTTTTGCCTTGGCTTTCAGATACTCCCAGAATTTGGGTAGATATTCTTCCATTGCGCCAATAAGGGCATCGAGGGTCTCACGCTTCATATGAGCGTTGAAAAGAGTTTCGTCAAGCGGGGAGGCGAAACCTTTTAGTTCGCAGCGGTTGATAACCTCCATCTTAATGCTGTTGAGGGAGAATGCAATGCCGTCCTTGATGCATTCGTAAGCGTTCAGCTCTGCTTTGTATGCGTCGAGACGGACATCAGGGTCTGCATCATAAGCTTTGTTGCGGATATCAGAGAGGTTTGTTATTTCTCCGCGGTATTCTACCGGAACATTACTTGTTAGGTATCCCTGCAGATCACTCCAGGCGGAACTACCGCTTATTTCATACAGGGAGATTACATGCTCGACTTCGGGTGAGAGGGTGTGTATTTCCTGTTCCTTTAGATTGTTAAGGAAGAAAGCATGTTCATTGAGTAGAACGTCTCCGTCAAAAACCTTCTGGAGATCGGGAATAGTCGCAATATATTTTATAAAGGTTGCCATTGGTGCTGAAATGGCGGATTGCTTCTGCATAAGACGACCGATGATTGCCGCAGCTTCAACATCGTTTGTATTTGCAGACTGTTTCAGCTCGGCATAAAGGAAAAGCATTTGGGATGTCCCATAAAATTCGTTTAAAATAATTATGAGATTTTTAAGATTTTCTGCGGGATTTCCATTAAGGTTTTTGCAAAAATTGTTGATTTCGGAAATCAGCTTGTCTATTTTGGTTTCGTCGGCGACAAACTTTGGATCGTCGTAGCCTTTGTACAGATTGTCAAGATTCCATACAGAGTTCATTATGCTTATTCCTTATTTCCAATTATAGAAGGCTGTGAAAGCCCTTTTTGATGCAACGATATCGAGGCAGGATGCAATTTCATACGGTGCATGCATTGAGAGAAGAGCAACGCCGATGTCTACGACGTCTACTCCCATCGCTGCGATGTATTTTGCGACTGTACCGCCGCCGCCTTCGTCCACCTTGCCGAGCTCGCCAGTTTGCCAGGGAACACCTGCACCGTCCATTATTTCACGGATTTCTGCCATGAATTCAGCAGGAGCGTCATTTGTTCCGCTCTTTCCGCCCGAACCGGTGTATTTCATTATAGAGGGTCCGTAGTTGAGATATGCGCAGTTGCGCGGATCCATTACTGTATCGAATGTCGGGTCGAATGCAGCGCTGACATCTGCGCTGAGACATTTGCTGTTGTAAAGAACGATTTCACTGTCCTCGCCGGCACGTTTGCATAGAAGAGAAACAAAGTTGAAAAGAAAGTCAGAGTTGAGACCGGTGCTTCCTTCACTGCCGATTTCCTCTTTATCCGCGAGGACACAGAGAGAGGTGTATTCGGGTTTATTAATTTCTGCAATGGCAGTGAGTGAAGTGTATGCGCATACTCTGTCGTCATGGCCGTACGCGCCGACAAGACTTTTGTCGAATCCGACATACTTTGCGTCAAAAGCGGGAACTATTTCAAGCTCGGCAGAATTGAAATCAGATTCGGTTATACCGTATTTCTCGTTCAGAAGACGCAGAATGTTAAGCTTGACCTTTTCCTTGATACTGTCGTCACCATAGGGACGGCTGCCGAGCAGAAGGTTGAGCTCTTCTCCTGAGATAACGTCTTTTGCTGTACGCTGATCCTGAAGCTTATGTGAAAGATGTGGAAGAAGGTCTGTGATGCAGAAAACAGGATCATCCCTGTCTTCACCGATGCGGACTTTTACGGTTTCACCGTCTTTTTTTACAATTACTCCATGAAGGGCAAGAGGCATAGCTACCCACTGGTATTTCTTAATTCCGCCGTAATAGTGTGTTTTAAAGAATGCAAGCTCCTTGTCCTCATAAAGAGGATTGGGTTTCAGGTCCAGTCTGGGGCTGTCGATGTGAGCAGCGGTGATGAGCAGACCGTCTTCAAGACATCGTCTCCCGATTACTGCTGCAATAAGGCTCTTGTTTTTGTTGTTGCGGTAAACTTTAGCACCAGCCTTGTAGCGTATTTTGGGGTCGAAGGGTACAAATCCCTTTGATTCAAGATAGGTGATGCTGAATTCGTTGAATTCGCGCTCGGTTTTGCCCTGATTGAGAGCGTCAATGTAACCGTTACAGTAATTTTCGGTATCCGTCTTTGCGTCGAATTTTTCAAAACAGCTTACGGAGTTCATTTTCAATCTCTTTTCAAGATCTTTGAAACTGTTCTTGCTCATGTTCTTATCTCCAAACCTATTTAATAAATAGTTATATACAATCTCTGTGCGTTCATATAGCTTTAGCAAATCACCGTTGTTTTCGATAACAGCGTCGGCCATATCGATAAGAATATTCTGGTCCATCTGGCTGTTCATTCGCTGAATTGCGGCATCCGGTGTAATGCCGTCTCGTTCAAGAATCCTCGCAAGACGTGCTTCGTGCGGTGCTGTCACGACAAGCACGCAGTCGCACTTTTCGACGTATCCGCTTTCAATCAGCGTTGCTCCGTCGACAATACACAATGGATGCTTTTCCGATTGCAGGTATTTGACCCTTTCATCTACCTCACGAAGAATATATTTATGCGTTATTTTGTTGAGTATTTCCTTTTTGTCCGGGTCGGAGAAGCATATTTCACCCAGTTTTTTACGGAACAGGGTACCATCCGGATTTAGAATCTCTTCAGAAAAGTATTCGACAAGCTCATTTAAACAATCCGTACCGGGAAGAGTGACGGAGTGTGAATATTTATCACAGTCTATTACCGGTATCCCTTTTTCGACAAAGAAGTTGCTTACTGTCGTTTTGCCTACGCCTGAATTACCGGTTATGCCTATTACTTTTATTTTACTCAAGAACAATCACCTTAAATCCCGACGCGCGGATCATACGGTTGTAGACCGAAAGGCTTTTACCTGTTGAATTAGGGCATCTTGCGAATACCACCGCTGCGCCAAATTTATCAAAAGCTCGCAGAGTCTTATAAAGTTTCTTGGCCTGTGCTTCAGGATCGTCCTGAGGACCGTAGGATATGGAGGGAATACCAACTAGTTCCTCTTCTCCGTCAAAACACATGGCGTATGCATCACTTTGCGCGTGTTCCTTAACATATTCACAGTATTTTTCAAATCTGCCTTTGACAAGATATACATCTGCAAAAGGGGAGTAATGCTTGTATTTCATACCGGGCGAGAGTACAACCTCACCCTCCTTGATATCTTCGGTTACCGCGTGGGATACCACTGCGTTGGGAAGTATTTCACGTATTTCCTCCAGGGAGATAATACCGGGTCTGAGGATTGTCGGAACTTCTCCAACAAGTGAAATAACCGTGCTTTCGACTCCGATTGTACAGGGACCTCCATCGATTATCATGGGTATCCTACCGTTAAGGTCGTCAATGACGTGAGCTGCGCTGGTGGGGGAGGGACGTCCGGAAAGATTACTTGAAGGTCCCGAAAGTGGAAGACCCGCTGCCTGGATAACAGCCTGAGCAACCGGATTTGACGGCATGCGGACTGCCACGGTGTCTAGACCGCAGGTTGCCTTGTCACTTATGCCTTTGTTCTTGTGCATTATCATCGTCAGAGGACCAGGCCAGAATCTTTTTGCCAGCTCCACTGCGGAATCGGGAATCTCGCTTACAACAGACTGAAGCATAACAAGATCGCATATATGTACTATAAAGGGATTGTCAGAAGGACGTCCCTTTGCTTCGAATATCTTTTCCGAAACTTCGTCGCTATAGGCATCGCCCATAAGTCCGTAAACGGTTTCGGTAGGTACTGATACGAGACCTTTTGCACGGAGTATTTCGGCTGCTTTATTTGCTACTTCCTGAAGATTGTCATCGGTTACCTTGCTAACAATAGTATCCATTATATAAAATCCTTTATTATTACTGTGCCTTTAATTTATCGGCCTGATATGCGGTAATAAGCGAATCTATCATCTCGTCAAGGTCGCCGTTAAGGAAGGATTCAAGCTTGTAAATGGTAAGTCCTATACGGTGGTCGGTGACCCGGCTCTGGGGGAAGTTGTATGTGCGGATGCGTTCGCTACGATCACCTGTGCCGACCATGCCACGGCGCTGCTTTGCTATCGCGTCCTCTTGTTCGCTTCGCTTCAAATCGAGAAGACGGCTGGCAAGGATTTTCATAGCTCTGTCCTTGTTTTTGTACTGACTTCGCTCGTCCTGGCATTCAACAACAAGACCGGTAGGAAGATGGGTGATGCGAATGGCGGATTCGGTTTTATTGACATGTTGACCGCCTGCGCCGCTTGAACGGTAGGTGTCTATCTGTAATTCCTTTGGATTTATATCAAGTTCAACTTCTTCCGCCTCGGGAAGAACTGCTACGGTAACGGTACTTGTATGTATGCGTCCCTGAGTTTCTGTTTCGGGTACACGCTGAACTCTGTGAACACCGCTTTCGAATTTCAGTCGGCTATAGGCGCCGTCTCCGATGATAAGTAAGCTTATTTCCTTCATACCGCCAAGCTCAGTTTCGTTTGTGTTAAGAATCTCGGTCTTCCAGTGTTTTATATCGGCGTACATTGAGTACATTCTGTAGAGCGAACCGGCGAAAAGGGCGGCCTCTTCACCGCCAGCGCCGCCTCGGATTTCGACTATAACGTTCTTGTCGTCGTTTTCATCACGTGGGAGAAGCAGTATCTTCAGTTTCTCCTCGGAATCGGCCATGGCTTCCTGGGCTTCCTCAAGCTGAGCCCTTACCATTTCCTTGAAATCTGCTTCAAGACCGCCTTCATCAAGAAGGGCATTAGCTTCATCCGAATCGGTCTTGGCTGTTCTATATACCCTAAATTCGGCTACTATCGGATCCAGTGTCTTGTGTTCCTTCATAAGGGTTTTGTATCTTTCATTGTCGGAAACAACGGATGGTTCTGACAACAATCCGTTGATCATCTCAAATCTTTTTTCAACTTCGATAAGCTTTTCAAACACTTTGAACTACTCCATCACGTATGATTTTTTTTATATTTTTTTCGATTTTATTTCGGGGAAGCATTATTTCATGACCGCATTTGCTGCATTTGATTTTAAAATCCATCCCCACTCTGAGGACGTTGAATTCGTTGCAGCCGCAGGGATGGTTTTTCTTGACTATTATATGATCTCCCGGCAGAACGTTCATATCTGTCCTCCTTTACACATATAATTATTATACATCATTGACGTCGTATTATAAACATCAAAAATATCCACATTCTAGTGACATTTGTTATGTATAAGATCTTTACACCTTAGGCCATTTATATATCTTTTAATCACTAAAAGTTATATAATTTAATAAATAATAACTTAGGAGGTTGCTATGTACGGAGACGCTTTCACAGCCGGAACGGTTCCGGGCGGTCTTAATTCCACCACAGATATCAACATGCTTATATGTGTCGTTATGTACAGAACAAGTCCTCTGCACCGCGACGACATTCTCGAGGCCGTTACATGCACCGGGTCGGCCAACTATTTTGAAACCGCCGATGCGCTAAGCGAGCTTGAACAGAAGGGTAACGCATCCTGTGATATTTACGGATATTACACCCTGACGGATGCCGGCAGGGGAATATGCGAAATGCTTGAATCCGATCTACCACTTACAATTCGTGAAAAGGTAATTTCCGAGGCAGTTCGTCTTGCCGACTTTCGCAAAAAATCCGTGACTAACAAGATCAATGTAGAACCTCTCGACACAGGCGGATACCGCCTTTCCGGAAAGATTCTCGACTCTAAAGGCAATCCCAATTTCGAAGTGAAGATAATTCTTCCCACAAAAGAATCGGCCGATAAAGCCGGTAACAAATTCATAACCGACGCTGAATCCCTTGAGCGCTCAGTTATAGAATTTCTTATGAACGAAAAAATGGATTAAAAAAGCAGGTGGTTGAGGCCACCCGCTTTTTTATATCAGTAGAATTATTTCGTACCGAAGATACGGTCTCCGGCGTCACCCAAGCCTGGAACGATGTATGCGTTCTCGTTGAGGCATTCGTCCAAAGCGGCACAGTAGATAGGTACGTCTGGATGATTTTTTGCCATTCTTTCAATGGCAGGATTTGCGGCAACAAGACATACAAGGCAGAGATCCTTGCAACCGCGCTGCTTGAGGAAAGTGATAGCGGCTGATGCGCTGCCGCCTGTGGCAAACATGGGATCAAGAACGAAAACTTTGCTGTTTTCAATATCATCGGGAAGCTTGCAGTAGTATTCAACAGGCTCATGTGTATCGGGGTCACGGTAAAGGCCGATGTGTCCTACCTTAGCGTTGGGCAGAAGTTTTTGTACCCCGGCAACCATGCCGAGACCGGCACGGAGAATGGGGACCAGGGCTATTTTCCGGTCTGTTAACATCTTTGCTGTCATTTTTGCTACGGGTGTTTCAATCTCAACATCGCGAAGGGGGAGATCCTTAGTAATTTCGTATACCATCAGCATGGATACTTCATCAACCAGCTCACGGAATTCCTTGGTGCTGGTTTCTTTGTTTCTCATTATGGAGAGCTTATGCGTAATAAGAGGATGTTCAAATATAAAAGCGTTACCGACCTTCATGTATAGGTCTCCTTTCGGATTTTTTATATCTTAACACAAATTAATCGATTTTGTTTTGCTTTTTTTGTAATAAATTAAAAATTGTAGAAATTGCTAAAAATAAAACAAAAAATCAAAATAAAAAGGGTTAATCTTTCTTGAATAATAATCCGAATTAGGTTAAAATGAATTCGATTTGTGTTAAATCAAACTCAGTAGTAAGAAAGGATATATAAAATGTCAGATTCCGCAAAGAAATTATCTGCACAGCTGCGCCTTTCTTCGCTTTTCGATGACGGCGTATTTTACGAGCTGGATGCTGTTACCGGTAAGGAAGACGGCGCAATTGCCGGATACGGCAGTGTGGGTGGAGCTTCCGTATACGCTTTTTGCCAGGATTCTGCCGTTAAAAACGGTGTTCTTGACAAACGCGCAATTCGCAAGCTTGAAAAAGTATATGATATGGCTGCTAAGACAGGTTGCCCTGTCGTAACAATGTATGATTCTATGGGTGTCAATGTTTCCGACGCTTTCGGTTCTCTGGAAAACGCATCTGTTCTTATGGGCAAAATTGCCCAACTCAGCGGCGTTGTACCCCAGATTTCCGTTGTCCTCGGCAACTGTGGCGGCTTCTATGCTATTGCCGCTACAATGAGTGATATTTGCGTGATGTCCTCCCACGCCAGCCTCTATCTTACCTCAGCTTTCAACGACAAAGCCAATGGCGGTGAGGTTGCCGGCGTAGGTTCTGCAGAATATGCTGCTCAGGCGGGTGCTGCCGCAATCGTATGTGATGACGAGTCTGCCACAATTGCAAAGGCTGCCGACATCATAAAGCTTTTACCTCTGAACAATCTGGCTCCTCTTCCCGTATTCGATTTCGAGGCTCCAGCGGTCGCCGGTGTTTCTGTTGAAACTCTTGCAGACATTGATACAGCTGTTGAGCTTTTTGCCGGCACAGCCGAAAACGTACACACAGTTCTTGCAACTGTTGGAGGTACACCTTCCGGTATTCTCGAAATTAACGGCGAGCTCTGCGCCAAGGGTACAGCCAATGCTGCCAAGCTTGTCCAGTTCTGTGATTCCTTTAATCTTCCCGTTGTTGTTCTTATGGACTGCAGCGGTTTCGTAGCTTCAGCGGTTAATGATGTCGCCTGCGGTATTGTTAACTCTGCTAAGCTTGCTCACGTTATGGCTTCCGCAACTACAGCCAAGATAACCATAATTAAAGGAAGCGCCGTTGGTACTGCTTTTGCCATACTCGCCGGAAAGGGCGCTGGCGCTGATGTTACTTTCGCATGTCCCTCCGCTTCAGTTTCCGCCCTTAACGCCAAAGCATCTGTCGATGTTCTCTGGCGTGACCGTATTACAACCCCTGCAGATATTGATAAACTTGCCAAGGAATTCTGTGCAACAGATGCTTCCGCTGCCGCTGCCGCAGAGGCCGGACTTGTAGACGCATTAGTTGCCGATACCGAGGTCCGCAATTCAGTTATTTCCGCAATTGACATGCTTGCATCCAAGCGTGTTTCTACACTTACCAAAAAACACGGCAACATGCCGTTCTGATTAAACGGAGGATAAATTATAATGAGAAACTTCAATATTACCGTCAACGGCCAAACTTACAGTGTTTCTGTTGACGAGTTGGGCGGCTCCGCCGCTCCTGTTGCTGTTGCATTTGCACCCGCACCCACAGCAGCCCCCGCTCCTGCCGCAGCACCTGTACCTGCACCCACAGCTGCTCCCGCTTCCGTTGTAGCAGACGGCACAAAAGTCAATTCTCCTATGCCTGGCAATATTCTCGACGTTGTTGTCAAGGAAGGCGATCATGTAGAAGTCGGTGACAAATTGATTGTACTCGAAGCCATGAAGATGGAAAATGACATCAACACTTCTGTAGCCGGCACAGTAGCTACCGTTGCCGTAAGGAAGGGTGACGTTGTTTCCACAAACGATCTGCTAGTAGTTATCGCTTAATTACATCTGTAGAAACGAGGTTTATAATGGGAAAGGTAAAAATTACCGACCTGGTTCTCCGTGACGCTCATCAGTCTCTTATCGCCACACGTATGACTCTTGACGAAATGAGACCCGCTTTTGAGCTATTGGACAAGGTTGGATACTATGCTCTTGAAGTATGGGGAGGCGCAACATTTGACACCTGCCTTCGCTTTCTGGATGAGGACCCCTGGGAAAGACTGCGTGTAATGCGTCGTGAAATGCCCAATACCAAACTGCAGATGCTATTCCGCGGCCAGAATATGTTGGGTTACCGTCCTTACGCTGATGATGTTGTAGAGTACTTCGTACAGAAGTGCGTTGCCAACGGAATCAATATTATACGTATTTTCGACGCTCTGAACGATCCACGCAACCTACAGGCCGCCATCAGGGCTACAAAAAAAGAGGGCGGCCACGTACAGGCCTGCATTTCATACACCCTCAGCCCTGTTCATAACAACGAATATTTTATCAACTACACAAAAGAACTCGAAAACCTCGGCGCAGATTCCATCTGCATCAAGGACATGGCAGGCTTACTGAAGCCCTATCCTGCATACGAACTTGTCAAGGCCCTCAAGAGCTCACTCAGCATTCCTGTTCAAATCCACAGCCATACCACATCCGGTCTTGCTGAGATGTCCATTATAAAGAGCATCGAGGCTGGCGCCGACATCATTGATACTGTTATTTCACCTCTGTCCGGCGGTACCTCACACATGGCCACTGAATCTCTTGTTGCCGCTCTTCAGGGTACCGAATACGACACTGGTTTAGACCTTGACAAGCTTAATGATGTACGTGCATACTTTGCGACCCTTCGTACAAAGTATCTTGCTAACGGTCTGCTTGATCCTCAGGTTCTCGGTGTTGACGCCAACACACTGCTTTATCAGGTTCCCGGCGGCATGTTGTCCAACATGATCAAACAACTGAAGGATGCCGGCAAGTCCGACCAGCTTCAAGCAGTTCTCGAGGAAATCCCCAAAGTACGTGAAGACGCCGGATATCCTCCTCTTGTTACCCCCACATCCCAGATCGTCGGTACACAGGCCGTGTTCAACGTTATCATGGGAGAGCGCTACAAGACCGTTACAAAGGAATTCCGCGATCTTATGCAGGGTAACTACGGTAAGACACCCGCTCCTGTCAACGCCGAGCTCCAAAAACGTGTTCTCGGGGACGACAAGCCTATTACTTGCCGCTATGCTGACACTCTTGCGCCGGAACTTGACGTTCTCAAGGATGAATGCAAGGAATGGGTCGAGCAGCCTGAAGATGTACTCAGCTATGCCCAGTTCCCGCAGGTTGCTGCCAAGTTCTTTGAGAAACGCCGCGAGAAGAATCTCGGTATCGACGGTGATCACATCGACCGCGTGAACAAGGTAACCACGATGTAATATGTTCCCTTCAGGGAACAAAAAGCCACCCGCGTTTTACGGGTGGCTTTTATTGTTGACTTTATTATGAAGTGTCTTTAAAATAAAGAGGTTAATTAGTGGAGGTATGTGTATGGTTAGAAGTATGACCGGATTCGGTAGGGGAAACAACATCTTTAACGGGCGTGAAATATCAATTGAAATCAAATCAGTCAACCACAGATATTTTGAATTTTCATGCCGCATGCCACGCTCCTTAAGCTTCCTTGAGGACAAGATTAAGGCATACGTCAATAGCCATATTTCCCGTGGTAAGGTCGAGGTAAGCCTTAGTGTATACGACCGTGAAACAACTGACACACTCGTTACCGCAAACCTTCCTCTTGCCCGATCTTATTACGAGGCCGTAAAGGCTGTTGCCGCTGAGCTTTCTCTCCCTAACGATGCTTCTGCATTTACCATTGCCCACATGCCCGATGTAATAACCGCTATCCGCGAGGATATGAATGAAGAAGCGATCTGGGCAGACGTATCCACCGTTCTGTCAGAGGCTGTCGATTCATTTGTTGCTATGAGAGAAAAGGAGGGTGAACGTCTCTGCGAGGACATTATGTCCCGTCTGACTGCTATTGAAAATACTGTAGGTTCAATCGAGGAACTTTCCGCACCTCGTCTTGAGATCTACCGTGAAAAGCTTTATGCAAAAATGCAGTCCGTGCTTGAGGATACGAATATCGACGAGACACGCATACTGTTGGAAGCTGCTGTTTACGCCGACAGGACCGCAATCGACGAGGAATCCGTAAGACTCCGCAGTCATATCAGTCAGTACCGTGACATACTTTCCGGAAACGAGCCGGTAGGACGCAAACTCGACTTTCTAACTCAAGAGCTCAACCGCGAAATAAATACAATCGGCAGCAAAGCTAATGATCTTGATATAACCGGCCATGTTGTCGATATCAAGGCTGAAATAGAAAAAATCCGCGAACAGATTCAGAATATGGAGTAATCCGGGGGTTTTAAATGAAGCTTGTGAATATCGGTTTTGGTAATATGATTTCGGTTGACAGGGTTCTTTCCATCATCAGCCCTGATTCTGCACCAGTTAAACGAATAATACAGGACGCGAGGGAGGACGGACGCCTTATTGACGCAACGTATGGCCGTCGTACTCGTGCTGTAATAATTGCGGATTCAAATCACGTTATCCTGTCATCCATTATGCCTGAAACTATCTCGAACAGGATCTCCGAGGAACCCGATATTGTAGAGGAGACCGGCTATGATAAATGAGAGAAAACTAGTAGTGATTTCCGGCCCTTCAGGATGTGGAAAGGATACAGTGTCGATGCTTCTAAGTGATCTTCGAGGGGATATTTATATCAGTATTTCCGTTACAACAAGAGATCCGCGTGGAAGCGAACAGAATGGAGTGGAGTATTACTTTATTTCACACGAAGAATTTGAAAAACTTCTCAGAAACGGAGGAATTCTGGAGTACACTAACTATGCCGGTAACTATTACGGCACCCCTATGGACGATATTGAGCAGAAGACGAATAAGGGTAAAACCGTTATTCTTGTTATAGACACCAACGGCGGTGCAAACATCAAAAAAATGTTTCCGGATTCATTAAGCGTATTTATTATGCCGCCTTCACTTGATGTGCTTGAGAACCGTTTAAGGAAAAGGGGAACTGAGACCGAAGAGCAGATTGATAAAAGAATCGCAATTGCGCAAAAAGAGTTGGAGCAAGCTAAGCTTTACGATTATTCGTTGGTTAATGATAATCTCGAAGCCTGTGTGCATCAGCTTTCAAATATAATTGATAATTGGCAAAATACAAAGGAAGAGAAATAATTATGTTAAAAAAAGGTGTTTATCAGCTTCTCAATGAAAACGAAAGCGCTTACAGTCTGGTTGTGGCTATCGCAAAGCGTTCCCGGGAAATATCGGACGAAGCGCTAAAAAAGCATATCATACTTGACGAAAAACCCGTCAGCCTTGCGGTAGACGAATTTGCCGGACACAAGTATAAAGTCGTCGACGCGGAAATCAAGCCCGAAATTTATAAAGACTGATTTCAGATTACAAAGCTGATTCATCAGGAGGTGGCGTTTTTATGATTACCGTCGTTATGGTTGCGGTTGAAAACGCCACCTTTAATTTTGATAGGCTGTACAGTTACAAAGTACCGGAAACCATGTCGCAATATGCCGTAACCGGGGCAAGGGTACTTGTACCATTCGGCAAGTCTGCACCGCGTATGGGTGTGATTCTTGAATACGACGACAACCCTGAAGGTCAATTAAAGGATATCATTGACATTGAACGTGACGATCCAGTATTAAGTCCTGAGCTCGTGGGTATTGTAAAGATGCTTCATGAACAGACCTTCTGCACATATGGTGACGCAGTCAGGACCGTTTTACCGAAAAGTGCTCGACTTGTGGCTGGAAGTGCTTCTATTTCCGGGGCTTTCGAAGGCCATATCAGAAGAATATACAATTCTCTTGATCTTCCTCCTGTGGTCAAGCTAACCGAAAAGCAACGAAGAGTATACGAATATATCAAAAGTAATCCGTCCACAGCTCCCGAAATATGCGAAGCCTGCAAAGTTTCCCGCGGAGTGATAGAAGCGCTTGAAAATAAAAGTCTGATTAAGCGCAGTGAATCTGTAAAGAATTATTCATTTACAGAGCGAAATATCGAAGAAATACCTGATCTTTCTCCTGCCCAGGCAGATGCTTATGACAATCTTTGTTCAGTCATTTCAGACAGTTCAAAGCCACTTACAACCCTTTTATATGGCGTTACATCAAGCGGTAAAACACTGGTATACATCCATCTTATTCAGAAATTTATCTCCGAAGGCAAAGGAGTGATTATTCTTGTTCCCGAGATTACTCTTGCCATACAGACTATTGAACGACTAATAGCCGTATTTGGCAGGCATGTCGGCATTATTCACAGCAATCTTTCGGATTCCGAACGCGGAGCCCAGTGGGAACGTATACGTTCCGGTGAATTCAGTGTAGTTATAGGCACACGTTCCGCTATATTTGCACCTGTTCAGAACTTAGGCCTGATAATTATAGATGAAGAACAGGAAGGCAGCTATATTTCAGAGCAGTCTCCGAGATACGACGCAAGGGATGTTGCTCATTTCCGTTCTCGGAAACTGAAAATATCGGTTCTTCTTGCTTCGGCGACTCCTTCGGTCGTCACCTTTCATTACGCAGTAACCGGACGATACAATCTGGTTAAGCTGACCGAACGCTTCAACAGTATGCCTCTTCCGGAGGTAAATGTAATTGATATGCGTATGGAGATGCTCGCAGGAAACAGCCACTATATAAGTCTCCCGATGGCGCAGGAAATCAATTCACGCGTCTGTAAAGGAGAACAATGCATACTTCTGCTTAACCGCAGAGGTTATCGTACTCTTTCCATGTGCAGCAGTTGCAGGGCGATAGTGAAATGCAAATCCTGCGATACTCCTCTTGTAATTCACCGTGAATCGGGCAACTATGTCTGTCATTACTGCGGTCGGACATACCCTTTGAATGATACATGTGAGGTGTGCGGCGGCAAAATAAAGCATACCGGCATAGGTACGCAGAAAATGGAGGAGGAAATTGAAACCCTTCTTCCTGACCTGAAAATTATCCGGTTGGACCTTGACTCAACGTCTCGCAAGAACAGTGCGGCTAACATCATAAATGAATTTTCCGAAGGTAAATACGACGTAATGATAGGCACCCAAATGATTGCCAAGGGTCTTGATTTTACCAACGTTACTCTTGTCGGTGTACTCAGCATTGACCAGTTTCTGCTGATGCCTTCCTATAAAGCCACCGAACGCACTTTTTCAATGATTACTCAGGTAATAGGCCGTTCCGGCCGCGGAAGTAAAACCGGAAGTGCCCTGATTCAAACAACCGATCCTGACAATCCCGTTATCAAACTGGCGGCAAATCAGGATTACGAAAGCTTTTATAAACAAGAAATCAAGTCCCGTAAGCTTCACCTGTACCCACCATTCTGCAAAATGTGCGCCGTATGTTTTCTTTCAGAAATGGAAAAATATGCATTTGAAGCCGCGGAACGTTTCTCTTATTTACTGTCGGATATTTCTCGAAAGTCACCAGACATACCTATGAAGATACTGGGGCCTGCGCCCATGAGGGTGGCATATGTGAATAAAATATTCCGTTATAGACTGGTCCTGAAATCACGCGGGGATCAGCATTTCAGAAATATGCTGCGTCAGGTCGTAGATATCTGGAATAATGAATTCCGCAACAAAAAGAATATACGAATGTTTGTCGATCTAACCGGCGATACCGACTGCTGATAATAAATACATTTTCATTTTTCAAGGAGAACAAAATGGGAATCAGAAATATACTTATCGAAGGAGAACCTACCCTGCGCATAAAGAGCCGTCTAGTAACCGATTTCGGCGTCAAGACTGCAAATCTTCTAGATGACCTTAAGGAAACGATGGTTCAGGCCAACGGAGCCGGCCTTGCCGCCCCGCAGGTCGGAATACTTCGCAGGGCTGTAGTTATTGTTAACGGAGAGGATATTGTTGAGCTTATTAACCCCGAGATTATCGAAAGCTCGGAGGAAACAGAAGGAGAGTACGAAGGATGTCTTTCCTGCCCCAATAAAAGAGCCTTAATTTCCCGCCCGTCAAAGGTCAAGGTTCATGCCTTTGACCGTGAAGGAAACGAGTTTAAAGCTGAATATGAAGGCTTGGCCGCAAGAGCAGCTTGCCATGAGTTGGATCACCTTGAAGGTACTCTTTTTGTAGACCTGGCTGACAGAATCTACACCGAAGATGAGCTCGACGAGCTGCTTGCAGAAACGGAAGAGGAAGAATAAATGAGAGTCTTTTTCATGGGCACGCCAAGAATATCAGCAGATGTGCTCAGAACCATTGCTGCCTTCCATGAGGTTGTGGGTGTCTTCTGTCAGCCTGATAAACCGGTTGGCCGAAAAGCTGAACTTACTCCTCCCGAGACCAAGGTCGTTGCCGAAGAACTCGGAATACCGGTGTTCCAGCCCCGCAAAATGAAGGATGGCACTGCAGCTGCAACAGTTCGGGATCTGAATCCCGATGTTATCCTGGTAACTGCTTACGGCAGAATACTTCAGCCCGACATGCTTGCGGTTCCGAAATACGGATGCCTGAATCTTCATGTGTCTCTTCTTCCGAAATATCGCGGTGCAGCTCCTATCCAACATGCCATTTTTAACGGTGAAAAAGAGACCGGTGTTACCGTTATATACATGTCTGAAGGCCTGGATGAGGGCGACATTATTGATACTGTAGTATTTCCTATTACTCAGGAGGATGACGCTTTTTCGATTTTTAAAAAGAGCGCTGAATACGGCGGAAAACTCATCTTGAAGGTACTTGACGATATCGAAAACGGTGTATCGAAGAGAATTCCCCAGAATCACGAGGGAGCATCTTTTGCGCCTCCGCTTGAGAAAGATATGGCACATTTTAACTTTTCTGAAGAAGCGGAATCGATATTGAACAGGGTAAGAGCTCTCTGCATGTGGCCTGTCGCCGAATTTGTCTGTGAAGGCAAACGTATAAAGGTCCTTAAGACCTCTTTATCTGAATTATCCGGGAAACCCGGAGAGATTCTTTCAACTAAACCACTGACTGTTGCCTGTGGCAAGGGAAGTATTGTTCTTAATTCCGTTAAGCCTGAAAATTCACATGAAATGACCGGCCGTGACTGGGCCGTTGGGCGCAGATATAAAACGGGCGATATAATTACCGAATCGGTGAAGACAGATGTCTGACAACAATCCCGTCAATGCGGGAAGGCTCTGCGCCGTACGCTGTCTTGTTGCAACAGAGAGTGGAGGCTATTCAAATCTTGTTTTCAAACAACATTCGCGTAATCTTGAGGCAAGAGACATCCGCCTTGCGTCAGCTTTATATTACGGTACTCTTGAGCGCCTGATAACTCTTAACGACGCATTAAATCTGTTCCTGAAAAAAGGTATTATGTCCCTTGACCCGGAGGTCAGGGCAATATTGCATGTCGGCTTGTACCAGATTTCATTTATGGATGGTATACCCGAACGTGCAGCAATAAATGAATCGGTAAATCTCTGTCGTATCGCAGGCAAAAGCTCCGCATCCAGCCTGGTTAACGCTGTTCTTCATAAATGTTCAGGAATACGTCTTCCGAAAGAAAACGAACAGAATCCTTCGGTAAAGTATTCTGTCTGTCAGGAACTCTATGATCTGCTATTACGTCAATATCCTGACTGCACAAAAGAAATCCTCATGGGTATGTTTGAAAAATCACCCTCAGTTATTGGCACCAATACCTTAAAAATCAGTTCAAATGAGCTTGAGCGTAAAATGGCCGGAGAAGGAGTTGTTCTTGAAAAAGCTCCACTACCGGATACTTTCTATATAAAAAATGGTTCTTATCTCGGGACGGATTCTTTCAAAGAAGGATTATTCTGTATACAGTCACTTTCTTCACGTCAAGCCGTTCTGGCTCTTGATCCCCGTCCAGGAGAAAATATGCTTGATATATGCGCAGCACCTGGCGGAAAATCCGTTCTGGCTTCCATGCTTATGAACAATATGGGACGTATTGATTCAGTAGATATACATGTACACAGGGTAAAGCTTATTGAACAAAACACGAAAAAGTACGGTTCTGAAATTATTAATCCGGTTATCTCGGACGCTCTTGAATTCAAAAGCGATATAATTTACGACCGAGTTTTATGCGATGTTCCCTGCGGCGGATACGGAGAGATTGCTTCTAAGCCCGAGCTTCGCTACAAAGCGCCTGGAAAAGATGACGACGGTCTCTTTACTTTGCAGTATTCACTCCTTGAAAAAGGCCTTTCTCTTCTGAAGGTGGGCGGAAGAATTGTATATTCCACCTGTTCATTAGACCGCCGTGAAAATGATTACCTTACTGCTAAATTTATAAAAAATCATTCAGGAATAAGACAGATTGAAGAATGTTCGTTTACCATTCTGCCGGGGCCTTCCGGATCTGAAGGCTTTTACATAGCAACATTTGAAAGATTGTGATATAATGATTTACCAAACTGATATACTATCCCTTAGGTTCAATGAGCTTGCTTCCGCACTTGAGGAATATAAATGCCCTTCCTATCGTGTTTCACAGGTTTTTTCATGGCTCCATGAAAAAAAGGCTGTTTCTTTCGATGAAATGACCAATCTTCCGAAAAACCTGCGGAACTGCCTAAAGGAAACATTTTTTATTCCCAGAGTTGAAATTATAAAAAAGCTTGTTTCACGTGACGGTACCGTAAAGCTTCTTGTCGGGTTTGCCGACGGCAGCTGTGTTGAAACCGTTGCCATGATGTACGAGCATGGTTATTCCGTCTGTATTTCTTCCCAGGTCGGCTGCAAAATGGGCTGCAGTTTCTGTGCTTCCGCAAAGGCGGGTTTCGTCCGTGATCTTGTCCCGTCAGAAATGCTTCTTCAGATATATGCAGTCGAGCACATACTTGGGTTGAATATCGATTCCGTAGTTATTATGGGAATAGGGGAGCCTCTTGACAATTACAGCAATGTTATGGCCTTCTATGACATCATTACCGATGCTGCTGGCCGTAATCTGGCCAACCGTTCCGTTACTCTTTCCACATGTGGTGTAGTTCCGGGAATATACGCACTGGCTGACCGGCAGATGCAACTTACATTATCAATATCCCTTCACAGCGCCGACAATGACCGCAGGAGTGTTTTTATGTCTGTCAACAAGACCTGGGGGCTTCCCGAATTGATGGCTGCCTGTAGGTATTATTTCAACAAAACCGGGCGGAGAATTACTTTTGAGTACTCGGTTATCCACGGTGAGAATGATTCATCGTCTGATGCCGACAAGCTTGAACGACTTCTTTCGGGATTCAACACACATGTCAATCTGATACCCATAAACCACGTTTCCGAAACTGATTATTACGCCACACGAAAACACGCGGAGGATTTCCTCACGCTGTTGAAGGGCAGAGGGCTTAACGCCACGATACGGCGTACTTTGGGCGATGATATAAACGCCGCCTGCGGCCAACTACGCCGCGATAGTCTTTAGAAAAATCCCGAAAGGATATCGTAATGTATATTACTGCATATACTAGTGTGGGCAATCGTGACGGTGAGAACCAGGATTTTTATATGGCCGGACGTCTCTCCGATGGTACCTGCTGGGCTGTACTGTGTGACGGCATGGGCGGTTGCGCAGACGGCAGAGTAGCCAGCACTACTGTATGTAGTATCTTTGCAGAAATGCTATCCAGTGGTCTGCCAGACGCTCTGAGCGACGGCAGTATCCGTTCTCTTTTGCTTGAAACAGCCGAAAAAGCCAATATCGAGCTTTTCCATCTATCTGCAAAATATCCGATCGGAACAATTGTGGGCACCACAGTCGTTGCGCTTGTAGTACGGGGAAATACGGGACATATCGTACATTCCGGTGATTCAAGAGGATATCTTATTCATAAAAAGAATGTTAAACAGCTTACTCGTGATCATTCTGTTGTTCAGGAACTCATTGACAATGGCATAATTACTCCCGAAGAAGCAAAAACTCATCCAAAGCGCAACGTTATTACTGCAGCCGTGGGAATTGACAACCGGCTCAAGCTTTCCTACGACCGTTTTCAACTGTCCCGCGACGACGTGATTCTGCTTTGCAGTGATGGTCTTTATAATGTCCTGAGCGACGATGACATTCTTATTCACTGCGCTGCTGAAAATTTTTTTAACAGCGCGGCGTCCATTGTTCAGGCTGCTTTTGATTTCGGAAGCGGTGACAACATTACGGCAGTTATGATTAAGGCCTGATTTACCGGAGGTTTAATGGATAATTACATTGGAAAACGCCTCGACGGGCGTTACGAAATACTTGAGCTTATCGGTGCGGGCGGAATGGCAAACGTATACAAGGCCAACGACCGCCTCGAGAATCGAATTGTTGCCGTAAAGATTCTCCGGGGAGAATTTCTTGACAACGCCGAGCTGGTCCGACGTTTTAAAAACGAATCTAAAGCTATCGGCATGCTTTCACATACCAATATTGTGAAAGTTTACGATGTGAATTTCAGCGATACCGTTCTTTATATTGTTATGGAATATATCGACGGTATTACTCTCAAAGATTATATCGACCGTAAAAAGCCACTGAGTTGGAAAGATACGATCCACTTTACCACTCAGGTCCTGCGAGCTCTTCAACACGCCCATGACAACGGAATAATTCACCGCGATATCAAGCCCCAAAATATAATGATTCTCAGCATAGGTTCCATAAAGGTGATGGATTTCGGTATCGCGAGATTCTCGCGTTCCGAAACAAGAACCATTACAAACAAGGCAATCGGCTCAGTTCACTACATAAGTCCCGAACAGGCCAGGGGAGAGGAAACCGACGCCAAATCCGATATATACAGTGTTGGTATAATATTGTATGAGATGCTCACCGGCAAACTGCCGTTCGAGTCCGACAGCGCTGTTTCGGTAGCAATGAAGCAGATTTCCGACGAGGCTATAAGTCCACGTGAAATTATCCCGGATATTCCAGAAGGACTTGAAGAAATAACTATGAAAGCTATGTCCAAGGATCCTGCCAAGCGGTACCAGTCCGCTTCTCAGATGCTCCGGGATATCGATGAATTCAAAAAGAATCCAAGCGTAGTATTTGCTTATAAATATTTTTCAGGAGATAACGTTCCCGACATGACGGATTTAAACAAAAACGTCGCTGCTGCGACAACAGCATCCGCGCCGCTTTCAAGGATTGCAAAGCCTTCTGAATCGCCCGCATCGTCACCAAACGGTGCGCCCCGCAAGGTTATCAAAAAGAGAAAACGCCGTATAAAACATAGAAACATTTTTCTATGGCTGGTTTTGGGAATCACCCTAGCGTGTGTAATCTGCACCGGGATTATTTTATCCACGGCTTTCGGACTTTTCGAGGGTGAACGCGAATCGGTTGATTTGCCATCCTTCCTTAATATGGAGATTTCAAAGGTCAAGTCCGAATACTCCGACCGCTTTAAATTCAAAGTTTTTGAGGAATACAGTGCCGACAAACGCGAGGGTACAGTTATCGACCAGCGACCCTATCCTCCCAAAACCATAAAGGAAGGAAGTACTGTTTCCCTTTACGTCAGTAAAGGCCCCGAAATAGTTACTATTCCTGACGTTATCGACATGTCCTCAGGTGAAGCCTCGAAACTGCTTCGCAGCATGGGCCTTTCGGTCAAAATGCTTCAAAGCTCCGACAAAGATTACGGTAGCAACAAGGTTTTATACTGTGAGCCCGCAGTTTATACTTCTGTCCAAACCGGTACAGAAGTAACTTTGTATATCAATGTTATTTCCGTAACTGTTTCTTCCAGCACCACAGTTCCCAATGTTGTTGGTATGCCGTACAAAGAAGCAATCGACGCACTTACAAAACTCGCTTTGGGTAAAGGCCTTGTTGAAACCGTGGACGACCCGTCGCCCGCCGGAACAGTCCTGTCCCAGAGTATACCTGAGGGTCGCAGGGTTTCCGCCGGAACAAGGGTTAACCTCACTGTTTCAAGCGGCGTTGTCCAGAATGAATACAGCATACAATGTGGTTTACCGTATTCGGTTGACGGAAACACCTCATTTGCTGTTAATATATTTATTAATGGACAGTTAAATGTTGGTACTACCGGTTCGTCTAACGGATCAGCAGGTACTACTTTCAGAACCGACACCGATGTTGTTGTCGATGTTAAACTTGGAGATAGTAATAGCCTATTCATGTCTTATGCTGTAAATGTTGCTGACCACAGTATTAGTGTTGTGACAGATAACAGCGGCAGCTTCCAGATGGAAGCTCCTAAGCCTAAGACAGTTAAGGTTACTTTGGTAGTAAACAACGGCTCAGGTAGTGGTTCACAGGATGTACCTGTTGGGAGTGATGCAACATTTGATGCAGTACAGCCTGCGGAAGGGTATACCGGCGGAATAGCAGACGGATGTACTTATGATGAAACATATAAAATAGCAAAAGTTACAAACGTTCAAAATGAAATTACTGTTACTGTAACTTTTAGTAAAATAGAAGGTTAAAGAACTTAATGCTCTCTAGTATCCGAAAAGGAACAATTATTAAAGGCATCGATGGCTTCTACTATGTAGAGACATCCGGCACAATTTTGGAATGCAAGCCCCGCGGCTCCTTCCGACACGACAGAATAAAGCCCGTTGCCGGCGATTATGTTACAGTTGAAGGTGAAGAGGGTGGATATGTTATTACAGAAATCGACAAACGTACAAATCTTCTAAGCCGCCCCGCTATAGCCAACGTATCCGAAGCAATGGTTGTTGTATCATCTGTCGACCCTGTGCCCAGCACTGTTGTTATTGACAAAATGACCGCCTTTTGCGTCCGTGAAGGGATTGAACCCATTATAGTTCTGACAAAGACCGATATTCGCAAAATAGATGATATTTTTGATGTATACACGCAGGCCGGATTTAGGGTAATCGATATAATGTCCTGCGAAAATTCCATACATGAACTGTCAAAGATACTCGGCAGCGGTATCGCTGTGGTATTAGGCAATAGCGGCTCGGGAAAATCCACTCTGCTCAACAAAATCAACAGCGGTCTTAATCTCGTTACCGGTGAAATAAGTAAAAAGCTCGGTAGGGGAAAGCACACTACACGTGAAGTAACGCTTTATCATTTCGGCGAAGGGTACCTTGCCGATTCTCCCGGTTTTGCTTCTCTGGAAATCGAGAATATTTGCGATATACCCGAAAGTATCATAGAACTGTTCCCTGATCTGAAGAGATACTCTAATAGCTGTCGGTTTACCAACTGCAGTCATACTGTCGAGACAGGATGTAGTGTAATAGAGGCATTGAATAAAGGTGAAATAAATGAATCGCGTTTTAAAAACTATTGTGATTTTTATATGATAGTTAAACAGAAATATGACGGAAGATACAGATGAATTGGATAAAAAAAAAGCACAGGATTATTAAAAAATTACTTTCCCCGTTTTTTACAATACCGACAATGCTCTTTTATCATATTAAAATCAGACATTTAGATACCGGCGAAAAAAACTATCTTATTCTTGCAAATCATCAGACCGATGCCGACCAGTACATAGTCTCTGCAATGTTCAAAGAACCTGTTTATTTTGTTGCAATGGAGGACGTTCTATCAAACGGCCTGATTTCCAGAATTATTCAGTGGGGTGCCGCACCGATACCAATTTTAAAAGGTACTACTGATGTAGTTGCAGTTAAAAACTGTATTAAAGTTGCTAAAGAGGGCGGAACAATCTGCCTTTTCCCCGAAGGAAACAGAACATATAACGGAAAAACCTGTTATATCGGCCCGCAGGTTGCAAAACTCGTAAAAATGCTCCGTCTACCCGTCTTAATTCTTCGCTTTGAAGGAGGTTACTGTGTAAAGCCCCGCTGGTCTGATTTCAGACGCAAAGGCACCATGAAAGCCGAGGTTTGCAGGATTATAGAACCCAGGGAATACCGGGAAATGGATAACGAAGAACTTTATGGTGAAATCTGCCGGGATCTTTACGTAGACGATGTAGCTGACGGAACTCTGTATCCCGGAAAAAGATTAGCCGAGGGTCTTGAACGAGTAATGTATTTCTGCCCCGAATGCGGAATCGGAAAATACATTTCAAAAGGTGACTCCATTACTTGCACATCATGCGGAAGAACATACAGACTTAACCCAAATCAAACACTGAACTGTCCCTTTGAGGGTCCGCAGTACGGAACAGTTGCCGATATTTACGAGGCCCAGGAAAAATTCATCAGAAATGCCGAACCCTCAGTCTGGAACAACATCCCGGCGTTTCAAGATAATGCAAAAATATACGAAGTAATTCTGTATCATCATAAAGAAATTTCCCAACGCTGTGTTAAGATATCTATATTTGGAAACCGTATAGAGATAATCGAAAAAAATGGATGCCGTGTCTATTATTATGACGATATCAGGGAGATGACCTGTGTTGCCGGACACAAGCTCAATATGTATTTGAAAGACGGCCTTTACCAGATTGTAGGTGACAAACACTTTAATGCACTCAAATACTGTAATTTCTTTTATCATTACAAATATCTGACGGAGGGTCATCAAGAAGGCTCGTTCCAGTTCCTCGGTCTATAGAATAAATTCCTGTCAATCCGGAGCAAACGCTCTGTTTTGACAGGAATTTTTTAATACAAATATTTATAAAATACAACAGATTTGGAAAACTCAGAACTACAGTATCTCAATGTCTGCCTCAACAGGAAGGCCATTGTACTCTTTTGCAGTATCAATATTACGAAGAATAATATCCCGTACTCCCGTTACTGCTTTCCGGACTGAGGGCTCCAGTTCAGCTCCATCCATAATCTCCGCTATTATTATAGCAGAGAACAGATCTCCGGAGCCGTTGATTTTTACCGGAATCTCATCATATTCGACAGAAAATAAATTATCTTTCTTACCATCATATCCCACAACGGCTTTTATGTCTCCGTGATTGACGTTTTTTAGCATCGCGCTTGTAATCACAACTGATTTTGCGCCTGTTTGGTGAAGAACTGTGGCCATTTTATAAAGTTCATCCCGACTGTAACCTACTTCATTATAAGAAACTCCGGACAAAAAGCATGCCTCAGTTTGATTGGGGAAAATGTAATCTGATACAGTGATAATTTTCTTCATTGCTTCAACTCGGCGTTCGGGAACGGAATTATATAGTTTGCCGTTATCAGCCATAATTGGATCTGTGAATATCTTTACTCCAACTTCTGACTGCTCCCTACAGAAATTCAATATAAATTCTGCTTGTTCGTCATTTGCTATGAAACCTGTTGAAATAGCGTCAAACTTAAATCCCAGTTCTTTCCAGGTCTGAACTGCTTCTTTCATGTATTCGGTCGTATCAATGATCGCGAATTTCCCGTAGTTCAGTGTGTTGGAGACTATCATTGTAGGAAGTATGAAAAGTTCGTATCCGTGGCGAATAAGTACTGGACTCATTGCCGATACTGCAACCTTTCCATACCCCGGCAAGTCATTTATCAGAAGAATTTTTTTTGTCATCGTATTTCCCAATTTTTATAAATATGCAGGCTTTTTTTAAAGCGCTGCGGATGGGAATATATGCAAGGACAGCAATGACGACAGATGCGACTGCATTGATTCCCGTAGTCAATACATTCCATCCCAGTGTAATTTCAGCTGCGCTTTTTCCGAGAATAAGCCACTTGTAAAAATAACCGACAAGAGGATCAAATATGAAATTAAAGAGCATCCCGGATACAGCGGCGATAATATTCCATTTCATAATATGTGCTTTATCTTCGGAATGCGAAATTCTGCCAAACCTGTGGGCTACAAGACCGGTAATCAAACCTATACAAAGCTTTAATATAAAGGTTTTAGGTGCGTAGACAATGTAAACCGGATCGAAGACATCTCCAAAAGTCATTCCGATTGCTCCTGCCAGACCTCCGTATACTCCGCCAAGGAGCAGCGCGGCAAGAACGCAAACGGCATTACCCAGATGAAAGGATGTTGCATCACCTCCGGGAAGCGCAACTTTAAACTGAAGGAATGAAAAAACAACATATGACAATGCAGCCATTACTGATGTCAGCGTAAGTTTTAAAAGTTTGTCTTTTCTCATAATTTACTCCGTATGTTAAATATTTACTATATTGATGACATATACTATAATTTATTCTTGAACATATTATTATACTCAATAAGGAAATATTATATATGATCAGTTTGTATCTTAATCTTTATTATCAGCTTCGAGGTGAAATACTGAAAGGGGCGTATCCGTGCGGTACTAGAATCCCGTCAAAACGTCAGATAAGTGATGATTTCAACATTAGTGTGATTACTGTCGAACATGCAATGGAACTTCTTGAAGAAGAGGGATATATCGAATCCAGGGAAAGAAGCGGATACTATGTTACCTTTAAAGAGGGCGACAGTTTTTCGGTTGCTCCGGTAAACAGTTCAACATTTCCTGATGAAATATTGACACATACCGATATTGCATCATGTTTCCCTTTCGGAATATACGCGAGAACAATCAGGCGTGTTCTCAGTGATCGAGGGGAGAGTATTTTTTCCAAATGTCCGAACAGAGGTTCAGTTGAATTAAGGCGTGCTATTTCGGAATACCTTGCCAGGAACAGAAACAGTTATGTTTCTCCTGAGCAGATTATCATCGGATCCGGTGCGGAATATCTATACGGACTGGTTGTACAGATTCTAGGGAGAAAGTTGATATACGGGATAGAGAATCCGTCATACGAAAAAATCGAGCAGGTATACCAGGCAAACGATGTTGACATCAGGCTCCTTACTCTCGGACAGGATGGAATCATGTCGTCAGAACTTTTGAATACTGAGGCTGATGTTCTTCATATTACTCCGTATCGCAGTTATCCGTCAGGAGTAACTGCAAACGCGGCAAAGCGGAGGGAGTACATTCGCTGGGCATCACAAACAGCAGGGCGCTATATTGTTGAGGATGATTTTGAATCCGAATTCACTCCGTCGGCTAAACCTCAGGAAACTTTATTTTCACTCGCGAAAGACGGAAATGTTATATATATTAACACTTTTACAAAAACGATCGCACCGTCAATAAGAATAGGATATATGGTACTTCCTGATAAGTTGCTTTCAGAATACGAAAAACGAGTCGGCTTTTATTCCTGCGCTGTACCTTCTTTTGAACAGTACGTACTTGCAGAATTCATTGACTCCGGAGAATTCGAACGACATATAAACAGGGTGCGCCGAATACGTAAAAAAATATAAAGTAAAACCTTGCTGTCAAGACCTTCTTAAGGCGACTTTGTATAAAATAAAAACGCCATCATTATATCAATACTGACGTTCTTTTTTGGAGAAGAACACGAGTTTAATACAAAATGCGCACCCTTGTTTATCACATTGAAAGAATCTGTGATTGACCGGGCAATGGATGTAGAAGAATTAAGTTGAAAACGAATCCTGTCGATTTGCGCAATTCCGACGCAGAATGTCTTATCGCTGGTATTAATCTCCGTGTCCCGTACATACGACACTCCTTGTTGATTATGGGATTCATCGTGGAGCTTGCGTTGTTGTCCGCCCTGGTTTATACACCGTTTTTTATATAGCTCTTCAATACTACTCGGCGTCGGATGCGGGCACAACGGTTCCGCCTGGATTGTAGAAGACTGGAGCTATCAGGCTTCGGGCGGTTGACCACTTACGCAAGTTCTTTATCTTTTATACGCGTCCCGTTCGTGCTTTCGTTTATAGTGTAAAATAAATTCTGTTGGTTTTTTCTATTCAACATGCATAATAATCATCTTAAGAATTATTTGAATTTATCTAGTATTGATATTGCAATATTACAAACAATGTAACATAATAGCAAAAAGAATAAACTAAGTTAAAAAATATCGGCAATATCAGATTTTGCAATATTTTTTATGTCCTTTTCCGGAATGGACTGGCTTAGCGAGACGCGTAATACATAATTTCCATTAACTTAATATTAAAGGGCAAGGGAGTCCAGTATGTTAAATGTTGGATTCCTTTGTCATTTTATTTTGGCAAAGGGGTTCATCGAACTTCTTTGCCTTTTATTTATATATTTATTCATTTGCATGCTGAAACGGAAAATAAATGAAATACGGTATAAAGGAGTGGTAACTTGAAAGAGCGAATAAATGAACATAATGTCGAAAAGAAAAAGGTCATAGCAATCTGGGCACTGTTTCTGTCTTCGGCCGCAATAGTTTTACTCGGTATTTCTTTCTGTCTGTACAGCTATTTAAATAACGTGGAATATAAGGTATTGAGTTCAAAGATTCCCGGAGAAATATTCGGCGTAATCATTGCATTCCTCGGCGTGAGGTATTTTCTGTCGGTGAGAAAACTCAAGACGGAAGTATACAAAACGGCTTCCCGGTTTTCCTGGAGCAACTTCAAAAAAAAAGAAGAGTAAAATGTATAACTTCAATTAGAAATTTATATAATTCAAAAGAGGTGTATTTATGAAAAAGACAAGTAAAATAATAGGACTAATCCTGCTTGCCATATTGATTTTTTCTTTGCTTCCGATTACCGCGTTTGCAGCAGATGCGGATCCATCCGGTGTTTCTTATGTCGCGACAATGGGCAACGAAACGCTCGATGAAGTTGCAACTACCGCCAACAAGGCATATTTCGGCGCAAACTTCACATGGGTAATGATATGTGCGTTCATGGTCTTCTTCTTTCAGTGCGGATTCGCAATGGTTGAGACCGGTTTCTGCCGTGCCAAGAATGCCGTCCACACCATGACGATGAACTTCATGGTGTTCCTCGTCGGCGCCGTCGGGTATTTCCTCGTAGGTTTCGCTCTTCAGATGGGCGGCTCCGGCGGCGCTGCCGGGTTGGGTGCCGGCGGCTCTGTCCTTGATGCGATGCTCTCCATCCCGGGGCTTGGCGGCATTTTAGGCTATAAGGGTTTTATGCTGAGCGGTACATATGATGCGGGCGTCTATGCGCTGTTCTTTTTCCAGATGGTTTTCATGGATACGACCGTCACCATTCCGACGGGTGCCATGGCTGAGCGCGCCAAGTACTCAGCTGTAGTGATAACCTCGTTCTTCATTTCCATGTTCCTCTATCCTCTGTTCGCCAACTGGGTATGGGGCGGCGGTTGGCTTGCCACCCTCGGCGCAAATTTCGGCCTGGGTCATGGTGTTGTTGACTTCGCAGGATCCGCAGTCGTCCACTCTATGGGCGGTATGCTGGCTCTCGCCGGTGCTATTGTTATCGGTCCCAGAATTGGAAAGTTCAGGAAAGACGGCACCGCAAGAGCCTTCCCCGGGCATAACATCCCTATGGCGATCATAGGCACGATAATCCTGTACTTCTGCTGGTTCTCATTTAACGCCGGTTCGACGCTGAATTCCTCAGATTTCAGGCTTGCCATCGTGGCGACGAACACCATGATAGCCGGTGCGATCGGTGGACTTATTGCAATGTTCTATATGTGGATCAAATTCGGCAAGCCTGATCCCTCCATGACTCTTAACGGTACCCTCGCTGGCCTTGTCGCTATCACGGCGCCCTGTGCTTTTGTCAACGGTATTTCTGCTTTTATTATCGGCATTGTCGCAGGCCTCCTTGTCTGCATAGCAGTCCCGTTCTTTGAGAATAAATGCAAAATAGATGACCCCGTCGGTGCGATTTCGGTTCATGGCGTGAATGGGCTCTGGGGTGTCATCTCCCTTGGCCTCTTCGCCGACGGAAAATACGGCGATGGCATTAACGGCGTTTCGGGCGGTGTGACCGGGCTTTTCTACGGCGACGCTTCCCAATTCTACGCGCAGCTTATTTGTATAGCCGTACTTCTCATCTATGGATTCGGCGTATCCTTCATCTTCTTCAGAATCCTCGACAAAGTCTGGGGTCTCAGGGTTTCCCCGGAGGACGAACTGGAAGGCCTCGATATTCCGGAAATGGGCGTGCTTGCTTACCCCGACGAGCAACTTGTGCGCTCTGATCTGGACTATGACTCGACAGACAACGCCCCGATCAAACGCGCAAGATTCATCTACACAGCTCTTGCGAAGACTGTCGCGCCTGCCAGTGTTGACATCAGCAAAGCCGTACCGGTACAGCATTCCATCAAGACTGAAGCTACAGTTTCAGGCGCTAAGATAACCAAGGTCGAGATAATCACGAAGCAAAGCAAATTCGAAGCGCTGAAAACCGCCATGAACGATATCGGCGTTACGGGTATGACTGTAACGCAGGTTCTTGGCTGCGGCATACAGAAAGGCAAAACCGAATACTACCGAGGCGTTGAGACGGAAGTCAACCTGTTGCCAAAGGTACAGGTGGATATCGTCGTTTCCAAGGTACCCGTCAGGACTGTTATTGAAACCGCAAAAGAAGTTTTATACACAGGCCACATAGGCGATGGCAAGATCTTTGTGTACGATGTGGAAAACGTCATCAAGGTCCGTACAGGCGAAGAAGGATACGACGCACTGCAGGACGAAAAATAAATCTGATACCAGAGATACAATCTCCCCCAGATTATTTGCACTGTAACGGACAAAGGCCGCGGATATTATGTCTGCGGCCTTTGCTCGTTTTACCTATTATATGAGGTCTTTTGAAGTATCCCAGAGTTGGGAATATATTGAAAGTTTAGGTTCCATCGTGGATTGAGCACGATCACAGTATATGCGATGCTTCGAGTGCATCTATATGGCAACACAGGAGTGCGACCCGAGCTGCTATACAGATTTTGTGAAGTGACAGACGGCGGAGGATCGCCGCTTTTGTCTATCTTGAATCCTACATTGTCGCTTTGGAAAATCAAAGCGATAACCAGGAATTTCAGTTGTTGATGTAAGTCAATACTACTTCTCCCACACTCTTCTCAAAGCTAACCTTTCCTTTGTCCGCATCTCTGGATTTCACACCTTTTCTGTGTCCGCAAAATAAGCGTTTGTACCTTTTGACCTGTCCATTTTTTAGGGGTGACAGATTATTAATGCCCCAAACTACTATTAAACGATTACACATAAATTCATTGATAGCTTTGAATCGGCATCAGAGACAACACCCGGAATTGACTTCAATCGCTATAGAACCCGTCTCTTCATATTTAATTATTATAGCCCGGAACTATGAAAATCCCACAACCAAGGCTTTTCTCGCAAAAAAAGCACCCAAGCATTGTATCAATACTTGAGTGTTTTTTGGCGGAGATGGAGAGATTCGAACTCTCGAAACCCGTTAAGGTTTACACGATTTCCAATCGTGCGCCCTCGACCAAACTAGGCGACATCTCCATGTTGGCAAGTTGTGAAATCTACATAAAAACAGCTTGATTATATTAATATAATTCAAAATAAAAGTCAATATAAACTTGTTGAAAACAGATGTTAGTATTATAATAACCCAAACAGCTTTAAGAGGTCATTTATGAAACGTACTGAAATAGTAAATTTTTTTTCCGAAGGTACTGTCGCCGACGGTGAATCAGTTGTTGTTGCGGGTTGGGTTAAAACCTCCCGCGAAAGTAAAAACATAGGATTTATCGAGCTAAACGACGGCAGCTGTTTCAAAAATCTTCAAATAATTGTCGAAGCCACCAAGCTTGACAATTTCAAAGAAATTGCCAATTCACCTTTGGGTACCGCATTAGTAGTAAACGGCATCGTTGTTCTTACCCCGGGTGCAAAACAGCCTCTGGAAATAAACGCAACATTCGTCGAGATCGAGGGCACCTGTGATCTCAATTATCCGCTTCAGAAAAAGCGTCATACTCTTGAGTTCCTGCGCACCATTCCGCATCTCCGTGCTCGTACGAACACATATATGGCAGCATTTAAGGTACGCAGCGAGGCTGCATTTGCCATTCACAACTATTTCAACAGCAACGGGTTTGTTTACGTCCATACGCCACTAATCACGGGAAGTGACTGTGAGGGTGCTGGCGAGATGTTTCGCGTTACCACTCTGGACGCTAAGAATCCTCCTCTTACCGAAGACGGGGAGATTGATTATTCCCAGGATTTCTTCGGCCGTGAAACCAATCTTACTGTATCGGGACAGCTTGAGGGGGAATCAATGGCTCAGGCTTTCGGGAAAATATACACTTTCGGTCCCACTTTCCGTGCTGAGCGTTCCTACACTGCCCGTCACGCTGCCGAATTCTGGATGGTCGAGCCCGAAATTGCCTTTTCTGATCTGACCGACTATATGGATCTCGCTGAGGATATGATCAAAAATGTTGTTGCACGTCTGCTTGTAACATGCAGTGACGAGCTTGCATTTTTCAATAGCTTCTATGATAAAGGGCTTCTTGACCGTCTCAATGCTCTTGTTAGTTCCGATTTTGCCCGTATTTCTTATACAGATGCCGTTGAAATCCTTGAAAAGCACAACAGCGAATTTGAATACCCGGTAGAGTGGGGAAGTGATCTCCAAACCGAACACGAACGCTATCTGACCGAACAGGTTTACAACAAACCTGTGTTTGTAACTGATTATCCCAAAGAAATTAAATCATTCTATATGCGCGTAAACGAAGACGGCAAAACTGTTGCCGCCGCCGATATGCTTGTTCCCGGTGTAGGCGAGCTTTGCGGAGGAAGTCAGCGTGAAGAGCGTCTGGATGTACTGCTTGCACGTATGCAAGAACTAGGCCTATACCGTGACGATTACGAGTATTATCTCGATCTTCGTAGATTCGGAAGTACAAAGCATGCCGGATTCGGCCTCGGCTTCGAGCGCCTGATTATGTACGTTACCGGTATCAATAACATCCGTGACGTACTTCTTTATCCGAGAACTGCCTACGGTTTTTAAAGTTTTTTATTGGAGGGAACCATGAAGTGTCCGTATTGCGGTCATGAAGAATCAAAGGTAAACGATTCACGCCCGTCGGAGGATCGTATCCGCCGACGCCGTGAATGTCTAAGTTGCGGCAAACGTTTCACTACATACGAGATGGTAGAAACTGCACCTCTGATGGTTGTAAAACGCGACGGGTCGCGTGAGATGTACAGCCGTGAAAAACTGATGCGCGGAATGCTCCGAGCATGTGAAAAACGGCCTATAGAAATGTCCCGTCTGGACGCCGCCGCCGACAATATCGAACAGGACCTTATGAACCGACTCGAGCGTGAAGTATCATCATATGATATAGGTGAGGCCGTTATGAAGGAGCTCAAGGAAATCGACGAGGTCGCCTATGTGCGTTTTGCATCTGTATACCGTGAGTTCAAGGATATCACGACTTTCATGCACGAAATCGAAACCATTTTAAAAAACTAATCTTCATTATTTATTTCTGGCCCCTTATGCTGTTTCAAAACGGTATGGGGGACCTTTTATAATGATTGATACTGTACGCTGGCTATTATATAATTATGATTGAAAGAGGGGTAAAGTTATGGAATATAGTGTAACCATAAGTCAGATTATCAAGGAATTCAATCTGGAGGTTTTATATCTTCCCGAAGATGGTGAAAACTACAAAATTTATTCAACCGATATTAACCGCCCATCTCTTCTTTTATCCGCCGGTTTTACAGATTTCTTCGACAACAGACGCATCCAAATCTGCGGCAAGGTTGAGATGGCGTATATAGATACTCTTACCCCTGAAAGACGCGCCGAGGTTATTGATCTTCTGTTTTCTCTTAATCCTTCCGCTGTTGTCGTTTCCCGAGGCCTTGCTATTTACCCCGAGATGATGGACGCAGCTGCAAAATACAGCATTCCTTTCTTGCGCACATACGAAACTACATCAAACTTCACTTCCGCCGCGATAAGTTATCTGAATGTTGAGCTTGCCCCACGTACTAGTATGCACGGTGTTCTTGTTGAAATATATGGCGAGGGTGTTCTTATTACCGGCGAAAGTGGAATCGGTAAAAGCGAAACCGCTATGGAGTTGATTAAGCGGGGGCATACCCTTGTGGCTGATGATTCTGTAGATCTTAGACGTGTATCCAATAAAACCATTGTTGGATCCGCACCTGCTAATATAGCCCATTATATTGAACTCAGGGGGCTCGGTATTATAAATGTCCGACGTGTGTTCGGTATTACCGCCGTAAAGGCCACTGAACAGATAAGTCTCGTCGTTCATCTTGAGCGCTGGCGTGAAGGAATTTCATACAGTGTAATCGGAGATGAGGAGCTTGCCGAAGATATTCTCGGCTTGAAAGTTCCGTGTGTTACCATCCCCGTAAGTCCCGGCCGAAACTTAGCCGTAATTATCGAGGTTGCCGCCATGACTCACCACATGAAAAAGCTGGGCTACAACCCTGCGGGTGATATACTTGAAAAGCTCGGCCTTAATTAAGGAATAATAATTATGATTACGGCAAATGAAAAGTACAGTGTATTTGCGCGAAAGACCTACGCTTCATTCGACGTTCCGCTTTCGACTCTTACCGGATTCCGAACCGGAGGCCCCGCTGACTTGGTGCTGTCTCCTGAGGATTCATCACGTCTGATCGAAGCTCTATCTCTTCTGAAAGCAAAAGGTATTAACTTTTTTGTCCTTGGTAAGGGCTCCAATGTTCTTGCTCTTGACGAAGGATACCGCGGTGCGATAATTCGGACTGACCGAGGATTTGGCAATATATCTGTAAAGGATTATACCATTACAGCTGGTGCGGGTGTTACTCTTGCAAAACTTTGCGAAACAGCACGCGAATCTTGCCTTTCCGGTCTCGAGTTTGCTTACGGTATTCCGGGCTCGGTCGGGGGTGCAGTATTTATGAACGCCGGAGCGTATGACGGAGAAATAAAAGACGTTCTCTCTTACGTTAAATGTATTAACTCTGAGACAGGCGAAACCTGCCTTATCTCAAATTCTAAGTGTGATTTTGGGTACAGGCATTCCCGTTTTACAAATCATCCGGAATATATTATTACTGAAGCTGTATTCAATCTGGTTGCCGGCACTCAGGATGACATCCGTGCAAAAATGGATTGTTTTATCGGACGTCGAAAGGATAAGCAACCTCTCGAATACCCAAGCTGCGGAAGCACATTCAAGCGTCCTGAAGGCGCATACGCATCCGCTCTTATTGATCAGTGTGGACTTAAGGGTTATTCGGTCGGCGGCGCTATGGTAAGTGAAAAGCACGCCGGTTTTGTAATCAACTACAATAACGCTACATCACACGATATATTTAATATTATTTCTGACGTTCAAAGAATTGTAAAGGGAAAGACCGGCTACGAACTTTCTCCGGAAGTAATATTCCTTAAATAAAGGAGCTTTTATGGAGCTTGTTATTATCACCGGTATGTCCGGTGCGGGCAAAACGCAGACTGTAAACGTGCTTGAGGACATAGGTTATTACTGCATAGACAACATGCCCCCTCTCTTAATGGTGCCTTTTGTCGAGCTTGTTGAAAAAGCGGGGCAGTATCAGAAAATTGCTCTGGTTACCGATGTACGTTCAGGTGAATTCTTCAATGGTTTTCTTGGTGCTGTTAACGAGCTCCGAAAAAGGGACCTTACCCTGAAAATACTATTTCTTGACGCAACCGACGATGAGCTCGCCAAACGGTACAGTGCCACACGTCGCAAGCACCCTCTTCTTTCACCCTCAGTAAAAACAGTTTCCGACGCCATTGCATACGAGCGCACTCTTCTTTATCCCATAAGGGATATTTCAGATTATATTATTGACACTACTTTTCTTATTAACGCTCAGCTCAAGGAAACCGTTTCGAACGTTTTCCTTGAAAACAAGAATGACGCGATGTTCATCCAGTGCGTATCCTTCGGCTACAAGCACGGAATTCCTTCCGATGCCGATCTTGTTTTCGATGTCCGCTTCCTTCCCAATCCGTATTATATCGATGAGATGAAGGACAAGAGCGGTCTTGACAATATTGTTTCGGATTACGTTTTCGATTTCCCCGAATCGAACGAGTTTACAACCCGACTGTTCGGACTTCTTGATTTTCTTATTCCACAGTATCATAAAGAAGGTAAAAGCCGCCTTGTAATCGCTGTAGGATGCACGGGAGGCCGTCACCGTTCGGTTGCCGTCACGGCACGTCTTCATGAACATATCAAATCAACCGGTTACAATAGCAGTATTACACACAGAGATCTGAATAAGGCATATTGGTCATGAGTTTTTGCGGAGACTGTAAACTGGATATATGCAACAAGGGCGTCACTTCTTCATGCTGCGGCGCTTCTTCTTTGTATGGCATGCTGCTTTTCGCACGGCGTTTTGACAGCAGAATGATACAGATGTCCAGCGAATACGGATTTATTATAGATTTCGCCGAGCAGTGTTTACTAGAATTCGGCATTAATCCCATTTTAATAGAGAAAAGACATAAGTCAAAAGAATACCAGCTAAAGATAGAGAACACTGACGCTATTGACCGTCTGTTTTTTGATTTCGGATACACAGGTTCCGAATATTCTCTCGGGATCAAACGTGACAACTTCATGTGCGACCGCTGTATACCATCCTTTATTGCCGGTTGTTTCTTGGGCGGCGGTTCTGTGGGTACCCCTAAAAGCGGATACCATATGGAATTTATTTCTCATCACCGTGTAATGATGTCTGATCTTAAGGAACTTCTTGAGGAAAACGGCTTTTCCCCAAAGGAAATCAATCGCGGATATTCCCGTGTTCTTTATTTTAAGGACAGCGAACGGATAGAGGATCTTCTGACATATATCGGTGCTCAGCATTCTGCGCTTGAGCTTATGAACGAAAAGATCATCAAGGATATCCGCAATTCGGTCAACCGCAGAACCAACTGCGAAAGTGCCAATATCGATAAAATTGTCAAATCAAGCGAGAAAGATATCGCCGCAATCAACCGCATTTATAATACATATGGTCGTGATTATCTCAGTTCAGAGCTTTTGGCTATTTCTGACGCTCGTATCGAATACCCTGAGCTTTCGATTGAGGAAATCGGCAATATGATAGATCCTCCTATATCCAAGTCCTGTGCAAACCACCGTTTCCGCAAGTTAAGGGCTCTTGCCGCCGCAATTACTCTGGGGGAAAGCAATGGATAACAGTTCATTCGTTCATCTTCACGTACATACCGAATACAGCCTTCTTGACGGCGCTTGCAAGCTTGAAGAGCTGGTTGATCATGTAGCGAAGCTCGGCATGAACGCCGTTGCCATTACCGATCACGGTGTAATGTACGGATGTGTCGATTTTTATAAATACGCAAAATTAAAAGGTATTAAACCCATTATCGGCTGCGAGGTATATGTCGCGCCCCGTACTCGTTTTGACAAGGAACACAGGATTGATTCCCATCTGTATCACCTTATTCTTCTCTGTAAGAATGAAACAGGTTACCGGAACCTAATTAAAATGGTTTCTCGTGCCAATGAAGAGGGTTTTTATATAAAGCCCCGTGTCGACAAAGAGCTTCTGAGAGAGTACCACGAGGGTCTGGTCTGTCTTTCCGCCTGCCTTTCTGGCGAGGTTTCTTCTGCTCTTCTGGCGGGGGATTATGATGAGGCCTTAAGCATTGCGGATTTCTATCGCGGTCTTTTCGGTGATGATTTCTATATCGAGCTTCAGGATCACGGCATAGATGAACAGCGCCGTATTTTACCTCTTCTTGTAAAACTTGCAAAGGAATTGAACATACCGATCGTAGCCACCAACGACTGCCATTATCTTACACGTGCTGACAGTATGACCCAGCGTGCTGTACTTTGCATTCAGACAAATACGACCATCGACGACGATAACGCCATGGGATTTGAGACTGATGAGTTTTATGTTAAATCATCTTCTGAAATGTCAGAACTTTTCAAATACGCTCCCGAAGCAATTTCAAATACTTGCGTAATTGCAGACAAATGTGATTTTAATTTCGAGTTCGGCGTTACTAAGATTCCGCTTTTCACAACACCGGACGGAAGCGACAACCGTACCTTCTTTATCAATCTCTGCCGTGAGGGTTTTACCGAACGTTACGGCGACAATCCTCCTTCAGAATACTCCGATCGTCTTGAATACGAGATGTCGGTTATCGAAAAGATGGGTTACATAGATTATTTCCTTATTGTCTGGGATTTCATACACTATGCAAAAAGTCAGGGGATTCCAGTCGGACCCGGCCGCGGTTCCGGTGCGGGCAGTATTTGTGCCTATTCCTTGGGTATTACCGGTATCGATCCCATGAAGTATAATCTTCTGTTCGAGCGTTTCCTTAATCCCGAACGTGTAAGCATGCCTGATTTCGACATCGATTTCTGCTATGAACGCCGTCCCGAGGTCATCGAATACGTTAACCGCAAATATACTCCTTCACATGTCGCGCAGATAATTACCTTCGGTACGATGGCCGCCCGTCTTGCGGTCCGTGACATTGGCCGTGTCCTCAATATGCCATACCAAGCGGTCGACCGTGTAGCAAAGCTTATTCCGCAGGGCCCTTCCGTTACCATAACAAAAGCAATTGAAACGGTACAGGAACTTAAGACACTCTACGAAACCGACAACGATGTTGTCCGTCTGATTGACCTTGCTGAAAAAGTTGAAGGCATGCCTCGGCACGCGTCCACCCACGCAGCCGGTGTTGTTATTACCCGAGACGAGGTAAGTGACTACGTGCCTCTTCACAGCAACGACGGTCAGATGGTTACCCAGTACTCTATGACGACCCTTGAGGAACTCGGCCTTCTTAAAATGGATTTTCTCGGGCTTAGAACTCTGACCGTAATTCGTGACTGTGAAAAAGAAATACAAAATACTGATACGTATTTCTCTGCCGACGATATCCCCACCGATGACCCTGAGGTATATAAAATGCTTTCCTCCGGAAATACTGAGGGAGTGTTCCAGTTCGAATCGGGCGGAATGAAAAACGTCATTATGGGTCTCGGGCCAACACATCTTGAGGATCTGATTGCTGTTATTTCTCTATACCGGCCAGGCCCCATGGATTCCATTCCGACATATATCGAAAACAGTAAAAATCCAGGACACATAACTTACAAACATCCTCTTCTTGAAGAAATCCTCGGTGTTACAAACGGGTGTATTGTCTATCAGGAGCAGGTAATGCAGATTTTCCGCTCACTCGCCGGATTCAGCTACGGCCAGGCTGATCTTGTGCGTCGTGCTATGTCAAAAAAGAAAAAGGACGTCATGGAAGAGGAGGGCCGCATTTTCGTTTACGGAAGCGATGCTCCCGGTAAGGTATGCAGCGGATGCCTCAAACGCGGCATATCGGAAGATGTTGCCAATAGTATCTATGCCGACATGGCAAATTTCGCATCCTATGCGTTCAATAAATCTCATGCCGCCTGCTATGCATACGTTTCATACCAGACTGCATATCTCAAATGCCATTATCCCGCTCAGTTCATGGCTGCTCTGCTTACAAGCGTTCGTGAAAATACTGACAAGGTTATTGAATATATAACAGAGTGCAGGGCTCTCAGAATTACAGTTTTGCCTCCTGATGTAAACATTAGCCGCAACGGCTTTACAACCGACGGACACATTATCCGATTCGGCCTTCTGGCTGTAAAAAGTGTCGGGCGCAATTTTGTCAACGATATCACAACCGAACGTGAAAAGAATGGCCCGTTTACTTCTTTTACTGATTTCTGTAAACGGATGGTAACCCGGGATATGAATAAGAGAGCCCTCGAGAACCTTATTCTCTGCGGTGCTTTCGATGCGATAGGTCCCAACCGCCGCAGTATGGTTAATGCAATAGAACCTGTAATAAAATCCATTTCTGAAGATTCAAGAAGCAACATCGAAGGCCAGATGGATCTTTTCAGCGATATAAGCAGCGGTTCCGGACGTGAATATGCAATAGAGACTCTTGAAGAATTTCCCCTTTCCGAAATACTATTGAAAGAAAAGGAACTTACGGGTATATACCTTTCAGGACATCCGCTGGATAAGTATTTAGAAATGACCAGCGACTGTCATTTCGATAATATTATCGCATATTTCGGTGAAGACGGAATGTCATACGACGGTAAGAGCGCGACATTCCTTGTTTCCGTCGGAGCTGTCCGTACCAAGCTGACAAAAAGCAACAGTATGATGGCTTTTATAACCGCTGAGGATATGACAGGCAGCATGGAGCTGATTGTTTTTGCGTCGACATACGAGAAATTCGCGCCATTGCTCATGGAAAATAGTATCGTTGTTGTGCGCGGAAGAATTTCCGTAAAGGAGGACGATCCCGCCAAGCTGATTGTTCAGGATTTTATCAAACCCGAGGATTATTACGTTAGCCGTTTAGCCGGTAGGCCGGTTCGTGAACATATTAATAATTCCGTTACCTCTGATTTACAGTACAATAAAATTTATGTTAAAATTGACAGCAGGGAAAATCCCGTGCTTGATAGGATATACGGCTTGTTAGGTATATATTCCGGAACAATTCCTGTGCAGGTTTATTTTTCGGATACAAATGAAAATGTGCGCCTTCCATCACGGTACTGGGTTGAAAAGTCCAACAAGCTTATTTCCGAACTTCGTGAGCTTATCGGTTCAGAATCTGTTGTCTGTAAATAAATCCATATTTATAAAGGAGATTTAATATGATTGAAAATGAAGTCAGAAAAACAATTGGAATACTTACAAGCGGAGGTGATGCCCCCGGCATGAATGCGGCCGTCAGAGCCGTTGTCCGTTTCTGCCTCTATAAGGGCCAGAGAGTTTTGGGAATAATGAGAGGTTACTCAGGTCTTCTTGATGAGGACATGGAGGAAATGTCTGTCCGTAGCGTATCCGAGATAATCCATCGCGGCGGCACAATTCTGCAGACAGCCCGATGTGAAGAGTTCAATTCACCGGAAGGAATACAGAAAGCCCATAATATTTGCGTGAAGCACGGCATAGATTCACTTGTAACACTTGGTGGAGACGGCACATTCCGTGGTGCTCTCGACCTTAGCCGCACAGGCATCAACTGTGTTGGAGTTCCCTGCACAATAGACAATGATATCGACTGTACCGACTATTCCATCGGTTTCGATACTGCTCAGAATACCGCTATGGAACTGATTGACAAGCTTCGCGACACCAGCCGTAGTCACAACCGTGTAAGTGTTGTCGAGGTTATGGGCCACAAGGCCGGATGGCTTGCACTTGAAACAGGACTTGCCTGCGGTGCTCTGAGCATTCTCGTCCCGGAGCGAAAATGGGATTTCAACAGGGACATCGTTGAGCGAATGCTGTCCACAATGAAAACCGGAAAAAAGCATTTTATAATCGTTATGGCCGAGGGATGCGGCAGCAGCTATGAACTTGCCCAGAAGATAGAAGACGCCACCGGCGTGACAACACGTGCGACGGTTCTCGGTCACGTACAACGCGGCGGTTCTCCCACGACACGCGACCGTGTTATGGCCAGTACTATGGGTATCTACGCAGCGCAGCTTGCCATTTCAGATAAAGGAAACAAGGTCGTTTGTTTCCGCAACGGCAAGGTTACGGCGCTGGATTTCGAAAAGGCACTTGCGATGAAGAAACCTTTCGATAATAAGCTGCTTGAGCTTGCCAAGGAAATTTCAATTTAAAGTATATTACAGGTGTAATTTTGGATTACGAACAGGCCAAAACAAGAGTAGCGGAGGTCAGAGATATCCTGCTTGAAGCCTCCCGAAAATACTACAACGAGGACTCTCCCGTATTGTCCGACGATGTCTATGACGCCCTTATGCGCGAGCTTGAAAATATCGAGGCTGAATTTCCGGAGCTTTACTCCGAAGATTCACCTACGAGTATTGTCGGAGGAAACGCTTCAAGCAAATTCGATAAAGTTAACCACGCCGTAAGAATGGAAAGTTTGCTTGACGCATTTTCATTTGACGAACTTAGGGATTTCTTTGACCGTATCAAAAGGGAAGAACCCGGCGCGATCTTTTCCGTTGAACCTAAAATTGACGGATTGTCGGTTTCGCTTGAATACCACGGAGGACGTCTTTTCTTGGGTTCCACACGCGGCGATGGCAATCAGGGCGAGGATGTTACCGAGAACATCCGTACATTAAAAAATGTCCCCGTGGAAATAGATTTCCGTGGGGACATACTTGAGGTACGTGGCGAGGTATATATGCCCAAGGAAAGCTTTGCACGTCTAGTGGAAGAGCAGACAGCCCAGGGAAGAACTCCGTTCAAAAACCCACGCAACGCCGCAGCTGGATCTCTCCGCCAAAAAGATTCGTCAGTAACGGCAAGCCGAAATCTAGATATTTTCGTTTTCAATGTCCAACAGTCTTCACGTCAGTTCTCGGGACATATCGAGTCTCTTGATTATCTCAAATCGCTCCGATTTAACGTTATTCCAGGTTACAAAAAATGTTCTGAATTTGAAGAAATAGAAAACGCGGTTTCTCAAATCGGTAATATGAGATCCTTACTTCCGTATGATATTGACGGAGCCGTTATCAAAGTTGACAGCCTTTCTCTTCGGGATTATTTCGGGTCCACCGAAAAATATCCCCGATGGGCTATAGCCTATAAATATCCTCCCGAGGCAAAGAAGACCACTTTACTCGATATTGAGGTTCAGGTCGGACGTACCGGTGCTCTTACTCCAACTGCGGTATTCGAACCTGTTCAGCTTGCAGGCACAACCGTGTCCCGCGCTGTGCTTCATAATCAGGATTATATTGACAGCCTCGATATCCGAATCGGAGACATTGTAGAGGTGCGAAAAGCGGGCGATATTATTCCCGAAATCGTTTCCTCTTCAAATCATATGCCCGGCAGTGAAACCTTCAGATTGCCTCAATATTGTCCGGTATGCGGTGAACATGCGATTCGTCTTCCGGACGAGTCGGCCCTTCGTTGTGTTAATCCGGAATGTCCCGAACAGATCCGGCGCAACCTGATTCATTTTACCTCAAAAGAGGCGATGAATATTGAGGGAATGGGGCCCTCAAACATTGATAAACTGATATCAGCGGGCTATCTTTCCGATGCCGCTGATTTCTTTGAACTCACAAAGGATATGCTGCTTACACTCGACAAGGTTAAGGATAAAACTGCCGAAAACCTGCTGGCTTCCATCGATGCCTGCCGCTCATCCAATCTTGATCGTCTTTTAGTAAGTCTTGGCATACGAAACGTCGGCGGGAAAGCTGCTGAACTTATTGCCCGCCGCTTCGGTTCCATGAAAAACATCATTGATGCCTCTGCTAAGGATATTTCGAATATAGACGGTATCGGGCCGGTTATTGCCGAAAGCGTTGTTTCGTTCTTCAGTACCGAGGGTGCCCGGGATCTTGTGTCTCGGCTTGAAATTGACGGAGTAAATATGGAATATCTATCCGACAGTGTTTCTTCGGTTCTCGAAGGCATGAATCTTGTTGTTACCGGTACTCTTCCGACCCTTTCCCGTGATGAGGCCAACCATATGATTGAGCAGTACGGCGGTCATGCCGTATCATCGGTTTCAAAAAAGACTTCCTATGTTCTATCCGGAGAGAATGCCGGCAGTAAGCTTATTAAAGCTCGTGATCTCGGGATCCCTGTCATTACAGAAGAAGAATTTTTAAAAATGATTAACACATAAAAAAAGAGCATTCCTTTCGGTATGCTCTAGGTATTTACGGTTCCTGATTTTCTTCGGAAGGTTGTTCATCAATGAGCTGTTCCTCGGTCCCTTCGGGCGGGGGACTTCCCAAAGTGGTGTTTTCAGGATCGATAGGTTCAAGCTGCTGAGTTACGTAGTATAGAATGCCCTCATTTGTAATCGAGTAGGTCATGTTGCCCTGTACCGTGTGGGTGAAAATATAATCACGCCATATATTGTAACCCTGCTGAAACATGTGAATACCGTCGTCGGCGGCCAGATCTTCACGCAGATATCCATTATCGTCTTTCAGTACGGACCAGATATCTAGATAGTAAAGGCCTTTCTGGTAGCACATGTCCTTAAGCAGATCATTATAACGGCTTATATTTTCCGGGCGGTAATTTTCGACCTTAGCCGCAGCGGAAGCTGTCTTGGGGGTGCAGCTCTGGATGATAATGGTAACACCGGGGACCCTCATCATAATTTCATCGATAAGCGTTATGAAACCGTCGTAGTTCCATTCAATGGTTTCCCAGTTAAGCCCGTTGGTTCCGAGCATTATATATAGTTTGTTGGGCTTGTAGTATTCGATAGTTTCCAGGAAGGTAAGACTCTGTCCGTCAGGAGTGGTAAAGACTTTGGAAGTAAGAGCGCTTTGAGTGTTTACACCGTTAATAGCAACAGCAGTAAATTCGCCCGAGAGATAGATTGGGAAACCGTTAGTAAGACTGTCACCGATAAACAGAGCGTCGTTGAAATAGCTCGGGTCGGCCACGGCGCTTTCTTCGATAATAAAACCGTGTGTTTCGTCTTCATCTCCGACGGTGTTGATAAGTTTCATTCCGTAGTCCACAGGTTGAATAACAGGGTGCAAAGCGGCGTTGGAATCGGATTTAGTATCTATTATTTTACAGAACAACAGAGCCGCGGCCAGTATCGTAAGGGCGAAAATTATCAGCCCACGATATGCCCACATCACGTCGCCTAAAGTTTCTTTTTCTACACGTACTTTTGCCAAAATAATATACCTCGTAAAAATCTACAATGATATTATCACATCACGGTTCATTCTTCAAGAAAACACTACGTTATAAATAAGTGCCTTAATTGACTGCAGACAGCACAGATGATATAATAAGCAGTAAATTTAGGATAAGGAATATACAATGCTTCAGGTAGAAAATCTCAATTTTCACATTAACGACAATAATACCGTCAAATTCATTGTGAATGACGCCAACTTTACCGTTAACGACGGAGAGCTTCTGGTGATTACTGGTCCGAACGGAGGAGGAAAATCCACTCTGGCACGTCTTCTTGTTGGTCTCGAACAGCCATCCTCCGGCAAAATTATTCTTGACGGAAAAGATATTACTGATATGGATATTGATAGTCGTGCCAAGGCCGGGATAGGTTACGCCTTCCAGCAGCCTCCCCGTTTCAAGGGGATGACGGTCTCAAAGCTCCTTTCCATTGCCACTGGAATAACCCTTACCCGTGACGAAAGCTGTGCGCTTTTAAGCCGTGTGGGTCTCTGTGCGATGGAATATATCGACCGTCAGGTCGATGGTACTCTCAGCGGTGGAGAAATGAAACGTATCGAAATCGCCACAGTTATCGCGAAAGACCACAGTCTGTATATTTTCGACGAACCTGAAGCTGGCATTGATTTGTGGAGCTTTTCTATGCTTGTACGTGAATTTGAAAAGATGCACAAAAAGGGAGACAGAAGTATTATAATTATTTCTCATCAGGAACGTATCATTGCCCTTGCCGACCGTATTATGGTCGTTCAGGACGGTATTATTAAGCAGCTCGGTCGTCGTGAGGATGTTCTTCCTGGCCTCAATGATGCCGGCTGTCCTGTAATCAATTCCTATGAGGTGAATTAACCGTGAATGAGCTTGATAAAAAAACGCAGAACATTCTTAATGTGATCGACGACTTCGGCTTCAAACAGGAAGGCGCATTTAATCTTCGATACAACGGATATTCTGCCTGCTACGGAAACAGTGATAATATCCGAATAGAAAAAAAGACCGACAAACAGGGAATTGATATATATGTAAGTTCAAAGGCCAACGGTGACCAGGTCCATATTCCCGTCGTTATAAGTACCTCCGAAGGCTTCAATGATATTGTTTATAATGATTTCTTTATCGAATCCGGTGCCAAAGTCATTATTGTAGCCGGATGCGGCCTGCACAACAGCGGATGCAACGAGGTGCGCCACAGCGGAATTCATTCCTTCCATGTTGGAAAAAACGCCGAAGTTACCTATGAGGAAAAGCATTACGGTGAAGGCGATGGTCTGGGAACAAATGTTCTTGATCCGATAACCAATATATTCCTTGATGAAGGGGCCGTATTCAATCTCGACACCGCTCAGATAAAGGGTGTTGATTCCACAGTACGAAAAACATACGCTACACTCAGCCCGAACAGCAGATTTATAGTAACTGAAAGGCTTATGACCCACGGAAGCCAAACAGCTCAGAGTGATATGCAGGTTGTGCTTCAGGGAGAGGGGAGCAGCGCCCGGATTATTTCCAGAAGCGTCGCGAAAGATAAAAGCAGCCAGGTTTTCCATCCCAACGCTATAGGTATGGCTAGATGTTCCGCCCACGTACAGTGTGATTCAATTATTATGGATGATGCTCAGGTTTCCTCCATTCCCCAGATAGAAGCCAAAAACGTCAATGCTTCAATCATTCACGAGGCGGCTATAGGGAGAATCAACGATGAGCAGCTTCAGAAACTTCGTACTCTAGGCCTAAGCGAAAGCGAAGCCGAAGGCGTTATTATTGATGCTTTTTTACAGTAATGTTTTTTCGATATAAAAAAGCTCCCGAATGGGAGCTTTTTTTACGGTCGGCTGCATTTCTTATGAATTATTGTATTATAGATACTCAATAATTTCTTTCACTGATTCAAAGGATAATGTCGGCACGTATTCACTGTTCTTTACATCCTCATGACTGGTTTCACCGCTGAAGACAAGTAGACTTGTAATTCCGTTGTCATTACCGGTACGGATGTCGGTGTAAAGTCTGTCACCGACTATGGCTGTGGAAGTTCTGTCGGCTTTGCATTTTTCCAAAGCATATTCGACAATTGAAGAGTTTGGCTTGCCTATTACGATATCTGGATAACGTTCTGTGCTTGCATTAATAAATGCGGAGATTGCACCGAGGTCGGGGATAAAGCCGGTATCAGTAGGGCAGTTAAAATCCGGATGAGTCGCGATATATGGGAGACCGGAACGCACAAAATCGCAGACCTCACACATTTTCCTGTAGTCGAGATTCTGAGCGAATGTTGTAATTACTATTTCCGGATTTTCGGAGTCAAATTCAATTCCGCTGTCTGAGAATTCCTTTGAAATGTCATCTGTTCCCAGAATATACGCTTTTTTTCCGGGGTAATGCCTTCTTATGTACCATATTGTTGCGTCGGTGGAAGTGATAAGCTCCTTTTCAGCATTGATATCAAGGCCCATTTTCGCTAGCTTTTCAATATACTTTATTCGGCTTCGGGAGCTGTTGTTTGTTAGGAAACTATACCGGCGTCCGCTGTCCTTTACAGCCGAAAGAAATTCACGGGCGCCGTCAATCCAATTATTTCCGAGATAGACTGTCCCGTCCATATCAAGAAGAAAAAAAGATATGTCATCAATAATTTTCTTTACCGTTTCTTTCATTAATATACCCGCCTTTTATAGAGGTTGTTATCTATCATAAAAAATATTATGATAGATAGACTGATAAAAAATAGGATGCCCGAAAGGACATCCTATGGAGCTCGTGATCCGATTCGAACGGACGACCTGCTCATTACGAGTGAGCTGCTCTACCTACTGAGCCACACGAGCAAAAGCTTAATTATAATAACAATATTTTTATCATACGTCAATTGAAAAACAGGAGATTCTATAATGGCTGAATGTAATCACGACTGTACCAACTGCGAAAAAAACTGCGGCGAAAGGACCGACCACAAGAGCTTTATTCAAGCGCCCCGTTCTGATACCCATATTAAAAAGATTATTGCTGTCGTAAGCGGCAAAGGCGGTGTCGGTAAATCCCTTGTAACATGTCTACTGGCCTCCAAAATGAATCATTCCGGGAGATCAGTAGCCATTCTGGACGCCGATATCACAGGCCCTAGCATCCCGTATGCATTCGGCGTACATGAGCTTGCGATGGGTAACGGAGATGCCATACTACCCAACGTAACACCAGAGGGAATAAAGATGATGTCCCTGAACCTGATGGTTCAAAACGAAACCGACCCCGTTGTATGGAGGGGACCGATAATTGCAGACACCGTAAAACAGTTTTGGACTGATGTACAGTGGGGCGACGTAGATTACATGTTTGTTGATATGCCTCCGGGAACAGGAGACGTGCCACTTACCGTATTCCAGAGCATTCCTGTTGACGGAATTATTGTGGTCACTTCTCCGCAGGAGCTCGTATCTATGATTGTCAAAAAAGCAATCAATATGGCAAAGCTTATGAACATCCCGGTGCTCGGTCTTGTCGAGAACTACAGTTACGCAAAGTGCCCTAACTGCGGCGAAAAACTTCATATTTTTGGTGAAAGTCATGTCGAAGAGCTTGCAAAGGAATATAATGTCCTTCTGACCGACGCTATTCCCATCGACAGGGGACTTGCTTCCGCCTGCGACAGTGGATGTATAGCGTCATTTGAGACTGAATATCTGGATAATCTCGTAAATAAATTATAATACTCTTCAAGGAGGACACGGTTTACGCGGTGCCCTCCTTTATTGATATTTAGGCGATTTTATAGTAATATATATTTTATATGGATTTGAAATAACGACGGAGATTTTATGATTTCTTATAAAATTATCAACAGAATAGTGTCCTCTGTTCTGGTGGCGGCACTGATATTGTGCCTTGGTGCCGGCGTGTATGGTATTGCCGATAACACCGTTATCGAAAACGTGCAGAAGGAATCCGGCGGTTCTCTTGTAAACTATGCTCCTTTCCGCCGTACCGCATATATTAACAATGACGCCGCGGCACAGCTGAAGGCCGTTTCCGCCAACCAAGATCTACAGATCAATATCTACAAAGCCGACGGAGAACCGTTTTCCGGCGTTGCGTTTGAAATTGTCATAACTTCCTCCGACGGTACTAACGACCCTATATCTGTAATAGACGATGATATGGATGGTTCTGTTTATGTAAGCTCCGGCGATATTAATCCCGGCGACTATATCGTTACCGTTAAGAGGGTGGACGGAATCGCTTCTCCAAGTCCCGCCCGAGTATCCGTTGCTCGACGTGTCGTCTATGAAAAGGTCGACGTGACCGAGCTCCTTGAGAACGATACCAAGGTCGAACTTGAGGGCAACGACAACCAGTACGGAAACAACCGTGCCCGAGATGAATCAACTAGTAATGTTGGCGTCGTGAACGATGTAGTTTATGTTAATTCCCATGTTGAAACCTCCTACAAGCAAGTAGAAGAAACCGTTGTAAAAATAAAGGGCGACACTGTTTCTCAAAACGATAAATATTATCTTACAATGACCAACGGCTCCACGTCTGTATATTCTGTAACCACCGACGGTGACGGATATATTACTGCTATCTCCAAGGACGTTTTCATTACCGAACAGGTTACTCATACTGTTGAAAATCCGGTTAATCAGACACCGGAAGGACAAGGTGAGGGAACCACCCAGGTCGTAACCGAAGAAGTAACAAGAACAGATGTTCAGAACGGTTGGGACGACCTTATCGATGGTGACGGAAACGTAAAAGCCGATACCGGAATCAATATTCGGAACGAGAACGTTACCGTTAAAGTTCAGAAAGAAGTCAAGACATATTACGGCTGGCAGGTGTTAGACGGTTTTACGTATTATTTCAACAACGGTGTTCCGGTTACCGGTGTAAAGGTTATACAGGGCACAACATATATATTTGATGACCAGGGCCGCCGCGGTAGCAACGGATCTGTTTCTCTAGGCATCGACGTATCGGCATGGAACGATAATATCAACTGGCAACAGGTTAAGGCCAGCGGTGTTGATTTTGTTGTTCTACGTGTCGGAGGGCGCGGTTATGGTACAGGCTCGGTATACGCCGATTCAAATTTCTACGATTATTATTATGGTGCGCTCAATGCGGGCATAAAAGTCGGCGTCTACTTCTTCAGCGCCGCCGTTACTGTCGAGGAGGCTATTGAAGAGGCCAGTTACTGTCTTGCCAAGCTAGACGGCCGGGGATTGAATTATCCTATATTCATCGATCTTGAATACGCCACCTCCTGGCGTTCTGGCAGAGCGGATTATCTTGCCGCAAGCCTTCGTACGCAAATTGCCATCGCATTCTGTGAGACTATCCGAAGCGGTGGTTATATGGCTGGTGTTTACGCCAGTCAGAGCTTCTTCGAATACGAACTTAACGATTCACAGCTTACGGGATACTATGTCTGGGTTGCTAACTACACGGGAAGTACTGATATAAAGCCCTCATACAAGAAACGATATGATATCTGGCAATACACCGGAAGCGGTTCCTGCCCGGGTGTTTCCACAAAATGCGACATGAACTTCAGTTATCTCGGCTGGTAGAAAGGTTTTTAACTATGAAATTCGCTTTTACAAACGGCATCATACTTGACGGCACCGAGAATATGAAGCCTCAAAAAGACCATGTAATTCTTGTTGACGGTGAAAAAATAAACGGTATTGTTCCTTCTGACAGTGACTATTCGGGTTACGTCGTAATTGACTTAGCTGGGAAATATATCATGCCCGGCCTTGTTAATCTTCATGTTCATCTTCCAGCAAATGGAAAGCCCAAGAAAAAACAGACCGACGCCAGAAAACTTGTTGCTCTTGTAAAAAAATACAAGCTCCTTCAAAAGTACATTTTTAATTTATGCAGCACTGCTGCCAAAACCCAGCTTATGAGCGGTGTTACCACAATCCGTACGGTCGGCGGTGTTTTCGACTTTGATACAAAGGTGCGTGACGCCATCAAAACCGGAAAAGCAACCGGTCCTCGTATTATCGCAAGCAACATGGCCGTATCGGTTCCCAACGGTCACATGGCCGGATCCCTTGGATATATAGCGACATCAGCTGATGAAGCAGCAGAATATGTTGAAATTATAGCTAAGGATAATCCGGATATCATCAAACTTATGATTACAGGCGGCGTTTTAGACGCAAAGGAAAAAGGGGAGCCGGGTGCTCTCAAAATGCCTCCCGAATATATTAAATCCGCATGTGAAAAAGCTCACAGCCTGGGTTACATGGTCGCGGCACACGTCGAAAGTTCCGAGGGTGTCCGCGTTGCACTTGAAGGCGGAGTTGACACAATAGAGCACGGTGCTATGCCTGATGATGAAATTATTGAACTTTTCAAGAAAAACAAATCCGCAGATATCTGCACCATTTCACCCGCTTTGCCCTATGCTCTGTTCGACCGTGAAATAAGCCACGTTTCCGAAACAGATCAGTTCAACGGCAACGTAGTGTTTGAAGGTATTATCGTATGCGCCAAAAAATGCCTGGAAGAAGGTATCCCAGTGGGGCTCGGCACTGATACGGGTTGTCCGTATATTACCCATTACGATATGTGGCGCGAGCTGAATTATTTCTGTAAATTCTGCGGAGTCAGCCACGAAATTTCACTGTATTCCGCGACTTTGGGAAATGCACGCATAGCGAAAATCGATAACATCACCGGCAGCATTGAACCCGGAAAATCTGCGGATATGATTGTTTGCGACGGCAATCCTCTCGAAAACTTTGCAAGACTACGAAAGCTTGATATGGTTGTTTCACAAGGCAAAATAATCAACAAGCCGAAAATCAAAAAGTTTGCTAACGTAGAAAGAGAACTCGACAAGTTTATCTGATTGTTTCCATTATATACTTAGAGGTAGTTCATGAAAAAAGCCTCAGCTATTATTCTGTTGCTTTTTACTATTGCGGTTTTTACCGGCTGCGGGATAGAGTCTGAAATAGACGATCTGCTGGTGAATCCTTCCCTTTCGGGAGAACAGAAAAAGATTATGGATGTGGTAGACTCTCTGTCGGAGGGGGACGTTATTTTGAAATATCCCCTTTCTGGCGACAGCAGGCTACCTATAATTTTCTTTGACCTTGACCGTGACGGTGCAGACGAGGCCGTTGTGTTCTACAGTATTCCCTCAGGAAGTGTTTTTTCGGGGATAGCCGTTCTTGAAAAAGAAAACGGTGTCTGGTTCCTTTCCGACAATCTGGAAGGTGCCGGCCCTGATGCTAGCAGTGTAAGGTTTCTGCCAGGAGATTCCGGTGATTATTTCCTTCTTGTCTGCTGGTCTTCCGGAAACCGTGAACAGATTCTGACATCATATTATTACGGAAAAGATGGCCTGGTATCCGGTATTGAGGAAAACTGCGCCGATTTTATTATCAGGGACTTTGACAGCGACGGGATAGAGGAAATCTGCTATATTTCAACACTTAATGACGACTGGTTTATAAAATATATTGAGGGTCTTTCACTTGATGAGCTTATTTATAGCCAGTGTATTCTGTCTTCGCGAACAATGGCCATTTCCCAGCTCCTTTCAGGGCAGCTTTACGACGGAACGGCAGCTTTGTTTATAGACGAGGCAACCTTGGAAGAAAAAAAACAGACCGAGATATTTGTTTTCCCTTCCGAACAAGGGATTTCTCCGGCATATATCGGTGGAAAATATCTTGATCTTACTTTAAGGCCTTATAAATCACCTTCCTGCCACTCAATTCGTTCAAACCAGTCTATTTCTGTCCCTTCCACGTCTGTACCTTTCGACGATGTACTTTACGCCGACGCCTGGACATACTGGTACGGTTTTTCGATGGATAATGTGGAATTTTCCGCTCTGTCTCTTTCAAACTCCGATTACCGGTTTGATCTTCTCGTTCCCGATGACTGGGCACTCGAAAATTATGTCGACCAGGAAACCGGTGACGGTACGCTTTTCAGAATTCTTTCAAATGACGGTAAGAACCTTTTTGAGCTGAAAGTACAGTATATCGGCGACACCGAGCCTGCTGATGATGACTATCATCTACTTGAACAGTCAGTTTATTTTAAATATTACTACCGCTCCTCATGTGATTTTTCCGATCTCGGTTATATTATAAGAAACTTTGTTGCTTACTGATTGAAAGGGTAAAATTATGAAGCGTGTGCTGGTTGTGGAAGATGAATACGGAATCCGTGATCTTATTACGCTGAACCTCGAGATTAACGGTTATGAGGTTACCGGCGTGGAATCCGCGGAACACGCAAAACAACTTTTCGACGAGGGCAGTCAGTTCGATGTTGTACTTCTGGACATTATGCTTCCCGGAAAGAACGGAATTGATTTTTGCACCGAAATCCGTAAAATCGATAAGAACATCGGCATTATTATGCTTACGGCCAAGAGCCAGGAGACCGACAAAATCTCCGGATTCGCAAGCGGTGCCGATGATTATGTTGTAAAACCGTTCAGTGTAGGCGAACTTACTGCACGTGTGGACGCAGTCTACCGGCGCACCGATATAACTTATTCTGAAACGATGCCTGTATCTAAAATTGTATGCGGAGAGTTTTCTCTGGACAGCGTGTCACGTACCGTAAGCCGAGGAGATTACGTATTGGATCTTACCCAAATTGAATACAGCCTCATGGAGCTGTTCCTTCGCAATCCCGGGGTTGCTCTCAAGCGTGATTTTATTCTTAAATCGGTTTGGGGTGAAAGCTTCGCAAGCGATTATAAAATAGTGGATGTAAACGTTTGCCGGCTTCGCAACAAACTCGGCAAAGACGGCAGTGAAATTATTACAACCGTATGGGGCTTCGGATACCGCTGGACGGTCTGATTGAATAATTATGTCTGTAAAAAAAGGCGGAAAATCTGGTATTGCTCGAAGATGGGCGGCAGTTAATCTGTCGGCCATCTTAATTGTGGTTATGGTGATTTCCTTTCTTGTTTTCAATAATATTCGCCTCAACTATTACGGTCTTGTCCGGACTTCCATGGAATACGAAATGGATTACTTTATGTCGGTAAGTCTTGCTTCTCTGAAAGGCGAATACAACAGCAAGACTCGTCTACGTATCCTTAACGGAGCTGTTGAGAATTTCCAGGGACGTAACAGGTTTGACCTTATGCTGCTCAACAGTACCGGAAACGTCCTGGTATCCTCAAGCGGTTTTATGCCTGAAGTTACCTCCGGATTTACAGATTTTTCTTCCGCCGATATGAACAGAGATGGATTCAGTCTTGAGTATGGTCCTGACGGTCTTCACACAGCAGCCCTTACACATTATCTGGGTGTATCGGTCGGCGAGATATCTGCACTTCGTATGGTTACATCGCTTGCTGCTGTGGACTCTCAGATAAATAAATCAGGAAGAACTCTTCTTCTTGTTGATGGAATAATCCTTGCGTTTACTCTTTTCACCGGCATGTATTTTATTCGTTCTATTGTAATTCCTATCAACGAGGTTGCCGAATCTGCCGAAAGAATCTCACACGGAGATTACAATGCCCGTATAGAAAATACCTACCGTGACGAGATAGGCGACCTTTCAAATACAATAAACAATATGGCTGAAAGTCTTTCTGAGACCGACAAGCTAAAAAATGAGTTTATTTCCGGTGTGTCCCACGAACTCCGCACACCTCTTACCGCTATACGCGGCTGGGCAGAAACTCTAAAAATGATAGGGAACCGCGACGAAATAACTTTCAATAAAGGTATGGATATTATTCTGAACGAAAGCGAGCGCCTGTCGCTTCTTGTGGAGGATCTTCTTGATTTCAGCAGAACAATAAACGGACGTCTGTCCCTCAATATGGATGTAATTGATATTCTGAAAGTTGTTCGTGAATCAACAGAACTGTATCAGGAAAAAGCACATAGTAAAAATGTAGAGATTGACGTAGCATTTAATGATGAATCGGTTAAAATACAGGGCGATAAAAGCCGCCTTCTTTCTGTATTTATCAATCTGCTTGACAACGCACTGAAATATTCAGAACCCGGCGGTAAAATCGTCGTTATCGAGCTTTCCGATGCCGATAACGTAAGCATCAGCATTTCCGATTTCGGACGTGGTATCCCAAAGGAGGAGCTCGGACAAATTTTCGACAGATTCTACACGGCTTCCAACTCTACAAACGGTACAGGAATAGGTCTTGCAGTGGTAAAGGACATTGTAGACAGCCATAATGGATCGCTTGTATATGAAAGCGAGCTCGGGATTGGTACTACTGCCACCGTTATAATCCCGGTTTACAATTAAATATTATGGAAAGGTATATTAACAAAATGCCCGATAAATTCAAAACTAAAATAGGCGGTCAGGCACTAATCGATGGAATTATGATGCGAGGTCCCTTAAAAACCTGTTTTGCTGTTCGCATGAAAAACGGAACAATATACACCGAGATTTCCGATTCCGTTAAAAATCCGGTTGCGAAGATACCTGTAGTGCGCGGTATAGCTGCAATGATTATCAGCCTGAAATCTGGCTACGGATATCTTATGAAATCCGCCGATCTCGCATATCCCGACGAGAAAGATACCGGAGGTTCCGCTTTGTTGTCCACCGTACTGGCTGTATTGATTGCCGTAGGTCTGTTTATACTTCTTCCCACGTTCCTTACCGGACTGCTGGACAAATGGCTAAATATGGGCGGTCTTCGCTCTGTGGCGGAGGGAATAATAAAGTTACTTATTTTTATATTTTATATTTTTACTGTAACAAGAATGAAAGAAATTCACAGGGTTTTTGAATACCATGGTGCCGAGCATAAGACCATATTCTGTTATGAAGCGCACGAGGAACTTACTGTTGAAAACGTCAGAAAACACAGCCGTTTTCATCCCCGCTGCGGTACAAGTTTTCTTTTTATAGTAATTCTGATCAGTATTATCATTTCTTCATTCATCACCTGGGACAGCTATATTGTCCGTGTACTAATAAAACTCCTTCTGTTACCTGTAGTAATCGGGTTATCATACGAAATAATCCAGTACGCAGGTGGGCACGACAACCTGTTTTGCAAGATACTTTCGGCTCCTGGAATGTTTGTTCAGCGCTTTACAGCTTTTGAACCTGATGATTCTATGATTGAGGTTGCTATAGCTTCTCTTTTACCTGTAATTCCCGAAAATGAAGAAGACGGTAAATGGTAAGTTTAAAAGCTTTACAGGACGAATTGAGGCTTATTCTTTATGAACAGAGCAACATCCGTGAAGCGCAGATAATTATTGAAGAATGTTTGGGGCTGAATCCTGCTGATATGATGATTGATTCTCCTGTTGATGATAACATAGCATATAAAGCGCGAAATATGGCTTCAAGAAGATCTGCGGGGGAACCACTCCAGTATATTATCGGTCACTGGCCTTTCAGAAATCTTGAATTGAAGGTTGGTCCCGGTGTATTGATACCCCGTCCCGAAACTGAATTAATAACTGACATTGCTCTTGATTTTCTGAATGAAATTGATAATCCTTCTTTTATTGATCTCTGCTGCGGAAGCGGAAATATTGCGATATCTGTCAATTCCGAGTCCGGCATTCACGGTACTGCTGTGGATATTTCACCGCAGGCTCTTGAATACTGCCGCTTCAACGTTGCAAAATACAGTTCCGGAATTGATATTGTCGAATCTGATATATTCGATTATTGCCGAAATGTTCCGGACTCTTCGGTTGATCTTGTTATTTCCAATCCTCCCTATGTTTCACCCGAAGACTACAACGTCAACAAAGCCGAACTAGAGGACGAGCCTTATATAGCTTTTGTTCCCCCTGACGGAGATGAACTCGGTTTTTATAGACAAATCATTGATTTGTATTACCATGTTTTGAAACCCGGCGGAGCATTCATTTTCGAATGCGGCAGAGGTCAGGCAAACGATATTCTCAGACTGGCTGAGAATCATATCTTCAAAGAGAAAAAAGTCGTGCTCGATCTCGCTGATATCGACCGGTTCGTAATGCTTCGCAGGCATTCTCTTGATAAATAAGCAAAAAAAGTGTAAAATTTAGATAAATTTTGAATGGAGGATTTTATATTATGGCAGACAAACAAAAAGCTTTAGAGACTGCGCTTCAACAGATTGAAAAACAGTTCGGCAAAGGTGCCGTGATGAAGCTCGGTGAGAATGTAGCTATGAATGTTGAATCAATTTCCTCCGGATCTCTTTCTCTGGATATCGCTCTTGGCATCGGGGGCCTTCCCCGCGGACGTATCGTTGAAATCTTCGGGCCTGAAAGTTCCGGTAAGACTACAGTTGCTCTTCATGTAGTTGCCGAGGCGCAAAAAATCGGTGGTACCGCCGCTTTTATTGATGTTGAGCATGCGCTTGACCCCATATATGCAAAGGCTCTCGGTGTCGATATTGACAGTCTTCTTGTGTCACAGCCCGACACAGGCGAGCAGGCTCTTGAGATTACCGAGGCGTTGGTTCGTTCCGGCGCAATCGATGTCATAGTTATAGATTCCGTTGCCGCCATGGTAACCAAAGCTGAAATCGAAGGTGAAATGGGCGACAGTCATGTCGGTACCCAGGCCCGTCTTATGTCCCAGGGCCTTCGCAAACTTACTTCCGTCGTCGGCAAATCCAACGCCATTTGCATTTTCATCAACCAACTTCGCGAAAAAATCGGCGTTATGTATGGCAATCCCGAGACAACCCCCGGCGGCCGTGCGTTAAAATTTTATGCGTCGGTTCGTCTTGATGTACGCCGCACCGAAACCTTGAAATCCGGTACCGATATGGTCGGCAACCATACCAAGGTCAAGGTCGTTAAAAACAAGGTAGCACCGCCTTTCAAGACTGCAGAGTTCGATATTATGTACGGTACCGGAATATCTAAAGTCGGCGAGATACTTGATGCGGCAGTCGATCTCGGAATCATCCAGAAATCCGGCGCCTGGTTCAATTACGGCGACGAACGTCTGGGTCAGGGCCGTGAGAATGTTAAAAAGTACCTTCAGGATCACAAGGAATTTTGCGACAGCATCGAGAGTAAGATACGTGAACGAGCCGAAGAACTCGGGAGCAAAAAGACCTCCTCAAGGACCGCTTCATCTGACGGTGAAGACGGCAAACCTGTTATTCTTTCGTCTGGTGATAATTCCTCTCTTGATGTAGAGGTCGACGGTTAAGCATGCCGGATTACGAATACATAATCAATGATATAAAATTAACAAAAAAGGGCAGATATGCCCTTTTTTTCAATGATGAATTTCTGTTTTCCGTTGATGAGGAAACTCTTCTCAAACATCACATTAAAATAGATTCCGTTCTTTCGGCGTCCGAACTTGACAGTATCCGTATGGACAGTGACTATTACAAGGCAAAGGACAGGGCACTGACTTACCTTGATATGAGGGACCATTCCGAAAGCGAGCTTTATACCAAACTCTGCCGTAATTTTGACGAGATGACTTCGGCTGAGGTTGTAGCAAGAATAAAAGAATCTGGATTAATTGACGACACCGGTTTTGCCGATAAATATTTTACTGAGCTTGTTCGCAAAGGCAGCAGCAGAACGTTTATAATGCATAAAATGGCAGAGAAAGGTATATCCCGTGAAATTACCGAAGACCTACTGAAAAACGCCGAATTCGATGACTGTACCGTAATACATGATATTATTGACCGCAGATTTCTTGCAAAGATCAACGACGATATCGGGCGTAAAAAAGTTATCTCTCATCTAGTAAACAAAGGTTTTACATTCAATGATATCCGCAGTGCAATCGCGGGATTTATTGACGGACACGAGGATTAGAATGGCCGCTGTATATTTTATCTCACTCGGATGTGACAAAAACAGAATAGACGCTGAGATTATGATGGCTTCACTTGTTGATGCCGGCTATGATATTACCGACGATATCTGTGAAGCCGATGCTGCTGTTATAAACACCTGCGGATTCATCACTTCCGCTAAGGAAGAGGCCATCGGAATTATTTTAGAAGTAGTCTCTTATAAGCAATCTTCGAAACTGAAGGCTGTTATCGTTACAGGTTGTCTTTCACAGAGATACGGGCAGGAGCTGGCTTCAGAGATCCCCGAAATAGACATAGTTCTTGGCCTTTCCTCTAATCACGATATCGCCGGATATGTTGTCAAAGCTCTGAATGGTGAAAAACTCTGTATCTGCGGCCTGCCTGAGGAATTGAGAATTTCCGGGAAACGTATTATCTCAACTCCTCAGCACTATGCTTATCTGAAGATTGCCGAGGGCTGTAGCAATCACTGTACCTACTGTGCCATTCCCGGTATACGAGGAGGGTTCCGCAGCCGTCCCGCCAGTGAAATTATCGATGAGGCGCTGATGCTTGTTTCGTCCGGAGTACGTGAGATCATACTTGTAGCTCAGGATACAACGTCCTACGGAAGGGACCTTGATAATAGTACAAATTTAGCTTCTCTGGTGGAGAGACTCGAAAAGATTGATAATCTGTGGAAAATACGCATCCTTTACGCCTATCCCGACAAATTTGATGACAATCTTATAGATGTTCTGTCTCACGACAGGGTTGCGCATTATATTGATATTCCGTTCCAACATGCAGATGAAAATGTCCTAAAGCGTATGGGAAGGCACGGTACCGGTGAGGATTATCTTGAACTGGTTCATAAACTGCGTAATAAAATTCCCGATATTATAATACGTTCTACGTTTATTGTCGGTTTCCCTGGAGAGACGGAGAAACAGTTTCTTACTCTCTGTGATTTTCTGAAAGAAGCGAAAATCGAATTTGCCGGATGTTTCGAGTATTCACCTGAGGAAGGCACACCAGCTGAAAAGTTAAAAGAGCAGCTTGATAACAATACAAAACGCCTCAGGGCAGAGCAGTTCCGTAATCTTCAAGCCGGTATTATGGCCGGTTATCTTGAAAGCATGGTCGGGAAAAAGCTCGAAATAATCTGCGATGGCTTTGACGAGGAAACCGCAATGTATGCATGCAGATCCATGTACAATTGCCCCGATGTCGACAGTCAGGTGTGGGTCCCCCTTAAATTTGATTTAATTCCCGGTGAGATATATAATTCAATAGTAATAGAAACCGATGGTTACGACCTTTACGCCGATATAGAGGACTGATTATGAATCTTCCGAACAAACTGACTCTGCTTCGAGTATTTCTGGTACCGGTATGTTGTGGCTTTATTATGCTACATTCGATTTCCTTTCACTATCTTATAGCATTCTTAGTATTTGTTATTGCTTCGGTTACTGACACGCTTGATGGGAGTATTGCCCGTAAAAGGAATATTGTTACAAGTTTCGGACAATTCATGGATCCTCTTGCGGACAAGGTCCTTGTCGTAAGCATAATGATTCTGTTTGTCGAGCTTGGTTTCTGTCCGGCCTGGGTCGTAATACTGGTTGTTGCCCGTGATTTCACCGTATCCGGTATCCGTCTTGTAGCTGCTTCCGAATCCGGTCATGTAATTGCCGCCAATATCTGGGGCAAAATTAAAACCACTTTCCAGATGATCGCTGTAGGTGCAGTTCTTCTGTTAGCAGAATTCTCCGAGCAATGCTGGATATCTGAAAAATTGTTCCTGACAATTAGTCTTGTAATGATGTATCTTGTTGCTGTGCTGACTGTTATAAGCGGTGTTGTATATGTGATACAGAATATAGACTGTATAAAGAGTTTCAAATAATTAAAGGATTTACAACAACATGGAAATATTCAACACCTTATCCCGTTCCAAAGAGGAATTAATGCCTTCCGTAGGCAACCTTATAAAAATTTATGTCTGCGGACCCACCGTCTACAATTTCATTCATATCGGCAACGCCAGGCCTCTGTGTGTTTTTGATACACTACGCCGTTACCTTATATACAGGGGCTACAATGTAACATATGTCCAGAATTTTACCGATGTGGATGATAAACTGATAAAAAAGGCCAATGAAGAGGGTACGACTGTTCCCGTTATTGCTGAGAGATTTATTAAAGAATACTGGACTGACGCTGACGGTCTGAATGTTATGCATGCAGACGTTCATCCCAGAGCTACCGAAAGCATAGAAGGCATCATCGGTATCATAAGTACCCTTGTTGACAGAGGCCATGCCTATGCCACCGATGACGGTGACGTATACTTCGCCACGAACAGTTTTACCGAATACGGCAAGCTTTCGCATCAGCCTCTCGAGGATCTTGAGGCAGGTGCCCGTATCGAGGTCGGTGAGATCAAACGCAATCCAATGGATTTCGCTCTCTGGAAATCCGCCAAACCCGGCGAACCTCACTGGACAAGTCCGTGGGGTGAAGGACGTCCCGGCTGGCATATCGAATGTAGCGCCATGTCACGGAGATATCTTGGCGAGACTATAGATATCCACTGCGGCGGCCAGGATCTGATTTTCCCGCATCATGAAAACGAGATTGCCCAGAGCGAATGCTTTACCGGTAAAACTTTCAGCCGTTATTGGATGCATAACGGATATATCAACGTCGACAACCGCAAAATGTCAAAATCCCTCAACAATTTTTTCACTGTACGCGACGTAAGCAATGAATACGGATACGAGCCCATTCGCTTTCTGATGATTAGCGCCCAGTACCGCAGTCCAATCAACTATTCACGTGAAATAATTGAGCAATGCAAATCATCTCTTGATCGTCTTTATACTTGCCTTAAAAACCTTGATTTCCTTCTTCAGGGAGAAGGAGGTACTGACAATTCACTTATAAATCAGTGTGATATACGCCGTGAAAGGTTCATAATGGCTATGGACGATGATCTGAACACTGCTGACGCAATCTCTGCTGTTTTTGAGCTTGTCCGTGATATCAACTCTGCAGAAAACCCGAGCTTAAAAGCTCTTCAGTGCGCCGCCGACACATTCGACGAGCTTACAAATGTTCTCGGCCTGATGTATAATCGAAAAACCGACGAGGTACCTCAGGAAATAATCGATATGGCCGAACAGCGTCAGACAGCCCGTAAGGCAAAGGATTTCAAGACAGCCGACATTCTTCGTGACCAAATTACCGCCCTCGGATATGTAATCGAAGACACTCCTACCGGTCCGAAGGTATCCATTAAATAATTATTATTCGATGAATTTACCGTAGAACTCTGCCTGAAGAAAAACTGCATAAATCAACTTGATGATCTGCTTTCCCATATCGATTCACTTGCTTATAAACGGATATTTTATAATTCCTTCTGCCTTTCCGGGGTATGCATCATCCCAGGGAAGGCTTTTATTTATGTTTACAACATAGGCCGATTTTTATATAATATATCTAAATATATTTTGATATTTACAGAGGGGTATTATGGCAAAATATAAAAGAATTCTTATCAAACTGAGCGGCGAAGCACTTGCCGGCGACAAAGGTTTCGGCATTGATGCTGATTCCGTTATGAAAATTTGCGAGGCAATCAAAGACACTGCCGATCTTGGTGTCGAGATAGCTATTGTCGTTGGCGGAGGAAACTTCTGGAGAGGACGCGACGGTCACAATATGGAGCGAACCCGTTCTGACCAGATTGGTATGCTTGCTACCACAATGAACGCTCTTGCGGTCGGTGACACTCTTGAACAGATAGGCCTTGACGTCCGCGTTATGACCGCTTTGCAGCTTAACCAAGTTGCCGAGCCCTATATTCGAAACAGAGCGGTACGACATCTTGAAAAAGGCCGCATAATTATTCTTGCATGCGGTACCGGCAACCCCTACTTTTCAACAGATACCGCTTCGGCTCTCCGAGCTGCTGAAATAAACGCTGAGATCATCTTCAAGGCAACTCTTGTAGATGGTGTCTACAACATAGACCCTCACAAATACCCCGATGCGAAACGCTACAAATCCCTCACTTTTACTAAGGTTCTTAACGACGGACTTGCCGTTATAGACAGTACTGCCGCTAGTATGTGCCGCGACAACAAAATCCCTGTTCTGGTATTTGACCTTCAGTCCGATCCCAAAAATCTTGTAAAAGCCGTTTCCGGTGAAGACATAGGCACCATAATTTACGAAGGAGACAATGAGTAATGGATGAAAGAGTAAAGTATTATGATGACAAAATGGTCAAGAGCATAGACTATCTTAAAAAAGATCTTGCTGCCATCCGTGCCGGACGCGCTAATCCTGCTGTACTGGACAAGATTTCCGTTGATTATTACGGTACTCCAACATCTATCCAGCAGATGGCAGCTGTTTCAGTTGCAGACGCCCGTGTTCTGGTAATCCAGCCCTGGGATGCCTCAACTCTCAAAAACATCGAAAAAGCTATTCAGGCAAGCGATATCGGTATCAACCCCACAAACGACGGCCGTGTCATCCGCATAGCCTTCCCGCAGCCTACCGAAGAACGACGCAAAGAACTTGTAAAACAGATCAAAAAATTGGGGGAGGACGGCAAGGTTACTGTCCGTTCTATTCGCCGTGACGCCATCGAGAAATTCAAGGCTGCACAGAAATCCAGCGAGATAACAGAGGATGACCTCAAGAATCTTGAAAACGAGATTCAGAAGTCTACCGATAGCCGTTGCACGGATATTGATGACGTAATCAAGGACAAGGAAAAAGAGATTCTCGAAATATGAGCACTGTTCCGGGCCATATCGGCATAATCATGGATGGCAACGGCAGATGGGCAAAAAAGCGCCTTCTTCCGCGTACTGCCGGCCATGTAAAAGGAGCCGAGGTATTTCAGGAAATCACCAGATACTGCCAGAAAATAGGCGTTAAGGCCCTTACTGTGTTCGCTTTTTCTACAGAGAACTGGTCCCGGCCTCCCGAAGAAGTGGAGGCTATAATGAATCTTCTGCGTAAGTATATTTCCGACGCTGAGCTTTTCAAGGACGAAAATATCCGTATAAAGTTCATCGGTAATATTGCAGGCCTCGAAGATGATCTTCAGAAAGAAATTGCCCGTATCGAAGATAAATCCAGGGACAATGACGGGCTTCTGCTTAATATTGCCGTCAACTACGGTGGCCGTCAGGAAATTGTTTTTGCGGCAAAGTCTCTTGCGAGGGATGTGCTAAACGGTAAGATATCTCCCGACGATATAGACGAGGACATGTTTGAAAGCCGTACTTTTACTTCAGACTGTCCTCCCGTTGATATGATTCTTCGCCCAAGCGGTGAGGAACGTATTTCAAATTTTCTATTATGGCAATGCGCCTACAGTGAATTTGTTTATATGGATGTCCTGTGGCCTGATTTTTCACCCGCAAACCTGGATAAAGCCATCGATGAATACTCCAATCGTCAACGCCGTTTCGGCAGAATATGACAAATACGGCGGGGATGACCCCGCCGTTTTCAAAGAGGATGTTTTATGAAGCAGAGACTTGTATCCGCAGGGATAGGCATAGCACTTCTGGTCGGACTGATGTTTGTTTTCGACTCATTCGCGGTTCCAATTGTTTTTAACTCGATTGCCCTTATCGCCGTATATGAATGCTGGCGTGCTTTCAAGCCGGGCTCTGTATGTCATCTTATTATTGCCGGACTTTTCCTGATTACTGTTGTAAATATATTATCTTCAAACTTTTTTGCAGTTACTGCGATTTATCTGATTTCAGTTTCGGCCGCTGCATGCCTTGACTGCAAAGGAGATGACCGCTTTAATCAGGTTTCTTCCATGGTTTTTATGACCTTAATCATTTCATTCGGATTTCGCTCGATGATGCTCACACGGTTAATGTTTACAGATTACGGAGACAAGGTTTTTTTATTTATTATTTCTCTATGCGTCGGATGGATTTGCGACACATTTGCATATATATTCGGGCGTGCTTTCGGGAAACGTAAACTTTCTCCGTTCATAAGTCCAAATAAAACTGTCGAGGGGGCAGTATACGGAGTTCTGTCTACAACGGCCCTAGTTACTGTTGTATTTGTTGCCTACGAAAAGATATTCAGCAGTTCATTTTCTCTGGGAACCACAGGTCTAAGTCTTCTTCTGTATTTCGGAACCGGATTTTTCGGCGCGGTAGTCGGAATATTCGGTGACCTGATTGCCAGTTATGCCAAGCGTCAATGCGGCATAAAGGATTTCGGCAACATCATGCCCGGTCACGGTGGTGCTATGGACAGAATAGACAGCGTAATGTTCACCGCAATGTTCATGTACATTGTTGTTCTTCTCTTTTTTGGTTAAATATGAGGTTGGAATTTGGCTACTAAAAAACTCACTTTGCTTGGTTCTACCGGCTCCATCGGTACACAGACCTTATCTCTTGTTGAACCGCTGGGAATAAAAATTGCGGCTCTATCAGCCAATAGAAATATTGACCTTCTGGAAAAGCAGGTTTACCGTTTTGATCCCGATTACGCCTGTGTCACTGACGAAACAGCTGGGTATGAGCTTGTAAAACGTCTTTCCGGATGTCGTACAAAAGTTAAATACGGCCCCGGTGCTCTCAATTTTGCAGTAACCGAAACCGACAGTGACACTGTTCTGAATTCAATAGTAGGTATTGCCGGTCTCCAGGCATCCATTACTACGGCTAAGTCAGGTAAAACACTTGCTCTTGCCAACAAGGAATCTCTGGTTACTGGCGGGCGTCTTCTCACTGACGCTATCAAAAGCAACGGCGGTACGATGCTACCTGTTGACAGTGAACATTCCGCTATTTTCCAGTGCCTTCAGGACAGATATTCTGCACCGTCCCTTAGACGGATTTTTCTTACTGCATCCGGAGGTCCCTTCTTCGGCATGACACGCGACGAGTTGTCTGATACCCGCATTGAGGACGCTCTTAATCATCCTAACTGGAAGATGGGGCGTAAGATTACCGTTGACAGTGCTACTCTTATGAACAAGGGTCTGGAGCTTATAGAGGCCATGTGGCTGTTTTCACTCGCACCCGAAAATATAGTTATTACTGTTCACCGCCAGAGTATTGTACATTCCGCTGTTGAATTTGCGGACGGAGCCGTTCTGGCTCAGCTAGGTGTTCCCGATATGAGGATACCTATCCAGTACGCACTTACATATCCAGAAAGGTTTAAAAATCAAGTTCCTCATCTGGACGTCGAAAAGATGGCAAATCTAACATTTGAATATCCGGATGAAGAAACGTTTAAATGTCTAAAAATATGCAAATTAGCAGCAAAACAGGGTGGCCTTGCGCCATGTGCGGTTAATGCTGCCAATGAGGTTGCCGTTCAGTATTATCTTGACGGGAAAATCGGTTTTCTTAGTATAGCCGATGCCGTTGAATACGCACTTAATTATTACAAGAATAAAAATGACTATTCCCTTGAAGACGTTTTTGAAACCGACAGATACGTCAGGGAAATAACCGGCAGATATCTTTCTGAGGAGTAAAATGAGTTCTGTTATATCTATACTGCTTACCATTCTGGCTTCGCTGTCTGTATTTGGCCTTGTTATTCTCATTCATGAGGCAGGTCATTTTACACTTGCCAAGTTGAATAATATAAAAATCATCGAGTTCTCAGTCGGAATGGGTCCCAGACTCTGCGGATTCACAAAAGGTGAGACCAAATACAACCTTCGCGCCCTTCCGATAGGCGGATATGTAAGCATGGAGGGCGAAGATGAGGAAAGTGACGACGAACGCTCCTTTATGAAGGCAACCCCTCTTCGGCGGATGGGCGTTATTGTTGCCGGAGCTTTAATGAATTTTGTACTCGGTTTTATAGTTCTTTTTTGCATAACACTTAATGATGACCTGGTAGCTACTCGTACCGTCCATTCTTTTATTGAATACTCGACTACTCAGGCTTCAGGACTTATGGTCGGTGACGAGATAATCGCCGTCAACGGGCGAAAAATATACATTGCCGATGATTTGATGTACGAAATTGTTCGCATCCAGGATTTTAATGCAGATATCACCGTAATCCGTGACGGACATAAGGTCCAACTGAATGACGTCAGATTCCAGCAGCAGACCTATGAAGACGGAAGTATCGGTATTAAGCAGGATTTTATTATCGTCGGTCAAGACAATAATATCTGGCGTAGTTTTTCCTATGCTGGTACCTGGACGCTTTCGCTTACGCGACAGGTTTTCCTGACACTTGTGGATCTTATCAGCGGGCGAGTTGCCATCAATCAGATGTCGGGACCGGTCGGAATTGTATCGACAATCAACAAAGCAATACATATCAGTTTTTCAACGCTGATGTATATCATGGCTATCATCTCAATCAATCTTGGCGTCGTCAATATGCTTCCGATTCCCGCACTGGACGGGGGTAAATTTATGCTTTATCTGATAGAGAGCACTACCGGATTTAAGCTCGATAAAAAAATTGAAATTGTAATCACTGTTATCGGGTTTATCTTTCTGCTCGGATTTATGCTGTTTATAACTTTCAACGACGTTTCCCGCTTATTCTTCGGAGGCTGATATATTATGTCAAAAGCTGTAAAAATCGGAAATATTACAATTGGCGGCGGAAATCCCGTAGCGATCCAGTCAATGCTTAATATCCACAATTCAGATATTGCCGGAAATGTTGCTCAGGCGGTCGAACTCGAAAAAGCCGGATGTGAAATTGTTCGGGTGGCTGTTCCGAATGAGAAAGCAGTTGCCCTTATTCCGGCTATAAAAAAAGAAATAAACATTCCTCTTGTCGCAGATATTCATTTCGATTACAGTCTTGCGCTGGCTTCTGTAGAAGCCGGTGTTGACAAGATAAGGCTAAACCCCGGAAACATCGGTGATGACGATAATGTCCGTCTTGTAGTCAACGCATGCAGGCAAAAGAATATTCCCATCCGTGTGGGTGTTAATTCCGGATCTGTTGAAAAGAGTATTCTGGCTAAATATGGCGGTCCTACTGCCGAAGCTCTTGTTGAAAGCGCAATGTATCATGTATCTCTTATCGAAAAGAATGACTATGACAATATTGTCATTTCCATAAAATCAAGCGATCTTAACACCATGATAAAAGCTAATACCTTGGCAAGTGAACGCTGTGATTACCCGCTTCACCTCGGCGTTACCGAAGCAGGGACATATGATATAGGTCTTGTAAAATCTGCTATCGGAATAGGCTCACTGCTTATGAAAGGCATCGGTGATACAATCAGGGTTTCACTCACCGATGATCCCGTAAAGGAAATATTTGCGGCAAGGCTTATCCTGAAATCTCTCAATATGAAAGGAAGCGGAGTTAAAATTGTTTCCTGTCCGACCTGCGGCCGTACTGAGATTAACCTTATCCCGATAACGAAGGAAATTGAAGAAAAGACCCGCGGTATTCACAAGGATATAACCGTTGCGGTTATGGGTTGTATTGTTAACGGACCGGGTGAAGCGTCCGAAGCCGATATAGGTATTGCCGGCGGAAAAGACTGCGCTATACTGTTTAAAAAGGGATTGCGTATCAGAACCGTCCGCGGTGATATTGCCGGGGAACTGCTAAAAGAAATCGAGTTACTGTAAATGCTTAATAATCTGCTTATTATCTGGCCTGATTTTCAAAACGAAGAAGAAATAAACGCTCAGGTTATCTCCATAGATATAAACAGGGGAAATGCTTCGGGTATCATTGAGATGCTGCTGAGCACCTTTTCATCCGGCTTTATTGACAGCTTCAAAAAATATATAAGCAAAAAATACTCCTCGGTTTCATTCGATTACAAATTCAGATTTGAGCGTGATTCCTTCTGCGAGGAATCCTGCAAACATATAATTAAAACACTAACCGACAGAGGTCTTCCTCTTAACGGTTTTTTCGATGAATGTATAATTTCTATCGATGGTGACAGTATTTCTTTTGACCTGAAACACGGCGGTCTTTCTGTATTAAAGGATATTAACTTTACACGCGAGTTTTCCTCTGTGATCGTCGCAATGTTCGGGTTTTTGCCGTCTGTTGAATTTACCGGAATCACTGAACTTGAGGAAATGCAGCTTCAGATTCCCGAAGAGGAAATCATCGTACTACCAGACAAGACAAGGTCTTTTTCAAAACCGAAAGGTCCTGTTCTATCAGAACAGGACATCAAAATTTGCAGATATGAGCTTGATGATACTCACTGTGAGGTAATTACCGGACGAAAACCCTCCCTTGCAGAAGCTGCCAATCTTAGCGAGGCATCAGTTGAAGGCGGCAGATATGTCGTTTACGGTAAAATATTTTACAAGGAAATCTCCGAAACTAAAAACGGAAACAAAATATACAAGCTCGGTATTACCGACAATACCGGATCAGTGTATATCAAGGCCATTGACCGTGGTGATGAAAAGAAATACCTTGAAAATATGAATAATAATGATTACTACATCGTACGCGGTGAGGTAAGTTACGACAATTATGAGAAGGAGTTTATTCTCCAACCGTCCGATATAGTAAGAATATTTCCAAAAAAACGTTCTGATTGTGCTGAAAAAAAGCGCATTGAGCTTCATCTCCATACTAACATGTCGGCTATGGACGCTCTGCCGCCTGTTTCTGATGTAATCAAACGAGCTCTCGATTTCGGCCATACTGCCGTTGCCATCACAGACCATGGCGTTCTTCAGTCATATCCAGATGCAGCGACTTATCTAGGCGAAATAAAGGGAAAGAACCCCGCAGCCAATAGCTTTAAGCTTATTTACGGATGTGAATGCTATTATGTAGATGATTCCTCATCGGTAACATTCGGTAATGCATATGGATCACTGGACGGAGATATTATCAGCTTTGACCTTGAAACAACTGGTCTTTCGCCCAAAAACGAACGAATTACCGAAATAGGTGCCGTAAGAATCTATGGCGGAGAGGTTGTGGATTCATTCAGTACCTTTGTAAATCCCGAGATTGTGATTTCGGCGGATAATACATCTCTGACCGGCATTACTAACGAAATGGTTGCTGACGCTCCGTCCGAAGCCGAAGCGCTTCGTATGTTTTTTGATTTTTGCGGTGACAGGGTGATTCTTGCTCACAACGCTTCTTTTGACATTTCATTTATAACCGCAGCCTGTGAAAGACAGGGGATAAAGCATGAATTTGCATATATAGATACTCTTGCCCTTTCTCAGACTCTAATAACAGATCTTTCGCGTTTCAGGCTTGATACACTTGTTAAGTATTTCAAACTCAAGCCTTTTAGTCATCACAGAGCCTATGATGATGCAAATGCTCTAGCGCAGGTTTATCTCTGCCTTGTAAAGCTTCTGCGTGAACGCGGCGTAAATTGCGTCGAGGATATTAACATCTCACTGAACGGCAAAAACACCGCTCACGCAATGACTTATCATATGACTCTGCTTGTAAAAAACAAAACCGGTCTTAAAAACCTTTACCAGCTTGTCTCACTCAGTCATATCAAATACTATGCAAATAAAAAACCGAGAATTCCCCTAAGCGAGCTCATGGCCCACAGAGATGGAATTCTAGTTGGTTCAGCCTGTTCTAGCGGTGAACTATATAATGCTTATGTCGAGGGTAAATCCGACGAATATATTGAGGAACTAGCTAGAAAATACGATTATTTCGAAATTCAGCCGGTCACAAACAACAACTATCTTATCCGCGAAAAACAGGTTTCGGGAGAGGACGAGATAATCGATATCAACAGGCGAATTCTCGCTCTCGGCAGGAAAACAGGTAAACCTGTAGCCGCTACCGGTGACGTTCATTATCTTGATCCGGACGATGCGCTTTACAGAACCATACTAACCGCCGGTATCGGATACAGTGACGCCGAGGATGAGCCTGATCTGTATTTCCGCAATACAGAAAACATGCTCGGTTGCTTTGCTTATCTTGACCCCGTCGATGCTCATTACGTCGTGATCGACGCTCCGAATCAGATTGCGGAAATGATCGAAGGGGATATCCAGCCGATACCTTCCGGTACATTTACACCTACTATCGAAGGTTCAGACGAGCTTATTGTCCAGTTGTCCAACGAAGGCCTCAGGAAAAGATACGGTAGCCATCCCGATCCGGCTGTTACTGAAAGAATGGACAAGGAACTTAATTCCATTATTAAAAACGGATATTCTGTTTTGTATATCGTTGCTCAGAAACTTGTCGCAAAATCTGAATCCGACGGTTACCATGTTGGTTCCAGAGGTTCAGTCGGCTCTTCGTTTATTGCAACTCTTCTGGGTATTTCCGAAGTTAACCCTCTTCCTCCGCATTATGTATGTCCTAAATGCTATCATTTCGAGTTCAGCGGAGAAGCAGAATCAGGTTTCGATCTCCCAGAGAAATTCTGTCCCGATTGCGGCGAGAATATGAATGGGAACGGTCATGACATACCGTTTGAAACTTTCTTGGGCTTTAAAGGTGAAAAGCAGCCAGATATTGACCTAAATTTTAGCTCTGATTACCAGACACTCGCACACCGTTTTACCGAAGAACTTTTCGGAAAGGAACACGTTTTCAAAGCCGGTACCATATCCGCGATGCAGGACAAAACCGCATACGGATATGTAAAAAAATACCTTGAAGAAAACGGTTTGACAGTCAACAAGGCTGAAGAGGAACGTCTTGCCCTTGGCTGTACCGGTGTCAAGCGTACAACGGGCCAGCATCCCGGCGGCATGGTCGTTATACCGAGTCAGTATGACATCAACGACTTCACACCTGTACAGCATCCCGCCGACAAATCCGAGGGTGAAATCATTACAACGCACTTTGATTTTTCAAGCATGCACGACACTTTACTCAAGCTTGACGAGCTTGGTCACGAAGTTCCGACCATGTACCATTACCTTGAAGAATTCACCGGAATCAACGTAAATAATGTTCCGATGAACGACCGTAAGGTACTCGAGATGTTCACATCCGTTGAACCTCTCGGCATTGAAGAAGAAGATATTGATAGCAAAACCTCTACTTTCGGCATTCCCGAAATGGGTACGATTACTACCAGACGAATGCTTATTGAAGCCCATCCCAAAACATTCTCCGACCTTATTCAGATTTCGGGCCTGTCTCACGGCACAAACGTCTGGGCCAACAACGCCCAGCTTCTTATATCAGACGGCACCTGCACCATTAAGGAGGTCATAGGTACCCGTGACAGTATCATGATTTATCTGATTAAAAAGGGTGTATCTCCCGATATGGCGTTCAAGATTATGGAAATCACCCGAAAAGGAAAGGCGGCAAAACAACTTACAGATGAGCATCTGTCCACGATGCGCAGATGCGGGGTACCCGAATGGTATATCGACAGTTGTTTCAAGATTCAGTATATGTTCCCCAAGGCTCACGCTGCGGCTTATATTACATCCGCCATCCGTCTGGCATGGTTCAAGCTGTATTATCCACTTGAATTCTACGCCACATATTTCACCGTTAGAGGTGCCGATATAGATATAGATTCAGCAGTCGGAGGATTCAAGGTTGCTCATACCAATCTAAACCGTTTGAAAATAGTTGTTAACGACAACAATCACTCCGCCAAGGATGAGGATTCCTATGTTAATATCCAGATTCTGTGTGAGATGCTTGCACGCGGGTATCAATTCCTCCCTGTTGATCTATATAAGTCGGACGCAGCAAAATACATAATAGAGGACGGTAAACTCCGTCTTCCCTTTGTCGCTATCAAGGGAGTGGGCGAAAACGCCGCAAAGGCTCTATACGTAGCTGCGCAGAAAGGCAACTGGCTTTCTGCGGATGAGCTTCTTCAGGAACCCGGTGTCACTTCCTCGCTGATTGAAACTCTTGACGAAATAGGTGCTCTGGGAGGCCTTCCCAAATCCAGTCAGCTTTCATTCTTTTAATTATTGCGAAAGGGTATTCTATGCTGGAAAAAACGATTGAAATTGATAATATCTCAATTGTAGCCGAACTTTCCGGCAGCTTTGATAAAAATATCAAAGCACTGGAACAGGCTTTTGAAGTATCGGTAAACCTTTTTGATTCCACTTTAACAATCAGAGGGGACGAGGCTTCTGTTGATCTGTGTACAATAGCCGTCAATTCTCTTATAGACATAGTTACTTCAAATGGGGCTGCGGATGAACAAACTGTTCAGTACTGTATAGCTCTGGCACAAAAGGGAGTATCGTATGACACTGCTCTTGTATCCGACAATCATGTTATCATTACTGCTTCAGGCAAGCCGGTAAAAGCCAAAACCGAGGGCCAGAAGAAATACCTTAACGCTATCCGTGACAACCAGATTATATTCTGCATCGGCCCCGCAGGCACCGGAAAAACATATCTCGCGGTTGCCATGGCTGTAAAGGCTCTTAAAAATCATGACGTCTCCAGAATAATACTGACCCGTCCCGCCGTGGAAGCGGGGGAGAAACTTGGATTTCTGCCCGGTGATCTTCAGAACAAAGTTGATCCATATCTGAGGCCGCTTTACGACGCTCTTTTTGATATAATGGGCCCCGAAACATTCCAGAAAAATCAGGAAAAGGGTATTATCGAAGTAGCACCTCTCGCGTATATGCGCGGAAGAACTCTCGATTCATCCTTTATTATTCTTGATGAGGCTCAGAATACAACCGCCGAACAGATGAAGATGTTCCTTACCCGTTTCGGTTTCGGGTCAAAAATGGTTGTCAATGGTGATATCACACAGATGGATCTGCCCGACGGTAAAATATCCGGGTTACAGGACGCGACCATAATTCTCAGAAATATAGATTCTATAGCAACTATCCATCTCGGCAATCAGGACGTAGTCCGGGCAAAAATAGTGATAGACATAGTGAATGCATACGAAAACAATCACAAAGGAAAACAGGGTAAACATGACAAATAAAATTTACATTACCAATGAACAGAAAGCCGCGAAAATTCCCGCAGGCACAAATCTGCTTATCCGGCGCGCCTGCACCGCTGCTCTTAAGCACGAGGATTTCCCTCTGCCGTGCGAAATAAGCGTTATAATAGTCGACAACAAAAAAATTCATGAGATTAATCTTGAGCAGCGCGGTGTGGATTCTCCTACCGATGTTCTTTCTTTTCCACAATATGATATAACCGGAGGCGAGGAACCCGAAGTAAACCCCGAAAACGGTCTTTGCCCGCTCGGGGATATCGTTCTTTCAGCTGAAAAAGCTGTGGAACAGTCCGAAGCCTATGGTCATTCATTCCGCCGCGAGATTGCCTATCTTACGGTACATTCCATGCTTCACCTCCTAGGATACGATCATATCGACGGCGGAATCGAGCAGGTACATATGCGTGAGCATGAAGAAAGAATTATGAAACAACTGGGACTTCCCAAAGGTATGAGCTATGTCATCGACGAAAAATGAGTCGTCGGTATTCGTTGCGGTGGTTGGTGTACCGAACGTCGGAAAGTCTTCTTTGATGAACAAGCTTGTCGGTGCGAAAATATCCATTTCCTCTCCCAGACCCCAGACTACTCGCAAAAGAATGATGGGTGTTATCACATTTGAAAATACCCAATACATTTTTTACGATACGCCCGGTTTTCTGGTTAACGGTAATCTTCTCGCACAGAAGCTTTCCAATACCGTCAGGGATACTTTTGCCGAGACCGACTGTATTCTGTTTATTACAGTTCCGGAAACGCAATTCACCGACGTTGAAAGAGATCTTCTGGATGCTGTAATAGAATCCGGAAAACCGATAGTACTTGTTATCAACAAAATCGACACAGTGACTGCTGAAGAGTCTTCTGAAATTGAAAAATCTCTTTTTGACAGAAGCCTTTTTGAATCTTGTGTTAAAACAAGCGCCCAGAACGGCAAAGGCTGTGACGATCTTCTAAAGATTATATCCGGATACTGTCACAAGGGGTATTTTTATGATGAGGATACTCTTACAGATGCAACAGAACGCGAAATAGCAACTGATCTGATCCGGGAACAACTTCTGTATAAGCTGAGAGACGAGGTACCTCACGGATGCGCCGTTTCCATTGAAAACTGGACTGAACGTCCCGACGGCGTAGTGGATATAGATGCAGAAATATACTGCACAAGAGAATCCCACAAAGGTATTATAATCGGCAATAAGGGTTCCATGCTGAAAAGCATCGGTATCTCTTCGCGCATTGAGATAGAAAAATTGATTGAAATGCCGGTCAATCTCAAGTTATGGGTTAAAGTCTGTCCGGATTGGCAGAACAAGGATTATTACGTTAAGAAATTCTCGGTATAAATTATGAAGATTTCGACAAAGGGTCTTGTAATCTGGGAGGTAAAGACAGGTGAGGCGGACAGGGTGATAACTCTTCTGACGCCCCGCGGTATAGTTTCGGCCTACGCCAAAAACTCCCTGAGACCGAAAAACAAACTGACAAGCGCCACATCTGTTTTCTCTTATTCCGATTTTGAGCTTTACGAAGGCAGGAATATGTACAACGTTGATGACGCGATGCAGGTTTCCCAGTTCCATGACGTTACGTACGATGTTTTAGATTACGCTCTGGCAGTTTATCTAGCCGATCTGACACGTAACCTTGCTCCCATAGATGACGATGCAGTCGCTTTTCTTTCATTATTCCTGAATACTCTGTATCTTCTCGACGCAAAAAAATTCCCGCAGGAGCATATCAAGGCTGTCTTTGAAATGAAACTCAGTTGTCTTGCGGGATATATGCCTGAACTACACTCATGCGGTATTTGCGGAAGTGAGATAAGCGACGACTGTTATTTTGATATTACCAACGGATATATACGCTGCGTACGTTGTACTGCGCAAATCTTCCGTGATATCGAAGCCTGTCCTCTCGGAACCCTGAAAGCATTGCGTTATATCGCAAACACCGATCCTCAGAAATGCTTTTCTTTCTCACTCGGAGATTTATCTCTTCTTTCGAGTATAAGCGAGAAATTCGTTATTGAACGCCTTGATAAATCATGCAGCACTCTGGAGTATTATAAGAGCTTATTTATATGAAAAATTATTCTTCCGAAAAACTCGAATTCAACACAGTCCTTTCCCTTGTGTCAAACTATTCCGTCACTACTAAGGGGAGGGATCTTGTTCTCGATACAAAACCGGCCGGAAACATTGTCGAGGCATCTGAAATGCTTCAGCTGACCGATGAGTTCACCCGCCTGATCCAAAGAAATTCCAACCCCTCTTATTCCGATGTTAATGACATCAATATGATATGCGTACGCGCTGAAAAAGGAGGTGTTTTATCAAATTCCGAAATTTTGGACGTAGCAATACTTCTCTCAGGTTCCGCCTCGATTAGAGGGTGGTATTCTCCTCTTGTGGACAGTCACTATGCCGATGCTCTTATGTTCGGGTTATATGAAGACCGGACTCTTGAACGGGATATCACTTATGCTATTATTTCTGAAAGTGAAATGAGCGATGACGCCTCTTCCGAACTTCGAAACATTCGCCGTCAGATTGCACATGCCGAGGATTCTATACGAGGCAAGCTTGACAGTATAATCCGCTCTCAGGCAAGCTATCTGCAGGATGCATTTGTTACAACTCGCGGCGGCCGTTTTGTTGTTCCAGTCCGTCAGGAATACCGAAGCAGCATATCAGGTATGATTCATGACGTCTCATCTTCCGGAAACACATATTTTGTAGAACCTCAGGCTGTCGTAGAACTGAACAACCACATTATGGAACTGAGGCTTGAGGAGGCCAAGGAAATTGACCGTATTCTGCGTGTTTTCACTCAAAGGGTAACCGGAATAAGCGATCGTCTTAAGGAATGTTACAGGGTATATATCCAGTTTGACGTGGCTATGGCCAAAGCGAGATATTCTCTTTCGGTTCGAGGAAACATGCCGAAGCTTAACGAAGATTCATACGTCAATATTATCAACGCAAGACATCCTCTTATTGATAAAAATAAGGTCGTTCCGATAACTGTAAGAATTGGCAGGGATTATAACGTTCTTGTCATAACCGGTCCAAACACCGGCGGAAAAACCGTAACCCTGAAAACTGTCGGTCTTTTCACACTGATGGCTTTATCCGGAATTCTTATTCCGGCTGACGGGGGAAGCACCTTAAGCTGGTTCGACAACATTCTTGTGGATATCGGCGATGAACAGAGTATCGCACAGAATCTTTCCACCTTTTCATCGCATATGTCCAATATTGCCGGTATTCTTAAACTCGCCGATTCAAGGTCGCTCATTCTTCTTGATGAACTCGGCGGCGGTACAGATCCTGCAGAGGGCGCCGCGCTTTCTCAGGCAATTCTTGAAAAACTGCGGTTAAGAAACTGCAGTGTTATAGCTACCACCCATTACGGTGAAATAAAAATATACGCTCTTCAGACCGAAGGCGTACAAAATGCAAGTTGTGAGTTCGATCTCGCCACTCTAAGCCCTACTTATAAGATAAATATCGGTGCACCTGGAAAATCGAACGCTCTGCTCATATGCGAACGTCTGGGCGTTGACCGCGATATTCTGGAAAAAGCCAGAGGGTATCTTACCACCGAAAATATTCAGTTTGACGCCGTGCTGTCCGAACTAGAGAGCATGAAGAATGAGACTGCAAAAAAAGATCAGGAAATAGTTGAAATCCGCGAATCCGTCAGGACAGAGCTCGAAGAGGCGCGCAAAAAACGTGACAAAATTCTTGCAGAAGCCGATATAATCCTTGAGAACGCTCAGAGAAAAGCAATCAATCTTGAAAACGACGTTACCGTAAATGCTTATCATTTGCTTGACGATATCCGTAAAATCGAACGCGACAAAAACCGCGATGCAGCAGAAGCACAGAAACAACTTAGACAAATAATCAATTCTACGAAGGAGATTAAAGTTCAGTCAAATATGAGGTTGCCTGATTATGTTGGCGATACACCCGATCCTTCAGAACTGAAGGTTGGCATGGAGTTATTTATCGTTCCACTTAAATCTGCCGGTATTCTCAAATCCCTTCCGAATTCAAAAAAAGAGGTCGACGTTGTCGCGGGTCTTGTTAAAACGAGAGTGAAATGCGACGATCTACGTACCATTAATAAAACGGCATCGAAAAAGAAAACAGGCTCTTCTTCAGGAAATATCAATACCGAAAACGCCCGAACCCAGAAAACCGAAATCAATGTTATCGGTAAAACCGTTGAAGAAGCAATCATGGAGGTCGATTCATACATTGATTCCGCCCTTATTTCTCATATTGACACTGTATATATCATTCACGGTAAGGGGACAGGAAGGCTTCGCAGCGCTATCCAACAGCATATCAAAGCCAACAAATATGTTAAAAGCTTTCGCCTCGGAAAATACGGCGAAGGTGAAGATGGTGTAACCGTTGTGGAACTGGACAAATAAAAGAAAGCCCGGAAAACCGGGCCGAAACAGATAAAAGTTATATTTCTGAAGGATTAATATCCGGGAAATATTTTTCAACAAAATCGATGCTATTTAACGATATTTCTTTTCCGTCAAGGTATCCCAGAAGTTTTTCTGAAGTATCTGTATATCTGAAACTGATTCTGAAAGCACAGAGAAGCTGGGTGTGCTCGCCGAATTTTGAATTTAACTGATTATCTCCGTATTTTTCGTCTCCGACTATGGGACATTCCAAATATTCCAGATGTGCTCTTATCTGATGAGTACGTCCGGTATGCAGCTTAACCATGTAAAGGTGCAGTTCTTTGCATGCTATTTCTTTATATTCTGTAATAATTTCTTTAAAATTTTCACCCGGTTTTTTACGGACGATGGCTTTTATATCGGATTCCTCTTTTCTAAGGTATGCAGTCTGAATTCCTTCCGGTATAACTTTTTTTGCTGTAACACAGAGATATGTTTTCTCTATCTCACGTTTCCGGATAATACCCGTAAGTTCTGATAAAGCTCTACTGTTTTTTGCTGCGAGAACAATACCTTGCGTATTCCGGTCGATTCGGTTTGCGAGAGCGGGAACAAACGCAGATTCTCCGGGTTTGTATTCACCTTTTTCGTGAAGATATCTTTTAAGCCTGTCTACCAGCGTATCGCCGAAGCTTGTTTTGTCTGAATGACAGATAAGTCCGGCCGGTTTATTCAGAGCAAGAATATATTCATCTTCATAGAGAATATCTATATTACGTGATGCCCTCAAGAAATCCGGAAGTTTTTTAACAGTTGAAAATAAATCATCCGGAAGGTATATTTCAAGAATATCGCCGGCCAAAAGGCGAACTGAGGCATCACATTTTTTCCCGTTAAGTTTTATTTTTTTCTGACGCAAACTTTTGTACATAAGGCCGGCCGTCATTTTCGGCACCGTTTTTTCAAGATACCGGTTAAGGCGGGTTCCGTTATCTTTTTCGCCTATAAGAAATTTTTGCATAAATTACACCTTTGTTCAGGAAATAAAAATGGATAGTGAAAAGAAAAACATGCATCGAGGTCACAGAGACAGGCTTAAGAAATCCGTACTTCAGAACGGAACCGATTTTCTTCAGCCGCATCAGCTTATGGAGGCTCTGTTGTTTTATTCTATTCCGCAGGCTGACGTTAACGAACTGGCACACGAGTTAATTGAAAAGTTCGGGAATATTCGCGGAGTTATGGAAGCTGAACCTTCCGAACTGATGAATGTAAAAGGAATCGGGGAGAATACTGCAGTATTTTTCAGACTTCTTCAGGCTGCCGTTACAAAGTACGACGAGCAGGGTATCGAAAAAACGGAAAAGAACAAAAAAGAAAAATTCAATACCCCTGAAAAAATAAAGCCTCTTGCAGAAAAACTGTTTGAGGGACTCCAGTATGAGAAAAGCTACGTGCTTTGCTTCAACTCAAAATTTTCCTATTTAGGAAGCGATTTAGTGTCGGAGGGAGATCATCACAGCACACCGATAAGCAAGCAAAAAATAGTGGAAATTGCGGCCAGGAGACGTGCTACGTTCATTGCCCTGGCACACAATCACCCGGATGGGGACGTAACCCCGTCTGAGGATGATATACGTAGTACAAAGGAACTGAAAAATGCGCTGGAACAGGTAGAGTACCATCTGATAGAACATGTAATCGTATCGGGAAAATCTTCCTTCGCATTTTCCGAAAACGGACTTCTTTAAAAATGACTGATAAAGTAACTGAGGACCATCCAGGTATATGTGCTGTAGTATTTACCGTATTCATCGGAACCGCGCTCAAGTACCTTTCGGGCTTCGTCTTTGTTTAGTAGGACATACCCTGAAAAGTTTTCGGAACCATTGGTGCCCTTCTGGTTGAACAGCGAAAGATCATCGACTTCCGCAACAGCGCACGTGACAGCGTTGCTTTCGTCGGTAAATCCGGGGCTGCTGAAAACAAGTGGAGATACCACGGACACATTTTTCTCTTCAACGGTTATACCGGTTTCTTCTGCAAGCTCTCGTACGGTAGCCGAGACAAGAGAGTTCTCAAGTCTGCGGTCTTCGGCGTCGATAAGTCCTGCCGGAGGACTCAGAAGATACTGACCGGCTGGATATCTGTATTCGTAAGATAGATACAGATAATTAACATCTCGATGTTTTACTATAAATGCAACGGATACTGCGTCGGGAAGCATCGTTTTAAATTCCTCGTCGCTTTTGACAGCGGTAAGGTTGTCTATTCCTTTGCGGGTCGCATCATAATAATGTGCACCGGGGGCGTACTGCAGATCGAACACCTTTATAAAGCGTGTTTCCAAAAGCGGAACCGCGTTTTCTTTTTTAATAACCGGTTTGTCCATGGTATTTCCTCTGAAAAGTCAATTCCGGAATTGTTTTTTTGTGAAATCGGCAACATCGACTTCCTTGATTGATGTCTATGGCAGTGTGTCTCTCTAGAGTATGATAAACAGTAACTGCCTTGTTTAATTATACAAATAATCTGTCAATCTGAACAACCGCAAAACAGTCGGAGAATGATTCCCGGACTGCTTTTTTTATTTTATCGGCGGCTTCTTCATCGGTCATCGGATAATCAGCCGGAAGAACCGCGTCAAATATGTAGTTGGTGTGAGTATTACCGGATACCATTCTGAAATCGTGAATCATGATGTTTTCACCGAGCCGGTCTTTTATAAGACGGTCAATATTGCTTCTTATCTCACAAAGTTCCGAATCATCACTGTTAACGGGATCCATATGAATCGTCGCAAGACAATTGAGTTCTTTTCTTATTTCTGCTTCAATGTTGTCGATTACATCGTGAAGATCGTAGATATTCTCTTTTCCGTTAACTTCAGCGTGGAGTGAAATAATCTGGCGCCCGGGACCGTAATCGTGAACTATGAGATCATGAATACCTTTAATTTCAGGATGAGAAAGCACTATTATCTTAATTCTATCGACAAACTCTGGGGCGGGAGGCTGGCCGAGAAGAGGGGAAAGTGTTTCCTTAAAGGAACTGAAACCAGCGTAAAGAATGAAAACGGCAACTGCCAGTCCGGCATAACCGTCGATATTGATGCCGGTGAAATTGTAAAACATCATGCTCAGGAAAACGACTCCCGTTGAAATCGAATCGGTAAGAGAATCAAGAGCAGTGGATTGCATAGTAGCGGAGCCGATTTTCTTGCCGGTACTGTGGTTGTATGAATGCATATAAACCTTGACCAGAATAGATACCAGAAGAATTACGGCAGGAAGAAGACTTACCTCTATAGCTGCGGGGTGGAGAATTTTCATAATTGAGGATTTCCCAAGTTCAAAACCAGTAAGCATTATCATACTGGAAAGAACCATCCCGGACAGATATTCTATACGGCCGTGTCCAAAGGGACGATTGGGATCGGGCTTTTTACCCGACAGAATAAAACCGAGCAACGTGATAACGGAAGAAGCGGCATCGGTAAGGTTATTGAAAGCGTCTGCGGTGATAGCTACCGAACCGGAAATCAGTCCGGCAACATATTTCCCGATAAACAGAACCGTGTTAAGAAAGATACCATATATACTTGATAGCTTTCCATATGCGTTGCGGACGTAGGGATTTGTTACATCGTCTTTATTTTTTATGAATATTTTTGTCAGTAGCGTAAACATATGATATTATGCCTTTTTATTTCAGAATATGCTTTACATTTAAGCTTTTTTTTGAAGCGGTAACTTCGGCAAAAGCCCCGGATATTAACGGCATCATCGGAGGATGATGACCGATATCGGCGTTCAGAATTACAGGAGCCGAAAGGCCGCTGAGAATATCTGTAACAGCCTTAGTTTGTGATAAACCAAAGGATTCGTCATCATATAAATAAGGTCGTCCGAATATAAAACCGGAAACATTCTCAAACCAACCTGCCTCGCGCAAAGCCCATAAAGCGCGCAGAGCAGCAACGGAGGTTAACTCGCAGGCTTCAATAAACCAGATAATTTTATCGTCCCTGTAACGTTTTATAAATTCTTCTACTTTATCAAATCTGGTTCCGCAAAGCAAAAAAAGCAGATCAAGACATCCGCCTAACAGACGGCCGGAGAATTGCACTTTTTCAGCTCCTTTTTCTGAGCTCTCCAAAATCATGGAATTTAGCTCAGTACAATTGTAACCGCAAAGAGCGTCGTTTGAAGCGTCAAAGGGGATTTTTTCCCATTTTTCATAGCTGTGAGAGACGGTATTACGCCCGGAAAGTAAATTTATAGAATCTTTTAGAGCAGGATGCCATTCCCGTTGGCCGAATTCGGATACACAGGGTCCGTATATCGAAGCGGTATCACATAAAACTGGAAGGGTAAACACAAGATTTGTATTATCTGAATAACCCATAAACCATTTCGGTGTCGCTTGAGAAATGGCGCTAAAATCAATATACGGAAGATCCTCGCACATTGTCTCACCGCCGCCATTGGAAATAATGATGTCACATCTGTCGTTCATAAAGAAATCATTTATCTCTTCACCGCATTTTTCGGGAGTGTTGCTTTTTCCGATACCGTGAGCAAGACGGCTGTTTGGCCCTTCGATGCATTCGTAACCCATTTCTCGGAACTTTTTTTCTGATTCGTTGAAACGGGAAATATACGGTTCAGTGGCACAGCCGAATGAAGGGGCGACAAAACCTATTCTTCCGTTATTTTTCAGGAATTCTGGGTATCTCATATTTTCTCCGTTTTGTCTGCGTCAGTGCACCCGTTTATGACCGCTAAATAATACTTATCATTATGATACGATTTACACATTCGCTTTTCAACGTTTATTGCCGATACGTCGTTATGGTGATAATGACGAGATCACTTTCAAATATTTTCTGAATGTCCTTCATTATTTTCTATTGTCTATTACTCGGCAGTTTTCTTCTCCGCAATCCTCGTTGCTCTTTTCAAGCTCTAACGTAACGTGACTGATACCGTGTTCACTGAGTTTCTTACGTACTTTTTGTTTAATTTTTCCGTGCTCACAATCGGTTATGACATGCATGGTTGCATATCTGTTGTAGCCGTCCATGCTCCAGATATGAATATGATGTACGCCAAGTACTCCCTCTATATCTTTCACATTATTTGCCAGCTTTTCTACAGAGATCCCCTCCGGTACTTTTTCAAGAAACAGATCGGCAATATCCTTCAATTCTTTTATGGCATTGATAAAAATAAATATGGAAACTCCGATTGACATAAGGGGATCGATAATAGATATATCTGTGAATTTCATTATTACGGAGCCGATAAGTACCACAATCCAGCCCATAACATCTTCAAGCATATGAAGATTAACTGCTTTCTGGTTGATGGAATCTCCCTCTCTTGTAACCCAGGAAGCAAGAAAATTCATAATCACCCCGGATACAGCGAAGAATATCATTCTGTTGTATTTAATTTCGACTGGGTTCATTATTCTGTTGACGGAACCGATAATTACGAGAACGGAGCCGATAAGTAGAATTGTAATTGTAAATACTCCACCTATAACAGAATAGCGCATATATCCGTAAGTGAATTTGTTGTCCGGTTCCTTCCGGCTTTTCTTCTCGAGAAAATAGGAAACTCCAATACTCAAAGCATCGCCAAGATCATGTATAGAATCGGATATTATTGCGAAGCTTCCTGTAATGAGACCTCCAATACATTCCAGAACAGAACATAAAAGATTTACAATAAAAGCTATTAAGATATTTCTCTGAGTTTTCATATTCAAAATGCTCCTTAATCTGCGAATATCAGAGTAAATATTCAAACAGATAAAAATCAATATTACCCGTATTGCTTGCGTACCAGTTCTGTGTACCGCGTTTTTCAAAACCGAGTGATTCGTATAGTCTGTGGGCTGGAATATTCGAGCATAGTGCGTCAAGGCGGACAGCCTTCATGTTATTATCTTTCGCTACGTCAATCAACCGACGCATAAATTCCTTTGCCAGTCCCTGTTTCTGTCTTTTAGGATCAACGCAAAGAATGTGGACTACCGCAACTTCGTCATCTGATATATTCACAGACCATTCCACGGGATGATAATCGTCACCTTGTTTGAACGTTAGGGCGGCACAAGCGGAAATATTCTCACCATTCATAACATAATACATTGTGCCCGAGTCGATATATGATCTAATCATTTCATCAGTCGGGTGAAGACCGTATATCCATCGTCCATATACTGCCATTGTATCGGTATTATCTATGACATATTTGTAAAATATCGTAATTCTGTCAAAATCATTACTACAGGCTTTTTTCAGTTTCAATGATGCTTATCTCCTTAAGATCGAATGCTTTCTGTTAATACTGATAATATTAAAATTTTACACTTCGGAATGAAGATATTCAATTATGTATCGAATAACAAAGCGCAACAAACTCATATATAGCGCTTTTCATTTTTTGTGTAACATGCTAAAATGAAAATAATATAAAAATCAAGAGAGGTTCATTTTATGGTTACTTCTTATCATTTTGCTGATCTTGAAGACGGCCGCAAAATCACCGCCTACAAAATCACAAACCGTTGGGGTGAATATGCTGTTATCCTGAACTACGGCGCCATTATCCAGGCTCTTTTAGTTAAGGATCGCAACGGCAATCTCGGTGACGTAGTTCTTGGTCCTGACGAAGGTCAGGTTCCCGGTTTTATGAGCAGGTCTGCCTCCGTTATGGGACGTGCCGCCAACCGCATCGCCTACGGCAAATTCACAATCGACGGCAAAGAATATCAGCTTAAGATTGCCAGAGGTCCCCATCATCTCCACGGCAACAAAGGAAATTATGCCAATCAGATTTTTGACGTTGTGCCCGGTGATGACTGCGTCACGCTTAATCTTCTCGACACAGGTGAGGACGGCTGGGAGTGCGAATGCGATACCGATATAACCTATACTTTCAGCGATAATCATTCTCTTACCATAGATTATTCCATAACCGCTCACGGTTCCACGGTTATTTGCCCGACAAACCACGCATATTTCAATCTTGATTATCCTAATGAAATTCTTGACACTCGGCTGAAACTCTTCACCGAAAACTATGCGCCAAAGTCTGATATCGGCATGCCCGACGGACGCAAAGCACTTGTTGCCGGTACACCGATGGATTTCTCCAAGGGAATGACCTTTGCCGAAGGGTTTGCAAGTGATACTATCGGCTTCTTCCCCGAAGGCAGAATTGGATATGATGATTTCTTCGTAATGCCTGATGACGGATTCCGCCAGATTGCTGAGGCTGTCTGCCCCACAAGCGGAAGAAGAATGCGCGTATTTAGCGATGCCGAGGGTCTTACACTATTCACTCCTTCTGCTGCTTTCGGTCCCGCTCCCAACAAATATGGTAAAATTCTTGACGGTTTTACCTCTTTCTGCCTTGAGACACAGTTCGTTCCCAATGCTGTAAACTGCGAAGGCTACCAGAGCCCTGTTTTCAGAGCCGGCGAGACAATGCATTCCACAACAGTGTATGCTTTTGACACAGTTGCAGAATAACATCCGGTATAATAAAAAAAGTCTGCGGTCTGATAGAACCGCAGACTTTTTTTGCGGAGGTTACTCCTGATTCTCATCATTGTGTCTGAATCTTTTTATAATAGCGTTTATCTTGCTTTTTTCCGGGAACAGAAGATCAATCAGGTCTTTACCGAATCTTCTGATACTTTCGGTACTGTTCATTTTCTTTAGAATACGATATCTCTGTTCAGCGGAAAGGTGAGAAAGATCGGTAATTGTTTCGGCACCTGTAGATGTTAATATACCGAACAGGTCATTAATCAACTGTACTTTTTCTTCATAAGTCATATTTGCAACTTTGGTGTTCATAATCTGACCGTATGTTCTGCTGAATGCACCGGAGCTTTTTTCGTGTATAAACTGTGGTCCCATAACTTCCCAGAACATTGCCTCATGAGCGTATACTCCTGGGCGGTAGCTACTGCATATTATTGTAATACCCGAATTATAAAGAAGGGTACCGACCATAGCGTACTGTGACATATAATTCAGTATACGATCTTTTATTTCAACAGCTGCAGGCTGATTCCAGAATTCCTCATAAAAACCGGGACCGTCAAAATTATAAATCTTCACAATACGGTCTCTGACTTGTTTAGGAGCGTTGACTGAAGAATAAACTGATAGATTTCCTCCTTTTGAATGTCCAATAATTACAAGAGGGCCGGGATGGGTATCTGCGACACGGTTTAGATATTCAAGCGCGTCCTGCTGGGCCGTAATGGTGTTGCTGAAGGCCATAAGAACGCTTTCTTTCCATCCTACTATTGTATCATCTGTTCCCCTGAAGGTAACCAGTACAGTTTCGTCGGGTAAAGTAACGGTAAGCGCTGATATCTGTTCGAGCAGTGAACTGTCAACTATGCTGATGAAGTCTGATAGGACCAGATTACCGAAACGTTCGGTACGGATAAGCCGTCTCAGATTTTTACTTAAAACCGGACTATTAAAGCGTCCCATATAATCAGGATTGATGTCTTTGCGTCCGTAATATTGATTATAAGCATTCTTTAACAGTATTCCGTTTTTATCCGGAGAAACGATACCGGTCAGGTCCGGTGATCCGATTTTCGCAAAAATATATGCGTCAACCTCATTGAAAGGAACCTGCTCAAAAGTAATATCCCCGCGCCATTTTAAATATTCAGATATTGTATTCATTGATAATCAATCCTCCTTTTCTCAGGAAGTACTGATGTCTAAATTTGTATGAGCCTCCCGTCTGTATGCCTCCGGATAAGAAATGCAGAAACATTTAAAAATAATCCTGCCATGACGAACATAAGTATCATCATGGCAGGTACAGGACATAAATGTGCAGGTATGTGTTTTTATTCTTTTACGGGATCAGCGTTCCAGGTGCCTGCAAGGAGCTCGGAAGTAACCTTTCTCTGGACAGGAAGCCACTCTGAAAAAGCTTTTCTGAGACAAATCTCCCAGAAATCCCACTCGTGGCGGAAATCAGGCAGCGTGAAGCTGATTACATCACAGCCAAGCTCTTTAAGATATTGTGTACCGTATTTGCAGGATGTATAGGCAATAGGATCCTTGTCTCCGCAACACATAATAAATGTCGGAAGATTAGCTCCGGAGGCAATTTTTGACTCTATCATTTCATGCGTATCAGGCCGTACTACATCCCTTGGTTGTTTGGGCATAGCCCAACCTGCAGCAATCATTCTTTCGCGGAAAAGGGAATGGCCCTGTGTTGCCTGACCGGTTCCGTTGCTTTTGGGAGGAATGCCGCCGGACATAATTAGTGCGTATGAATACTGATCGCAGCAGTCGAGGGCAATTTTCATTGCGCCGCCGCTTCCCATCGAAAGGCCTCCTACAAAGTTGTCTTCACGTTTGTCGGAAAGATTTGGAAAACGGGAGAAAATAAAGCTGCGGAGTTCCTGAGTGATATATTTATAATATTTACCGCCGCGCGGATAATCCGAATAACCGGCATTGTAATCTGCAGGGCATACTACCGCACAGTTGTACTCGACACAATATCGGGCTACATTTGTCCAGTTAAGATAATCGGCATCATCGCCACTGCCTCCGTGCATCAGCCAGAGAACGGGGAATTTCTTTTTGGGTGCATATATATCCTCAAGAGGAAAACCTACATCGAAATTCTGGTCAAAGCTTGGAAGTACAGCGGTTACGTTTGTCGCCATTCCAAGTTCACGTGAGTAGAAATTCAATCTCATTACTGCCATAATAACACCTCCGTTATTCTTTGCAAATAAACTCGTCGAGCTCGGTTCTGAGAGCAAGATCACAGAAATCCCAAAGGTCATCATATTGAGGACCATAGACATTCTGACGAAGGTTAAATCCGAGTTTGTCGAGGTTTTCCGCAGCACGCTGTGCATAAGGAGCAAACTCGTCATTCTCACGCCATGATATGGAAATCTCTGGCTGCGGATTTCTGAATGCAATCAGTTCTTTTGCGAGGCTGACAACTTCTGCGTCATCGGGCAAAGCATCATCAAGGCCGACATGAATTGATGATCCGGTTTCGGCAATGGCTTTATTAAGATCGGCAAAATATGTACCTGCTATATTTTCTTCAAAAGCACCGCCGAACATCAGAACTTTGCTGTATTTTCCCGGGTTGCGAAGCGCGGCTTTGAGAGCTGCATAGGCACCGATGGACACTCCACCGATAAAGTTGTCTTCGCGTTTTTCAGAAAGAGCAAGTGAACCGTGGCTGATTGTCCAGAGCTCCTCGGTTATATGGTGAAGGAACTTCTGCCCTTTCGGGTCTTCGGAATAAAGCTTGTTGTTAGTACAGGGCATTACAACCGCCAGGTTGTGTTTTTGGGCATACCGGGCAATAGCGGTATTTGTGAGCAGCTCCTGATCGTCTCCGAATTCGGTTCCAAGTAGCCAGAGGGTTTTAAATTTAACCCCCTGCGGATACAGAGTGTTGTAGTCCGCTACGCAGGCGTTTTCTTTTGCCGGTACGTAACTAGGCAAAAATACAGAGAAATTGGTCTGCATACCAAGCGTAGTGGACAAAATGTTCATTTGAAGTGTTGCCATAATGCTTCGCCTCCATTTACTATTCAGTAATAATCATTTAAAACATTTTATCACGCTGAAATACGAAATACAATTGAACCCTAATCGTATTGCACAAAGGCAAAAGATATTTAATAACTGTTTTCAATATGTCATCAAAATGAAATGCAATGTCGTTAATTAGTATATTTTACCCCGGTTCAATATGATTATTATTTATATTATAAAGAATAACCAGGTTTTTTATAAAGGCTTTCCATTTCAGGTGCTATTTCCTTATCCCAGACCTCTGATTTCCACTCTTCACGCTTTATATCTTTTATTGCGACTGAAACAGCTGAGGTATTGTTCCCGAATGTTTCGAAAATTGCCTGTGCAATTTTTTCTGCTAGTTCGGCTTTTTGTTCTTCCGTTTTTCCTTCAATACATTTGACAACAACGTGCGGCATAAATAAAACCTCCAAAAATATATTAATTAATACTATAATACAAAATTCATGATGATTAATAAAGAAACATTATTGAAGAGATATCAGACTTTGAAATTATAGCAGGGGAGATGAAAAGATTCACGCAAATCATCAGCAGGATTACCGAAAAAGAAATAAAAACATAATTCGAACATGTCGTTCTGAATTTTTCTGTTTCCAAACAGCAGACACCAAAGATTACCGAGTTCAAAACTGTTGAAATGGGGGAAAAAGTAAAAACACGCCGCACAATAAATGCGGTGTGTTTTAACAGTTTGGAGAAAATTATAGTTTAATTATTTTCCACGATTCATAAAGCCGTTCAATTGTCCAGGAGGCGTTTGCGGAGCTGGTCGAAGGAAGCTTCACCGGAATTCGGTCGCACACAGGATGGAGATGCTTTATGAAAAGATTATACGACGTATTTCCGTTGCAGAATATTTCGCGGACAGATGCATTGCTTAATAATCTCATTATATCGACAGGTACGACATTTATTATACTTCTGTCACCGGACCCGATGATATCGCATTCCTCAACAGTATCCCAAAGGGCAATCCCGGTTTTTAGCATCAATCCTTTGCGGCTTTCGATATCAGAAGGTATTTCACATTCAAGAATTCTTCCCATCAAATGCCAGAATCTGTTTTGAGGATGTCCGTAATAAAAACCAACCTCCCTTGATTTTACCGAAGGGAAGCTTCCCAAAATAAGGATTTTCGAGTTTTCATAAAATACAGGACCGAAATTTCTCTTTATATGTGAATAGTCTGTCATCATTATTCAAATCTATATTTTCACAGAATCAACGCAAATTATTCCTGCGAATACTCGCAGCTGCTACATACCGGAACATCATTCCCGGAAATATATCCGCACCTGAACTCCACATTAATATCCCGAAGCTCTTTTTCTCCGTCAATGTAGTCCTGATACATTTCCGCTAATCCGGCTGAACATCCGTCACATCCGCCGTTTAAATTTCCAAGTGACTCCGCAACAATAGATTCACGTTCTTCTTTTGTAGTATCCTTAATCAACAAACTCAAAATATTACACCTCTGTTATTATCATAATATGAATACACTGCGGCTTTGTATGATGAAAATATGCCTCCGCTCAATAAAACAGCTCCTAAAATATCCGTAAACCAGTGTACTCCGCAAGTCATTCGGCCGATTATCATAAAAGCTGTGAATATAACAGTAACAAAAACGGTTGTCAACCTCAGGAATTCTTTTTTTACTCTTCTTTTTGCCTGAAAAATAAGAGTAGGCATCACACTGAGAACAAGTAGAGTTGTTGACGACGGATAGGACGCTTCCATTTTCCCATCAATCAAAACCGGTCGGTAATTAATCGGTATCATTTCAAAGACAAGATATCCTATTATTACGATTACATAGTATATTCCCAGATAAAGAATATCGCGGTCAATTTTTAGCAAACTTTTTCTGTTTATCAACTGAATCAATCCTATAATACCGAAGAATAAACAGACCGCTATCGGAACCAGTCCTAGCCAGTCGGTTATCGCATATACCGTCATATTTACATTGGTAATCTGATGAAACCAGCCGTTAAAGCCTGCAAACCCGATATGTGTACCGTTGACTCCGGCAGGGCGCACATCAACAGTCTGAACAAGGACTGTAAGCAGAATAAACAATGCCATCAGGAACACTCCCGTAATAAGACATTTTTTACCTTTAGTCATATAATACCTCAATAGGTTTAAATTATAGAATTACTGAATAACAGTATATTTTGCGACAGGGGAATATTCCGAGTCTTTTTCATCAATGAACAATTCGCGTGAAGTTGAGATATTCTTTTCCGCCAAACATATTTCAAGAATGCACAGGAAAATACCGATATCGATTCTGTTGAAATAAAACGCAACTTTGGGTGTCATGATACCGATTTTTGACTGCTTTTTGTATCTTGTTACCGTGATAATTCCGTTTATATTTTCAACAACCCATGGCTGAGAATTGCATGCACTCGGTGAAAAACGAACAATTTCTGCAATACCCAGCGTATCTCCGGACCATATTATGTCCTGTTCCTTTCTTTCGGCTTTGAACATATCTTTCCGGAAAAGTGTTTCGTCAGAAACCTTTTTTATTACGAACATAATTACATATTCGAGACCGTCGTAAACTGTTTTATCAGGTTTTCCTATTCCGTACCATAATGAGCCGATATTATTTTTTACAAGATACAAATCAAGCTGTTCTCCTATATATCCGGCATTCATCAGGTAATTGGGCTTCTTTTCGCTGTAAATAAGAATACAGTACTCCGAGTTTTTCTTAACACCCAGTTCAGAAGAAGGAAGGATCCTGATTGACGTCCTGATATCAGGGTAAAGACTTTCAAAAGAGTTGAACGCGGTCTTTATATCCGAAAGTTCGGATTCTCTTATCGTTTCGGTACCGACATTTCTGAACACATGGAAAGACTTTCTTTTAAAGATTGTCTGATAGTATTCGTTATTCATAAAATAATCCTTTTAATTATTGTCGTTAAGCTTCGCATAAACATAGGTATCTTTCCAGATCGGACGTCCGCTCTCATCACGATGAAAAAAAACATTTTTCCTGAACTCAGCCTCACGTACCAGTCCGGCTTTTTCAAGAAGCTTCCAGGAACACTCATTTCGCGGATCGCATTCAGCATATACTCTGTGAGTACTATTATTAAAAGAAGTATCAATTACTGCATTCAGTGCTTCAAGAGCGAATCCTTTTCTCTGATAATCACTGTTAATTATATATCCGACTTCCTTAGCATCAAAATCTCTGTTTCCGCAGTATATATTCCCGATTATTTTTCCGTTTTCTTTCAGTTCTATTGCATAAAAATCCTCGGTATTCAGACGATATTCAAGATGTTTTCTGCCATTTTCATAAGTAATACCCGGATATCCTTCAAATTCGTTATTCTCCAGCTGCTTAAGGAATTCGAAAATATCATCATAATCGCTTTCCGCGAAAGGTCTTAAAACAAGTCTTTCGGTAAATATTTTGTTCATTGAATGCCTCAAATTTATATAATAACTTGTACTACATTTATTCTTCGTTCATATCAATCTGTTTTTTGGAAGACATAACGCGGACCTTCTTCTCCGATAATTCCGGAAGGGAAATACCCGGCTTTTATAAGTACATTCTGTGAAGCTGTGTTGTCAGGTTCGGTTTCAGCTTCCACTTTTGTTACTCCTTTTTGATGAAGAGCCCATTCGGATATTTTTTTTACTGCTTCAGTCATATATCCGTGGCCGCAATATCCGTCCCGTAATCCGTAACCGATTTCCACCATGCTGTTTTCATTCAAGCCCTTGAAACAAAAATCTCCTATTACGGTACCGGGCTCGCTTCTCAGTTCCATATACCATACCGTATACCAGATACGGTTTCCCGGGTGCTCAATACAACCCTGAAGCATTTCGGAATATGCCTGTTTCATTTCCGGGTCTTTTTCGTTTTCTATCAGTTTTAGCGTTTCATCATTTTCAATAGGATAGAAAATAAGACGTTCACTTTCTATTTTCATCAGGTTTCCCATTTCTCAGCTTTGATAATCACACATCAGATTCCAGCTTATGCCGAATTTATCTCTGACTTTACCGATTATCACCATATACGGCGGGTATGTAAGTTCTCTGATAACAGTGCCTTCTTCGGATAATATGGAGAAAGTCTTTCTGACTTCTTCTTCTGAATCAAATCCTACATTAATCGTAATCTTTTGTGTCAGAGCTGTGTTTTCAGCGTTATCAAAGTCAGTCATTCTCAGCTCATAATCCCCGAACATTATTTCAGAATGATATATTCTATCGTTTAAATTCTCATTGGGCTTTTCCCACCCCTGTTCAACCGCGTCACGGTACAAAACCATTGTTTTTACTGTACATCCGAATGCCTTTTGATACAGCCTAAGGGCCTTGGAAGCTGTTCCGTCAAAAGCAAGCTGATGAAAGATTTTCATTTTTTATTCCCTCACTTTTTTAAGTTTGTAATATATTGATTTGTTACTGTTATTCTTTATAAAAGCATTTCATAAGGATTATTAACTTTACTCATGTATTATCCCAGTTCTGACAGATTATTATTGTTACTGTTAATGATTCTTAGCGAGATAAAAAAAATAGCCGTCTAGGATAATCAGGTATAATTTTACTTCTCTAGAGCAGCTATAAAGTATTCTATCTTTTTAATTTTACAGAAAGTATGAAATGTGTTCAAATTCCCGACCTGTCTAGGTGGATACATCTGAAGCTGTTCACAAACTAAATACAGTAATAATTGCTCCGATAAGAAATCTCGCACCGAAACACGCCATAGCGCAACCTAATAAAGAAATAATGATACGATACGCATTACCTTGAATAATATTTTTCACACTGCCAACAAGGAAGGATATCAAGCCATATACCAAAAAATCTACAGAGATATGCCCAATAAAATAAACTGAAACTCCGATATATCCTAATTTATCGTAGGATTGAATAATAAAACTTAGTCCTACAACTGCCCACCAGAAGATGAAGTATGGATTTGACGCTGACAATAAAAAGCCGGATATAATCATACTGTTTGATAAATTACGATTAGAACTTGTTTGAATAGATATTTTATTCTTAACTGCTGTATATATCATATTTGTACCCATATATACGAGCAGTGTGCCTCCAACAAGCCCTATAATAATTTGTGCAGGACTAGATTTTAATATCATATCAAAACCTAGTAGGATCGATAATATTAATGCGATTTCCAGAATAGCATGTCCAACGATTACTGTTAAACCTACATATCGACCATTAATAAGTGCTTTTTCAATTGTATATGTCATAACCGGGCCTGGCATTACCGCACCCGAAAAAGCCACTAAAAAAGCTGAAAAGAAAAGAGCCGGCATAGTGCTGTAACCTGCTTTCAGAAATTATGAAATACGTAATGGCCGAAAACCCATTGATGTTAGTTAAGGTCGTCCTTAGTGCTAGTAGTTTTTCGATTATATTACGGGTTTCCCATTTTAGGGCCCATTTTCTTCTCAGCTTCTTTTCGCGTTTTTCCTAGGGTTTCTCTTTAATATAAATAGAGTTCAGGCCTATCCAATAATTGATCACATCGTTTTGCGGATCCACATTGATCTCAACATTGTTGAATACAATCATAATGCTTAATTCCGGAGTCTCTATCTTCATACTCATATCCTCCAAGGATGCTTCCCGAGGTTCATTCTGGCTCGGCGGATATATCCCGGTGATCTTATCGATATATTCGTTCATATCCTGATCCAAAATAACGGTATCATGAAGTTTAATCAGCAAAGCTGGAATCCCAACATTTGATTTATCCAACCAATAGACTTTATAGTCCCCTCTATCCCCATTGATCAGAACATTGCCATCGCCTTTGCCGTATATATTCTGTGGATTAACAGCCCAATCATAATCTGAAATGGCAATCGGTTCAGATGGCAAATATAATAATGTGCTAATATAGCCAGCCGATTCAGAGGGTTCGGACTCTAGCCAGGTTTTTTCAAAACCAAGTTTATCCTGGAAAACATCACTTTGAGCCAGATCCTGATCGAACCAATCTGGCAGTTTTGCACCTTCAGCATAGGCTATAAATTCCACTGCGTCGGTTACAGCTATACGCACATTTTTTTCAGGTTCTGCTGCAGCCGGAATCAGTTCTCCGTCCTTCAAAATATTCTGGTTCGACAGGATGTTTTCCAACCTGTTGATTTGGGCGCGCACCGGCAGGGAATAATAACCTGTCACCGGAAGTACGGCAAAGACGGCTAAGGCGCAAGTGAAGGCTACGATTGGTAAATGAGCCTTAGATTTATAAATTAGCAGCAAAATAGCAGCAGAAGCCGAAAGGATCAACAAAAGACTGAAGGAATATTCCGCAGTTTTCAAGCCTGAGGTCCCTAACTGAACCACCAGAGCCCAAGCCTCGAAAGCCAGTATGACCAGCGCAGTTATCGGATAAATTTTCCGGTAGAATTTCGCCAGTCCGGAGTCGTTGTGAGTCACCATCAAATGCAGCCAGAGCCCCAATATAGCATAACTTTCAGCTATGCCGGACAGGCGTATAAATGATGATTCGCCCATTCCTGCTAAAATCGTCTTTATCGCCCAGGCGAGGAGGACCACTGTCATAGCTAAAACGATCGGTATTAGGATATACACAAATAGAATTTCTATAAAGTGTGGCTGCTTTTGGGCAATTTCTCTTTTCGGATCTTCGCTTCCTTTACGAAAATCAGGGAAATATCCTACGAACATAGTATAAACAATAAAACCGGTCAGAGTAGCTATGTACATGTATACTTTCTCGCTCATATCATTGTACAGCAGTGCTTGAAATGCTCCTGCAACTCCTGATGCACCTCCCATTATAACCGCTCCGTAGAACAGCGATATAAAGAAAGCTTTAAGTGTCATGAACAGAGAATTTGAGAAATCGGATTTTTCAGCCGGATAGGATGCCAGCACTATGAAAGTCAAGAAACTGATCAGCATAACCGCTATAACTCTGGCCACTGCAATTCCGGAAAGATAATCATAGCGCGCTTCCGTTGTTACAGAACTCGACCCTCCGAAAAAATACAGAGAAACAAAAGTAACCGCCAATGCGGCCACTCCAAGCGCATTTGCAAAGATATATGACTTCTTTGTGTTATAACGGCTATATGCTGCTGTTATTGCCGCCAGACTGAAAATAGCACCAAGGGCGAATGACCAATGGAGGCAATTGAACAGAAAATTATATGGCTCCTGTTGAGGCCATTCCAACTGTATTCTGATGACCGTAACGGCAGCAAAGCATAAAGCACTGCCGATTGAAACAGGGAACTTGCCAAAGGCTTTGACTGCGCCAGTGAAAGCTTGTGTTACAGACCGATTAAAAGCGTTCATAGTATAACCTCCTTATAATTAGATTTTTATAGTATTAACATCCTGGTTTGGATGTATACCACATATTGCTTCTATTTTATATAAAATGATTTATATAAATATTCATTGCTACTATTAGTTAAACCTATTCGGAATTTCTCGTTCCCATGAATAGGGGATACTTAGTATTTGAAGCATCTCATCTGCAACTATTATTTTTAACATTTTTCGGCAATAAGAATAAAGGATAATAGGAACCCCTTTTTATTATATACTTCTGTAAGGCCAATATCATAATCATATTCATTAAGTTTAATCGTCTTCATGCTATTTATAGACAATGAATTGATTATGACAGCCATAGTGTGAGAAAAACTGGTGAATGTTTTTGAATCATAGTTTTTAGACATATAACTTTGCCCATAGTTTTCAATCCATGGCTCTTTCCGAAAATATGAATACGAAAGCTGGTTTAAGTTCTCTGGATCAAAACATTCATCACTTGGTAAAGGAAGCATGTTCATTAACGGATGGAAATCGTTAATCAGCAACAGTCCGCCCTTTTTCAAGCATTTCGCGACCTTATTGAAAAGCAAAGAAAGATCCTCAAACCAAGTTATTGCCCCGATTGTAAAAAAAGCAAAATCAAATTTATTATAATAGCTTTGGGGTATTTCCAGAATGTTGCATGCAACAAAATCGCAATTTTTCATGTTTAATTTTTCAGCGGTCTTCCTTGCCTGCTCGATAATGTTTTCAGCAATATCAAAACCGACACCGTAATTTACCCCTAAATCCATAAGAGATAACAGTTCACGTCCGTTGTTACAACAAAATTGAGCAATGGTTTTATTTTGAATATTAATGTATTCAAGTTCTTTTTTCATGTCAGAGTTAAAAAACGCCAGTCTTTCACTTTTTATTCTTATGTCGTTTTCTTCCCCCCAGTTTGGTATCCGATTATCAAAAGCTTCTTCCCAAGCTGCTTTATTACCAGAGATGTAATCCATAATGTTCCTCTTATAATTCTTTTTAACTTTCTCTGCCAAAGGTGCCATTTTCACCTAGCACCTCTGTGTTGTATGCGAACTTGACATCCCAACCGAGTTCATCATGGAGTAGATTTCCCGAACTTTCCTTGACAAGGATATTTTCGAAATAATCGTAACTCATATTTTCGCCTCCATACTTTCTTCTCTGAAGCAAAACTCATCATTCATTTTCGTTATTACCAATACCATCAGCTTAAGTAATTGAATATAATCATTTCGTTGCTCATTTCCATTTGCAGGATACGTGCTGTGAGCATATTTGTTTCGCAAATCCAATCCATCGCTGAATTGTGATTTGTTCAGCTCATAATTTAGGTAATCTGTTTCCGGTTGTGAAAACAACGTGCTTTCTGACTTTAGTTCTCCAGAATTAATCATGACTTCAATATGTGGAGTCCAAGATTTATCGGCGTTTATACAAAGCACATCGTGATCATAAAGATCCTTTAAAATCTTCACCCTTGGTATCGTGAGCTGTACAATTCTAGATTCTTCAATTTGCACACTACCTCGTTGTACCAGCCACTCTATCGAAGCAAACTGATATGGCAAAAAATCGGATTTATACATTTCTTCGTTCTTTAGCAACTGATATAGTGTTGAGTGCTTTTCTTCTGTTTTCTCTGTATATCCAAAGACGGACTGATCAGAAAACAGGGCGGCCATTTCTTTCACTAACTCTTCGCTGGCAACATACGCATATTTTCTATCGTTCAAGCTAGGAATACCTTCAAGAACCATATGCTCAGACGACATTTCAAATAATTCACGATCGATGGAACCATCCCGCACAAACATCCTGTACTGCTTTAACACACCGTCCATCTCAGCTGCCAGATTGCGACATTTTTCAACATATGTTGACGACGATGTTGTTATATTCATGCTAAACCCAACAACGTTGAACTCATTCGGAAGATATTCCTCAAAAAACCATTTGAACACTTCTTCCAAATATATTCCATGCGCCGCGAGAAAGTCGTTGTATAGATGCATTTGCGCTTTTGAGAGCATATCCTTAACATTAAACTGGTTTCCACGTTTATAATATCGTATTCCATTAATGGCGAGCTCGTTTTCAATTGCACTTATTTGAGACTTGACCGCAACAAGAGTACTCCTTCCGAAAAAATCAAACATTTCAAAAACATATCTGAAGTTGTTTAGAATGGAAGGATAATCTAACGTTTCATTTAACCATTTGACATCATATGAAATATGGTAGTTTAAGCCTTGATTATTACATTGCTTCAATGAATCTTGTTCTTGAAAGCTTACTCCTATTCCATATTCAGCTTTTTTTACAGAAGAATGCTTCGTCCAAAATTTTTCGTATGCACGTTTTGCCTCAAGTCGAAGTTTGTTACTGATGGGGCAATCTGATGTACTTTGAGCTTTGGAAATCAGCTGTAATACATTGGCGTTAGTATCATCTCCATGAATGTACTGAAGGAATATTGATTCAAATTCGGAAGGAAGTAATGATTTTGGTAAATGATATCTCCCATTATCCTTCTCGAAAAATTGCATGACAAGAATATGTGCCGTCTGGTCAGAGTGGCGAAGCACATCCGCAAATTCATTATTATAATACTCTATCAATTCCTTATGCTCTAATAGCTTATACAAGGTTGTATCTGGTTGCTCAAGATAGTTTCTCATTACTTCGGGTGACACTCTCTTGTAGACCTTGTATTTTACAAACAGAGTCCAAAAATCGTCTAGATAGCCTATCGAAACACTCTTTTGAATATGAAAGAATGATGAATCATCAATATTACCAAAGAAACGCCCAAGGATGGGATTGAACTTTTTACATGTTTTGCGATAATTATTATGAACTTCCTCTGTCCAAGAAGAAAAAACTACGCCGGTATCTAGTAATTCTTGAATATTGAAAAGTTCCAGAATGGTATTAACATCGTCATTGTCTTTTGAGGCATCAAAAGATGCAAGTATTGGTTCTGCTTTTTCTAGTTCCCAGCCTATACTTATGTCTGCTTTACTGTAAAACTTGACGCCATGATATTTAGGACGCATGCTTTTTACCTCCATTTCACTGGCTATTTCGTTCATATCGTTTGATCGTGCAGAATCATACAAACGCTTTATCTACACAGAACTGCATAGCAGCAATCCAACTATCAACAGTCACATAGTTAACCAGTTTTTCTTTCTCCCGATCTCAAGTAACAAGAAAACCGGTAAAGCCATTCTTATCGAATGTCCAGTTAACACACCACACAAATTAATGTATGATCTGGCTACATAGCTTGTTCAGCAGAATCTCTTCTGTCCCTGATGCCTGACCGTAGTCTCTCGCGGTGATTCTTCCCGGAGTAATCAAGTCTTAATGCCCAGTGAAAGGATACTCTGTAACCAGAACTTTATAGTCAATAATCGGTAGTTCCAGCATGGGCAAAGGCGAATGCTCTATTTCTTTCTTTGCGTACAGATTATATGGAATTCGAAATTTACTTGATGATTTTAATGGTATCAGGAATCAATTTTATTTAGAATATGGATGTTTTTATTTCTATATACCAAGTCATCCCTCTTAATAAATCCGATACTCTCCCAAAATTCATTTCCAATGTCGTTTGTCTTAAATGCGACTAACGCAACTTTGTTGATACCTTCTTCGTCCAAAGCAGACAAGGCTTTTTCAACAAGTTTTTTTGCTATTCCTTGATTCCTGTAACCAGGTAAAACAGCGGTATGATGGATATAGCCTCTTCTCCCGTCGTGCCCAGCCATTATCGCGCCAATGATTCTTCCATCAACTTCTGCGATAAAACTTGATGTAGGGTTTCGTTTTAAGTACTTTTCAATACCATCTCTGCTATCATCTGTTGAATTCAAGCCCATACCCGGCGTATGAATCCACAAATCATATACTCCGTCATAGTCGGATATTGTCATCACTTTAATATTTACCATCTTTTCGCCGCCTTTAAATTATGATTTATCTCTAAATCTTTGACATCAATCAAGCATTATGTGATAAAGACCATTTTCTCATCACGCTGCAGAATAACATCGAAACCGTAATATGCCATGAAAACAGCCACATCCTTACCGCGATTGACAAGCGGCTGACAGAACTTCAGGCCGAGCTTTTGAAACTTGCCAATTCAAAGGCAGACTATGAAAAGGTAGGCGATGAAATCTACCGCCTACGCGAGGAGAAGCAAAAGGCCCAGGTTGAGAATCTCGGTCGAGATGAACTGCAAAAACGTATCACCGATATGAGCGTATTCCTAAGGTTACAGCCCACTGCCATTACCGCATACGACGAGTCGCTTGTCCGGCGGCTGATTGAAAAGGTCACTGTCTACGAGGACAAATTCACCGTGGAATTCAAGTCCGGCTTGACGGTGGATGTAAATGAATAAGTTTATAAACGAGCAAAGCACTCTACGAAATTACAACGTAGGGTGCCTTTTTTTGTGACTTGAATTTAACCAATGGCTTTCAATATGTCAGAATTATTGCTACTTATGTGATACATCATTAGGGATAGAGCATTTAAGGTAGTTTATAAGCCATTCACTTTCAAATCCTTAAAATTTTCTCCATGGGCTTGCCTTTTGCTAATTCGTCTACCAGTTTGTCAAGCCACCTGATTTTCTGCATAAGTGGGTCTTCAATCTCCTCGACGCGATGCCCACAGATCACGCCTGTAATTTTGGTGGCGTTCGGGTTTATCTGCGGCGCTTCGCGAAAAAAGGTTTCGTAATCGACATTCTTAATAATTTGTGCTTGCAAGCCGGAATCATCATACCCTGTTAGCCAACGAATCACAGCATCAACCTCAAACTTAGTGCGCTCTTTGCGTTCGGCCTTTTGGACGAGCAGCGGGTAAATGCGGGAGAACGCCATCTTGTACACGCGTTCGTTTGTCATAAAGTCTCCCTCCCTTTTTCTACCTGATTTACTCTCCACCGAACGATGTCAGCGATGAGTTCATAATCAATCTGCTTACCAATCAGTAACTGAATTGCTCCTTTACTGGTCTTATATCCTGCGAGCCGCTCCGCAAATACAGCCGTTGCTTCATCACCTGGGTACAGCCCGATGTGTTTTTTGAATGCCGCGAAATGGATGAGGTTCTCACCCTGCCAGAACGTCGGCATCTGCCAAGAGATTTTTTCTGTCGCTTCGGGCGCGGAAGTGCGGATGGTTTCCCGGATTCTTTGCAATAAAGGCCGCACATCTTCAGACTGCAAGGCAATGTAATCGTCAATGCAGTTCGGTTTCACACAAAAGTGGTCTTGCTCCGTATTTTTAAACTCACGACCGCACTTCGGACATTTCCACATTCCTCCCACACTCCTTATTTAATTTGACCTGCGAAATAATCGTATTCTTAATATCCCTATGAGTAACAACACACAGGCTGCCACGAAACCAAAAGCGGAATACCACGGTCTGTCACCAAACTCGCCGTCAAGTAAGATTGATGTGGTGATCAATGCGATAAAAGCAGCGAAAGATAACAGCAATATTGGCGCAAGCAAACCTTTTTTAATGACGCCTGTTTTATTGATGCCGAGCATAATTAGGATAAAACCTACGGACAATCCAATAGCACACATTCCTGGTGCATCATCATACTCACCGAAGGCGAAGAGCAATCCGCCAATAATAATCCCCAGAATGATGGGCAGGATAACCTTTAGTTTAAAAAATTTATTCATTTTAAGTTCTCTCTCTCTTGAATGGTAACCTTTATTATATCACCCGGCTGTTTGCTGATTTTCGCTCGAATTTCTTTCCTAATACCAATAATATGACACGGTGTTTTCATTTTAACCAGACTTCCTTCGTATGGCTCTCCATCGAAAGTAGCTGTAACAGGCACTCGGCCTTTTCCAAATTCCGCTTTTACGTCAAAAGGGATCTCAATATATGCGCCGTCGATATCCGGTACTTTTTTGATCTCCGCCTTAAATTCATATACCTTGCCCATAATCACTCCCTACTTTCTACATTGAGAATTTATACTGGAATATCAATTAAATTTTTGGTTCACTTATTCATGGCAAATTCATAAGCTTCTTTAATCCAATTCAACAGTTCAGAATCAATTTCATTTTTATCCTGGATTATTACATGATGGGTCCATCTGTTAGGATATGGCTCTGTCGACTGTACAATACGAGATGAATCCAATTTGTATGGCAGCCCAAATGATATAACAATATATACATCCGATCGGTTCTTCATCTTGCGAATTGGCAACCATACATAGGCAAATCCATGTTTATTTGAAATCGAGATTTGAGACTTTTGAATCTTGATTTTAATATCTGGATACTTCACACGAATCATTTTTTCAAAAGTCAAATATAGCGGAAGCGCCTGTGGCATTTTATTGAAGAATTGAGCTCTTTCAATCTCCGTCATTATTTACACCTCCATCTGTCGATGTAAACGGCTTACTATGACCAACATCCAACCTGTTCTCTCGACCCAGGCAAAAACTGAAAAACATCTAAATCGACCACTCAGCAAGCCCTAAAAACCCAAAACATCGATCCTGACCACTCACCAACCACTGACATCTAAATCGCTCTGTCACTGGGTTTAAGACTTGTTTCGATATGTTCCCTCGAAGCTAAAAAATCATATTTTCAACGCTCTGATTTCGAACTCAAAAACATCAAATGGCTTGAATACTGGACTTTCCACACACTCACTTCTCAACCCTTGACATCAATACCACCGTCTCAACGTGGCTGGTTCGCGGAAACATATCATATGGATACAAAGTTCCGATTGAATAACCGTTTTCTTTGAAAACAGCTATATCTCTGGCCAGAGTTGCAGGATTGCAGGACACCATTATTATGTAACCAGGATTCAGTTTCAGAACATTTTCAATCGTTTCGGCAGAGCATCCTTTACGCGGAGGGTCAAGTATTACCGCGTCAAATGATTTACCCTTTTCAATCAGTCTGTCTACTGCTTTTCCAGCATCATCGCATATAAATTCACAGGTATCCAGCCCCATTTCCTTCGCAGCATTTACAGCGCTTTTTACGGAAGGTTCGATAATTTCTATTCCTGTAAGATGCTTTGTCCTGTCTGACACCGAGAGACCTATTGTCCCGGCTCCGCAGTAAAGATCAAGAAGATTTTCGCAGTTTTCCGGCAGAAGTTCGGCCACCTTTCTGTATATAGCCTCCGCGGTGTAATGATTCACCTGAAAAAAAGAAGCGGGGGAGAGATATACCGGTACTCCGCAGATATAATCCTTAAGTCTTTCTTCACCGTAAACAGCAACGGTCTTTTTCCCTAGAATAACGTTGGTATTTTCTCTGTTGATATTATAAGAAATGCTTTTTATGTCTGAATATTTCTCCGTCAGGAGAGTCACTATTTCATCGGATAATGGGAGTGTATTTCCGTTAATTACTATACATACCTGTATTCCTCCGTCATAGGAGGCTTTTCTGAAAAACAGGTGCCTCAAAAGGCCGTGACCGGTTTTTTCACTGTACACAGTTGCCTTTTTATCCGAATAAAACTCGCAGATAGTCTTTGCAATATCGGAAAACTCCGGCGGGATTATTCTGCAGCTCTTCAGTTCCGTTATCCTGTGGCTTCTCTGGTAGAAAAATCCGAAGGATATGCTACCATCCTCACAGGTCATAACAGGAAACTGTGCTTTGTTTCTGTACCCGTCAAAATTACACGGGAAAACATCATCAACAACAGCGTCAATCTTTCCGATTCTCTTGATTGCATTCTCTACAAACTGCTTCTTCTGAATCAGCTCCTGAGAGTAACTGACTGTTCTGAAACTGCAGCCTCCGCATTTTGTAAAATGTGGGCAGTCGGAAGGTATCCGGTATTCCGAAGGTTCTGTTATTTCAGAGATAATCCCGAAACAGTAATTTTTCATTACCTTGACTATTCTGATATCGGCTGTATCTCCGGGAACCCCAAAAGGAACGAACACGGTTTCACCGTCGTGTTTCGCCACCGCATTACCGTCGTTTGATAAGGAGCTTATCTTACATCTTACTATTTCGTTTTTTATCATATTTTAATAATTGCCTTAAAACACTTTAAGTAATAAAATTATAAAAACACCTATGGAGATTATAATGTTTCTTGGAATAAAAATGAAGACGCCAATAAAAGAATCGGGTTTTAAATTCTGTGACGGCGTATATTACGGATATATCGAAAACTATCTTGTAAGCATCTCATATCACAGCAAAAGCTATGAGCTTTTTGTTGAAATACCCGTATATTCTTTCAGTCGCGATTTATATGATTCCATAAAGGACTACATTCATGAACGCACTGACGAATCCCGTATTACCGCCTACAGCATTAATTCATCGGGGATATCCTTGTTTTTTAACCCGGTTTCATTCAAAAAGATGATTTCATTCATGTCGGAATTTCTCGCAGAGCTCGGCCCCTGTCCCGATATTATAAGGACTATCTGCGGGAACTGTGGTAATAATGTAACTGATGAAGGAAAATATGTCCGGACAGGGTATCACGTTCATCACGTAGATAATGAATGTGCCATGATTCTTAAGAACAACCCAGCTGAGAAAACACCTGCCTCTGCAAAAGGTCATCCGATTTCGGGAATGGTTGGAGCTGTTCTGTTCGGCCTTATCGCTTTGTCAGGTTATCTGTTCGCTGCATACCGGGGTTACCTGTGCTCCTGGATTCTTTTCTTTATTCCGGTTCTACTGATGTACGGGTTTATGCTTTTCGGAGGAAAACCGTCTGGATTTATGGCGGCTCTTATAATAGTGATTCCAGTCATGTTTTTTGTAATCTCATTAGCAGGTCTTCTATCGGCCGAGATCGGTATTAGGTGGTACTCAGACGGATATACCTTTACCGTCGGGCAGCTTCTTTCATATTCTGAGAATTATTTCAGGACCGAAATAGGTTCGAACAACCCCTTTATTTCGGGTCAAGTCTATACCGGCGTTCTGTTCCTTCTTTTGGGAATAGCATTCTCTTTGACCTTTTCATTTAAACTAAGACATATATCAAATGTCAGGATTATTGAGGAGAAGATCGCTTGAGAATTCGTCGAAAAAAATGGGCTAAGCCTGAGTTGGAGCTTTGTCCGTATCATGTAAATGATCCTTTTCCCGTGAATGGACACTGGAACACTCAGTTTATTCATCCCGAAAATCCTCTGTTTCTTGAGCTTGGCTGCGGAAAAGGCAGATTCGTTTCCCCGATGGCCTTGAGAAATCCTGACTGTAACTATATCGCCATTGATATAAAAAGCGATATTCTAGGCGTTGCGCGCAGAAATATCCACAAGGATTTTGACGATGCGGGAAGATCCGTAGAAAATCTTCTGTTAACCGCATTTGATATCAACAGATTTAATCTTGTTTTCTCCGAAGGCGATTCCATTACCGGTTTTTATATCAACTTTCCCAATCCATGGTCAAAGGTACCTCATAAAAAAAGGCGTCTGACATATACGCGACAGCTTGCTCAGTATTCCAAAGTAACTGTCCCGGGCGGATTTATTAAATTCAAAACAGACGACTATTCTCTGTACAAGGATTCGCTTGAATATTTTAAAAGCAGTGATTTCAGTATCAGTTTTCAGACTGATGACCTGTATAAGGATGGTATCCCCACAGATACCGTTCTGACCGAGCACGAGCAGATGTATTTATCTTTGGGGCAAAAAATATGCTGCATTATAGCAGAAAAGAAGGATTCCTTGTAAAACGGGAATCCTTCTTCTGTTTATAATATCCTTTTAATCTTGTCTGCATTAGTTTGTACCCAACCCTGATACATGCCGTTTCTGCCGCCGCCTTTGACAGTATAGCAGGCGGCAATTGTGTTAATCAGATCCTTTATTTTTTCATCTCCTGCAGAGATACAAATATAGCATATATCCTCACCACTTTGAGAGAGTGCAACTGCAGCGCAAGCATGTTTTTTGAGTACGTTGCAGAGAGTTATGAGATCAGCAGAGGAGCCATCAACAAGGCAGGCATAGGAAACGCCGTTGATTATTTCCGGATTATCGCCCAAAATCTCCAGATATTTGTTCTTAATTGATAAAATATTGGCTTTAAGGGTTTCTATATCATTCTTTAGTCCCAAAACCCCGGAGGATACCTCTAAAACAGGCTTTGATGTCAATCCGGATATTGTTTGCAGCTGTTTGTATCCGGTAAAAAACATATTCATAGCAGGGAAGCCGGCAGCAAGCTGAATACGGCAACCGGTTTTGTATTTCTGATATGATACTACTTTCACCAGGCATATCTCGCTGCTTTTAGCCACATGTAGACCACAGCATGCACATATATCTACACCGGGAACCTCGACGAGTCTTATGGGTCCGTTAAGTTCCTTTTTCTGTCTGTAGCTGATTTTGTCAATCTCTGCATCAGAAGGAAAGTAACAGAGTATTCCGATGTTTTCGAGAATTGTTTTATTTGTCAGCAGTTCAGCTTCGGAAAGTTGATTATCATCGATTTCACAGCTGAAATCGATTGTAATCAGGTGCTGATTCATATGAAAACCAATATTGTCAGCACCCGTTAATTTATGCAGATACCCTGAGAAAATATGTTCACCGGAATGACTGCGCATAAATGTCAGTCTGTATTCCTTATCTATTTCACATCTGACTTCTTTACCTGATTCAACAGGGGAATCCAGGAGATGAAATATTTCTTCGTCTTTTTCAAAAACGTCAGTTACATCGGCTCCTTCAATAAACCCTCTGTCACACGGCTGTCCGCCTCCTGTCGGATAGAAATATGAAGAATCGAGCCTGACTTCATACTTACCTCCTGCAGGAACACACGACAGTACTTTTGCCCTAAATTCAAAACAATATGAATTCTGATAGAACAGCGCTTCTTTATTCATTTATTTTAAATAACCTTTTCGCATTCTGAGCGGTTATGTCAATTACTTCCTGAGGGGAAATGTCTCCCTTAATTTCGGAGATTTCTTCCGCCACGTACGAAACCATTGATGAAACACAGGTCGTTCCTCTGAAAGGAACTGGTGCCTGGTAGGGGCAGTCAGTCTCAAGAAGGATTTTTTCTATAGGAACTACTTTTACGGTTTCTCTTTCCTTTTTAGAGTTTTTGTACGTCACTGCACCGCCGATCCCTAAAAACATTCCGTATTTTAAAGTCATTTCCTGTGCGCTCTCTGGTGACCCGGAAAAACGGTGAATTGTCCCGGAAGGCTTAAATTTCCTGACTGCTTCGAATATATCTCCGTGTGCATCCCTATCATGTATTTCAACAGGCATTCCAAGGATATTTGCCAGTGCAAGCTGTTCATGAAAAAGCTTTTTCTGTAAGTCCCGATCCATATCGTAATGATAATCAAGACCTATTTCACCTATCGCAACGACTTTATCCTTTTTAGCCAAGTCCTTTATAATCTCAAGGCAGTTGTCTGCACATTCCTTGCTATATTCGGGATGAATGCCCACAGCGGCGTAAACACCCGGAAAACTACACGCAAGCTCAACAGATTTTTTGGAAGATTCAATGTTGCTTCCACAGTTGATTATATATTTTACTCCCTCATTAAATTGTGTACGGAGACAGTCGGCCCGATTGTCTCCGTACATTTCATCATCATAATGAGCATGAGTATCAAAGATACCGCAGTATGTCATTATTTTATTCTTGCTCCCTCGGGGATACTGTCATCAACAAAAACGACCTTCGCCTCGTCGTTCGAATCGGCGGCAAGAATCATACCGTCGCTTTCAACACCGCGAAGCATTGCTTTCTTAAGGTTGCAGACTGCTATAAGTTTTTTACCGATAAGCTCTTCAGGCTGGTACCACTGGGCGATTCCTGAAACAACCTGACGCTCCTCAAATCCGTCGAAAAGGACAAGCCTCAGAAGTTTGTCGGATTTATTTACCTTTTCACAGGATACTACTCTGCATACCCTCAGCTCTGTCTGCATAAATTGTTCGATATCGATTTCGGGCATCTCCTCGCGTTTGTGAGCGGGTGCGGATGCTTTGGCAGAAATCTCATCAAGCTCGCTGAGCTCCTTTACAAGGTCGAGTCTGGGGAACAGAGCGTCAGTTTTTGTTACAGTAACTGAACGGGGCATTGTTCCGAATGTAAGGGAATCAAGCTCTGTCAGAGCTCCTTGTGCTCCGATAGCCGCCTGAATTTTAGGCGCAGTATATGGTATAAAGGGAGCAATAAGAACGGATACTATTCTTAATGACTCACAAAGGTTGTAAAGCACTGTTGCCAGTCTTTCATTCTGCTCTACATTTTTTGCAAGAACCCAGGGACAGGTCTCATCAATGTATTTATTAGCACGGGATACTACTTTGAATATCTCCTGTACGGCATTCGGAAGCATCATGGAATCGATGTTTTCGCAAACGTTTCCGTACAGAGAATTACACATCTCTATCAGGACGTCGTCATGCTCACCGGGGCATAAAACATCGGGGAGAGTGCCGTCGAAATATTTCTCGACCATGGATACAGTTCTGCTGAGAAGGTTGCCGAGATCGTTGGCAAGATCGGAATTAATACGTCCGATAAGGTTCTCGTTGCTGAAGTTTCCGTCTCTGCCGAAAGGGATTTCACGCATCAGATAATAACGGATAGCATCTACACCGTATCTATCGCAAAGAATAACGGGATCCACAACATTGCCTTTGCTCTTGCTCATCTTACCTCCGTCAAGAAGCAGCCAGCCGTGTCCGAAGACTTTCTTCGGAAGAGGAAGATCAAGTGCCATAAGCAAAGCAGGCCAGATAATGGAGTGGAAACGTACTATTTCTTTTGCCATCAGATGAACATCGGCGGGCCAGTATCTGTCGTAGTCGTTATATTTTTCGTTGTCATATCCGAGAGCGGTGATGTAGTTGGTAAGCGCGTCAACCCAAACATATACAATATGTCCGGGATCGAAATCCACAGGAACACCCCATGTAAATGAGGTTCTGGAAACACAGAGATCTTCGAGACCCTGATTGATGAATGCTCTCATTTCGGTCATTCTGGATTCCGGCTGTAGAAAATCGGGATGATTGTCATATAGCTGAAGAACACGGTCGGCATATTTGGAAAGTCGGAAGAAATAGGCCTCTTCATGTGCCTCGACGACCTCACGGCCGCAGTCCGGACATTTTCCGTCGACAAGCTGACTTTCGGTCCAGAAAGCCTCGCAGAGTTTACAGTACAGGCCTTTATATTCACCTTTATAGATATCGCCCTGATCATACAGCTTCTTGAATATTTTCTGAACCGATTCCATATGGTAATCGTCTGTAGTTCTGATGAATCTGTCATATGAGATATCCATCAGCTTCCAGAGATCCTTAATAGTTGCAACGATATCATCTACATATTTCTGGGGCGTTACTCCGGCGGCCTTAGCCTTGTCTTCAATCTTCTGGCCATGCTCATCGGTACCGGTAAGAAACATAACATCGTAACCTTGCATTCGTTTAAAACGTGCCACTGCGTCGGCGGCAACTGTTGTATAAGCGTGGCCTATATGAAGCTTATCGGAAGGATAGTAGATCGGTGTGGTTATATAATATTTTTCTTTTTCCATCAAATAGCTCCTATTTCTGATTTTTAGCCCAGGAATCTTTAAGGTTAACGATGCAGATAAACACGTCATCGTTGTTGCAGTCCTTAATAAAGTAACCGTTTCTGACAAACTGGAAACGTTCGTCGAGTGAAACATCTGAAAGAGAGGGTTCAAGTTTTGCATTGTTATATTCGGTTACGGAATCGGTATTGACGTAATCACCGAAGGTTTTTCCCTCGGGAAGGTCTGTAACCTTTTCCAGCGTCAGTAGACGATCATATACCTTCAAAGTTTTTGTAATGCAATCTGAAGCGGAAACCCAGTGAACTGTGCCCTTGATTTTGCGTCCGTCAGCCGGCATTCCGCAGCCGGTATCAAGATCAGCGTCGCAGTGAATCGCAGTGATTTCGCCGTTTTCGTTTGTATCGACTCCTTTACATTTGACAATGTATGAACCCATCAGACGTACTTCGTTTCCGGGATACAGTCTGTGGAACTTGGGTGGGGGAGCCATAAAGAAGTCAGCTTTTTCAATAAAGAGTTCCTTTGTAAAGGAAACCTGCCTTACACCGGCATTCTCATCATTTGGATTGTTTGGAAGATTAAAGAAGTCCGTCCTGTCATCCGGATAATTATCAATAATAAGCTTAACAGGATCCATAACGGCAATTCGTCTTTGAGCGTTGATGTTCAGTTCGTCACGGATGCAGTGCTCAAGAAGCTCTATGTCAACGATACTGTCCGCTTTGCTGACGCCGACAGTCCAGACGAAGTTTCTAATAGAAGATGGAGTGTAGCCTCTCCTACGCAGTCCGCACAATGTGGGCATTCGCGGATCATCCCATCCGTCAACAACATTCGTCTCAACAAGCTGACGCAGAAAACGTTTGCTCATCACGGTATAAGTAACATTCAGTCGCGCAAATTCACGCTGTTTAGGCTGTGGGGCAGGGAAGCCTATGTTGTTGATTACCCACTCATATAGAGGCCGATGGTTTTCGAATTCAATGCTGCAAAGGGAGTGTGTAATTCCTTCCAGAGCGTCCTGAATTGGATGAGCAAAATCATACAGAGGATAGATGCACCATTTGTCTCCCTGACGGTGGTGAGCCGTATGATTAATTCTGTAAATTGCTGGGTCGCGCATGTTGATATTTGGGCTTGCCATATCTATTTTTGCGCGCAGAGTATATGTACCGTTGGGCAACTCTCCGTTCTTCATTCTCTCAAACAGATCAAGGTTTTCCTCAACAGGTCTGTAGCGGAAGGGACTGTCTTTTCCGGGTTCGGTAAGAGTACCTCGATATTCTCTCATTTCTTCGGGAGTGAGAGGGCATACATAAGCTTTGTCTGCTTTGATAAGCTTTATGGCATATTCATAGCATTTATCAAAATAATCGGAACCGTAGAAAATTCCTCCGTTAGGTTCGGCACCAAGCCATTTCAGATCCCTTTCAATGGACTGAACATACTCGTTGTCCTCCTTATTCGGGTTAGTATCGTCATATCTGAGATTGAACTTGCCGTTGTATTTCTGGGCTACAGTTGCATTAATCAATATAGCTTTTGCGCTTCCGATATGAAGATATCCATTGGGTTCCGGAGGAAAACGGGTATGTATTTCCGGGTAGTTTCCGGTAGCGAGGTCTTCGTCAACGATTTCAAAAATAAAGTTGTTGGGAATGTTTTCCATTTTCATGATCCTTTAAAATACTTTTTTTATAATTCCGCCGGCAACTACCAAATTGCCGGAATATATTACAGCAGACTGGCCTGGGGTGGCTGCCCTGACAGGTGTTTTGAAATTAACAATAAAACTGTTTTGTGTGTTTTCGGAAATTATGCATTCCGTTATTCCGGAAGAATAGCGAACTTTGACAAAAAGGGGACCGTTGTTATTAACATTGAAGCCGGGACTGACAACGGTTTCCTCTACAAATGCAGAAGATGAGAAAATGCCTTCACTAAACGAAGTTATAATATCACCGTTAGGACTGATGTCTTTCACAAAAAGAGGACCGGGATAATTGTCTGATATACCTTTGCGCTGACCTATTGTAAAATTTTCAATCCCGTCGTGTCTCCGCAGTATTCTGCCTTCGGGGGACAGCACATTCCCGGAAAGGCCGTGAAACCCATTGGAATGTATAAATCCCACATAATCTCCGTCGGGAACGAAACAGATATCCTGGCTGTCCTTCGCTCCGAAAAGAGAAATACCGCGTTCCTTTACAAGAGTTCTGTTAAACTCCTTGTCGTTGTTTCCGATGGGGAGCAGAAGCCTCTCCAGTATCTCACTGGGAAGAGTATAAAGCATGTAGCTTTGGTCTTTTTTTATATTTCGGGAGATCCCTACATAATATTTACCTTCTTTGGTAACTACCTGAGCGTAATGTCCCGTCGAAATGTGCCGGGCATTCGCTAGATCAGCAACTTCGATAAGAGACCTGAATTTGACGTCAGGATTGCACAATATGCACGGATTGGGCGTCAAACCGGAACAATACCGGCGGCAGAATTCGTCCGAGACTTTTTTCTTAAAAGACTCCCGACTATCCTTAACGATAAACGGAACGGACAGAGATTCGCAAAGTTCACGTGCCCTGAAAATATCGTTGTCAGAATTATCGAGCATCCTGACATAACAACCGGAAACGTCAAATCCGTTTTCCAAAAGAGTAATAAGCGCGGCTGCCGAATCCACGCCACCGCTGATACCGACTATAGCTTTATTGTTTTCCATGGTTCAAATACTGTGACACAGCCAGTTTGTCGCATCTTTCATTGAATTCGTTTCCGTCATGTCCGTGTACCCATATAAATGTAACTTTATGGGTATTGAGCAGAGGAAGAAGCAGTTTCCATAGATCTTTGTTGGGAACTTCCTGATGTTTGCTATTCCTCCAGCCTTTTCTCACCCATGCGTACAGCCAGCCCTTGTTAACAGAATTGATTACATATGTGGAATCGGAATAGACCTCCGTCTCACAGGGAGCCTTAAGCGCCGATAATCCTTGAATTACGGCCGTCAGTTCCATGCGGTTGTTGGTGGTGTTTTCGTCGTAGCCGCAAAGCTCACGTTCTGTATCGTTGTATTTCAGTATAGCAGCCCATCCTCCCGGACCGGGATTACCAGAGCATGCCCCGTCAGTATAGAGTGTTATTTTTTTCATAGTTATCTTTACGATTTTATCATATAATTATTCATAAATCAAAAATACATATTTTATAAATAGGTAAAATTTGACAACTGTTAATAGCTTAGTATATCATATATTATTATTGTGTGTTTTTGTGTCCATTCATCTTTTTCCTTATCACTTCCTCAGTCCTTTCGGTCAGCCTGTGTAGGCTGATTATTATTATAATTTCTGCTCTTAACAAATCCCGCAATACAAAAATTTTTTTATTATTATAAGGAGGTACTATTTGAATAAAGTATCCGAAAACAAGTCCCGTTTATTCGAAAAGATCAGTATTGATTCTGTCGAAGAGACGGTAACTAGTACAAACAAAACCAACAAGCCCGCCAAATCCGGTTCCAAATCCCACAGCAACCGACCTTCAAAGAAAAAATCCGATCGCAATTCCGCCTATGAGGCCATGAGGATTATACCTCTCGGTGGTCTCGGAGAAATAGGAAAAAACTGC
>CAYUOH010000004.1:0-23702 GCA_964446385.1 uncultured Oscillospiraceae bacterium | reverse complement strand
CCTCGATTGTGGTGGACTGCGGATTCAGTTTCCCTGACAACGAGCTGTACGGAGTTGATTACGTCATACCCGATTTTTCCTATATCGTTGACAACCGTGACAAGCTTGAGGCAATTCTCATTACTCATGGTCACGAAGACCATATCGGAGCTCTTCCGTACCTGCTCAAGCAGATTCACGTTCCGGTATACGGTACAAGTCTGACTATAGGACTTATAGAAGCCAAGCTTGAGGAGCATGATCTCGTCGGTCATGTGGACCTTCGTACTCTAAAAGCCGGTGACACAGTCAATTTCAAAAATTTCTCTGTTGAAGCAATACGGGTAAACCACTCCATTCCGGACGCCGTAGCTTTTGCAATCACTACGAATGTCGGAACGATAGTCCACACAGGTGACTTCAAAGTGGATTACACACCTGTTCTGGGTGAGACAATCGACCTGCAGCGTTTTTCCGAAATCGGCGCCCGCGGTGTTCTGGCACTTCTTGCCGATTCTACCAATGCGGAAGAATCGGGTTCCACGATGTCCGAAAGCACTGTCGGCAAAAACCTTGAAGCTCTCATTCCCAGAGCACTTAACAAACGGATTATCATTGCATCCTTTGCATCAAATATTCAAAGGATCCAGCAGATTATCGATATTGCCGCAAAGCACAAACGCAAGGTGGCTTTGTGCGGACGCAGTATGGAGAACTATACCCGAAAAGCGGCCGAGCTTGGATATCTTCATTTTCCCGAAGGCATTATTATCGAACTGTCCGAAATCAGCCGCTACAGTGACAAAGATCTGATAATTATTTCGACCGGCAGCCAGGGTGAACCTATGTCAGCCCTTTCTAGAATGGTGACCGGAACCCATAAGCAGATATCTGTCACCGGAAATGATTTTATTATTATTTCCGCAAGTCCCATACCGGGAAACGAAAAGGACATTACACGGACAATAAACGGCCTGCTGAAACAAGGCTGCGAAGTGATTTACGAATCTATGTATGAGGTTCATGCCTCAGGTCACGCCTGTCAGGATGATTTGAAGCTGATGCACCGCCTGATAAATCCTAAATACTTTATACCTGTTCACGGCGAATATAAGCATCTTGTGCGTCACGCCGACATAGCCAAAGGTCTGGGAATGCCTCCCGAAAACATTATCATCGCCGATATCGGTCAGGTAATAGAAATCAGTGACAAATCCTGCAAAATCAACGGTTCCGTACCTTCCGGAAGAGTTCTGGTTGACGGTCTCGGTGTCGGCGATGTCGGTTCGGTTGTCCTTCGTGACCGTAAACATCTTTCGCAGGATGGTCTGATAATCGTTGTCAGCTCTATTGATTTCAATTCACGTGATATTATTTCCGGTCCTGATATCATCACACGCGGATTTGTTTACGCCAAAGAATCCGAAAAGCTGATTGATGAATTGAGGGAGCTCGCCCGTCAGACTATAGAAAATTCCGTAGCAAACAGAAAAAACAACGCAACTGACCTTAAAGTATCTCTCAGAGAAGCTTATTCGAAATATATATACCAAAAAACCCAACGCAGTCCCATGATCCTTCCCGTCATTATGGAAATCTGATGTACCGGATTGAGGAATAAGTATTATGATATTCAAGAAAAATGTAACGCTTGAAATAGCTTATATTCTGCTGTCAGGATGCTTTGCCGCCGTTTCCGTTATTTCATTTTTTCTGAACAGGAACATTTTTATTGTCTGCATAAGTGCCTTTATTGTCTGTCTTTTACTGTGTATTCTAAAAATAGCCTTTGTCCGCAAGAATATCGCCAAAATCATAACCGGATTCGGTTCCCATTCAATCCAGTCGTCGGTTCTGGCTGACATGAACATTCCGGTACTCATCTGCGACAGTACAGGCTCCGTTCTATGGTATAATTCCCGGTTTAGAGATTCCGTTCTGAATAAACAGAAGGATATCTATCTTGAAAACATTACCGGCACAATCGAAGACTTCAATATATCCGATGCGCTTGTTTCTGAATTTTCCGGGCACTATGTAAATGATAAACACTTTACAGTTTATTCCAGCTCTATCAAGCAGAATTACAGTGAAATTATCCTAAACTTTCTGTACGAGGATACATCAATTTTTCGCGACGCCGTCAGCTACAAGCTTACCCGGCCTTCTGTTCTGTTGTTTACGCTTGACAGTTACAACGAGATTTCTTCGCTTCTTTCCGACAGTGCCCGTGCCGAGATTCTTGTTTCCGTCTACAAGATAATGGAGGACTTTATAAATGAAACTAACGGAATATTCACCCGAATTTCAAATAACGATTATCTTGCCATAGTCGAGGAACAACATATTTCCAAAATAATTGATGAAAAATTCCGTATACTCGACAAAATTCGTGAAGTTCAGTGTTCCGAAATACCGGTTACGATGTCAATCGGCGTTGGCAGAGGAGCGGTAACGCTTTACGAAAATCATATTCAGGCCCGAAAGGCTCTTGATATGGCTATAGGCCGCGGCGGCGACCAGGCCGCTATAAAAATGCATTCCGGTTATGTCTTTTACGGCGGTGTCAACCGTGCTATTGAAAAACGCAGCAAGGTTAAATCCAGAATTATCGCATCCTCTCTATCTGATTTAATAAAAAAATCAGATCGCGTACTAATTATCAGTCATAAGATTTCCGATCTTGACGCTATCGGAGCCTCTGTAGGAATTCACCGTATCTGCAGAATCTGCGACGTAGAATCCAGAATTGTTATCAACAGAAAAACTACGATGGCCTCCTCACTTTGTAATAAACTGGCAGCATCAGGATACGAGGAATACTTTATCAGCGAAAATGAATGTCTTGACTACATTACTGACGACACTCTTCTGATTATTCTTGACTGCCATACACCGGAGCTTGTTGAGAATTCCGACGTTCTTCAATACGCCCGTAAAGTAGCCGTAATAGATCATCACCGCAAGATGGTCAATTTCATCAGCAATACAGACCTTTACTATCACGAACCCTATTCCTCAAGCTGCTGTGAGCTTGTGGCGGAGCTTCTGCAAAATCTTGAAAAAGACGACTGCAAACTGACCTCACTTGAAGCGGAGGCAATGCTTTCCGGAATAATGCTCGACACAAACGACTTTACCTTCAGAACCGGCTTCCGTACGTTTGAAGCTGCCTCTTTTCTGAAACAACACGGCGCCGAACCAACGAACGCAAAGCTTCTGTTTGCTATTGATATGCGCACCTACAAAACTAAAGCTCTTCTGGTTTCCGGTGCCGATGTATATAAGGGCTGTGCCGTTTCTGTTTCCGATTCAGTTCCTAACGATCTCAGGGTAGTTATTCCTCAAGCAGCCGATGACATGCTGATGATTGATGGTGTCAATGCGTCAATCGTAGCCGTTACTATCGACGGTCAGACAATTATTTCAGCCCGCTCTCTCGGAAAATACAATGTCCAGATTATTATGGAAAAACTGGGCGGCGGCGGACACCAGACCATGGCAGGAGTACAGCTTGAAGCCATGCCTGTATCACAGATCAGAAAAATAGTTCACGAAGCTATTGACAGTTATCTTAATGAAAAATCACATATCGCGTTAAAATCATAAGGAGCACTACAATGAAAGTTATATTGTTACAGGATATCAAGAGTACTGGCAAAAAGGACGATATAGTAGAGGTTTCAGACGGATACGCCCGCAATTTCCTGTTCCCGAAAAAAATAGCTATTGAGGCAACCAACAGCGCAATCAATGTTGTCGTCGGCAAAAATGAATCAAAAAAACACAAAGCCGAGGCTGAACTTGAAGACGCAAAGATTCTAGCTGCCCGTCTCGACGGAAGAAAAATTGTTATCAAAGCCAAAGCCGGCAGTTCTGACAGACTGTTCGGTTCCGTTACAACAAAAGATATAGCCGAACAGCTTCAAAAAGACAGTAATATTATTATAGATAAAAGAAAGATAGTCCTTGAAAACGACATCAAGACCTTCGGTACTTACGAGGTTCTCGTTAAAATTTATACCAATGTGACCGCTAAACTGCTGGTAGAGGTCTGCGAATAATTAGGGGATAATTATGGCTGATTCGGTTTTTAGCAACGTTGATTCACTTGAAATAAGCCTGCCCTACCGTACAGATGCGGAGCAGGCTGTTTTAGGTGCGTTCATTATTGACAGCAATGCTATCGATAACATAGTCCCCATACTGCAACCCGAATTCTTTTACCATAAAATCAATCAGAATGTTTACAAGCAGGTTCTTCTTCTGAATACTTCGGGAAAACCTGTTGATTACGTCACACTGCTTGATGCAGTCATGGATGCCGGTGTATTTGACAGCGAGGAAAACGCCAAGCTGTATCTTTATTCGCTCACCAAAGACGTTCCTACTCTATCCAACGCGATGGCTTATGCCAAAATAGTTCGGGACAAGTATTATTCGCGCAGGATTATCGATATCTGCAGGGATTTGATTGAAAACGCCTCAGGCACAGACGCAAAATATGATTCTCTTCTGGATACCGCCGAAAAGCGCTTTTACGATCTCCGCGGAGGAAACGATAACGGCGATATAAGCAAACTGGATTCCGTCCTGATTAACGTAATTGAAAACCTTCACAAGCTCCAAGGCCCTGACAGGGAAAAATACCTGGGAATTCCGACCGGTTTCAAAATACTGGACGATACCATCACAGGTCTAAATAAATCCGACCTCGTTATTCTTGCAGCGCGCCCCGGCGTCGGAAAAACAAGCTTCGCACTGAATATCGCATCTAATATTGCAAGCTCACGCAAAGATCTCTCCGTTGCCGTTTTTTCTCTTGAAATGTCAAAAGAACAGCTTGCCCAGCGCCTGCTGAGCAGCACGAGCGGCGTTGTTTCACAGGCATTCAGAACCGGTGATGTTAAAGACAACCAGTGGGCATATATTGCCGAGGCAACAAGCAGTCTTTCAAAATGCAAAATATATATAGATGACAAGGGCGGTATTTCAGTATCCGAGATTAAATCCAAAGCACGGCGTATCAAAAATCTGGGCCTCATCATTGTTGACTATCTGCAGTTGATGGGTGGTGGCAGAGAAAACCGCGTTAATGAAATATCAGAAATAACACGTTCTTTTAAAATGATGGCCAAAGACCTTGACGTTCCCGTACTTGTGCTCTCACAGCTTAGCCGAGAAAACGAAAAGCAAAGCAGAAAGCCGCGTCTTTCCGATCTTCGTGACAGCGGATCTATCGAGCAGGATGCAGATATTGTATTATTCCTGCACAAAGCAGGAGATACAGAAGAAACCCAGACTGAGGTAACACTCTCCGTAGCAAAGAACCGTCACGGTGAAACCCGTCAGATCAATCTGCACTGGGACGGAGCCCATACCAGGTTTACCTCACTCGCAGCCGAGGAACCATATTGATGCTGGAATCTACCGCATGGCAGACTGTAAGGGATTTGAGTCTTATATCCTCGGGAGATTCGGTTTGTGTAGCCGTATCCGGGGGGCCCGATTCTATATCTCTTCTTCATTTTATTTACATCAGCAAAGAAACTCTCGGAATATCAAAACTGTATGCTTGTCATTTCAACCATAATCTCAGAGGAGCCGAAAGTGACAGGGATGAAGCTTTTGTAAGGGATTTCTGTTCAGGAAAGGGGATAGAGCTTTTTGCAGAATCCGGGCATATGGATAAGATATCGCTTCCATCTGGCGAAAGCGAAGAATCAATGGCCCGTAAACTGAGATACAACTTTTTTGAAAAGGTACATAACAGCAACGGAGCTCTTATAGCTGTCGCCCACAATATGAATGATTGCGCCGAAACTACTCTTTTCAATATTGTCAGGGGAACTGGAATCAACGGTGTGAAGGGAATTTCCGCCAAAAGGGATTTTTATATCAGGCCGTTTATAAAAGTAACCCGCAGCGAAATTCTTGATTACTGTTCCCGTAACAGACTTGATTTTGTCACAGACTCTACCAACAGCAGCGACGAGTATTCCCGTAATATGCTGCGTAATCAGGTGTTTCCTTATCTTAAAATCATAAACAGCCGCGCTGTGGAAAATTTTTCCAGACTCTCTGATGATGCCGGAGAGATTTTTTTACTTATTAAAAACCTCGCTTCAAATCTTTGTGACGAGGCATCCACAGGAAACAACGTTTACATTATTGAAAAACTAAAAAAAGCAGCTTCTCCTGTCGTAAGACAGTTCATTTCCGTTATTCTCACCAAATTCAATATTGAAGTCAACCGCGCATGTATTGATACTGTTTACGATATTATCGATGGCAGGCGCAAAAAATTCACCGTTGGAATTAATCTCACAGTATTCAGTTATGACGGTCGTCTTTATTTCATAAGTAATCAGACAGCTCCTAAATCTATCGAAAACGTTGCCGTTAATAATTTTGTAAACGGATATCATTTTGATATTGAAATGGAGTATAATACCCCTTGTGACTTTTTGAATTCCATAGATTACAGCAGCATTTCGGGACATCTCTTTTTCAGGTCCAGAAGAACAGGGGACTTTTTCAAGCCCGCTGTCAGGGGACAGACGAAAACAGTCAAGAAGATTTTTCAGGAACTTCGTATTCCCGAACAGCAAAGAGATGAATACCTTTTTCTTTGCGACGATGACGGAATTGTATGGATACCCGGGTTCGGAGTCGGCGACAGAGTAAAGACAAACAAAGACACAATAAAATATTTTCACATAAAATACATTTAAGGAGTGTATAAATGCACCAGGACGTCGAAAGTATTCTCTTCACAGAATCGGAAATACAGACCAGGGTAAAAGAGCTCGGCGAACAGATATCAAAAGATTACAAGGGAAAGTTACCTCTTGTTCTAGGTGTTTTAAAAGGGTCTTTTATTTTTATGTCCGACCTCATCAGGAATATGAATATTGACCTTCAGCTCGATTTCATGGTTGTTTCCAGCTATGGCAGAGGTGTTGTAACCGGAGGCGTTGTGAAAATTATCAAGGACGTTTATATTCCCCTTGAAGGTAGAGATATCATCATCGTTGAGGATATTCTGGACAGCGGTCTCACTCTTGACTACATTTCCCACATACTTAAGGACCGTAATCCTTCTTCAATAAAAATCGTTACCCTTTTGGATAAGCCTTCCCGCAGACAGGCAGATATTCAAGCCGATTATTTCGGCTTTGAAGTACCTGACGAATTTGTTGTCGGATATGGTCTTGATTTTGATGAGAAATACCGCAATCTTCCTTATGTAGGGGTCCTAAAACCCTCTCTATATGAATAATTCAGTAAAATAATCTTCAGGATGGAAATTTATGCAGCATAACAATAACAAAGGTCGCGGAATATCACTGGTACTGGTTCTGGCGATAATAGCTCTTTTCGTTTGGCTGATCACCTCAACCTCAGCACTTCCCACAGCCGATTATTCAGACGTAGTTAAACAGTTCATCGACGGTGAAGTAACGGAATACTCTCTTGATCTTTCTTCGGGCAAACTGACTTACTCGCTAAAATCCGATACTGTCGGTGTTGTGCACTCCTATTCTGTTCCTAATGTTGAACTGTTTCTCATGGATATCCATGACAGCTCACTTGAAAAGCTTAATAACAACGATATCAAATTCACATACAAAGCCGGAAAGAACATCTGGTCCACACTGCTCAGCTTCTTGCCTACAATTCTGCTTTTTGCAGTAATAATTTTCTTTTACATTTCTATGTCCCAGCAGGGAGGAAAAATCAGCGGCATCAGCAAAGCCCGAATTCATAAAGCAAGCGACAACCTTTCCCAGAAAACATTTGCCGATGTTGCAGGTGCGGATGAAGAAAAGGCGGAGCTTTCCGAAATTGTAGAATTTCTCAAAAACCCCGATAAATTTAATACCCTCGGTGCAAAAATACCCAAAGGCGTCCTGCTTGAAGGCCCTCCGGGAACCGGTAAAACACTTCTTGCAAAAGCAGTTGCCGGAGAGGCAGGTGTTCCCTTCAATTCGATTTCCGGTTCTGATTTTGTGGAATTATATGTCGGTGTTGGTGCCTCACGAGTAAGGGACCTTTTTGACAACGCAAAAAAACAGCGCCCATGCATAATCTTCATAGATGAAATCGATGCTGTCGGGCGTCAGAGAGGTACAGGTCTCGGCGGTGGACATGATGAACGTGAACAGACACTAAACCAGATTCTTGTCGAGATGGATGGTTTTGCGGAAAATGAAGGAGTAATCGTAATTGCGGCCACCAACAGGGCCGACATTCTTGACCCCGCTCTGCTGCGTCCCGGTCGTTTTGACCGCAGAATATATGTTGGCGCACCTGACATAAAGGGTCGTGAAGAAATCCTTAAGGTTCATTCCCGCAATAAACCTCTTGGCCCCGATGTCAATCTCAATGTTATTGCAAAACAGACTATCGGATTTACCGGTGCCGACCTTGAAAACCTACTTAACGAAGCGGCGCTTATGGCTGCCAGAAAAAACCGAAAAGCTATTACTCAGGAAGACATTGAGGAAGCTAGCATTAAAGTTATCGCCGGTCCCGAAAAGAAGTCGCGTGTCGTAACCGAGAGAGACCGTAAAATAACAGCGTACCATGAATCCGGACATGCCATAGCCGGATATTATGCTTGCCCCAACGAGTTTGTCCAGCAAATTTCCATCATCTCAAGAGGGCCAGCCGCCGGATATACTATTTCTCTACCCGAAACCGACGATCAGCATCAAACAAAAAAGCAGATGAGTTCACAGATTGTAATGATGCTGGGAGGCCGTGTCGCCGAAGCAGTATTTATGGACGACATCTCCGCAGGAGCTTCCAACGATCTTGAGCGGGTAACATTACTAGCAAAAACAATGGTAACGCGTCTTGGTTTTTCCGATAAACTCGGTCCCATTGTCTACGGTACCGATCCCAGTGAAGTATTCCTCGGAAGAGATCTTACTCATACAAGCAATTATTCCGATGAAACACTTGGCCTGATAGATGAAGAAATCAAGGCTTTGGTTGAGGATGCCTACAAACGGTGCGAATCTATTCTTACCGAGCATACAGATCAAGTCCATCTTATAGCCGCAGCTCTACTTGAAAAAGAAAAACTTGACAGTGATGAATTCAAGAAGCTTATGTCAGGAGAAACACTTGATGACAATCCCGTATTAGAAACTGATGATGTCGTCGAAAGCGCTGAAAGTCCTGCCGAAACTTCAGAAAGCAGAGACGTAAACGAATAATATCTTATAATTGAAATAACGAAAAAACGGGCAGAGCAGGCTCTCTGCTCGTTTTTTTCTAGGAGACAATCTATGGCCGATTATACAATGGAAAAAATTCTGCGAACTGTTCAGAAACCGGGCAGATATGTCGGAGGTGAAAAAGGCTCCGTTATCAAGAATGCCGACGAAGTTAAGCTTCGCTTCGCGTTCTGTTTCCCCGATGTATATGAAGTCGGTATGTCCCATCTGGGAATGAAAATACTGTATGATATAGCTAATAAACATCCGGATATCTGGTGCGAAAGGTTCTTTGCTCCCTGGTTTGATATGCGTGACGGAATGATAGCTAACGGAATTCCTCTGTTTTCTCTTGAAAGTAAGGACTCTCTTGATAAGTTTGATGTTATCGGATTTACTCTACAGTATGAACTTTCATTTACAAACGTTCTTTATATGCTCGACCTGGGTCGAATTGAACTTCTTTCAAAAAAACGCAGATCAGTTTTTCCTCTCGTTATTGCGGGTGGCCCCTGCGCCAGCAACCCGGAACCGCTGGCCGATTTTGTAGATATCTTTATTCAGGGTGACGGTGAAGAAATTAATACAGAACTTTACGAGCTGTGTATCAAAGCAAAGGAGCAAGGCTGGTCCAAATCCAAGTTTCTGCGAAATGCATGTGAAATAGAAGGGCTTTACATACCGGCTCTTTATGAACCTGAATATGCCGAATCGGGAGAAATCATAAAATACAACAGAAAAAGTTATGCTCCCGAAGTTGTCAACAAGCGCTTAGTATTGGACCTGAATTCCGCATCTTATCCCTCCAGCACCCCCGTTCCCATGATAGAGGCTATCTTTGACAGAGTATCTGTTGAAATCCTCCGGGGCTGTATCAGAGGATGTCGGTTCTGCCAGGCCGGTTTTATATACAGACCTTTCCGCTGGAAAGACAAAGACGTAATTAATAAACAGGCCTTTGACCTTTGCGTTAATACCGGATACGATGAAGTTTCTCTTCTCTCGCTTTCGTCCAGCGATCATCCGGAAATACATGAACTACTAAAAGATATGTTGGAATGGACTGACAAAGAAAAAACCAGCATTTCGCTGCCCTCGCTGCGTATCGACACATTTGACGACGAACTCCTGGAGCGGATTAATTCCGTTCGCAAAAGCGGCCTTACTTTTGCACCTGAGGCCGGAACACAACGTCTGCGTGATGTAATAAACAAAAATATAACTGAAGAGGAAATTTTGACTACCTGCAGGAATTCTTTCCGGTCTGGTTACACTTCGGTAAAATTGTATTTCATGATAGGCCTTCCCACCGAAACCGATGAGGATATTGTCGGTATTGCCGATCTTGCGGGTAAAATAGTCGACGAATACTATTCTCTAGAAAACAGGCCGAAAGGTAAAACCGTACAGGTTACCATCAGTTGCGCATGTTTTGTCCCCAAGCCGTTTACTCCTTTCCAGTTCTGCTCACAGAATTCAATTGAGGAATTCAGCCGAAAACAGCGCCTTCTTCTCAGTTCTGTAAAAAACAAAAAAATAAACGTCAACTGGCACGACGCATCCACCAGTTTTATTGAAGCAGTCCTCGCAAGGGGAGACAGACGGGTCGGAAAAGCCATCCTTTACGCATACAGGCATGGTGCAATTTTCGACAGTTGGAACGAAGGTTTCAGTCTGGATGGATGGCTTACTGCTTTCAAAAATTCAGGAATAAAACCTGAATTTTATGCCTACAGGGAGCGTACCGCAGATGAGGTTCTTCCCTGGGATATTTTGAATTACGGCGTCGACAAGAAATTCCTGGTATCCGAGTACATAAAGGCTTTGAACGCGTTCACCACCGGAAACTGCAAGGACAAATGCGCGGGCTGCGGAATAGCAAAATTCATAGGGAGGCCCTGCTTTGAAAACTGTTAGACTTCATTTTTCAAAACTGTTTGAATGCAAATATATCTCTCATCTTGATCTTATGAGGACCTTTTCAAGAGCTTTTAAGCAGTCAGGATTCCCATTGTGGTACACAGAAGGTTTCAATCCTCATCTTTACATGGTTTTTTCTCTGCCACTTTCCCTCGGATACGAAAGTACTTGTGAAACCGTCGATATCCGTATTACAGACGAAAGTTTCGAATATGACAGATTTTACGAACTGAATAACTATTTACCGTACGGCATAGAGGTTTTCAATGTTTCGGAATGTCTATATAAGCTGACCGACATTGCTTACTCAAGATATATTATTGAAATTGCGGACAATAATCTCAATTGCGATACCATTGCGGAATGTATATCAAATCTCCTGGATTCAAATGAAATCCTTATTGAGAAGAAAGACAAAAAAGGAAGAATGCAGACAAAAAATGTCAGGCTTCTGGTTCATTCCTATAAATGCTCCTGTACCGAAGACACAGTGATTATCGACATGGTATGCGCTTCATCACAGGCCAGTACTCTTAACCCCGGTCTGATCATCGGAAAGGCCTTTTCAGATTCCGGGATTGACCCCGAGCACTGCCTGATAAAACGCACCCAGATACTCACGTCGGACATGAAAATTTTCGAGTAATTTATGCTTGCATACACTGTATTATTGTGATATCATAGTCAAGTTGCATTATCCTCCATTCCTATGGGGTTAATGGAAACATTAAACAGACGGTCCTCTGCCATTGGCGTTGGCATGAACGTTGATATTATTTAGGAGGAATTCTTATGGACGCTTTAAAGTTAATCAGCCAGGATAGCCTCAAGTCCGAAGGACCTTCCTGCGAAATCGGCGACACTGTTCGTGTTTCCGTTCGTATCAAGGAAGGCGATCGTTCCCGTATCCAGGCATTTGAAGGTACTGTTATTGCCAAGAAACACGGAGGCATTAACGAGACGTTCACTGTTCGCCGTACTTCCTATGGTGTTGGTGTAGAAAGGGTTTTCCCATTCAATTCACCCAACGTTGAACAAGTCGAGGTTGTTAGGCATGGTAAGGTTCGCAGAGCTAAGCTTTATTATCTGCGTGACCGTGTCGGTAAGGCTGCCAAGGTTAAGGAAAGAATCGTTTCCAAATAATCTCACCTTAAAGGGGGCAGATTTCTGCCCCCTCTTTATTTTTACTGTTTTTTGAATATGAAAAAATCTTTAGACAAAATTTCCGACTGGATCGAATCCCTGATATTTTCTCTTTTAATAGTTATCTGCATCATGCTGTTCGGCCTTAAAAGCTTTATTGTGGACGGGACCTCGATGGTTCCCACACTTCAGCCTGGGCAGCGTGTTATCGGTGTTGACTTTTTTTACAGAGCAAAAAACAACGATATTGTCATTATCGATTCTAACAACAATTACGGCAAACCGCTGGTTAAACGAATCATTGCAGTATCAGGACAGACTCTTGAAATCGACAACGAAGGAAACGTAAGCGTAGACGGCGAACTGATCAGCAGCGGTCCTGAAAACTTCAAAGGGGATATGGAATATCCTTTAATTGTTCCTGACGGATACGTGTTCGTGATGGGGGACAACCGCTCTGTTTCCATGGACAGCCGAAACTCAAAAATAGGTCTGATTGACAAACACTGTATCGTTGGGAAATTTTTTTTTGTAATCGGATCGGGTAATAAAATATGAGCGGCAAAGATTACACTCCAAATGAATTTCTGAACTGGTATCCCGGCCACATGACCAAAACCATGCGCTCGATTCAGAAACGCATGCAGGATATTGATATTATTATTGAGCTTCTTGACGCAAGAATCCCTTCCGCAAGCAAAAATCCCTATATCGACAGATACGCCGGAAACAAACCCCGGTTCTTTGTTTTCAACAAGGCAGACCTTGCTGATCCCGATCAGACAGTAAAATGGATGGATTATTACGGTGAAAAAGGGTATAGATGTTTTGCCCTTTCCTCCAAATCACAGAAGCAGGCTGCCGACATTGTCGCAAGGATTCTTGAACAGTTGCCCGTCAGCTCAAAAAAGTACAAAACCAGGGCGATGATTCTTGGAATTCCCAACGTGGGAAAATCAACCTTTATAAATGCTATTTCTGGCCGCGCTGCAACCAAAACAGCTGACACGCCCGGTGTCACGCGCGGTGAACAGTGGATTTCCCTCAAAAACATCGATCTTCTTGATATGCCCGGAATCCTCTGGCCAAAGCTTGAGAACCAGAATGACGCTGTTCTGTTGGCTATTACAGGTGCTATAAGCGACAGAATATTCGATCCTGAGGAAATAGCCTGCTTCGCTATATCTCTTCTGAAGGATATTCATCCATCGGGTCTTACCGAACGCTACAAACTGGATGACGAAACCGTGTTTTCCCTAGATTCATACGACCTTCTTAAGGCAATTGCCATGAAAAGGGGTATGATAGTATCAAAGGGAAATCCTGACACTCTGAGATCTTCCATAATGCTTATCGACGAAATACGTGCGGGACTTACGGGAAGTATCACATTTGAAAAGATATAATTTTTATGGCTTCTTCTGAAGAATTGTTTGAATTTGACAGTAACCTCCGTGATGAAAAGGGATACGAATTCATCTGCGGTGTTGACGAAGCCGGCAGAGGACCTCTTGCCGGACCTGTTTGCTGTGCTGCAGTGGTTCTGAAAAAAGGGGCTTTCATTGAAGGCCTGAACGATTCTAAAAAACTTTCCGAGAAGAAAAGGGAAGTCATATTTCGGGAAATCCTAAAAAACGCAGCAGCATACTGCGTAGTATTTGTTGATAATAATACAATCGATGAAATCAATATACTGAACGCTACAATGTCCGGTATGTACCTGGCTGTGCGGAAAATCACAGTCCCATATGACATTGTTCTTATCGACGGAAACAGAACCCCTGAGAATCTTGACAACAGCTCACCGCTGGTACATGGTGACGCCGTTTCAGCCTCTGTCTCCGCAGCGTCAATACTTGCTAAGGTGACAAGGGACAAATTCATGTACTGGCTCGATAGAAAGTACCCTGAATATTCCTTTGCTAAACATAAGGGATACGGTACAAGAGTTCATTACGATGCGATTAATAATAACGGGATAACAGAATACCACCGCTTAAGTTTTCTGAAGGGTGTCAAAATATGAACGGCAAAGGAAAACCTGCAGAGGATTTTGCAGCAGAATATCTTTCCGAAAAAGGAAATAGAATATTAGAGCGCAATTTTCGCTGCCGATTTGGTGAAATTGATATTATTTTTACAGACGGACAATATCTGGTATTCTGCGAGGTCAAAGCACGCGGCAGAAACAGTATTGCGCCCGGACGCGAAAGCGTAAATTACACCAAAATAAGCAGGATCCGGAAAACCGCTTTGTGGTATATTTCAGGGCATAAAACAGAAGCTCAGCCCCGTTTTGACGTTCTGGAATTAAGAGAAACCGAAGGCTGTTTTTTCGTAACCGCCCATATTACAAACGCTTTTTGAAATCAGGTGATTTAACTGTCGATTTTTGCTATATCTGATCTGCATCTCGCATTCTCTGACTCCGGCAAAAATATGGACGTTTTCCGCGGATGGACCGATTACGCCGAACGTCTTAGAAATTCCTGGAACAAGCTTGTAAGTCCATGTGATACAGTTATAATTCCGGGGGATATTTCCTGGGCTATGGATTACAATGAGGCAGCGGCGGATTTTAAATTCATAAATGATCTGAACGGGCATAAGATTATTTCTAAGGGCAACCATGATTTCTGGTGGGCCACAATGAAAAAAAACAACGAATTCCTTTCCACTAACAGTTTTGGAACAATCAGCTTCCTCTTCAACAACTCAATCCTTGTTGAAGAAAAAACAGCGATTGCCGGCGCCAGGGGATGGATGTTCGGCGAAGAAAATGAAAAAGTATATGTGCGGGAGTTTGTGCGGCTTAAGACCTCTCTTGACTTCGCTAAACGTTTTGAAAACACCGATGAAATAATCTGTTTTTTGCATTATCCTCCGGTATATGAGGATTCTGCCTGTACAGAATATATACATCTTATGAAAGAATACGGCGTCAGGCGGTGTTACTACGGTCACCTTCACGGGCCGTCCATTCCTTACTCATTCAATGGGGAATACGAAGGCATAGAATTTAGGCTTATTTCTTCGGATAAATTATTATTTCAGCCTTTAAAAATAAAGTAAATAGTGATAGAATATTAACACCGAACTTTGGAGGAAATTAAATGGAACTAAAAAACTCTTCTCAGGAAAAGAACAAATATGAAATGACTGTTGCCATCGACGCCGAAGCTTTTGCAAAAGCCGTCGACAAGGCATACCGCAGAGAAGTAAAAAAAATCAATATTCCCGGCTTCCGTAAGGGTAAGGCTCCCCGCAGCATCATCGAAAAGATGTACGGAAAAAGCTTCTTCTACGAGGATACTATAAACGATCTGCTCCCCGAAGCTTTTGATACAGCGTTAAAAGGCTGCGATATAGAATATATCGGCCGTCCTTCTATCGACATTCCGGAGGCCGACGTTGAAAAAGGAGCTACCGTAAAATTCACCGTAGAGCTCAAGCCCGAGCTTACCGTAAGCAGTTACAAGGGCATTGAGGTTGAAAAGGTTGAAAAAACCGTAACCAATGATGACACCAACAACAAGTTGAACACATACAAGGAACAGGCCTCCAGGCTTGTTACGGTAACGGACCGTGCCGGACGGAACGGAGACATCGCCAATATTGATTTCGAAGGCAAGATTGACGGAGTACCCTTCGAGGGCGGCAAAGGCGACGCTTTTGACCTCACTCTCGGTTCCGGACAGTTTATCCCCGGTTTCGAAGAGCAGGTTGTCGGACATAACGTTGGCGACGAATTTGATGTTAATGTTACATTCCCCGAGGAATACGGTGCAGAAAATCTTGCCGGCAAGGACGCTGTATTCACTGTCAAGCTCAACAAACTCCAGCTTAAGGAATATCCCGAGATTGATGACGAGTTTGCCAAGGATGTCAGCGAATTCGATACTCTCCAGGAGCTTAAGGACGACATAAAAGCCAAGCTACAGAAGGATTACGACGATAAAACCGAAGAAGAAGTTGAAAATTCTCTTACTGAAAAGCTTGCAGCCAAACTTGAAGGAGAAATTCCTGATGTTATGGTGGAGGACAAGGTTGATGACATGATTCGCGACTTTGATATGCGTCTGAGTCAGCAAGGCCTTAACCTTGAGACATACGTCAAGTACCTCGGTATGAAACCCGAAAGTATTCGCGAAAACTTCAAGGTCAACGCTCTGAACCAGGTAAAAGCCCGACTTGCTCTTGAAGCAGTTGCGCGCGCAGAGGATGTCAAGGTTTCCGATGAGGATATTGACAAGGAATATGACAGCCTCGCCGAAAAGTACGGTGTCGAAAGAGAAAAAGTTGAAAACACTGTAACAAAGGCTGAAATCAGATCCGATGTTATGTGCCGCAAAGCAATTGAAATAGTCAAGGGTTTCTGCAAATACGTCGAACCAAAGCCAGAAGAGGAGCCTGCAGCCGAAGAAAAGGCCGAATTCGCTGAATAATTAAACAATTGATTCCGACAAACCAAACTTCTCGTTTGGTTTGTTGTGTATAGGAGGATAATATGAGTTTAGTTCCTATGGTCATAGAGCAGACCGGTCACGGCGAGCGTTCCTATGACATTTATTCCAGGCTATTAAACGACCGTATCATTGTCCTTTCTGAGGACGTTAACAGTGTTACCGCCAGCTTAGTAGTTGCCCAGCTGTTGTATCTTGAAGGCCAGGATCCCGCGAAGGATATCAGCCTTTACATAAACAGCCCTGGCGGTTCGATTACCGACGGAATGGCTATTTATGATACTATGAACTACATCAGATGTGACGTTTCCACCATTTGCGTAGGTATGGCGGCATCGATGGGTGCCTTCCTGCTTTCCGCCGGCGCAAAAGGGAAACGTTTCGCCCTTCCTAACAGTGAAATCCTTATTCACCAGCCCCTTATTGCAGGCGAAGGTCTTTCCGGACAGGCTACGGATATCAAGATTCATTCAGATCACATCATTGGTATTCGCAACAGACTTAACGCTATCCTTTCCCAGAACACCGGGCAGGATTTTGAGACCATAGCCCGCGACACAGACCGTGACTATTATATGACTGCCGAAGAGGCCAAAACTTACGGCCTTATCGATGAAGTAATTACACACAGACAATAAAGGATTACCAATGCCGACAAACAAAAAAACAATGAGGTGTGCTTTCTGCGGAAAAACCCAGGACGAAGTGGAAAGAATGCTGATAGGCCCTGGCGTATATATCTGCAACGAGTGTGTTACGCTCTGTTACTCACTGCTTGAGGAAGAAGGGCTTGCCACCCACCGCCACACAGATGACCACGGACCCATTACCGCCGGAGAAAAACACGAATTCAACCTTCTAAAGCCGAAGCAGATCAAGGAAATTCTCGATCAGTATGTTATCGGCCAGGATGAAGCAAAGATTGTTCTTTCAGTTTCGGTTTACAACCATTACAAAAGACTTATCAACAACCAGTCCGGCAATAATGACGTAGAAATCCAGAAAAGCAACATACTACTTGTAGGTCCTTCCGGAGTAGGCAAAACCTACCTAGCCCAGACTCTTGCTAAGGCTCTTGATGTACCGTTTGCCATTGCTGACGCGACCACCCTGACCGAGGCAGGATATGTAGGAGAGGATGTTGAAAACATCCTCCTAAAGCTGATTCAGGCAGCCGATTTCGATATTCAAAGAGCCCAGAAGGGTATTATCTATATCGACGAGCTTGATAAAATCACCCGTAAGAGTGAAAACCCCTCCATCACACGTGATGTGGGCGGCGAAGGCGTACAACAGGCCCTACTGAAGATCGTTGAAGGAACCGTTTCCAACGTTCCTCCCGGAGGAGGCCGCAAACATCCCCAGCAGCAGTTTATTCAAATTGATACTTCAAATATCCTGTTTATATGTGGGGGAGCCTTTGACGGCATTGACAAGATAATCGAACAGCGTGTCGCGTCCTCTTCACTTGGTTTTGGGGCAAAAATTGTTAATAAAAACGATGACACGAATTATCTGAGCGAGCTGACTGCCCATGACATAGTGAAATACGGCCTGATACCCGAACTTGTAGGACGTATTCCTGTCATTTCAGTCCTTCAGCCTCTTGACGAAAACATGTTGGTACGAATTCTGACAGAACCTAAAAATTCCCTCATTAAACAGTATCAGCGTATCTTTGAAATGGATGGCATCCAGCTTAACGTAGATGTAGAAGCTCTGACAGCAATAGCAGGGGAGGCCATCAAACGAAAGAGCGGCGCCCGAGGCCTCCGCTCCATTCTGGAAAACATTCTTATACCGGTAATATATGATGTCGCTTCGAATGATGACGTAAAATCCATTACCGTCACAAAAGACACTGTAGTAACCGGTATCCCACTTATAAACGACTAATCGGAGAATTATGGCAACTCGAATTAACATAGCATCAAAAAACATAATAACGCTGCCCGTTGTGGCTATGCGCGGCTTTGTGGCTTTTCCCAACAATCAGACTAATTTTGACGTAGGCCGTTCACAGTCCAAAAATGCAGTTGAATACGCTGTTGCAAACAGCAGCCAGGTATTCCTTGTCGCACAGAAGGATATTTTAGTGGACGCCCCTCTTCAAAACGACTTATATACTTACGGCGTTGTAGCCGAGGTTCAGCAGATTCTGCGCATTTCTGAAAATTATGCTAAGGTACTCAGCAAGTGCCTTTACAGAGCCAGAATGATAGATTTTCATCCGGAGGGTGAATACTACACCGCGGAGCTAATCCGCAGCGATGTAAAGCACCTTAAAGAACAGGAATATGAGCCCGCCGAGGCAATGATGAGATTGATTCGCGACGAGCTTACATCCTACATGGAGCATTTCCCAAGACTTGCAGCTGATATCATGCTTAACGCACTAAGTATCACAAACCCAGCCCGCTTTGCAGAATATCTTGCGTTTTCTCTTAACCTCCCTGTCAAGGACAAACAAGCTGTTCTGGACTGCAGCGAAACACCCAAAAGACTCGATATTCTTCTGGACTCAATTATTCAGGAAAATCGTGTTCTGAACATAGAGCAGGATATCAACGACAAGGTTCAGGAATCTATGGACCAGAACCAGCGCGAATATTACCTTCGCGAACAAATGCGTGTAATATCCAGCGAGCTTGGTGACACCGTCGATTCTGTTACCGAAGCAGATGAATACCGCAGCAGAATTAAAGCTCTGCCTCTGGACGATGACAACAAGAAAAAGCTTTATAAAGAGGTCGACCGTTTTCTACAGACACCCTCCAATTCGCAGGAATCCGCCGTTATCCGTTCCTATCTTGACACTGTACTTGATCTTCCGTGGAGTGCTTTTTCGGAGGACAGCTATGATATCAAACGTGCCGAGAAGATTCTCAACAGGGATCATTACGGTCTTGAGAAAGTCAAGGAGCGTATTCTCGAATATCTTGCGGTAAAACATTTCTCTCCCAATCCCGGCGCACAGATTCTGTGCCTCGTCGGCCCTCCGGGCGTTGGCAAAACCAGTATCGCACATTCAATAGCAGAGTGCATCGGCCGCAAATTCGTTAGAATGTCACTTGGCGGCGTTCATGATGAAAGTGAAATCCGCGGGCACAGGCGCACCTATGTAGCTTCTATGCCCGGACGGATAATTTCTGCTATTCAGCAGGCAAACACATCAAATCCGGTTATTCTTCTGGATGAGATTGACAAGCTGGGTAATGATTACAAAGGCGACCCTTCATCTGCCCTTCTTGAGGTTCTGGATCCAGAACAGAACGCCACATTCAAGGACAATTTCCTTGACGTGCCTTACGACCTCAGCAAGGTTATGTTTATTACAACAGCCAACAATGCATCCGCTATTCCCGGCCCGCTGTATGACCGTATGGATGTTATTGAGCTTGCTTCCTATACCCGTGAAGAAAAACTCAAAATTGCCAAAATTCATCTTCTGAAAAAGCAGATGACACTGTACGGCGTATCAGCTTCACAGTTTTCCATTACCGACAGCGCTTTATACTCCATTATTGACGACTATGCCCGAGAAGCCGGCGTGCGCGAGCTTGAAAGAAAACTGATGACCCTTCTTCGAAAAGCCATCAGAAAAATTGTCGCCGGTGAAGTTGAATCGGTAAAAATCACTCCTGCGGTTATAGAAGAATATCTCGGAGTCAAACTGACCCATGGTTCTCTAGTAAAACATACGCCCTCGGTAGGCATCGTAAACGGTCTTGCCTGGACATCAATCGGCGGCACCGTTATGCCCATCGAAGCGGTTATCTTTAAAGGTACCGGCAAACTTGAAGTTACCGGCAGCCTCGGCGACGTAATGAAGGAATCTGTCAGGCTAGCCATGACCAATCTGCGTTTGCTGGCTCCCAAATACTCAATTCCCGATGATTTCTTCACCGAAAACGATATTCATGTCCACGCTCCGGAGGGCGCCGTTCCAAAGGACGGTCCGTCCGCCGGTGTAACGTTGCTGACCGCTCTCGTTTCCGCCGCTTCGGGAATCAAGGTTAAAAAAGATATCACTATGACAGGGGAAATAACCCTCAAGGGCGACGTCCTGCCAATCGGAGGCCTCAACGAAAAACTGATTGCAGCATATAAGGAAAAACTTTTCACTGTTCTTATTCCGAGGGACAATATGCCCGATCTTGCTGAGGTAACGCCCGAAGTAGTAAAAAAACTGAATATAATTCCTGTTTCCGACGTGAACGAGGTACTTCAATACGCTCTTGAAGACGCTCCGAAAAAACACAGCAGCAAGTCTCTGGATGCCATATCTTCGCCTGTACTGTTAAGCTGATATGAATTTCAGAAATACTGTTTTTTCTACGTCACGCGGAATTACTTCGGAATTTACTCCTTCAGGTCTTCCCGAAATCGTGCTGTGCGGAAAATCCAATGTCGGCAAGTCTACCTTTATCAACAAGCTCTGCGGCAATAACAAGCTTGCGAGAATCGGTTCAACTCCCGGAAAAACAGTTACTATAAACTATTATCTCTGTGATAAATCAGTATATCTTGTTGATCTTCCTGGATACGGTTATGCCCGACGCAGTGCTGAGGAACAAGTAAAATGGGACAATATGATAGCCCGCTATTTCGACTGTCCCAGTGAAAACAGAATTGTTTTCCTTCTGGTTGACTCCAGAAGGGGACTGACAGATGAAGATTACAGTCTTCTTGACTATGTCCGGGGATACGGTCTCCCTGTAAGAATATTTCTGACAAAGACGGATAAACTCTCCAGATCTGAATTCACTGCCGCTATGGAATCAATTAAATCCGCGACTGTTAAATACAACCCTTTATCTGTCTGTTCCGTTTCAGCGAACAGTACCGATGATTTCCGTAAGATTACCGAGCTAATAAACGGTTTCCCCGGTTAATGAATTATTTGCTGTCACTGTTTACTTTTTCACTTTTGAGTGCTAAACTACAGAAAGGAGTAAGGAGGTAAATATTATGAATAAAAAACTTATCAGCGATGAACTGGACAACATGTTCGACGCGATTCTTTCTCTTGAAACCCGGGAGGAATGCTACGATTTCTTTGAGGACTTATGCACATATCCCGAGCTGAAGGCTCTTTCCCAGCGCTTTCAGGTAGCCACGCTCCTTCTTAAGGGCCATGTATACAATGACATAGTGGAATCCACAGGTGCATCCACTGCCACAATCAGCCGCGTAAAACGTTCACTTGACAACGGAAACGACGGCTATAAAACCGCACTCACAAAACTGGGTCGACTTTGAGTAATTATCAGGCAATCTCTCAAATCTACGATGAACACATAGGCAACGCCTATTATAAAAGGCGTTGCCGTTTTATTGTTGAAAAATTTAAAAAATACGGTATCAGAAAAGGAAATATCGTTCTTGATGCCGGCTGCGGCACCGGTGTTCTAACCTCGATGCTGGCAGACAAGGGATTCGATATGATCGGAGTAGATTCCTCAGAGGATATGCTTTCGGTCGCGATGTCCGTCTCAAACCCGTCAGTTTCTTTTATCTGTCAGTCGCTTGAAAAGCTAGACCTCTACGGCACCGTAAAGGCAGTAATCTGCACTCAGGATGTTCTGAACCACATTGGCTCCGTTGACAATATCAGCGCAATATTCGACCGTTTTTCTCTGTTTACGGAAAAGGGCGGAATAATTATCTTTGACGTAAATACCCCGTACAAGCATACAGTGGTTCTCGGAGACAATTGCTTTGTCTACGACGTGGGTGACCGTTTATGTATGTGGAAAAACAGGCTTTACCCTGAGCATTCAAAAACTGAAATAACCGTAGATGTTTTCACTCCTACAAGAGGAGATCTTTACAGCCGGTCCACCGATCATTTTTACGAATATTATTATCCTATGGAAATATGGTCGGATATATGCGCCGAAAACGGGCTTACTGTCACTGAGACTTTTGATGGCGAGGATTATTCAGCTCCGGATAATTATTCTCAGAGAATATGCTATATCGCAAGGAAACAGTAATATATGAATAACGTTTTAAAACTGATTACTCACGACGGATCCGCACTGGTCCATATAATTGACTCCACCGAAATCTGCCGCCATGCTCAGAAAATACACAACACATCCGCCACCGCATCCGCGGCCCTCGGGCGTTTGCTTACCGGATGTGCTCTGATGTGGACTATGTCAAAAAACGATGACGATAAAATTACGCTGGGCATTAACGGTGGGGGACCAGCAGGCAATATTCTGGCAGTATGCGACAGCGGCCATGTAAGAGGATACCTTGATAATCCGGAAGTCGATCTTCCGGAAAACAGTCTTGGCAAACTTGATGTCGGCGGTCTTGTCGGCCGTGACGGACAGCTGTCCGTACTGAAATCAAATATCAGGAACAATATCAGCAATATCGGAAAGGTTGATATCACTTCGGGAGAAATTGCCGAAGATATTACGTCCTATTATGTATACAGCGAGCAGATCCCAACCGCATGCGCACTGGGAGTATTTGTGGATACAGATCTAAGCGTGAAATGTGCCGGAGGTTTTTTGCTTCAGACTCTACCTGGTGTTACGGAAACCTTCCTGAATCAGATTGAAACCAATCTGGCAGGCTTGAAGCCGGTTACCTCGATGCTTGACTCAGGCATGAGTACTCTTGCTATCTGCAATGAACTTCTGTCGGGTATAGAATACGAAATTATCGGAAATGAATCTGTAGAATATAAATGCGGGTGTTCCAGGGAAAACATGGCCTCCATACTGACAAGCCTCGGCAGTGACGAACTTAAGCGTCTTATAAAAGAGCAGGATATCACCGAAACCGTATGCAATTACTGCAACGCCAAATACGAATTCACAGCAGCGGAAATGTCCGTCTGGCTTGAAAAATAGACTTGACACATAACACCCGTTGTTGTATTATAATCGAGCATTTGCGGGTTTAGCTCATCTGGTAGAGCGCCACCTTGCCAAGGTGGAGGTAGCGA
>CAYUOH010000003.1:0-197381 GCA_964446385.1 uncultured Oscillospiraceae bacterium | reverse complement strand
GCCAGACCTTGCGACCGTAAAATCCGCCGCAGTCGCCGCAGATGATTTTGCTGTGGAAAGCCTTGTCGCTATAAGCCCTACCGATTTCTTTGCGCCGTGCGATTTCTTCCTGAACCGCCTCGAATTCCTCCGGGGCAATAATGGCTTCATGCGACCCTTCCACATAATACTGTGGAACCTCGCCGTTATTGATGCGAATCTCTTTTGTCAAAAAATCGGCAGTAAAGCGTTTTTGGAGAAGGCGAGGAGAATTGAACTTGCATATTCAGTATTTTAGCATGTCTACTTTTTCTATTATGGGTCTGCAAAAATTAAAAAAATGCTTCTGCCGTTAGGGTCGAGATTACGTAATGTACCATTACGATCAATGCCTTCAAGATAGCTAATTATCCGAATGAACGAAATTCAAATTGTAGTCGTAGTGCTTTACATTAATAATTATGTTATTAACCTTTGCGTTGTTTCCTTTGGAACACCACATAGATGACCACGCTTACTACTATCAGAGTGCGCCCAGCTGCCACCATATCCAACCTAAGCTGCTGTCGCCGGTCTTAGGGAGATTATGATCGTCGCTTTCAGTGGGGTTAGGTGCAGGAGGGACGGTGGGCGAGGGTGACCCTGTCGGCCCGGACGTATTCGACGGAGTAGGCGTGGGTGTATTCGTCGGTTCGTGTGTATCCTTCGGTTCGGGTGTTGGAGTCAGAGTAGGTGTGGTTTCGGATGTTGGAGTCGATGTATACGTGGACTTCACATATATCTCGATATGTGCTGTTGCAACATTACTGCCGCTACCGGCCACTACCGTAAGCGTTTGTGTAGAAAGATTCGGTACGGTGAAACCGATCTGATACACTCCGCTCGAATCCGCGCGTGCCGCGCTATAGTAAACGATATTATTATCCTTATCCGTTATCTTGATGCTGAGCAATTCATCCGGCGCAGCCGTGCCCGATATCGCAACCGTTTCGCCTGCCTGCGCCTGTGAAGGCGAAGTTTGCACCGTCACAGACGGAGATGCGAGCGCTGTTACCACCGGGAACTGTGTCGTGAGCAGCAACATCACCACAATCACAATAAAGAGTTGATGTTTCTTATTCATTAAGCCACCTCACAGTATATTCGGGTTAAGTGACGCGTCGCTGCCAATATCGTCCACTATGTATACCATGATGATGTCGCCGGGTTTTACGTTGAACGCTGCTTTTCCGGTGCCGATAGTGTCGTAATCGGCGAAGTTCGCTGCAATGGAGATCATTACCTTGTCCCGCATATGTACGAACAGCAATGCCTCGCTTCCCGCGTGCCCTTCATAAGGCGTTATGGAAACCGAGAACGTCTTAAACCCGGTGATACCGCTGCTTACCGTGAGCGTCGGCAAGCCGCCGGTGCCGTAGTCCCAAGTGAAGTTTGGGTTAGTTTCCGGCGTGATGATATATCCGCCGTTGCCGCATCGGTCGTTTATGAATAACGTCAGCGTTTTTTCGTCTGACATGCTGTTTTCGTCAGTAACCGTTAGAGTAACATCAAAGCTACCTCGCCCTGTCGGTGTGCCTGTGATCTGTCCTGTGTCACCGTTGATTAAAAGGCCGTTTGGCAATCCTTCCGCGCTCCATTGATAAGGCGTTGTACCGTTCTCGGCAGAAGCCGTAAAGTTATATGCGTTACCCTTCATGCCTTTGGGCAAGGAAGCGGTTACCAGACTGATGCCAGCACCAAATTCAGCCGTCAGCGACACGTCGTCCCCGGCTGTGAAGGTATATGAAGCGTTGGATGAGACGAGCGTATCGCCGTCGTACCAACCTGCAAAAAAGTATGTTAAGTTAACAGTCGCCGTCACGGTAACGCCCGTTCCGGGTTCATATTCGCCGCCTCCGGCCACACTGCCGTAGGATGCATTATTTGAAGCGACAGTCACGTCGGTTCCATCCCACTGTGCGAACAGTGTCTCAGTACCTGTGAATGTATATGCGCCGCCCGCCGCATATGCGGTTCCGCTTCCGCCTGCCACGGAGTTCCAACCTGTGAACGTATATGCCCCTTTAGTTATGCCGCTCCCGGAAGCCGCAAGTACCTTAGTACCGTAAAGCTGCGAAACCTCGGAAGGCGCGTCGCTGCCGCCGTTCGCGTCATACGAAAGCGTGCAGACCCGCAGGTACGCGCCGAACGTGTCCGTCCACACGGAGGGTATGTCAACGCCGTATACTGTCGTAGTTCCCGCGCTGTAATTCAAGTGGGTATGTGTGGTAGTAGATGGGGGAGTGATGGTATCGTGCCGCAGGATCAACGCCGCGGAATCTGATATGATGACCGAATTGTCCGAACCAGCCGTTCCCGAATCGATATCCTTTAATTCGCTTGAACCGTAGCTGGCGAATACTGTGCCGCCAGTGATTGTGATGTCACCGCTTCCGTTTCGACTGCTGCCGATACCCGAACCCCAGGAACCGCCTGTTGCATTGACCGTGCCGCCGGTGATCGTGACTTCACCGTCTCCGCTCACTCCGCCGCCGATGCCCGTGGCGTTTGTTCCTCCCGCCGCGTTGACCGTAGCGCCGGAGATATTGACTGTACCGATTGCGTTTCGACCACCGCCGATGCCCGCACTCAAACTTCCGCCAGTCGCGGTGACCGTGCCACCGGTAATTGTGACGTCACCGTTTCCGTAGCCACCGCCGCCGATACCCGTGGCGCCGGATCCTCCGGTCGCTATGACCGTGCCACCGGAAATATTGACCGTACCGGTTCCGTAGCCACCGCCGATGCCCGCACCCAAAATTCCGCCGGTCGCGGTAACTGTGCCGCCGGTAATAATAACAATGCCGTTTCCTCCGTTGCCGCCACCGATGCCTGCGCCATATTCATCTGCTGTCGCGTTAATAGTTCCGCCGGCGATTGTAATGATGCCCGAGCTATTGCCATCGTTGCCGCCGATACCCGCCGAGCCATTAGTTTCACTTTCTTCTTCAAATCCATTACCGACCGCGTTCAGCGTGCCGTTTCCTCTTATGGTAAGCTCAGTGCCTTCTTCCACGCAAATTCCGGCGCGTTTCGCTCCGCCTATAAGCGTGTTCGACGTTCCGTCCGCGAGAATCAGCGTGTTGCCGCTCCCCGTGAACGTCAGAGGAGAGACGTAGTTGTTCGTGCTGTCGTCGATATTGACGTTACTGATGGTGAGGGTCACACCCGCGCCGCAGGAAATCCAGAAATTGGTATACATGGTCGTACTGTCCCCGATAAGCGCGACGGTAAGCCCGTTTCCTATCGTAATATTATCTCCGCTTGCGTACCCAAAAGAGCTCATCGTATACGATCCGCTTGAGTTTATTGTATAGCTTCCCGCAAAAGCGACCGATGGTATCATGCACATAATCATGAGAAGCGCCGTAACCAATGCGATTATTTTCTTTTTCATGGGAATAACCTCCGTATATTTATATAAACTCTCCAAATTGAAGACCAGCCGACAATTTATCAGTGATTTACATCTATATCAGGTGGCATGCCGATTGCCCCGGCGACGATCCGCATCAATACATCCATGATATCTTCCTTGCGCTTATCATAATCATCCGGTGACAAGCCTACTGCAGTCATCAACCAGGGCGCGATAGAGGCCAATGAAAACACGGCTCCAATGATAATTACGGACAAAAGTTTTGCATCCGGTAAATTTTCATCCTTCTGCTGGGATTCAATCCACTTTGCTATTAAGTTTGCTGCCCTTTCACTGTTTGGGTCAACATATGATTCGGGAGCCAACCCGTCAAGCTCGGAACGTATGATCAGCCTCATCGTGTCTGTATCAATGGTCAGGCTGTTCATAAGCAATTTGCGGAGACTGGCCAGTGATTTTGCAGTGCTCTGTTCGGGTGAAGGATATGTATTGGTCAACGTTGATATCTTATGCTGTAATATTTCGGTTACCAGCCCGTCTTTACTGCCGAAATATCTTATGATCATCGCATGATTAATTCCGGCCTCATCAGCAATCCTTCGTATGCCGACACCACTTACGCCATACTTGGAAAAAAGCTCGGTTGCTACTTTTATAATCCTGTCTTTTACGACTTCAGACGATTCGTTTTGTTTCCCCAAATCAGCTATCCTCCCGCTGAATAATATAATATTAATATATAATAATTGTAACCGATCGGTTACTGCTAAATCAATATGAATTTTATCTTCAGGAAAACGCGTTTTTATGAGAACTATTTAAATATGTTGACAAAATACAAAAATAATTTAAAATATAGATGATAGCTATGTTCGTAACTGGCGTTACACAGATTACTGTGAGGGAGCGAACATTTATAAATGCCGTACGCCTGGGCAGCTTCAGAGAATTCTGAAGCTGCCCTTTATCATTTTTTAGAAATTGACACATAATTGGGCATCTTTGTGTCTTGTTAATTTAGGAGGTATGTGATGATGAATGCATGGAGAGAGTTTACAAAAGGTACATGGACAGAGCTGATTGACGTAAGGGATTTTATTCAGCACAATTATAAACAATATGAAGGCACAGAAAAATTTCTTTGTGGTGCGACCCCGCGAACCTTAGGACTGTATGAGAAATTGCAGGTTCTGTTGGATGAAGAAAACCGTAAGAACGGTGTACTTGCGATAGACACTAACCGGGTTTCTTCCATTTTGACTTATGAGCCCGGCTATCTTTCGAAGGAGGAAGAAATCATAGTAGGTCTTCAGACGGATGCGCCGCTGAAACGAGGACTCAGTCCTTTTTCCGGCTTTCGCAATGCGGAGCAGGCCTGCCACGCATACGGCTGTGAGATAGGTGAGGATGTTAGAAAACAGTACACTTTCCGGACAACTCATAACGACGGAGTATTCCGCGTGTATACCGATGAAATGAAAAAAGCCCGGCATGCGGGACTTCTCACAGGGCTGCCCGACGCATATGGGCGCGGACGCCTAATCGGAGACTATCGTCGGCTTGCCCTCTATGGTATGGACTTTCTGATTCGATGCAAGGAGGATGACCGCACCCGCTTAGGGGAGCGAGATATGGATGACGAGACCATCCGGTTGCTTGAGGACCTTGCCAGACAAATTGAATTTATGCATCAGTTGATCCAAATGGCGGCGGGATACGGTTTTGATATTTCCCGTCCGGCTGAAAACGCGCGGGAAGCGGTGCAGTGGCTCTACTTCGCTTATTTGGGAGGACAAAAGGAGCAAAACGGCGCTGCAAACAGCATCGGAAGGATCACAACATTTCTGGATATTTACCTGGAACGAGATATTCGTGAGGGTGTGCTTGATGAGTGCGCCGCTCAGGAATTGATTGACGATCTGGTGATCAAACTGCGGATGATCCGTCACCTGCGCACGCCGGATTATAATGAGCTGTTTGCAGGTGATCCCAACTGGGTTACTGTCTCCATCGGAGGCCTGAGCGAAGAGGGAGAGCCCCTTGTGACCAAAACAGACTACAGAATGCTGAACACGCTGTATAATCTCGGACCCTCTGCCGAGCCTAACCTGACGATCCTGTGGTCAGATCGTCTGCCTGAGGATTTCAAGCATTATTGCGCGGCGGTTTCTGTCGATACCGACTCTATTCAATATGAAAACGATGAGATTATGCGGCCGTTGTACGGTGACGACTACTCTATTTCCTGCTGTGTTTCTGCAATGAAAACAGGAAAGCAAATGCAGTTCTTCGGTGCCAGATGTAATTTGGCAAAATTGCTGCTGCTTGCGTTGAACGGCGGGCGGGAGGAACTGGACGGTGATCAGATTGCTCCCACAGGAAAGGTATTTCCGGAAGGGAAACCACTTGTCTATGAGGAAGTTTTGGATAGCTACCGTTCCTACTGTGAATGGCTTGCAAAACTGTATGTGAACACTATGAATGTGATTCACTATATGCATGATAAATACGCCTATGAGCGCTTGATTATGAGTTTCCATGATACCGAGCCGGAACGGCTGATGGCCTTCGGAATAAGCGGATTGTCTGTGCTTGCCGACAGCCTAAGTGCAATCAGGTATGCATCGGTTATTCCCCTCAAGGATCAGCGTGGTCTCATTACCGATTATCGTGTGGAAGGCGACTTCCCCAAATACGGCAATGACGATGACCGGGCAGACGAGATTGCCCAATGGATTACAGAGAGCTTTTATAAGGAGCTGTGTAAGACGAAAACTTACCGGGGAGCAAAGCATACCCTGTCCGTGCTGACAATTACATCCAACGTGGTGTACGGAAAGAAAACGGGCAATACTCCGGACGGCAGACGGGCAGGTCAGCCTTTTGCTCCCGGTGCGAATCCCATGCACGGGCGGGACAAAGAAGGCGCTCTTGCCTCTCTCAACTCTGTTGCAAAGCTTAACTACGGCTGCTGTCAGGACGGAATTTCCAATACGTTCTCCATTACTCCGAATGCGTTGGGAGAAACGCAGGAAAACAGGGTTGCCAATCTGTGCGCTCTTCTTGACGGGTATTTTGTTCAGGGCGCTCATCATCTCAACGTTAACGTACTAAACCGCCAAAAGCTTATTGATGCCATGAACGACCCAACCCTTTATCCTAATCTGACAATCCGGGTGTCAGGGTATGCGGTGAACTTTAATAAGCTGACACGGGATAAGCAGCTGGAGGTCATCAGCCGAACATTCCATGAAAAGATGTGAAAATATGCAGATGAAGGTGCATTCCTTTGAATCTATGGCAGCAGTAGACGGAGTAGGGCTCCGCCTTTGCGTGTTTATGTCCGGATGTTCACTGCGTTGTGCTTACTGCCATAATCCTGATACCTGGTTTTACGGCACAGACTATACGCCTGAGCAGATTGCAGCGAAAGCAAGCCGCTATAAGCCTTATTTCAAAGCCTCCGGAGGTGGAGTCACCTTCAGCGGAGGCGAGCCGCTTTTGCAGGCGGAAGCCATCTGTGAAACAGCTGAGCTTTTGCAGAAAGAAGACATCGGCTACACTCTCGATACTTCCGGATGTGTTCCGCTGACTGATTGGGTAAAGATGGCTATCGATCATGCGGAGCTTGTTATTTGTGATTTGAAATTTGCGGATGCCGAGAGCTATCGCAGTTATGCAGAAGGGGAGTTATCTTATGTTTTACAAACCCTTGCCTATCTGGAGATAACAAAAAAGCGTACCTGGGTGCGCACGGTCATTGTTCCCGGTATTAATGATACAATAACATCTATCGACGCATATGCCGAAATATTGGCATCGTATCCTGATATAGAGCGTTGGCAGCTTCTCGGTTTTCATACCATGGGTTTTCAAAAATATGAAGCACTGGGGCTGGCAAACCCGCTTGAGGGGACTCCCCCCATGGACGCAGATAAGCTACAACAACTTCAAGCTTATGCTGATTTAAAAATTAAAAAAAAGTGATAAAATATAGTTAATTGTATAGCAAACAAGGTATAATTGATTTAAGCAAATCATAAGGGCAAACAATTATAAGGACTAACGGCGATTCGAGGAATTTCTTTATCAACCATAAAATGTGAGGTGAACTATTATGAGCAAGACTGTAATTATTGGTGGTGTGGCAGGCGGCGCAAGCTGTGCTGCTCGTCTCAGAAGGCTTGATGAGAGTATGGAAATCGTGATTTTGGAGCGCGGTGAGTATATTTCATATGCAAACTGCGGTTTGCCTTATCACGTAGGTGATGTTATTAAATCCCGAAGTGCGCTACTGCTGCAAACCCCCGAGGATATGCGCAATAAATTCCGTATCGATGTACGAATCAAAAACGAAGTGGTTTCTATTGATAGGACGAACAAATCCCTCAGGGTAAATGACCTTGAGACCGGCAGAACCTACGATGAAAGCTATGACACCCTTGTTATTTCCACCGGCTCATCACCTTTGCGCCCGTCTATTCCCGGCATCGATTCACCAAGAATAAAAACACTTTGGACGGTTCCGGACACGGATGAAATACGCGCGCTCATTAGAGAGCAAGGTATAAAGACCGCAGCTGTGATTGGCGGTGGCTTTATTGGACTGGAGATGGCCGAGAATCTGCGCAACGCCGGTCTTAATGTGACTGTGATAGAAATGCTCGATCAGGTGATGTCGCCGCTTGACTTTGAGATAGCTCAGCTGCTGCATGAAAACATCTTGCAGAACGGTGTGAAGCTTCATCTTTCAGATGGTGTTGATTCTTTTAAAGATAAGCAGAACGAGATAGAAATAACACTTAAGAGCGGTAAAACTGTCACTGCGGAGCTTGTGTTACTGTCTGTTGGAGTGCGTCCAAACGGAGAACTTGCTAAAGCGGCAGGGATTACCGTTAATGCGCGCGGTGGTGTCGAGGTCGATGAACATTTGCTCACTTCCGACCCAAACATTTACGCCGTAGGCGATGTGATAGAAGTAGAAGATTTTATTACCAAAGACCGCACCATGGTACCGCTTGCCGGTCCGGCAAATAAGCAGGGGCGTATCGCCGCAGACAACATTGCGGGTGGAAAAGAGATCTACAAAGGGACGCAGGGAACATCCGTAGCAAAGGTGTTCGACCTTACTGTCGCCTCGACGGGATCAAACGAAAAGTCACTTGTAAAACGCGGCCTTATCCAGGGTGAGGATTATGAGAGCATAACCATCACGCAGAACTCTCATGCCAGTTATTATCCCGGTGCTGTGCCAATGACGATAAAGCTTCTGTTCACGATGGACGGCAAAAAACTATACGGAGCACAGATTGTAGGCGCTGAAGGCGTTGATAAGCGCATAGATGTTATAGCTTCTGTTATCCGGCTGCACGGCGGTGTTACCGATTTAAAGGATTTGGAGCTTGCTTACGCGCCGCCGTATTCCTCTGCTAAAGACCCCGTTAATATGGCGGGTTTTGTCGCGGAAAATGTACTGCGAGGTATAGTCCGCTTTTGCGCGTGGAATAGTGTGGAAAATGACCCTGATGCAGTGCTGCTTGATGTTCGCGAAGATGCGGAGCTTATGGCTTTTTCACTGCAAAACGCTGTCCACATCCCGCTTGGGCAGCTGCGTGACAGAATAAAGGAGCTTGATAAGAGTAAGCGCATCATCGTTTTTTGCGCAGTTGGTGTTCGCGCCTATAATGCGACACGCATACTGATACATAACGGTTTTTCCGATGTGCTGCTTTATCCGGCAGGAATACGATTCTATCAATCGACTCACTATGAGAAATATTCTGCAGCTGAAAGAATTGCTCCAGCGATTTCCGATGCCGGATATGTTAAAAGCGATATTATCCCGACTTTGGCTGTGCGCCTTGATTGCAGCGGCATGCAGTGCCCCGGTCCGATCATGAAGGTATTCGAGGCGATAAAAAGTATGAAAGACGGCGAAATCATGGAGGTCACTGCGTCTGACCCCGGCTTTATGAAAGACATTGACGCATGGTGCCGCCGGACCGGAAATACGCTTATCAAGAGTGGAAAAAACGGGAGTGAATACACCGCAGTCGTCAGAAAAGGGAAAGAGACCGGAGAAATACTTTCTACCGAAACAGCAGATGCAAAGACCATCATCGTCTTTTCAGGTGACCTTGACAAGGTGATTGCCAGTTTTATCATTGCTAACGGCGCACTTGCTATGGGCAGACGGGTTACGATGTTTTTCACATTCTGGGGACTTACCGTGCTTCGTAAATCAAAGAAGCAGCCCGTGAAAAAGTCATTCATAGAATCAATGTTTGGGGCTATGCTGCCTCGTGGCAGTCGAAAGCTCTCCCTTTCCCGCATGAACATGGCAGGAATGGGTACTGCTATGATGAAAAAGATAATGAACGACAAGAACGTAGATTCTCTCGAAACGCTGATTGAAAAGGCAATGAGCCAAGGGGTAAAAATCATTGCGTGTACCATGAGTATGGATGTTATGGGCATCAAGCAGGAAGAACTGATCGACGGTGTAGAGCTCGGCGGCGTAGGCACATATCTGGGTGACGCGGAAGAGTCTAATGTAAATCTGTTTATTTAGTTTTTCATATCCAAAAGAATAATAAAGCCGATACCCATTTTAAGTGGGTATCGGCTTTATCTGTTTTCGAAGTCTGCTGATTATTCGTTTCTCTCAAAGGTTATCATACCGGACTCACTTGACGAGGTGAATGAAATCATGTCTCCGTTGCTGTTTACCGCAGAAAAAATATAGGTATCATCTACTTCTGCTTCGTTAACTTCGTCAGTAAAACCGCACGCTTTTATCTTTTCCGCATATTCCTGTGGGTCACTGAGTCCTTCAAAAGAATAACTGATAACGCCATCCACCGAAAAATAGGAAGTTATCTGTGTCCCCGGGTCGGGCAGTCCGCCTACATTATTGCTGTCCCACTTCATATCGGTTCCGCCTATAATGGCATCTCCGTTATTATCATCTTCGGAAGGCTTTTCCCCCTGCGAAACAGCTACTGTACCCGCACCGGATTCTTTATCATAAATAAAACTGAAAACTATACCGTCTTTGTTGGTCCCTGTATAATTGGAATCTTCATAAATAACCGAGTTGTAAGTAAAGCCTGCCTCTTTAATTTTATCTATATATGCCTCGGCATCTTTTTCTTTCATACCTGAAAAAGTGTACATATCAATTTCATCTGTGCCGACATAGCTGTCAAGTTCTGCTTTTGGGGCGTCAAGGCCATACATTTTCTTCCCGTCCCATTTTGCTTTTCCGATTTTAATATCACCGTCTTCACTTTGAATGTTTAAATTGCCGCCTGTGTCCACTTTAACGCGCGGTACACATGCTGAAAGTGTTAATATAAGACTGATCACTAAAAGAATACTGATGATTAACTTCATTGATTTCATTTAAAATACCTCTTTTTATAAATTTTAAGCTTATTTACTTAATTGTTTTTAATGATTCCATTCAGGGTGAAGAGTTGTATATGAACACAAAACTCCGCTATATATAGCGGAGTCAAGCAAATGCAATACAATCCCGGGAAGGTAATGCAGAGCATTGCTTGAGTTTTCCGGCGTTGCGTTGATATTTATAGTAAAATTATACAATCAAGCTATTATTATTACAAATAAATGTTTTATCATGCCATAGATGTACATGAATATTCTGTACTGTATGGACGTGTTATAATAAAACCAAACCATGTTCGCATTCAAAACAATGTGTCAACTGCGGGGCGGAATGATCAACAGGAACAAACAAGAATTGAGGAAACAAAAAATGGGAAAATTCGATATCGAACCGAAACGGGTAAGCGATTCAAAAACAGAGCATGTACAAATCATCTTGTTTGAACATCTTAACGGTTATAACCGATTGTTCGGCGGGAAACTGATTGAGTGGGTAGACATAGTTGCGGCTGTTGTGGCGCGCCGTCATTCTAACAAAAACGTCACGACGGCATCAATAGACAATCTTCAGTTCAGGGAACCGGCTTATATAAATGATACGGTAGTACTCCGGGGATGTATGACATATACGGGTAATACTTCCATGGAGGTTCGCGTTGATACATATGTTGAGAAGCTCAACGGAGAGAAAACGCTTATTAACCGCGCGTATCTTGTGCTTGTAGCATTGGATGAAAACGATAAACCGGTTCAGGTGCCTAAGCTTGTCCTTGAGACTGATGAAGAAAAAGAAGAATGGCAGGGTGGGATACGCCGCCATGAACTGAGAAAACAAAGAAGAATCGAAAATTATTGAATCACTCCAAGATACCATTCAGAGATTATTCAAATCTATTAGATCGATACTCTTGTATCCGGCAAATTCACTTGAACCCAGTGAATATAATGGTATAATTAAATAAAATTATGAATATTGCATTGGGCTAATTTGTGCAGTCTAAATAGAAATGGATATATAGTTTATCCATTAATTCAAGAAAAACGGTATCCCGGGCAGGATTTAAAATTGGAAAGAATAGGTCAAAGAGAGTGATGGAGTTGCATGAAAGTATAAGAATGCTACCTTCGAAGCCATTAGGATACCGGCTGTGAATTCCGGTGTTTATACAAAGCTGATGAACAGAATGGCAGTGTCGGCTGACGGACTAATTTCGATCAGAAAATCATTACCATAATTAACGAACGCGATCTCAGAAATATTCTATGATTTTTCTGAAATGTGACTTAGTCACGGAATAGAACCAAATTTTTGCCTACAATATAGTTGAAAGGAGGGGATATTATGAAGATAACTTTAAATCCCGATACAGAAATCGTAAATACTATTAAAGAGGGACTGAAGCGTACCGGCGGCTACTGTCCATGCCGCAGAGAGAAAAAAGAAGAATACAAGTGTATGTGTGAAGAGTTCAAAGCGCAAATCGCCGATCCAAACTACGAAGGCTTCTGTCACTGCATGCTTTACTACAAATCAAACCAGGAATAAATATGAAGAAACAAATCATAATTCTTTCCTTTTTTCTGGCGCTGACATTAGTATTTGCCGGTTGCTTAAATCTACAGAAGCAGGAACAATCAGAAGATATTGAAAGGGGATATTTACAGGTTGACGCTGAAAAAGCAAAATCGATGATGGATACTGAGACTGAATATATAATTCTTGATGTCAGGACCGATGAAGAATATGCCGAAGGGCATATACCGAACTCAATTCTGATCCCGGATTTTGAATTACGTGAAAGGGCAGAGATAGAACTTACGGATAAGGACCAGTTGATATTTGTATATTGCCGCAGCGGAAACCGCAGTAAGAACTCATCGGCTATTCTAGTTGAACTTGGATACACAAACGTGGTCGATTTCGGAGGGATCCGAAACTGGCCGTACGATATCGAAAAATAAGGAGGATATCCAATGTCGGAATTAACAATAACGAAGAATAATTTTGAGAACGAAGTAACAAAATCGGATAAGCCTGTATTGCTTGACTTTTGGGCAAGCTGGTGCGGCCCCTGCAAAATGCTTTCACCGGTTATTTCACAGATCGCCGAGAAGTATGAAGGAAAGATCAAGGTCGGTAAAGTAAATGTCGATGAAGAACCCGAGCTTGCGAACAGATTTCAGGTATCAAGCATACCCATGGTAGTAGTCATGAAAAACGGTACAGTTGTCAACTCATCTGTCGGGTACAGACCGATAGATCAGATAGAATCATTACTAAAATAAAAACGGAGGATTATATTATGGAAATGAAGTTTTATCGCTGTGCACTCTGTGGTCAGATCATTGCAATCGTTAAGGAAACCGGTGTTCCGGTAATCTGCTGCGGGGAAGAGATGCAGGAGATCATCCCCGGCGCGACGGATGCTGCCGTCGAAAAGCACGTACCTGTATATGAGGTAAAGGACAACAAGGTATTTGTTACGGTCGGTTCCGTCGCTCATCCTATGCTCCAGGAGCATTACATCGAGTGGGTTTCCCTTCAGACAAAATATGGCAATCAGCGCAAGGCTTTAAAGCCCGGCGATGAGCCGAAGGTATGTTTCTCCGTCTGTGAAGGTGACGAGGTTGAGGCAGTATACGCTTATTGCAACCTGCATTCACTCTGGAAAGCTTAAACAACCCGAGCTTATTAGTTTCCGGAGAATCCAGTAAAAATCCGCTGGCGAAAATAACATGAAAGAAGTAAACAAAATGAAAACCTATAAGTGCTTATTATGCAATTTTGTGTTTGATGCTGAAGTAGGCGTTGAGCCTGTCTGTCCTATCTGCAAGGCAAAGGGTGACAACCTTGAGGAAGTAAAGAAGGCAAATCCTTATGCCGGAACCCAGACCGAGAAAAACCTTGGTGCTGCGTTTGCCGGTGAATCTCAGGCAAGGAACAAGTATACTTATTTTGCCTCTACTGCCAAGAAGGAAGGCTTTGAGCAGATCTCAGATATGTTCCTGAAGACTGCTGACAATGAAAAAGAGCATGCCAAAATGTGGTTCAAGGAACTTAACGGTATCGGCAATACAGCGGAGAATCTTACTGCAGCGGCAGACGGTGAAAACTATGAGTGGACCGACATGTACGAAGGCTTCGCAAAGACCGCTGAGAAAGAAGGCTTCACTGCGCTGGCAACAAAGTTCCGCGAAGTAGCTGCTATTGAGAAGCATCACGAGGAGCGCTACAGAGCACTGCTTCATAATGTTGAGGCGCAGGAAGTATTCGCGAAGAGCGAGGTAAAGGTTTGGCAATGCCGTAACTGCGGGCACATCATAGTTGGTACAAAGGCACCGGATATCTGCCCGGTATGTGATCATCCTCAGGCATACTTTGAGATCAACGCAGAGAATTATTAATTACTCTTCATTAACGGCAGCCCCAAGTAGGGGCTGCCGTATTTTGTTTGAAGAAAAACTGACTTGAATATAATTGTCTCCATTCAGTTGAAGGGAGATATTTTTGTAATTTTGTATTATAATATTAATTACTTTCAAAAAAGAAAGCTAAGAATAATTTATGGACAAATCCACAAAAAATAAACTTATAACAGTTAATTCCACAGTTTTGCCTGCATCAATGCTGCTTGTGTTTCTGCTGCAGAACGCAGCCTGGGCCGCAGCTGCCGTTCTAGGGCCCGTGTATGCTGCGTCAGTGGTAGCCGCGGATGTAATCCTGACACGAAGCAGCACCGACAACGCCCGCATTCTACGCAGGGTAGGATGTCATTCCGAATTCAGAGCAGAGTCTGAAGAAATTGCACGGCTTTACGAGGACATCAAATCAAGGGGAGCAATGCTGGTAAACTGCGGTGTGCCGTTCTTCGGCAATTTTTATAATGAGATTATGGCGTCTGCGGAGAATCTAATAAACGACACTGCCGACATCATCAAAGGCAGTCGGGAAAAAGACAGCGTCAATATGATGTATCTAGACGGTAAAGCCGGGGAAATGGAGCTCCTCGCAGAACGCGCGGATATACTGGCCGTGGCGTATATGGATTACTTGAAAAATCCCGATACCAATCTGAATGAGCTTAATCTGAAAATCCGGGATAACCTTGCCGCATACCGAGCAAACCGTGAAAACGACGAAGCATTTTCGGATGACGAAATCCGCAAATCAATCTGGAGAGCCCTTGCTGCCGGAAACTTCAGCCGTGTGGAAAGATTGGTGAACGATTACCACAGTTCTTTCGGGAGTGATCTTGACAGCTCTGCATTTGAAATGGCTATCACTGAAAACATACCCGGATACGTCAGCCTGCACAGCGGGGAATTCAAGCTGGATCCCGGTGACGGTACACAAAGCCCCTATCTCAGGCTTTGCGGGAATTCCGAAATGACGGACCTTCTTATATCTCTGGGAGCTCCCCGAGGTGAAGCCGGATATAAAGATTCAAGCTTTGCATTCCACAGTAACACAGGTGTAGTGTTTGTTTTAAAGGAAGAGTTTTTAATTGCGGCTTACAACAGACTGAACGGACTTGTAAAGACTAATCATGAGGTCTTCCTTAATTTCTTCAGGAACAAATACTACCCGGAAAACACCGTTGTGAAGATTCTGGATATGCTGAATATAAACAGCATAAACAGAAAGAATCTTTATGAAGATCTCTGCAAAAAGCTGGCAAGACTCAACCGCCGCTCCCGAAACAAGGTTGTTCATGCGGAGATTCCGGATATTTACAGGGCAAAGATTACCGACAACGGCTGGGATCTGCTTTATATTTTTGAATCGATTGGATATCACTGTGAGTACGAAGGCACTGATGACCCGTTCAAAGGCCCGGGAGTATGCTATATATCCTAGGTTGATTAATACTAATAAAGAGAGGTATAACTATGTCTGACAAACTGATCGTTTATTTTTCCGCGTCAGGGGTTACTGCTAAAGCCGCGGAAAAGCTTGCCAAGGTTGCCGGCGGGGACCTTTATGAGATTAAGCCCGCCGAAAAGTACACTCAATCCGATCTCGACTGGCGTGATAAACAGTCGCGCAGTTCGGTGGAGATGACCGACAAGACATTCCGTCCGTCGGTAATAACAGGAGACGTGGATATTGCCGCATACAATACAATCTATCTGGGTTTTCCGATCTGGTGGTATGTTGCACCCACGATTGTAAACAGTTTCCTTGAATCATATGGTTTCAAAGGGAAGAAGATAGTTATGTTTGCTACGTCAGGATCAAGCCGTCTCGGAAACACTTTAGCGGAGCTTAAGCCATCAGCACCCGGCGCGGTGTTTGTTGAAGGCGGGATGCTGAATGGCATTCTGACTGAGCAGAGGCTGCAGGAAGTTGCTGATTTAGGGTAAATAAAAAAAGATTCTGAAAAGCGCCCTATCATAGGGATTGAATGTCCCTAAAAAAATCCGGCATAGCCGTGATGAGCGGCTATGCCGCTTTTTCATCCAATTTTGGAATTTCCACTGCGACTATGCAGTTGTAGATAATTTGAATATGCCGGGTGCTCAATTTCAAGGTTGATGATATTGTGGAGTTCATTCCGGACGAAGAACAGAACCATAAAGAACGATCGAATACAGAGCTTGTGGAAGTCATGACGAAGTACAATGAGAAATTAATCAAGGCAGGCGTGCGGATTACGGCTAAAAACTTTATTGAGCAATCGATGAATCATATGCGCAAGATTATTCGGCCAAGCGCGAATATTCGAAATCTTGCATTGGCACCGATCATAAGAGATATAGTCTTTACTGTTGAATCTTCCGCAAAGCTTTCCTTTGATTTCACATTGTTTATTATCTACCAGAAGTTTCTCAATAAAAGTTGGTATCATGGGCAAGGTTCTTATGAGAGACTTTGTTTTAGCCGTATCCTACGCAGGGAGGATGTGCTTGGCATCAATGTTGAGCGATGTGACGATGTATCGTATGTACATTGACGTTTATTGGTTAAAAAAGTACAATTTTTAAAGAGACACCAGTTTATCATCGACCGTTAAAAATATCTTGATAAAATTAGAAAGGTGTGAATGAATATGAAGTGTGAATCATGTCATGAAGAAATCAGCACGGAGGCTAAGATATGCCCCTATTGTGAAGAGCCGGTTTCATCTGATAATGCTGCTGTAGAGGGTATGGTTAATGAAACAGCGGAGAAAAAAGAAATAAACGGAACAGATCAAATCGTTGGAATAAATCACAAATCTGATGAAATTATAAAACAGCCAGCACAGATAAAAGCGAAATACAAGAAATCAAGTAAAACAGTGATCGTCATTGCAATTGCTATTGTTATGATTGGTTCTCTGTATGTACTCGGATACTTCATATTCCAAACAGGCCATTTATCTCAATCAATGAAAGAAATTGAAGCAGGGAGTATTTTGGATCCTCTGACATTCGTATCCTTAGACGGAAATGATGCTGAAAAATTCACTTTTGAAGTTGCGGAGAATTCAATCAATATCAACGTACCGGGCGAATATACCATCATCTATACTTTAACGAATACCGACACGAACAAAAGCAAAGATTTAACTTTTGGTATTAAGGTAGTTGATACTATACCGCCAAAAATTAAAGTAGATGATTTGATTAAAACAGCCGTTGGGAAAGAATTTAATATTCTTTCAGTAATAGTCGTTACTGATGCGGTCGATGGTGTGATCGAGACAAAAAATGTCAGCGTACAAGGCAATGTGGATGTCAATAAATTCGGTACGTATCAGCTTATTTTATCTGTCAGTGATAAAGAAGGCAATAAAGCTTCAAAGTTGGTGAATGTCATTGTGGCTGATACTACACCGCCGGAAATTAAGGCAGATGATCTGATCAAAGCAACTTTCGGTGAAGAATTCAATATCCTTTCGTTCATAACCGTTTCAGATGCGGTCGATGGCTTGATCGAAACAAAAAATGTCAGCATACAAGGCAACGTGGATATCAATAAAGCCGGTACATATCAGCTTATTTTATCTGTCAGTGACAGCGCGGGCAATAAAGCCGAAAAGACGGTGAATGTCATTGTAGAAGATATAGGAGACCCCAACGTTTTTTTTGACAATATTATCGGCGCATGGGAAGAAGTTGGAGGTATTATGCTTTATGAATTTTCATTAAAAAACGGAGTGTATTTTATGACTGAATCTCATTTATCGCCCTGGGGGTATCAAGAATTGTGCACAGGCGTTTTGACATTTATTAATGTAAACGGACGTAATACGGTCGCAGATTTGAATTGGGATCGCACCATCATTAACCAAGACGGTTCGCTGGATAACTATTCCGAAAATAATACTGTCTACATCGATACAGGCGCTCCGAATGATAATATAATATCCATAGATTTAGAATACGGATCAGGGCTGAATGAATACTCAATGGTAAATTAAAAATAAATACCTGCATCAAAAAATCAAGAAAAAGCGGCCTATATTTCATCAAATTTCAGATATATCGTTTTGCCATACAAAGAATTTCAAGTTGATTTTGTGAAGAAAGACTAATTGGCTTTCATTTCCACGTTAACAGTAAAGCAGAAAACAGGTAGCATGTCATTGACCCTTGATAAAAACCCATTAGTCCTTTCCATACGAAAAAACTGTTATCACAGGAAAGAGTGCTTATGGTAGCGAGTATTTTAAGGGCTGCGCTGCTGATCTAAAATACTATCGCACCGATTTTATTTCCAAAGACGAGGAGGGTGCCACTATCAGCGCGGCAAACTTAGAATTTTCTCAAAACGTAAAAAAAGCTGCCATGCAGGAGCATAATGCTCTTACATGGCAGCTTTCCTGTTACCACCGCTTGAAGTCGTCACTCAAGTTATTTCGTTAATTCCTGTGTGAACGCTCCAAAGGGGTCCTTATTTTGTTTTTTAAGCCTTCTGCTCAGTTCTGAAGGGCTCACGGCCTTCATAGGTTGTATGAAGTAACTCGTGCGCCTTGTGGGAATTGGGCTCGCCAAGGAACTTGTCGTAAAGTTCCTTGATTTGAAGATTGTTGTGACTCTGGCGTACTACCTGGCGCTCGTCCTCGCTGTAAAGGGCATTGGCTCGCTTAATGCGGTAGGTGTCGAGAATGTCCAGACCCTCATTGGGCAGCAGCTGCGGACGGACATATGGCATACCGCCTCCGTTGATGCAGCCGCCGGGGCAGCCCATGATTTCGATGAAGTGGTATTTGCTCTTGCCGGCTCTGATGTCGTCCAGCAGGATCTTTGCGTTCTTCATTCCGCTTGTTACGGCGATGTTGAGAGTCATGCCTCCGAGCTCATAGCTGGCTTCCCTGATATCGTCAAAGCCGCGGACCTTATTAAATACAACAGGCTCGGCCTCTTTGCCCTCAAGGACAAAGTAAGCAGTACGGAGGGCAGCCTCCATAACGCCGCCGGTCACACCGAATATGACGGCTGCGCCTGTGTATTCGCCCATTATATCCTGATCGTAATCCTCATCAGGCAGCAGGTTGAACTTCATGCCGGCGCGCTTGATCATATCTCCGAGCTCTCGTACTGTCAGAACCGCGTCTACATCGTGCAGATTCTCGACGGCGCGTTCCTGCGGACGTTCTTTTTCAAACTTCTTGGCTGTACAGGGCATGATGGATACCACATAGATATCCTTGGGATCAATGCCTTTTACCTGAGCATAATAGCTCTTAAGGATGGCACCCTGCATCTGATGGGGTGATTTGCAGGATGATACGTGACCGAGAAGATCGGAATAGTATATCTCTGCATAATTAATCCAACCGGGGCTGCAGGAAGTGATCATAGGCAGCTTGCCGCCGTTCTTAATACGGCCGAGAAGCTCTGTAGCCTCTTCCATAATGGTTAGGTCAGCGCCGAAGTTAGTGTCGTAAACCTTCTCAAAACCGAGACGGCGAAGGGCAGCGACCATCTTTCCGGTAACGGCTGTGCCTATCGGCAAACCGAATTCTTCACCCAGAGCTGCGCGTACTGCGGGAGCGGTCTGAACGAGAACATGCTTGCCGGCCTCGAAAGCTGCGTATACGTTGTCAATTTCGGACTTTTCCATGAGAGCGCCGGTGGGACATACGGAAACGCACTGTCCACACATAAGGCAGGGGGAATTAACAAGGGAGACATTGCCGGCGGGGCTGACAATAGTTTTGAAGCCTCGGTTCTCGAATCCGAGAACGCCGTTGCCGTGGGCGTTGATGCAGCGCTGCACGCAGCGGCCGCAAAGAATGCACTTACTTGTGTCGCGTACGATGCTGGGGCTGATCTCGTCGACGGTGACGGGAGTCTTGGCACCCTGGAACATATTCTCACGGGCACCGGTTATCTTGGCGACGTTCAGAAGCTCACAGTTGCCGTTCTTTTCACACTGCTGGCAGTTCTGGCTGTGGTTGCTGAGCAAAAGCTCAACGCTTGCGCGCCTGGCCTTGATGGCCTTGGGGGAGGAAATAGTAACTTCCATTCCCTCGCTTACGGGGTAAACACAGGAAGCTACAAGACCGCGGGAACCAGTTGCCTCTACAAGGCATACACGGCAGGAACCTGGGTTGCATTCGCCATTGTTGAAGGAGCAGAGTGTCGGAATCTCAAACCCGCTCTGACGGGCAGCTTCGAGAACGGTTATGCCGTTTTCAACCTGGAAGGGCACGCCTTCAATCTTTATATTGATTAAGCTCATTATTCTTCTCCTTCCTTATTATTCAACGTACACTGCGCCAAACTTGCAGGTACTCATGCACATTCCGCACTTGATGCACTTGGCGGTGTCGATCTCGAACACTGTCTTGCCGGCTTCCCCGTGGATAGTCGAAGTGGGGCAGTTGCGGGCGCACATGCTGCACTTCTTGCACTTCTCGGGGTCGATGTGGTACTGAATCATGTCTTTGCAGACGTGAGTCGGGCACTTCTTGTCGATGATGTGGGCAAGATATTCGTCGCGGAAATGTTTAATTGTAGACTGTATGGGATTAGCGGAGGTTTGGCCGAGGGCGCACAGGCTGTTGTTGCGTACGGCTTCGCCCAGTTGCTCAAGCTCGTCAAAATCCTTCATAGTACCCTGGCCGCTTGTTATACGGTTCAGGATTTCAAGCATGCGCTTGGTGCCTATACGGCAGGGTGTGCACTTACCGCAGCTTTCGTCGCAGATAAATCCCATATAGAATTTTGCAACATCGACCATGCAGTTGTCTTCATCCATTACGATGGCGCCGCCTGAGCCCATCATAGAGCCTGCAGCAACCATGTTGTCGAAATCAATAGGAGTATCAAGGAATTCCTCGGTAAGGCAGCCGCCGGAAGGGCCTCCGGTCTGGATGGCCTTGAACTTTTTGCCGTTCTGTATTCCGCCACCGATATCGTAAATCAGTTCGCGAAGGGTGGTACCCATGGGAACCTCGACGAGGCCGACGTTATTGACCTTGCCGCCCAGGCAGAAGACCTTGGTGCCTTTGCTGCGCTCGGTGCCGTAGCATGTGAATGCGTCGAGACCTTCGCGGAGAACGTAGGGAACGGTGGCCAGTGTTTCAACGTTGTTGACAATGGTGGGCATGTCCCACAGACCCTTGACAGCAGGGAAAGGAGGACGGGGACGGGGAGTACCGCGCTGACCCATGATGGAGTTCAGCAAAGCAGTTTCCTCACCGCAGACGAATGCGCCTGCGCCCAGACGAACATGGGCATGGAAGCTGAAACCTGTGCCCATGATATTGTCACCCAGAAGACCGATTTCTTCGGCACGTTTGATTGTGGCGTTGATATGATCAACTGCGCGGGGATACTCGGCACGGATGTAGAAATAACCTTCGCTGGCACCTATGGCGTAGCCTGCAATGGCCATGCCTTCGATAACGGCAAGGGGGTTGTCCTCAAGGACACTGCGGTCCATGAATGCACCGGGATCACCCTCGTCACCGTTGCAGACGACATATTTGATGGCACTCTTTTCAGCGGCCGCAAACTGCCATTTTCTGCCGGTGGGGAATCCGCCGCCGCCGCGCCCGCGAAGACCGGAATCGGAAACAAGCTTGACAACCTCAGCGGGCGTCATGGAAAGGGCGTTCAACAAGCCCTTATAGCCGCCGCAGCCGAGAGCTTCTTCTATCTTATTGGGATCGATAACGCCGCAGCCGTGCAGGGCGATACGCTTTTGTTTTCGATAGTAGGGGATATCCTCCATCTTGGAGAATTTCTCTTTGGTGTTGGGGTCCTCGTAAACCAGACGGTCTACGGTCTCGTGACCCATAAGATCTTTTGTTACAATCTCTTCGATATCTTCGGGTTTTACCAGACGGTAAAGGACATCCTCGGGGAAGATACGGACGAAGGGACCCTGACTGCACATGCCAAAGCAACCGACAACGCGAATCTCAACCTCGTTTTTGAGGTTGTTGGCGTCGACAAGACGCTCGAACTCTTTCTTGAGGTTCATGGTGCCGCCGGCCATACAGCCGGTGCCGCCGCAGAGCATGACATATCGTTTGCCGTCAATGCCGTTGAATTTGGACTGAAGTTCCGCGGTGTACTTGTCGATGTCAGCGCGCAATGCCTCACAAGATGTATACATTATGCTGCTCCTCCCTTCTCACGGTAAGTCTTGATGATTCCGGGTACGTCGTCGAGCTTTACGCGGGCATAAACCTCGCCGTTGATGGAAACAGCGGGGGCAGCGGCGCAGGCGCCGATGCAACGCAGAGCGTCAATGGTGAACATACCGTCCTTTGTGGTCTCGCCGGGCTGGATTCCCAAAAGCTCACAAAACTGATCAATGATTTTCTGGGCGCCTTTTACGTAGCAGGCAGTGCCGAGGCAACAACCGATCACGTATTTACCCTTGGGCTGCAGGGAGAAAAATGAATAAAAAGTTACAACGCCGTAAATTTCCGCTACCGGAATACCGGTTTTGGCTGAGATGACCTCCTGTACGTCAAGGGGTACGTAGCCGTACTCTCTCTGGACGTCACTGAGAATCATAATCAAGGGCGTTTTTTCCGCTGCGTAACGGTCACAAATCTCGTTGATCTTGGCCACAGCGGTTTCGCTGAGATGCGCCATGGATATTTACTCCTTCTTTTAATTATTCTTCGTACTTTTTTAGATCTCAATTTGGCATAAAACAAACCCGTTCCGCAAAAAACGGGTAGCCAATCAGTCCCGCAAAACTGCGGAACTTCCAACGAAAGATTATCACAAAGAAGGTCTTTTGTAAAGGCGAAGAGGGCCTCAAAAACGATAAATTTGTGAAAATTTTCACAATCAATAAAATATTAATATAAAGAAAGGTATTTATATAGAATTTTGCAATATAAGTGTGATATTATAATTATTATATAATAATGCAAATTCAGTGACAGAAGAGGTATATTTTCTTGAGCAACAAGGACTCTATTTTGCACAGGGATATAAAAGAACTACTGTCCAACAGGAAACACAGCGTGCTGTTTATCTCGATCTGGTCGGTTGCGGCAGTTCTTACCGTTATTTTTTGCATCGGTATTGCATGGAAGAACACCCTTGAAATCACGCTGGACACGAATCCCTGGATTGTCTCACTGTTCGTATTATTTGTGTTATTAATCATAACACTGGCTTTAAAAACCTATTCTACACAACAGAATTTACGATTCAAACTTCTGGAAAGTGAGCTTGAAAACCTTACGCTTGAAAATGAACGCAACAAGTACCAGATTTTTATAAAATACTTTGCCGAAACATTCCTGTCCTCCTTCTATGTTAATCTCTCCGACTGGAGTTATCTTTTATACACCCGTGACAAATACTTTGAGGAAACGTATCCGGATATACCGGATAACTTTCTGGAGTACTACACCGAATATCAACCGCGACGTTCATCCCGACGACCGCAGCATGATGATGAGGTTCATCGAACCTGATGTCGTACGTGAGGGGCTCCGCAGCGCACGTGATCACACCATAATGTTCAGACATCATGACACTGCCGGAGAATGGCGCTGGTACCGAATAGTTATCTCCCTCGGAGAGGATGACGATCATGTTGCCGTATGCTTAATTGATATTACGGATGCATATAGACGTCAGTATGAACAGCAGGTTCGGCTTGACGAAAGCAACTACATACTTCGTACCATGAACGAGAATATCATCGACATGTTTGCCCAGTTAATCGAATTCCGTGACAGCGCGACAAGCAACCATTTGCGTCTTATAAAAGGATTTACATATATGCTTGCCGAGCAGGTTATGAATGACTGGCCCGAATACGGCCTTACGCCCGAGGATGTCCGCCTTATTGCCGCGGCGTCGCCCATGCACGACGTCGGCAAAATTGCCATCCCCGACAGTATTTTGATGAAACCGGGCATGCTTACTGACGAGGAATTCAATATAGTTAAGACTCATGCCCGAAAGGGTTATGACATTCTGGTAAGAATGAACGGATATCTCGAACCACGCTACCTCGAAATCTGTGAGCAGGTGGCACTGTGTCATCACGAAAAATGGGACGGAAACGGCTACCCCTATGGTATTTCCGGAGAGGATATACCAATTGCCGCCCAGATTGTATCTGCCGCGGATGTTTTCGAGTCTCTAACCGGACGGCGTGAATACAAGCCTGTTTACTCCTATATTGATGCGTATTCAATGATTATCAACGGCCAGTGCGGTGCCTTTTCCGAAAAAATACTTGCAAGCATAGCCTGTATTCGTCAACGTTACGGAGATGATAGAAAGGTCGCCGAAATGGCTGAGCGCTATTCTACCATGTCGGTGGATTACGCTGATGATACCATGGAGGTAAGCCTGCTGCGACGCCCTGAATTTATCCGCGGAAATATTCCCATGGTTCGCGAGCTTACTGAATATATGCCAGGAGGATTCTTTATATATCGTGCAGACGAGACTCAGCGCCTGATATTCTTCAACGACATTATGGTCAACATATTTGGCTGCAGCAGCCGTGAGGAATTTACGATGTATACAGGAAATACCTTCCGGGGTATGGTACATCCGGAGGACTATGCCTCTGTTAATGAATCCATCAACCGACGCAAAGTTGATGACGAAGGTGAGAGCATAGGTCACGTCGTTTTCCGTATACAGCACAAAGATGGCGAAATTCACTGGATTGACGTCTACAGCCATATGGTTCACACCGACGATTACGGAGATATCTATTTTGCGTTTGCACTTGACATAACCACGTCCTATCTGCGAAGCCGGCGTTCGCGTCTTGCAAATTCCGACGCCGAGGAGCAGGAACGTATCCAGAAGCTGCTTGACGAGTCTTCAGCAGGTGACAATATTTTCGGCAATCTGTTCGGCGGTACCCGTATTCTTCTGGTGGACGACAACGAGCTTTCCCGGGAAATAACCGCACAAATGCTGGAGGGTGAAGGGGCTGCCGTAGTTACTGCGTCCAACGGCGCTGAAGCTATCGTAACCGTACAACAGGTCGAACGTTTCGATATGGTACTGATGGATATCGTTATGCCTGTCATGAACGGTGTTGATGCTACTCTTGAAATATCAGAATACTACAAATCCGTCGGTGTATACTGCCCTGTAATAGGTATTACCGCCGAGGGAAGCGACAGCATGGTCAATGAAATGCTTACCGCAGGCGCATATGAGTGCATATACCAACCGCTCGATCTTAACCTTTTATCATCCACATATATAAACTATGCACGATTTGCATCAAAGAGGCTTCAGGAGGAGCTTGAAGGCGCGATCAACAGAGCCAACACTGATCCGCTTACGCACGTCAAGTCCTTTTCTGCCTATGTAGATTTTATGGCTGATTTAAACGAAAATATCGCAAACGGAGAGGCAGGACCCTTTGCCGTTGTATGGTGCGACTGCGACAGCCTGAAAATGGTTAACGACACATACGGACACAGTACCGGAGACCAGTATATTAAAAACAACTGCAATTTGATATGCAACGCCTTCGTGCACAGTCCGGCGTTCCGGGTGGGCGGCGACGAATTTGCCATTCTGCTTCAGGGGAGAGATCTTGAAAATTCAGGAAGGCTGACAGCGGAGCTTCACCAGGCAGTACGAACGGCAAGGGATATACCCACTTACGAGGAAGGTAAGGCTTCGGTGTCGTTTGGCATTGCGTTCTACGACCCGGAGACCGACAAGTCGGTTGCCGACGTGGTAAAACGGGCAGACATAAGCATGTACTCCATAAAAAACAAAATATAAAAATTCATAAATAATCCCTCCGTCTTCAGGGATTATTTTTTTGCCTTTTGGGTTAAAAAATCATATAATATAATGCATATGTCTTATTATGTCTTTTGTGTTTTCGGGGGGATTTTCTATGGACAGCGAAATGGTACTGAAAGTCGTGGCACGCCTCATTGTTCTGCTGGTTGCCATACCCATACATGAAACCGCCCACGCCTATGTATCCTACCGTCTCGGGGATCCCACGGCGAAAATGATGGGACGTCTGACATTGAATCCGCTGAAGCACATTGACCTCGTTGGTATGCTGTGTATGCTTACAGTCGGTATAGGATGGGCTAAGCCTGTGCCTATCAACCCAAATTACTACCGCAACCGCAAGGGAGGTATGGCACTTTCCGCCCTGGCAGGGCCCGTAAGCAATTTTCTTCTGGGTTATATATCATATATCATTTCAAAGGTTTTTCTCTGGATTTATGTATTCGGAAATTCCGGGGACGCAATAAACGTACTTTACACGCTGTTCTACCTGATAGCGATAATTGACGTCAGGTTGTGCGTGTTTAATCTTCTGCCGATTCCCCCCTTTGACGGATCCAAAATATTCGGGTCGCTTCTGCCCGAAAAGATATATTTTGGCATTATGAAATACGAGCAGTACATTTTTATCGGAGTTTTCATTCTGCTTTACGCCGGGGTGCTTGATACTCCTCTGAACTTTCTTAACACCGCGGCCGTTAACTGCTACGACGTGCTTAGCCGTTTTGTGGACGCAATAATGACCAGAATATACGTACCGAGGTAACGATGTCCGCTGTCAAATTCAAACTTGAACAGTTCGAGGGCCCTCTGGACCTTCTGCTTCATCTTGTGACGTCACACAAGATGAACCTTTACGATATAAAGATTTACGAACTCATTGACCAGTACCTCGTTTTTTTGAACAAATCCGACACATCTCAGCTGGACCCCACAAGCGAATTTATTGAGATGGCCGCCCGTCTGGTTCATATGAAATCAACGGCACTTCTGCCCCGGCAGGAGGAAACTGAGCAGATGGAGCGTGAGCTTACCGGACAGCTTATCGAGTACAGTCTGTGCAAACAGGCCGCGTCGCGGCTTCGCAGTATGGCAGAAGGCTCCGGTATGTTTGTCCGGGAGCCTATGGAGATGGAATTCAATACTGAATATACCATACTCCACGACCCCTATGAGCTGTTTACCGCAGCTGAGGGAATGAACAGCCGTATGGTAAACCGGCGGAATATCAGTACAGCGGAATTTGAGACTTTGGTTACCGCACCCGTGGTGTCCGTAACTTCCCGCATTATGCATATTCTCCGCGGTATCCGCCGCAACGGGGTGAATAAAATTTTTGATTTCTTCGCGGAATGCAAATCACGCAGCGAAGCAGTAGCCACATTTTTAGGGGTGCTGGAGCTTATCCGTGCCAATCGTATAACACTTTCTGATGAAGGATATGTGGCTGTTATTGAGAACAGCAGAAGGAGGCAGCAATGAATACAACCCTTTACAAGGGGGCCGTGGAGGCTGTTCTTTTCGCAGTGGCAGAACCTGTAGGAGCAGACAGGATAGCTGAGGCCATCGGCCAGGATAAAACAGTCGTGCTGTCTTTGCTTAAATCGATAAAGGCTGAGCTTGACGACCGCGAAAGCGGTATCAGCCTGATGCAGTTCGAGGACCGCTACCAGTTGTGCACCCGCCCGGTTAACGCCGATTTCGTCACACGGGCGCTTGATACCCGACGCAACACTCCTCTGACCCAGGCCTCTCTTGAGGTTCTGGCAATCATAGCGTATAACCAGCCTGTGTCCCGCAGCTATATAGATCAGATACGCGGCGTGGACTGCAGCAGTTCGGTAAACAATCTTATATCCAAAGGCCTTGTGGTAGAGGCCGGACGTCTTGACTTGCCCGGACGACCTGTAAGCTTTAAGACTACTGACACATTTTTAAGATGCTTCGGATTGCAAAGCTTGGAGGATCTTCCTTCAATAACAGGAGAAGTCGGTCTTCTTGATGAGGACGCTATATACGACGGGGATGACCCCGATCTGGAAAGATGAAAATAATCCTGAAAATTCTGCTTGGAATCCTAAAATGGGGCGGGATACTGATCCTCGGAATTCTCGCAGCACTGATATTGGTGATGCTTATCCCCGTAAGTTTCAGTTTCCTTTACTATGACCGTAAATTCAGAGCAGAATTAAACCTCATTTGTTTCAAAATCAAACTGGGTGGAAAAAAGAAAGAAAAGAATGAAGATTCACCGGATAAAAACGGCGAGGAACCCGAAAAGAAAGAAGAAAACAAGTCCGAAAAGAGACAGAGCAGATTCAAGGTTACGCCCGGCATTGTGTGGGATGTGCTTAACGACGCCGGCACCACGCTGAAATGGCTGTTGAAACACATCGATATACTTGATATTGATGTAGCGGTCCCAATCAGTGCGAGGGACCCGTTTTTAACGGGTTCCATTCTCGGTGCAGCCTGGTCCGCCGCGGGAAATGTTATGCCTCTCCTTGCAAAGCTTTTCAGGCGTACTACATATATACGCATGGACTTCAATCCCGTTTTTGACCCTCTGGGGGAGCCTCCCGCACCCCGCGTTGGCGCCGTTATCCACGGTACACCGTTTACAATCCTGATTGCGGGAATCATTATCTTTATTAAATATCTCAAAATACTAAACAAGGCTGAAAAGGAGAACAAAAATGTCACAGAGCAGTAATATCGGCGGCATTCTTGAAACAGCAGTTGAAAAAATCAAGGATCTTGCAAGAACCAATACGGTTATAGGCGATCCCATTGATATGGGCAACGGCAACATCGCAGTGCCGGTATGCAAGGTTACCATTGGCATGGGCAGCGGCGGCAGCGACATTCCCTCATCAAAGAACGGCGAATATTTCGGCGGCGGAGCGGGAGTGGGAGTGAGTATAGTCCCCATCGCTTTCCTCGTAAGCGGAGAGCATGGCGTACGAATTCTGCAGCTTGACACCGTCGGAAGCACAGCGGACAACATAGTGCGCAGCGTTCCGGAAATAATCGACAAAATCAACGACATGAAGGCCGGTAAATAATGGAAGAACGTATTCAGAAAGTGCTTTCTGCCCAGGGATACTGTTCCCGGCGGGCGGCGGAGCTGCTTATACAGCAGGGACGTGTAAAGGTAAACGGTCACGTCGCGACAATTGGCGTCAAGATTAACCCCGCAAAGGACGTTGTTGCGGTGGACGGTAACAGGATTTATTTCGAAAAAAAGATAACAAAGGTTTACTACGCCCTCAACAAGCCTCGCGGATATGTAACTACCATGAGTGACAGCCACGCCGGTAAAATAGTCACCGAGCTTTTGAATGATCTTGATACCCGCGTGTATCCCGTAGGTCGTTTGGACAAGGACAGCGAGGGCCTTCTTCTGTTCACCAACGACGGTGATTTTGCCAACCTTATTACACACCCTTCGGGTAACATAAACAAACTGTACCGCGTTACGCTGAGTCCTGCCCCCACAGAGCAACAGCTTATTGCAATGGCCACCGGCGTGAAAACCTCTGAGGGGGATACTCTTTTCGCATCATCCACGCGTCTTCTGAATGACGATCCCGCCCGGGGTGTTGTGGAGGTTGTGCTTACCGAGGGGAAAAATCGTGAAATTCGCCTTATGTGCGAGGCACTCGGCCTTGAGGTAAAGAGGCTTAAGCGGCAGTCCATAGGCCCAATCCGCCTGGGAATGCTTCAGACCGGACAGTACCGGGAGCTTACAAAGGAAGAAGTCAGCGCGATTAAAAATCTTGCTCGCAAGGAGAAGAAAAGTGCCCGAGAATAAACTTGTTCTTGTTGCCGGCGGCGCCGGATATATCGGAAGCCACACCGTGTTGGCTCTTAACAGAGAAGGCTACGATTTCGTAATTGCAGACAATTTCTGCAACAGCAACCCTATGGTCATTGACCGCCTGGAGGAACTGACGGGCCGTAAAATAACACTCGAGAAAATCAACCTCTGCGATTATAACGCGACAAAGACTATGTTTGAGAGATATGATTTCGGATCGGTGATTCATTTTGCAGGCCTCAAGGCTGTCGGAGAGTCGGTGGGTATTCCTCTGGCATACTACCGTAACAATCTGATTTCCACGCTTAATATTCTGGACTGCATGAAGGAATACGGTGTAAAGAACCTGGTGTTCAGCAGCAGCGCCACAGTATACGGTGACCCGACAACAGTACCTATCACCGAGGATTTTCCCTTGTCTGCCACCAATCCCTACGGTCGCACTAAGCTGATGATAGAGGATATTCTGCGTGATTTATATAAATCCGACAGCAGTTTCAATATAGCCCTACTGCGTTATTTCAATCCCATAGGTGCCGATCGGTCCGGAAGGATAGGGGAGGAGCCATTCGGTATTCCCAACAACCTCCTGCCTTATCTCACACAGATAGCTGTGGGCAGACGTAACCACCTGAACGTATTCGGCAACGACTACGACACACCCGACGGTACCGGGGTACGTGACTACATCCACGTGTGTGACCTTGCTGACGGACACGTAGCTGCCCTTTTCAAGCTTGCGACCGGCTGCGGCATGGTTACCGTAAATCTCGGTACAGGCAAAGGCCATTCAGTGCTTGAGGTTGTGACAGCCTTCGAAAAGGCCAGCGGGATAAAAATACCCTACGTCATAACCGATCGCCGTCCGGGGGACATCGCCACATCATATGCAGATCCCTCACTTGCTAAGGAAATCCTCGGCTGGTCCGCGAAGCGTGACATAGAGGAGATGTGCGCCGACAGTTGGCACTGGCAGAGCAGCAACCCGAATGGATATTCGGAATAAAATAATATAAATACCCAAGGTTAAATATACATGCGATTCGATTTTCTCTTTTTTATAAACGCCGCGGCATTCGGCGTCGGCCTTGCCATGGACGCCTTTTCGGTGTCACTGGCCAACGGCTTGAATGAGCCCAAAATGTCCCGCTCGCGTATGTGCGCTATCGCGGGAACTTTCTGCGGATACCAGATTATTATGCCTCTGATTGGTTGGCTGTGCGTCCGTAAACTGGCGGACACCTTTACCGGTTTACAGAAGTTCATTCCCTGGATCGCCCTTATATTGCTGCTTTATATCGGCGGCAAGATGATTATTGCAGGTATCCGCGGCGGCGAAGACGAAGCCCCTGCCATATCCTTCCGCGACCTGATGATTCAGGGTATAGCAACATCGATCGACGCCCTGTCCGTGGGCTTTACCATTTCGGATTACTCTCCCCATTTAGCGGTTACCGAGGCGCTTATCATAGGAGTAGTGACATTCGCTATATCAATAGCCGGTCTGTTACTCGGCAAAAAATTCGGAACAAAGTTTGCCGGCAAAGCCACCATACTCGGAGGAGCTATCCTTATCGCAATAGGCATCGAAATTTTCGTGAAAGGTTTATTTTAATGGGAAATACCCATCTGCATATTGACCTGGAAACGCTGAAGTTGTTGATTTGAATTAAAGGATTAAACTGTATTGATGATTAACAACCTCTTGATATATTGAGACATTATGATACTCTATATTTAAACGTACTAATAATGTAACAAAAGAAAAGAGGTTGACATTAAATGCGGCGCAAAAGTCCCGAAATGATGAAAAAAATACTGGACTTCGTAAACGAATACTACCGGATAAACCGCAGGTATCCCACTATACGCGAGATTGCCCCCAAGGTCGGTACATCCGGTGCCACGGTACAGCGCTATTTACAATATTTCAAAGAAACCGGCGTCATCGAATACGAAGGATACATCAGATCTACCGGACAGAAGAAAAAAACCTGCACCGACTATTTCACGGTCCCTGTTCTGGGGTGCGTTAGCTGCGGTGTTCCCTCGATGGAGGAGGAGAATATTCTGGAATACGTCACCTTGTCTGAGAGTCTGTTTGGTACACCTGATAAAGACAGTAAATACTATATTCTCAAGGCTGTAGGTGATTCAATGATTGATGCGGGTATATTCGACGGTGATTATATCCTCATCCGCAAAAGAAACAATCTCGGTATCCGCATCGGTGATCTTGTTGTTGCCCTTGATGAAAACAACGGCGATACCCTAAAACGTTATGACGGTATTGATGAAAACGGGGAAAATGTTGTCCTAAGATATATGAACAAAGAAGAATATCCCGGTCAGGCCATACTCATACCAGTGGGCGGTTTCACGGTGCAGGGTGTCGCAATCCGTATTATTAAGTCACTGAGAGCTGCATGCGAGGCGTAGTACTATGGACCCTCATTGCTGCTCTATAAAAAGATTTATGCAGTTTGGCGCATATTTTATAAAAATTAAGGTTGTTAACAGGCAAAATCCATTTTATAATTATTATAACTGAGGGTAAAAATATAGGAGGCTTATAATATGAAAAATATCCCCGATGTAAAGCTTGGCATTATTGCCGTATCACGTGACTGTTTCCCGATTGGCCTTTCAATCCAGAGAAGGCAGAACATCGTCAAACTGGCTGGTGATGCCGTGTACGAGTGCCCCGTTACTGTTGAAAACGAGCTTGACATGCTGAAAGCTGTTGACGACGTCAAGGCCGCCGGATGCAATGCTCTGGTAGTATTTCTGGGCAACTTCGGTCCCGAAACTCCCGAAACTCTTATCGCAAAGAATTTTGACGGCCCTTGCATGTACGTAGCCGCCGCCGAAGGCGACGGAGATCTCATCAACGGTCGCGGCGATGCATACTGCGGCGTACTGAACTGCAGCTACAACCTTGGAATGCGTCATCTGTCTGCCTATATCCCCGAGTACCCCGTTGGTACAGCCAAGGATATCGTAAACATGATCGCCGAATTCGTTCCCATTGCCCGTGCTGTCGTCGGCGTTAAGAACCTCAAAATCATATCCTTCGGTCCCCGTCCCCAGGATTTCTTTGCCTGCAACGCACCCATCAAGGGACTTTATGAAATCGGTGTAGAGATTGAGGAGAACAGTGAGCTGGATCTGCTTGTTTCCTATAAACAGCATGCCGGTGATGACCGTATTCCCGCTATCTGCGCTGACATGGCCGCCGAAATGGGCGAAGGTAAATATTATCCCGAGTTTCTCGAGCGTATGGCTCAGTTTGAGCTTACACTTCTTGATTGGGCAGAGCAGCATCTTGGCTCCCGCAAATACGTCGTATTTGCCGACAAGTGCTGGCCCGCATTCCCCGAGCAGTTCGGCTTTGAGCCCTGCTTCGTAAACTCCCGTCTCGCATCCCAGGGTATCCCCGTATCCTGCGAGGTTGATATCTACGGCGCGCTGTCCGAGTACATCGGTACCTGCGTATCCGGTCAGCCTGTAACCCTGCTTGATATCAATAACTCCGTTCCCGCCAGCATGTGGGAAGAGCAGATTAAGGGCAAGTTTGACTACACCCTTACCGATACATTCATGGGCTTCCACTGCGGAAATACCCCCAGCTGCATGATGTGCGCAGATCGCGCCATCAAGTACCAACTCATCCAGCATCGTCTGCTCGAGCCGGAAGGCAGCGAGCCTGACTTTACACGCGGCACACTAGAGGCCGATATCGCTCCCTCCGACATCACCTTCTACCGCCTGCAGTGCGACAGCGAGGGCGTACTTCGCAGCTACATCGCCGAGGGCGAGATTCTTCCTGTTGTCACCAACTCCTTCGGAGGCCGCGGCGTGTTTGCCATTAAGGAAATGGGACGTTTCTATCGTCACGTTCTTATCCAGAAGAGATACCCGCATCACGGTGCCGTTGCTTTCAAGCGTTGCGGCAAGGCCTTATTTGAGGTCTTCAAGTTTCTGGGTGTCGGCGACATCGCCTACAACCAGCCAACTTCTTTGCCTTATCCCACAGAGAACCCTTTCAAATAAGATTTATACATTATAAAAAAGGTACCTGCATTGAAGTGTGCGTCTTAGGGATTTATAATCCCGAAAAATATCGGCATAGTTTGGTATATGCTTACCGGCTATGCCGAATTTTTATTCGTTTCGCTAATTGCTTATGGTGGCGGTGCAAACTCACAAATGCGGTTTCAGGCGATTCTAGGTATTATTCCCTTCACTTGCTCCATTCGTAATAATCGTCGTTCTGGAAGTAAATTTCCGGACGACGATTTTTCACGTACCGAGAGATGTCGTTTGTAAACGCCCGACATTTCCTATATACTAGATGTCAGTAAGCGAAAATACGGATAATCCGCGGATAATTTTATTCGTTCGGCGGGTAGATTGCGGGAGAGCCTCTTTCCACGGAGCGTCCGTATCAATAATATCAGAGAGGAGATTTATCAGATGTCGTTTTGGTACATTATCATCGCTTTGGCTGTTGCGGCTGCCTTTTTCGCATTCGATGGTATTCGCCGCACTGCGGCAAAGAGCGACGGCAGTACGCCCGTCAGAAATTTGCCCTCGGGCAAGCTGATTGCGGGTGTCATCCTCGTAGCGCTGCTGCTGACAATAGGGCTGAGCTCATTCTATCAGCTGCAGGAGGACGAATACGCCGTCATCACCACTTTCGGGAAGCCGAGTGTGGTCAATACTTCGGGCCTCAAATTCAAGATTCCCTTTATTCAAAAGAAGGACATCGTCAGCAAGGCCACACAGGGCTTTTCTATCGGCTATGACCTGCGGACGGGCGAGACCATTGAAGACGAATCCATCATGATCAGCGTGGACTTCAACTTCGTCAATGTGGACTTCTATGTGGAGTACAGGGTGGTGGATCCGGTAAAGTACCTGTACAACAGTCGGGATCCACTGGTCATCCTGAAAATGCTGTGCCAGAGTTATATCCGCGATACCATCGGCCTGTATCTCGTGGATGATGTCATTACCACCGGAAAAACGGAAGTGCAGGCGGAGATCCGTGAAAAGCTCATGGCTAGGCTGGAAAATGAAGACCTCGGCATCGCGCTGGTGAACATCGCCATGCAGGACGCGGTCCCGCCGACCTTTGAGGTGCAGCAGGCCTTTAAATCCGTGGAGACCTCCAAGCAGGACGCGGAGACTTCCATAAACAACGCCAACAAGTACTCCAGTGAAAGACTTCCCGCCGCCAACGCCGACGCGGACCAGATTCTGCAGCAGGCGCAAGCGTACAAAGAATCTCGGATCGCCGAGGCGGAAGGGCAGGCCTCCCGCTTTCAGGCGCTGTACGAGGAGTATTCCAAATTTCCGGAAATCACCCGGCAACGGCTATTCTATGAAGTCATTGCGGAAATTTTTCCGGGTATGAAGGTTGTAATCATGGGCGAGGACGGACAGTCCTTGTCAACCGTGCTGCCGCTGGATGACTTTGTGTCGCTGCCGGCGGCCACTGAGAACAACACGGAAGGAGGAACTGCAGAATGAACGGAACAAACGTAAACGACCGCCACAAAAAAGTGAAATGGATAGTACTGGGGGCCATACTCCTGCTGATATTCATTCTTCTGTCCGCCAGTTTATATGTGGTCAAGGAAAACGAGTACGGCATCATCCGGCAGTTCGGCGCGTTCGTGGATATCAAGGACGATCCCGGACTGTACCTGAAGGTGCCCTTCATTCAGGACTTGAGCACCTTACCCCATACCGTGCTGCTGTATGACCTGCCGGTGAGTGACCTGATATCGGCGGATAAAACCTCCCTGATTGCAGACTGTTTCGCAATCTGGAGAATCGAGGACCCGCGTCTGTTTGTCGAGTCCCTCTCGGGCAGCGTGGCCAACGCCGAGAGCCGTATCGACGCCATCGTCTATAACGCCCTCAAAACCGTCATGAGCTCTTTGACGCAGGAACAGATAATCAGCGGGCGCAGCGGAGCCGTGGTCAACGCCATCATGGACAACATCGGCGAATCCTTTGACCGATATGGAATTCATCTCATAGCGGTAGAGACAAAGAAAATTGACCTGCCCGACGACAACAAGACCGCCGTATACAACCGCATGATCAGCGAGCGCAACAATATCGCAGCCTCCTACAAGGCGGAGGGCGAGTCGCAGGCCAAGGAAATTCGCAATGAGGCGGATAAAAGGATACAGATTCTGCTGGCCGAGGCGGACGCTCAGGCGGCCACCACCCGCGCGGAGGGAGATGCCGAATACATGCGCATTCTCAGCGATGTCTATGACTCACAGGAGGAAGCTGATTTCTACAACTTCATGATCACACTCGACGCGATGAAAAAATCCATGACGGGCGAGGAGAAGACCTTGATTCTGGACGCCTCCAGCCCCATCGCACAGATTTTTAACTGAGACGCGCATGGTCCCGAAGATATTTCCTCGGATAATCGTAACAGAGCCGGAGCAGCTGCCTTGCGGCAGAGCGCTCCGGCTCTGTTTCTGTCAGCTGTTTTCACAGCTCCTCTTGTGGTCAAAGACATCCGGCTGGATCGCCAAGCAAAAAAAGTACATGGTAAAGTCTACCGCTTCGGAGCACCGGGTAACACGGCTGAGTACTCCGCCTTCGTTTTGCGCAAGATTCGACAGGAAATTCCGCCGCATTTCGCGGGTACCTTTTTTATTTATACAGAATCCTTTTGATAGTTTCCTCGGATAGAGAATATTCTTCCGCCAACTCGTCTATTGAACAGCCGTTCCGGTATTTGTCACGGATTTCGTCATTCCTGGAGGCGTAATAGGCCTTTGCGCCGCTTTTGACACCCCATTTGTCTCGAACGCCTTCTTTTGGAATATAGATCAGCTCTCCTGCGACATATTTGCGAAGTTCACGGAGTAAGTTCTCGGGAAATATTTCAGAAGCGTTCCTATTTTTCATGCGTTTTCTTCTTCCAATACCAGAAAGTCTTCAAGAGTTGCGAATTCGTCAATTTTTACGGCGTTGTCCGTAAGCAGCTTTCGAATCTCTTGTTCAATTCTGTCTGCACGGTTACGGATCTGCTCCGGACGGCAGGCGTCGAAGGAATCTATCAGGCTGTACTCGGGAATGCCGAATTCGGAAGCGATGCTGATAAGCTCGTACTGAAGATAACTGGCGTCGCAGTAGGCTTTTTCTATCAAACCGTTTTCTGTAAAATAACGGAGCCTTCTCCATGTGAGGCTCATTTCCTGGTACCACTCAGCAAGATAATCAAAGTCAATCATCACAGGCGCACTCTCTTCCGGAATCTTCTTGTTTTCGAGAAAACTTTTGGTTGTTCGGATAAGCTTTTCAGCGGCTGACTTGCAGTCGTCGATGCTTTTTGCGCTTATTATTTCTCCCGCGTATCTGAAGAAACCATCCGGAATCTCAAGAAGTCCGGGGCAGCCGTATATCCTGTCCTCAGCTCCGACGCTGTATGCCTGCTGTTCACTGAAAATAGGATTGTCGGCATAGGTACCGTTTATGAATGCAACTGCTGAGGAAAGATATTTATGAATGCCGTAGAGCTCGCTTTTTGCCCTGAAAAAGCGGCCTTCGTACGTAAGGGTACTGTAAATGTCCTCGGCTGAATGCTCCAGAGAAACTGCTTTTTTATAGGTATACGAAGAGTCCGCCAGATTATTCCGGAGCATTTCCTGAAGATCCAGAAAATGCGCCTCATCCTCAGGTGTCCTGGCGTACAGAATAATGGCGTTGCTGAGCACCGTGACATTATCATCAAGCGAAGCGGAGCGTTCCAGACGTTCAAAGGAACGGGGATAAAGGTCATGTCCAATACCATCGACAATAAATGCACGGGTTAGTTCATATCCGCGTTCAGTGCAGGGAACAAAATAGTCAAAAACTCGCCGTGACCGTCGCCGTTTGTTGAGTGCCCCTTTACGCCTATCAGAAGGGCAACGTCGTCCGGGTAATCCTTCTTTATTTTATTGATGCACCACTCAGTCAGTTTGTTCATGTGATTTTATCTCCTTATTCAGGTTTGTTAATAAACTGTCTTTGTGTTTCTATATTAACGGACTGGTAGCCGGCAAACAAGTGTCATGAATTATTATAAATAAATAAGAAACGGCGTGACCGAAATCGCGCCGCTTCTCAAAATTTTGAATTATTGATGTGCTTTTAATGTTCCTATGAATTATTTTTGATAGGAGTCGACAAAATCATACTAGACTAAAGGTTCAGGTATCAACTCCACTTTGAACAAATCTTTCAATGCTCATACTACGCGTAGCTTTCACAAACATTCGGATGGAATCTTCTGATTTAACTTTTTTAAAAGTCCCTGTATGTAGATACTTGCTATGTGTATTGGCGAGATGAATTTGCTCTTTTTGATACTTGGTTAACAGTTATTTGATCCATGCTAGAGAAAGATTTCACCTAATGAACAGGTCCCTATTTGTGCGCTATCATGCTATGCATGATGCTGGTATCATAAACTGACAAGTTTAGAATCGTAAAAGGATTATTAACCTTTCACAGAAGCGAAGACCATATTAAATTCATTGCTTTTTTCGCATGAATCAAAAATCTGCTGTGAGATAAAACTGTCCATTGGACTCGCCCCCTTTTTGTTGTTGAGGAGTTAATAAGTTATATTCTCCTCTTCTACGGTTACATTATAGCATGCTAAAAGACGTTAATCAACAAAATGTTATAAAATCATCCATAATTGTATGGTAATGAATCAACAAAACTGTTAATAATGCCACGAAATGCTCGTACTTGATTACAGAAAGATTATTTTCTCGGTTTATCGCTCTTCATAAAATACTAAAAATGCGCCCACCGGATATCCGATGGGCGCATGAAATCTCGTTTGATTATTTTACTTATTTGCTGACATAGGCTGCAATCACGTCGACGATGTTCTTGATATCAAGTTTCGTGGTGTTGATGCATAGGTCATAGTTCTCGATATCGCCCCATTTGTTGCCGGTGAACTGCTCGTAATAATTTGCTCTGCCCTTATCAATATTTTTTATATTTTTTATAAGCTCACGATCGGTAAAATTCTCGTCCTCGGTGGCTCTCTCACGGCAACGCTTGACCTTGGAGTCCATATCCGCATAAATGAAAAGACGCAACGGCGAATAATCGGCAAGGATGTGGTCGGCGCAGCGTCCGACAATTACACAGTCTGATTTCATGGCAAGACTGGTGATGACTTCCATCTGAGCGGTATAGATACTCTGGTTCATTTCAAGAAGCGGATCGAACGAAAATGCGTCAAAAGCCGTTGCTATGGAAATCGGATAGTAAGATACAATTCTGTGCTCAAGTACTTGATTGATGTAGTCCTCGGCTATTTCCGTCTTTTTGGAGATGGCTTCAATAACTTCTTTGTCATAATAGGCGTAGCCAAGCTTTTCCGCAAGACGCTTTCCGACTTCTCGTCCACCACTGCCAAATTCACGGCTGATTGTGATTATCTTACTCATATCTATCCCTTCTTTCTTATATGAATGACAAATTTCTTAAGTCACTCATTATAGTCATATTATCACGATATTACACAGATAACAAGGTAACACTTTTCTGTCATACCATGCCTTAGGGCAGTACAACTCAATATCAAGTTTATATACCGTTTCCAAGGTGTATCATAGGCATTTTATTTTGTGGACAACATCCTCCCAATTAGTATATCTTTCCTAAAGCTATTAATTTGCACTGTTTTATTTGCTTATCTGTTATCGGATATTCGTGTACCTGCATAGTTACCAAGTCACAAACCCAAAGCCCAAAGTATTCACTGTATACATAAATAATCTCATATTTTCGTACAAAGTTAATCTGAGCTTCAACAACCAATTCCATTAATTCATGCAAAAATCTACCGCTATTTTCAAAGTCTGTGGTATAGATAAAGAGCCTGAAATGCTGGAAATATTCGTACTCGAATACTGTGTCATCTCCTGTATTATTTAGCTTTTGTATTTTATTCTTTGAAGCTTCTACCAAAAGCCCGCATGTCAATGATGAAAGAGGAACGTCAATTTGATCGATTTCCGTTTTCTCAATTTCCGGAGAAAAACCGAGGCTCTTAAGTTCATTTATAGCATTATCTAGGTCGCTCTTTGAATCAAACAATCGGTCCTGGGGCGAAAATGCATAAAGTTCATTGTCCAGATCGGCGCGTGTAACCTCTACGCCAATACTCCTTATATGATCCTGCAGGTCTGGTTTGTCTCTATTTAGCAGATTATCAAATTCTTTGGGTATGAGAGTGATAAGAACCTCTCTCGCATAGTATTCAAAATAGTCTTTTTTCTGATTTGCATTTAACAATAATGATATTTTATCCATTATCCTATCACCTTTAACCTACTCAATCCCCAGGGGCTTTTCAACAACGTTCTTTAAAATATTTTCTCAGAATATTACAGCCTTGTTATACCGATGATAATGTTGAGTGATCAACTTCCTCATAACTATTTATATTAATGCCGAAATTCATCAAGTATTCAACACTTTAGTTTTATATGCTTCCGAACTGATCCTCACATTTGGACTACAAACAACCTCTTTAAGTTGATCACATCCGCTAAACACCCATGAATGAATCTGCGCCATCCCAGTACCGCAAATAACTCTCTTAAGGTTCTTGCAGTCTTTAAATGCAAATGGAGGAAGGGCAGTCAGTTTATCAGGCAGTACTATTTCCTCAATACTACTGCGGCAGAAAGTATATCCCCATATACTTTTCAGACTGGAAGGAAGCTTAATATGACGGAGATTTTCGCACCCGTCAAACAAAAACTCCCCAAGATCAGTAACCGAATCGGGGATATGAACCGAAGTGATTTCCTTATGTCTTGCAAATAGATTGTCATAAAGAACTGTTATATTTCTGTTATCCGGAATCACAACCTCCGCCTCATCACCCTTATACCCCATGATACAATGACTACCGTCATCAATAAGCTTAAAATAAAACTCTTGCATGTATTTAACTCTCCTAAACACAATAGAAATACTATGTCTTCAAGACTTTAATTATGGCTTTGTTTAATACTCAACAACAGGTAAAAAGGGAGGTGCACTCGGTAAACGGGTAATCGTTAATCACTAACAATACAGGGCACGAAAATATATATTATTTATATTATACATTGTTTAACACTTTACTATATAGAAGAAATTTTTCAAGTATGAGCAAAAAAGGAAGGTCTCCCGGAAAAGGAGACCTTCCTGATATTTAACATATATTAAAGTTATGTCTGAGTGGCCAGTGCCTCGGCTTTTTCACCTTTTTTTATGGAGATGTAGCCTACAACGAGACCGATGATGCTGATAGGAATCAACAAGAGGTAATTGTATTTGTAGGGGTTGAGACCTATGTTGTTGAAAAGACTTATTAGGATGCCACCGCCGAAATCGGCAATCAACATAGCCGCAACACTTACGGTGGAACGGAGCGAGGTCTGGGCGGTAACCTTCATATCTTCGGGGGCTTCATCAAACAGGAACTGGGCAAGGCCGATAACAACGGGAACAAGCTGGATGCCGTTGAGAATCATTGTCCACATCAGAACAGTTGCGCTCTTTGTGAAGGCGCAGATGGCCCATCTAAAAATACCGACGGCAAGCACAACCATCATGGATTTTTCTACGCCGATTCGCTTCAGCCATCTCTTGCCGGGGCCGAGATGGAAGGGAAGCTCAGAGAAGCCCAGAATAGCGTTGGAGAAACCAAGAAGCTTGAGGTCTCCGCCGAGATTTCTGGCATAAAGAGCGAAGAAGTTCATATTCATGGAGCTGGAGAGCGAGTAGATGAAGAACATTATCAGAACGTTGCGTATCTGACGTTTCTTCAGAAGGACATAAACATTGCCTTTTTTCTTGTCGGCTATTTCCTCACCGGGGGCAGGAGCAGGTCTTTCAACTTTTGCGGAGGTGGGAAGCATAAGCCCGATAATGATAGTAAGAACATAGCCTGCGATCATTAGCGGGAAGATGGTCTTTATGTCACCTTTAATCAGATATCCGGATACGAGAGCCATAATGGAAAAACCGATCGTACCGCTCATACGGATTGGCTGATACTCCCAGCCGTTTCTGCGGGAATGGTCCATGGCGATTGTCTCATTGACGGTCATAAGAGGGGTGGCCAGAAGTCCGAACAGAATTCTGAGCACGCAAATTAAAAACAGATTCTGTACTATTGTAAACATAAAAAGGAAAACAATGGTCAGGCCGAATCCGATAAGCTGAACCATATTTTTCGTGGGGGCGTTGTCGGCAAGACGTCCCATAATAGGCAGGAATACCAGAGAACAAAGCTGCAATATGCCGTTGAGAACAGCGATAGTTTCGGGGGCAATACCCATTTCGTTAAGATAAACGGAAAGGAAACTTCCCTGGATGGCGTTACCGAAGTAATAGACAAAGTAAAATATAAAGAATATCCACGGGGAACGCGGATGTTCCTTATCAAAGTTAAAAATCTTTTGAAGCATGTTTGCAATTCTCCCGGATTTTTTCTTTTCATAACATTTAGAGCTCGTACAAATTTACATAACCTTGATATTATTACACATTAACTAATAATAGTAAACTATAGATGGTAAATCAAAAAAAGGCTTCCTGAAGGAAGCCTTGGATATTTCAATGTTTTTTATTCTGCAGGAGCGGGTTCTTCGGAAGCAGCGTTAGCTGTGAGGGCAGCATCCTCTTTTTCACCCTTCTTCATTGAGGTATAGCCTATAATAAGGCCGATGACGGAGATGGGAATAAGGGTCAGATAAATGTACTTGTAGGGGACGAGTCCTTTACTGCTTAAGAGGGTAATAAGTACGCTTCCGCCGAAATCGGCAATCAGCATTGCTGCAACGCTTACAGAGGATCTAAGGGATGTCTGAGCCGTAACCTTCAGCCCATCAGGGGACTCTTTGTAAAGGAACTCGGCCATACCGATAGCGGAGGGTACCAGCATGATACCGTTGAGAATCATCGTCCACATAAGGACGACGGCATTCTTTGTGATGGCGCAGATTATCCATCTGAAAATACCGACGGCAAGAACTACAAGCTGGGATTTCTCAACACCGATGCGTTTAAGCCATCTCTTTCCGGGACCGAGATGGAAGGGAAGTTCGGAGAATCCGAGGATAGCATTAGCAAATCCGAGCATCTTGAGGTCGCCGCCCAGGGTTCTGGCGTACAGCGAGAAGAAGTTCATATTCATAGAGCTGGAAAGAGAATAGATGAAGAACATAGTAAGCACGTTGCGAATTTTACGATTTTTAAGCAGAGAATATACGCTTACACCCTTGGCCTTTTCGGCTTTCTGGTTGTCGGCGATGGGTCGGGTTATGACTTTCCTGGATGTAGGCATAAACAAACCGATCATTATAGTAGCGGCATATCCGGCAATCATTATCGGAAAGATGGTTTTGATGTTGCCCTTGAGCAGGTAGCCGGAGGCAAGGGCCATAATGGAGAATCCGATGGTACCGCTCATACGGATGGGTTGGTATTCCCAGCCTTTTTTTGTGATGGTATCAAAGGTGATTGTTTCGTAAATGCTCATGAGGGGCATTGAAAGCAGACCGTATAGTATTCGAAGGGAACAGATCAGGAAAAGGTTCTGAACCTGTGTGAAAATGAACAGGAAAGCGATGGTTATAAGATATCCGACAGTCATTACTATGTTTTTGGTAGGGGCGTTGTCGGCGATACGACCCATAATAGGTAGGAAAATCAGGGACAGAAGCTGCAGGATACCGTTGAGAACGGCTATAGTCCCTGCGGCGATGCCCATCTCGTTAAGGTAAACGGAGAGGAAGCTTCCCTGGATGGCGTTGCCGAAAAATACTACAAAGTAGAAGATGTAGAAAATCCAAGGGGAACGCGGATTTTCCTTGTCAAAATGTAAAATTTTCTGAATCATTTTTCAAACTCCCGATATGTTTCTTTTCGATAGTTATTTCGATCCATTTATTATTACACAATTAACAATAATAGTAAACGATAATTGTTGAAATTATATAAAAAAGCTCCCCGAAGGAAACCCTTTTATCATACCTTATTTTCCGCAGTAATATTTCATCCGCGATAGTAAATTTCATCGCGTTCTGCAGTATTTCATATGCCGCAGGCATAATTCGTTTTTTACGCAACAGGAGTAGTAATAGACTTTTCTTTTTCGGCCTTTTTTATAGAAGCCCAGCCGATGATTATGCCGATGGCACAAAGAGGAACTTGAATAAGATAGATGTATTTGTATGGGATAAGTCCTTTATTTGTAAAAAAACTTATCAGTGCACTTCCGCCGAAATCTGAAATAAGCATTGCGGCAACACTTACGGAGGAGCGAAGGGAGGTCTGTGCGGAAACTTTTAAGCCATCGGGAGCCTCATTATAAAGGAACTGCGCGACACCGATGATAACGGGAACAAGCATGATGCCGTTGAGGATCATAGTCCACATCAGTACCGTGGCGTTATTTGTAATACCGCATATCAGCCATCTGAAGGTACCCACGGCAAGTACGACAATCATGGATTTCTCAACTCCGATGCGCTGAAGCCATCTCTTTCCGGGACCGAGATGGAATGGAAGCTCGGAAAATCCGAGAATGGCAAATGCGATACCGACCATCTTGAGGTCGCCGCCAAGTTCTTGGGCGTAAAGCGAGAAAAAGTTATTGTTGGCGCTGCTGCAGAGGGAGAAGATGAAAAACATTATCAGTACGTTGCGTATAACACGGTTTTTAAGCAGGGAGTAAACACTTCCGCTTTTGGCTTTTTCGGCTTGATTATTTACTGCGATGGCACTCGTAGGAGAAAGAACGTTGGCAGAAGTTGGCAGCAGAAGACCGATTACCAATGTGGCGGTATAACAGACAATCATTACCGGGAAAATAGTCTTAACGTTGCCGGAAAGAATAAAACCGGATACGAAGGCCATTATCGAATATCCGATGGTACCGCTCATGCGGATAGGCTGGTATTCCCAGCCGTTTTTGTGTGCGCTGTCCATGGCGATGGTCTCATATACGCTCATAATGGGTGTGGCAATCAGACCGTACATAATTCTGAGGATGCATATCAGCAGAACGTTCTGAATCCGGGTGAAAAGGAATAGGGAAATGATTGTGATGACATAACCGATTGTCATTACTATATTTTTGGACGAGGCGCGGTCAGCTATTCGGCCGATGATAGGAAGGAAGATAAGAGACAGTATCTGCAGGATACCATTCAGAAGACTGATTGACGCGGTGGGAACACCGACATCCTTTAGGTAGAGGGACAAAAAGCTGCCCTGTACGGCGCCTCCGCAGAATACCACGAAATAAAAAATGTAAAATATCCACGGGGTACGTGGATGCTCTTTGTCAAAATGAAATAGTTTATGAAGCATAATGCGATTCTCCCGAAAGATATTTCTTATTTTAATAACTTGCTTTCAACGGACTTTGAACTTTACTTTATTACTAATTTACAATTTAGTTATTATCTCATATTAGTGAATTATAGTAAATATTAATAATGCATTATATAATAAATGTGATAATGTATAATCTTTGCGATAATTTTAATATTTTAATTGGATAAACGGCGAATTTTATTTACTCAGATTGACAATTTACAACCATGGTATATTATTATACCTAGCAAAAAGGGGAGTTTGGAGTTTTCTCAATAAAGGCTCCGGCTCCGCCCATATTTATGTTTATTTTTTTTAGAAGGAGATAAATAATGTCAAAACTAAATCTTGAAAAGTACGGCATTAAAGGCACCACGGAAATTCTGCACAACCCCTCCTACGAGGTCCTTTTCGCGGAAGAAACCAAATCCGACCTTGAAGGCTATGAGGTTGGTAAGGTTACCGAGCTTGGAGCGGTTAACGTAATGACCGGCATTTACACCGGACGTTCCCCCAAGGACAAATTTATCGTTTTCGACGAGACATCCAAGGACACAGTTTGGTGGAATTCTCCCGGATATCCCAACGATAACCATCCCGCATCTCCCGAGACATGGAAAGTCTGCAAGGAAATCGCCCTTAACGAGCTCTCCAACAAAAAGATTTTTGTTGTTGACGGATTCTGCGGCACCGACAAGGATACCCGAATGGCTATCCGTTTTATAGTTGAGGTTGCTTGGCAGGCACACTTCGTTGAGAACATGTTTATCATGCCCACCAAAGAAGAGCTTGCTGACTTTGAGCCCGATTTCGTTATTTATAATGCCAGCAAGGCCAAGGTAGAGAACTACAAGGAGCTAGGCCTCAATTCTGAGACGGTCGCTATGTTCAACCTGACTGAACGCGAGAGCGTTATCCTCAATACCTGGTACGGCGGCGAAATGAAGAAGGGTATGTTCTCCATGATGAACTATTATCTGCCTCTCCGCGGTATGGCTAGCATGCACTGCAGCGCCAACACCGATATGGACGGCAAGAACACAGCTCTGTTCTTCGGCCTTTCCGGCACAGGTAAAACAACTCTTTCGACCGATCCCAAGCGCCTTCTCATCGGCGATGACGAGCACGGCTGGGACGACAACGGTGTCTTCAACTTCGAGGGCGGATGCTATGCCAAGGTTATCAACCTTGACAAAGACTCCGAACCAGACATCTACAACGCCATTAAGCGCAACGCTCTTCTCGAGAACGTAACCGTAGCCGAAGATGGCAAGATAGATTTTGCTGACGATAGCGTCACAGAGAACACCCGCGTAAGCTATCCTATCAACCATATTAAAAACATCGTTCGTCCTGTTTCCGAAGGCCCCGATGCCAAGAACGTAATCTTCCTTTCCGCTGACGCTTTCGGCGTACTGCCCCCTGTTTCAATCCTGACAGCTGACCAGGCCAAGTATTACTTCCTGAGTGGGTTCACTGCAAAGCTCGCCGGTACAGAGCGCGGCATCACGCAGCCCACACCTACCTTCTCAAGCTGCTTCGGTCAGGCTTTCCTGGAGCTGCATCCCACAAAATATGCTGAAGAGCTCCTGAAGAAGATGGAAAAGGCCGGCGCCAAGGCATACCTGGTCAACACCGGTTGGAACGGTTCAGGCAAGCGTATCTCCATCAAAGATACCCGCGGCATAATCGACGCCATCCTTGACGGCAGTATCAACAACGCTCCCACAAAGAAGATCCCTTACTTCGACCTCGAAGTACCCACCAGCCTGAATGGTGTTAACAGCGCAATTCTTGATTCCCGCGATACATACGCCGATGTAAATGAATGGGAAACCAAGGCAAAGGATCTTGCCTCCCGCTTTATCAAGAACTTCGCCAAGTATGAGACAAACGAAGCCGGTAAAGCCCTTGTCGCAGCCGGTCCTCAGCTCTAATTCCTGCTAAATTTAAAGCGCCCGTTTGAGGGTGCGTCATAGGGATTAACAATCCCGGGAAAATATAGGCATAGTTTGGTATGAGTGTACCGGCTATGCCTATTTTTCTTTTCTGCGGCGAATGATATGTCATATTGTAAAATTCAACAAATAGTATACAATTAATTAGTACCTTTAATTGGTATCGAAAAATAATATAAAATTAATTAAGAAAGTATACTGCAGATCTATAACAGGACAACAGTGACTATTTGGAGGATTTTTTTGAAAACAAAAATTGTTGCAGATTCATCAAGCGATCTGCTGACGCTTGAAGGCGTTGATTTTACATCAGTACCATTGAAAATCATCACCGACAGGAAGGAATATGTCGATGACGCTTCGCTTGTCGTTGAGCAAATGGTCGAAGAACTGAAGGAGTACAAAGGCCATTCCTCTACCTCATGCCCGAACGTGACTGATTGGTCGGTAGCGTTTGAGGACGCCGACCGAATTTTCGCGGTTACGATAACGAGCGGGCTTTCCGGAAGCTATAATTCTGCGGTCCAGGCCCGTCAACTTTGCTTAGAAAAGCATCCTGAAAAAGAGATTTATGTCATTGATTCGCTTTCAGCAGGCCCTGAGCTGGTGCTTATTGTCGAAAAGCTACGAGAGCTTATTCAAAAGGGTGAAAGCTTCGAATCTATATGCGAAAAAATTGAAGCTTATGCAGACAACGTCAAGCTATTCTTTGCATTGGAATCGGTGCACAATTTCGTTCAGAACGGACGCATCAGCAAACTGGCGGCGGTTGCTGCCGGTGTTCTGGGCATCAGGATTTTAGGCATCGCGAGCGAAGAAGGCAAGCTGGAGCTGCTGACAAAATGCCGCGGTGCGGTTAAGGTCATCGAGGGATTTTTATCGGAGCTTAGGCGCATAGGCTATCGTGGCGGAAAGGCCATTATCGGGCATTGCCTCAACATCGAGGCAGCCGAAACGCTGAAACAGGCAATTCTTTCGGAATTCGGCGCCGTTGAGATCAAGATTATGCCTCTGAGAGGTTTGTGCAGCTATTATGCCGAAAAGGGCGGAATTTTACTTGGATTTGAGTGCTGAACAGCGATGAACAGAATCGAGAAATTCACGCGAATCATTACGATACCGGCCATTGTGTCCGGACTCACCGTTCTTGTGCTTTACCTCTTTGCTAACAATGCGATGTCGACCTCCGATTTCATAGTTTCCGAGGTATGCCTTATGCTGATTCCCGCTATGGCCTACCCAATACGAGAATTATTTCACCTCGGAAAGGACAGGCGGGAGGGGCAAAGAAGCACAGCCATGGTTTTCAGCGTCGTCAGTTATATCGGAGGGTTCATATGGGCGCTTGCTGCAAACGCTTCGCCCATCACAAAGGTGCTCTTTTCCTCCTATGTGATTTCGGTCGTGATGCTGATCATCCTTAATAAGCTTGCCCGGTTCAAGGCGAGCGGACACGCCTGCAGCACGACCGCGCCGACAGTTATTCTTGCGTGGCAAATCAATGCATACATGCTCATACCCTGTGCACTGCTGATCGTCGCAGTCTACCGCTCTTCGATAAATCTGAAACAGCATACCCTGCCGCAGCTGCTCACAGGCTCGGCTGTTAGCGTAGTCGCGTCTGTTTTAAGCATTCTTATGTTCGCATAAATGGGAATTAAACTAAAAAGCTGTACGGCGGCGCAAAGGATTTTCATTTTTCTAGATTCAAATATATACAAAAGACCACTTCAAGTTGTAAGAGCCTTGAAGTGGTCTTTTGTATGTGCCTCGCTAAAAAAATCATAGGTAACGATTTATTTACTATGTAAATTACTATATATAGCGTCTTTTCGGGAAGCTTTTTATTATTGTCACATTACATAATAAATGAGTCGAAATTTCGCCTTTTTACACCTTGAAACATTAAAGCCTTTTTCATAAACTTAACTGAGTAGGTATTGCACTATAAAATAAATATACAGAAAGGTATAAGCTATTATGGTACAGGATTTCTACAAAAATCCCATCACTACAGCTCAGATTTTGTATTTCCATAAGCCGGATAAGGACGTTATCCTTAACTTCAGAATGGATGCAAACACTCAGGTCGTTTCCCCCGGCGGCCTGGGCAACGCAAAGGTAGTCGATGCCGTTCCTGCCATCAAGATTCTAGACAACGGCGACGTAACCTTCCGCTATTATGCACCCGAGGCCAAAAAGGTCGAGGTAGCAGGCTGCGGCGGTTACTTCCTCGCGGACCGCAACGAGATGACCAAGGGTGTAGACGGCTGGTGGAGTGTTACCGTTTCCGGTATCAAGCCCGGTTTTCACAACCACAAATACTGGGTCGACGGCAACCTCATGGTTAACCCCGACGCTCCCGTAGGTTACGGCTGGTTCTATCCCATCAATGTATTCGATCTCCCAGGCGAAGAGGACGGTTTCTGGATGATGAAGGATGTTCCTCACGGCGATGTCCGTATGGAGCTTTATAAGTCCTCTGTCACAGGCCGTACCAAGTGCGCATGGGTTTACTGCCCTCCCGGGTATGACGAGAGCAACAAACAATACCCTGTTATGTACATCCAGCACGGCGTTGGTGAAAACGAAATGGGTTGGGTATGGCAAGGCCATCTGAACACGATTGCCGACAATATGATTGCCGAAGGTAAAGCTTCCGAGCTGATTATTGTCATGAACTGCGGATACGCTTTCGAAGAGGGCAAGGATTACACTTTTTTCCCCGGTGACTTCGACAAGGAGCTGACAGAGGACTGTATTCCCCACATCGATGCCCATTACCGTACAATTGCAGACCGCAAGCACCGCGCTATGGCCGGTCTGTCCCTCGGTTCTGCTCAGGCATTTGCCATCGCTCTCAAGCATAGAGACCTATTTGCCAATCTTGGTGTATTCTCCGGCGGAGTCCCCATTGTTCGCAACGAGTACGATTATACCGATTATTTCAATAATCCCGAGAAGTTCAACTCCGAATTTGACGTAATGCTGTTTACCGGCGGCGATGATGAAGGTTACAACCAGCGTACAGCTCCCGTTGTTGCCGAAAAGCAGGCTCTCGGCCTCAACGTCAAGGGCTACCATCATCCCGGATTCCATGTATGGGATGTTTGGAGGTTCAGCGCACGTGAGTTCCTCGGACTTATATTCAAGTAAAGGGGAAAATGATGATGCTTAGAAAAGAATTATTGGAAAACCAGGCACTTACCGAGCATGCACTGTTTTTTAACGATCCCCATCGCGACCTTGTCCGTGAAAACGACGCTAACGGCCGTCCCAACGGACGCTTCGTCACCCTTCCCAAGGGTGTACAAGTAAAGGTAAATGGCGACGTCGATTTTGCTTTCCATGCCCCCGACGCAAAGAGCGTGCAGGTTGCCGGCGCAGGCGGAAGCTTCGTCGAAACCCGTCACGACATGGTAAAGGGCGAGGACGGCTGGTGGCGCTGCACCGTCAAGGATCTTGATTCAGCCTTCCATTTCGTAAACTTCTATGTTGATGGCACACGCTGCCTCAACCCCTATATGCCTTACGGATATGGCTACGGTAGAATCATGAACTTCTTCGAGTTGCCCGATAAATACAGCAACTTCTATCTGCTTCAGGATGTTCCTCACGGCTCCGTCCGTATGGATTATTTCTATTCCGAGACAGTAAAAGACTGGCGCAACTGCTTCGTATACACCCCTGCATCCTATGAGACAAACCGCGCCAAACGTTATCCTGTTCTGTATCTCCAGCATGGCGGCGGCGAAGCTGAAAGCTGCTGGGTATGGCAGGGTAAAATTAACTATATCATGGACAACCTGATTGCCGATGGTCAGTGCGAGGAAATGATTGTAGTTATGAACTGCGGCTATGTATATCCTCCCGATGAGGAAATGGGCGAGAACAAGCTCGTATCTCCTGTTGAAAAGCTTATTGCCAACGACAGCGTACCTTTCATAGACAAAAAGTACCGCACAATAGCAGACCGTCATCACAGGGCGGTTTCCGGATTCTCCATGGGCGGCGGTCAGACATTGAACACTGTTCTCAGTTATCCCGAACTGTTTGCCAACGCCGGCGTATTAAGCGCGCCCGGCCTCCGTACCGATCGCGTCGACAAGCTCGGCCTGCTGAAGGATCCCGCAAAATTCAACGACAACTTTGACCTGTTTTTTGTTAACGCCGGCGAGTACGAGCCGGCCTGCAAGGCACTCCGCGAGCAGACCAGAGAAATGAGAGCAGAAGGCTTCAAGATGGTATTCTTCCCGTCTCCCGGCTATCACGAGTGGGCTCCCTGGCGTTACGGAGTAGCAGAATTCGCAAAACGCCTGTTCAAATAATTACGCAGGCTATATCCACCGCGTGTAAAGATTTTTGACTTAAGAATTACATTAAATATAGGAGAAGCTATAAATGATCAAGATTGATACTAAAGCAATCGCCAGCACCAAGGCCGGCAAGCTGCAGGGTGCCAATATTGACGGTATCTACCGTTTTCTTGGTTTCCACTATGCACAATCTGCCGCAGGCAAGAACAGATTTATGCCTCCCCAGGCTCTGATTCCCTGGAATGATGTAAAACCGGCTCTGGCTTACGCAGGCAAGTCCTGGCAGTGCGATACCCCGCGTATGGAAGATGAGGAAATCCGCAGCACAAGATATCCCTCCGGCTATGAAAAGCTGATGACCGGATCCAACGAGATGGGCGGCGACGGTGATGAAGACTGTCTTGCCCTAAACCTGTGGACCCCGGGTCTGAACGACGGTAAAAAACGCCCCGTTTTGGTATGGTTCCACGGCGGCGGCAACATTGCTGGTGCGGCAGAGGCTGACTGGCATGACGGATTCAACATGGCCAAGAACGAAGATGTTATCTTTATCTCAGTTGGCCACAGACTCGGTGTCTTCGGATATCTGTATCTCTGCAATCTTGACGAACGTTTCAAGGATTGCGCAAACGTAGGTCACCAGGATATGGCCGCCGCTCTCCAGTGGATCCATGACAACATCGAGGCCTTTGGCGGCGATCCCGGCAACGTGACCCTGTGCGGTCAGTCCGGTGGTGGCGGAAAGGTTGCCGCTTTGATCTCCATGCCTATGGCTAAGGGTAACGTACAGCGCGGCATCATCCAGTCCGGCGGTTTCGGTACCTCCAGCATCGAAGAGGGTATCGCCATGACAAAGCAGTTCCTGGATTTCCTGGGAGTCGACAAGAACAACGTCGACAAGCTGTTTGATTACACACCCGCTGAGCTTATCCAGGCTCAGAGAGATATTAACAAGACCCGCACGGTCGGTACATACTTTGTATGTCCCGTCGTAAAGGACGGCAGAGTTGTTAAGTATGATCCGTTCGACGGCGCAGAAGGTTCTGAATTCTGCAAGGATATCACTCTGATTACCGGTTACGACAAAGACGACAGCGTTCTTCAGGCTCTGTTCAATCCCAAGATGTTTAAGTGGACTGTTGAGGAAGTACACGAGGCTATCGTAAAGCTCGGTTACACCTCTGAAGAAGCCGACGACATCATTAAGATCTACAAGGGTTACTACAGCGAGGATATCCAGCCCGTACATATCTACACCTCCTTCCTGAATGACCGCAATCACGGCAAGAGCAGTTATGCCCGTGCCCATTCCAGAGAGCTGGTTGGAGGCGGAGCACCGGTCTTCAACTACTGCTTCCTACGTGAAGGCAATGACCCTGAGTTTAAGGCCGTTCACGGTGTAGAAATTCCCTTCTACTTTGGCAACGCCGACTATGCTCCTGCTTTGTGGAACTGCGACACACATGCTGACGCCATGAAGCTTAACAAAGCAGCAAGCGCAGCCTGGGGCGCATTTGCCAGATCCGGAAACCCCAGCAACCCCTACATGCCCGTATGGAAGCCCTACAACAGCGAGACCCGCTACACAATGTTGGTCGACATCGAGAGCGAGCTCAAGAGTAAATACCACGAAGAAGTTTACAAGTACATCTTCAGGTAATTCCACTTACCATATAAATAAAGGCGCCGCTTGAGCGGCGCCTTTTCTTTTTTATGCGAGTTATTTTTCGTTTTTACCGCTTAAGAGTCTGACAAGAATCATTACAGGGGCGCAGAGCACAGCCGCAACCGGCCAGATTATCCAGGTGTTGCCCCATCTCATGGTGATAAAACTCCAGGTGAGATATACGGCCGTAACAAGACTCCAGTATAAGCCGTTTGCTGTACCTAAAGCAGAGCTGGCCTTCTTTTCGACAACCTTATAATCTCCCTCCTGAAGGAGGATTTGATAGCCGGAGTTTATTATTGCAACCCTGACTATCATATATACTCCGAAGGCCACAATACACAGAAGCAGCGAAACCATCGATACGGCGATAACTTCTTTATTACCTCCAGTGATAACGGATGCCAGAATCAGGGGAAGAGGAGAGAGAACACAGAGAATAATTCCGAGGGCGAGATATTTTGAATAAAATGAATCGAATTCGGCTTTTTTTTCTTTTACGAGACCTGTAACGCCGTAGGCTGTTTCAAATTCTTCCTTTTCAAGATATTCAAAACGTTCGATTCTGCTTCCGTTCCGGATAAAAAGGAATACCGCAGCCGCTACCAGAATAAATAATGCCGCAAGACCGCAGGCTACGGCGGTATTTTCCGTTATTCCGATGATTCCCGTTTCGGACAGTCCTGCAAGGAATATCAGAAGAACAGGGCAGAGAATGCACAGAAGGACGCCAAACGAAACATTTTTACTCTGATCTAAGGTTGCAGCGAGAAAATCATTTGCCTCTTCCATGGATACGCGGCGGATCGTTCTGTCCGTTTCAGCGCCGGTTGAGACCCGGTTTTCAGGCTCCATCTCTTCCTTTAAAAGGTAATCTGTGGTTACTGAAAACAGTTCTGACATAAGAATAATCTTCTGCAGGTCGGGAATTGATTGTGCGCTTTCCCATTTTGAAACGGCCTGACGGGAAACAGACAGCTTTTCAGCAAGTTCCTCCTGGGACAGACCTAGTTTTTTTCTTTCCTCAATAATCTTATCTGCTAATATCATTATTTTGTTCCTCCTTTGGTTTGTATGACATTATCTTAACTTTTACGGCAGTTGCTCACTACCAAACAGAGCTTGAAATCTGTCAACCAGGAGTTGCATTTACGAATTATATACCATATTTGTACTTAACACGCTCGAGTTTTTCACCGAAAGTCCGACCGAGAGTAAGTAGAAAGATTACGTTGGATGCAGCGTATGTGATTGTGTGGGGCAGGGCAGTGGCAAGTGCGGCGAGGTAAAGAGGCAGCGAAAAACCGTCCTGGTACCACATGACGGTCCATACGTCCATTACCGCCGAGAAAAGCATTCCTGCAATGGCACCGTAAACCGCAAGCATGATACGGCTTCGCCTCAACGGATTCGAAAGGTAACCGGCAATCAGCCCTATCAGTCCCCAGGCGAACATCTGAAACGGTGTCCAGGGACCCTGACCGAAATAAAAGTTGGATATCAGAGCTGAAAGGGAACCAACGAGGAAACCCGATTCGGGACCAAGCCAGACCGCAGTGATAATAACCATGGCAGTAACCGGCTTGAAGGCGGGGATAAGTGAGAAGATAAAGCGCCCGATTATCGAAAGAGCCGTCATTACGGCTATAATAACCATACGGCGTGTGCCTACAGTGCGTTTTTCGATACCGACGTAAAAGAGCAGAAGAGAAAGCAGCGCTATGGCAACGGCAATAAAGGCGTACCGCTTTTCGTCGAAAACCAGCACACCGAGTACCATGGCCCCGGGTATAAGAACAAGGGGTATCGCGATACGCAAGATATTTTTCAATTTTTTGTTACCGGTTAAAAGCATCTGTCTGTAGCCTGCACATTCTTTCTGCGTCGTCTAGTGTGACGCATCTGTTGAAATATCCGCGTGTCATTCGGCTGACGGCGGTGGTATAAAAATTGTTTTCCGAGAAGAAGACGCGAGGTTCCTCGACCGAAGTTATTTCGCCTCTGAAAAACAGAGCGCACCGGTCGGCTGTAATTGCCGCGAATTCCAAGTCGTGGGTCACCACAATGATCGTAGTACCCCTGGCTTTTAGATCCTTTAGAATGAGGGAAATACCGGCCGAGGCGCTCGCGTCAAGTCCTTTTGTGGGTTCGTCAAGAAGAAGGATTTTCGGTCCGGCCGCAAGTACTTTTGCAAGGGCAACCAGCTGCTGTTCGCCGCCCGATAGGTCGTAAGGGTGTTTGTCCATTAAGGGTTCAAGATCGTAAGGAAGGTCAGCGGCGGAAGTCATCGCGTCCGCCAACTCCTCACGGACAGTATTTTTCAGAAAGACCGTCTGTACATCCTGAGGCAGCATGGCGATACAGCCGTTGTAGAGACTGTTACCACGGTATTCCTTTATATCCTTTTTGAAAACCGTGATGCTTCCGCTGTAGGGACGGTTGATTCCCGCCATTGCAGACATAACGGTACTTTTTCCGCTTCCGTTGCCGCCGAGAATGCAGAGAAGCTCGCCTTCGCGGATGGTCAGGTTTGTGTCACGCAGAACGTCGTCGGAGTTACGGCTGTATCTGAAACGGATGTCCTTAAGCTCCATCACCGTATTGTTGGACAGAGCGGGAGCTGGAAGAGGTTCTTCCTGAATTCTGTTTCCAAAATTGACATCAATCCAATTGCGCCCCTGTTGGACGGTTAGGGGACACTCGCCGTCTGTTTCGAACCTGTTGAAAAGTTTTACCGGGACAGGCATAGCCTCGTAAAGATTCAGACGGTCCTTTATTGACGAACAGACGGTGGAGGGACTGTCAAGCATCACGATGCAGCCGTCTTCCATAATCATCAACTTGTTGGACATAGGCACAGCCTCGTCCAGACGATGCTCGACAAGAATAACGGTAAGACCCATCTCACGATTTAGTTTCTGAACCGTGGCGAGAAAATCAGACGCAGCGATGGGGTCAAGCTGGGATGTAGGCTCATCAAGAATAAGCAGCAGGGGCTGCATCACCATTATGGCCGCGAGATTTAGAAGCTGCTTTTGACCGCCCGAAAGCTCGTCTGTAGATTTTTCGTACCAGTCCTCAATGCCGAAATACCCTGCCATTTCCGCCACACGACGCCGGATAGAATCACGGGGAACGTTCATGTTTTCTAAGCCGAAGGCAAGCTCGTGCCAGACCTTGTCGGTAACAATCTGCTGCTCGGGGAGCTGAAGCACAAATCCTATGGCAGATGCAGCCATACGGTCGTCAAGATCCGAAAGGTCTACGCCGCCGAACTTAATGCTTCCGCTTTGTTCGCCGGCGGGGGTAAGCTCGCGTTTGAGCATGCGAAGAAGGGTGGATTTACCGCAGCCCGTAGGTCCGGAAACAACAAGAAAGTCGCCCTCGCTGAGAGAAAAGCTTATATCATGTAGCGTTTCTTCGGAGTTTAAAACATATTTAAAGCTTAAATTGTTGACTTCAAGTAATTCCATCTCGCATCCTCCTTCATCTGTATTATCACAGGTATTGCCACCAGAATCCCGTACATCACGTATACCGTGACGGCCTGTCCCGAAAGGGGAACGGGCGCGAATACGGGGAAAAACTCAAAGGATATGTATTTAAGGCCTATGCCGCATACGACACCGGCAAACAAAACAACAGAAATAACGGTAAGGACCATATCCGAACGCCGCCATCTGAATATTGCAAAGCGGCTTCGCCGTCCGACTCCGTAGCCCCGGGCTGTCATGCTGTCGGCCGTTATAACGCCGTTCTCAAGCGCCCAGGTTACCATTACCGAGAAGATCCTCATGCCCCCCCGAATTCTGTCGGGAACAGTATCCTCGTCGTACAGGCCCAGTGCACGCTGTGACGAATTTGTTTTTGCAATCTGACGGCGAAAGAGTGGAATGTAGCGCAGGGTCATTGAAAGAATGAGCGCCAGCTTAGGTGACAGACCTCCGAAAACGTATAGAAGACGGTCGGTAGTCATTATCTGCGAAAATGAGGCAAACCACACAAGCACAGCGCCTATCATAAGGCCGCTTACGGCACCGTAGACAACCGATTCAAGCGTTACCGCGCTGTTGTTGACAAAGAAGAGATACGTGGAGCCTTTGTGGTTAAAAACCGGATTTACAATAGCACCCAACAGAGGTACAACAAAGAAGAACAGCAGCCTTTTCAGGTTCTGTCTGTTGTTGAATACAATATACCAGGCAAGGCCACCCGCAAAGGATATAGCCATCAGCACGGGGTTCATGCAGAACATGGCGGGAACCGTCACGCACATGTAGTAGATGAACACTGCACTCGGGTTGAAGTCGACAAATCCGGTCAATTTACTAATACTCCGATATGATTAATCTATATCTTTTCCAAGCTCCAGGCTGTATATCCATTCTACGCTGTCACCCTCTTGAAGGATCACATCATAGCTTCCTTTTCCGGGAGTTTCGCCGTTCACCCTAAACACCCATCCGGAAAGATTGCCGAAATCGAACTCGTAAACGTTTCCGAGGCCGCAGACGTAGCCGGTACCGTCGAATTCGAGCTGAAGCTCATGCTGTTTAGTGGCGAGGACAAGCTGTTCAAGGGCGGTGTCCCCATCTGAAATCATTACAGGAACTTTGTTAAGGATCATGCCGTCAACAGGGATATAGTCCCTCTGACCGGCAATGGACGAACAGTCTATTGTGATAAATGTTTCAGTATTTCCGACAGAGGAATCGCCGTAATATTTTTCGGGAGAGCTTACGTTAACAAAGGTAATTGCTGCGGTAACGGCCATAAGTGCGCAGAGGGCGAAAATATACCCTTTTGCCTTGCGCTTTCCGCGAAGGAACATAACCGTGCAGTAAATAAGAAACGCAGCAGCTGTGGCAATATAAAGCCAGGATTTAAAAGAAATTTGTGTGGGAGGAGCTTTCCCCTCAACAAGCGGCCCGAACACATAAAAAGCCTCGTTCCCTTTAAGGAAAATATCATAGCAGGAAAAGGCAAGATATACCTGAGTGGTGCAGGCTGTGTTGCCCCCGTCACCCTTTACGTGGCAGTATTTGCCCGGGGAGGCTTCGAAACCCCTTATAGCGTCGAAAACCGTGTTTCCGTTTTTTGTAAATCTTATGTCCTCCTCGGCATCGATACCTACAGAACAGAGAGCCATAAGTACCTGACAGCTGCTTTCACAGTTGAGGGCACCCATGCTGTAGTACCCTCCGTCGGACTGCTGCGCATTCGAAAGGAATCGAATTCCGTTTTCGACAGCGCTGCGTACGTCTGCATTTTCAGTATGTGGCGCAAGAGCCTGAACTGTCATCGCAGTAACATCAGGGTCGCTCTCGTCACCGAGAACCGACCAGCCGCCGTCGGGATGGACGTATCCGAGAATTATATCAATGAGCTCTCCGGAAGAGAGCTTTCCTTCGATGCCGTTGTTGGCAAGGTGAAGGCAGAAAACCCAGGACATGATACCGCTTTGCTCCGAAAGGTCCTTAATACCTGAATCAAAATCAGCCTCACTGTCAAGCGAGTGGAGAGCCAGAGCGAGACGCAGACGGGTAGTCTCGGACTTGATATTGTTTTCCTTGACGTACTGCTCAAGCGAATAACGGTAAGTTTCGAAATATAGATCTGTATATCTGTTTCGAAAGGCCATGACATACCATTCGGCACCGCCTGCAGGGTTGTCTGAAAAAGGGCCGTCAAGAAGCTTCTGGAGCGATTTCGATTTGTTCTCTTTGCAGAGACTGTCCGCAATCTCATCAAGATACTGCTCAACCGGGAAAGTATCCCCGTCCGCCGCCGATACGGCAGGGCAGGAAAATGAAAAAGTTATCATCAGTGCGATAACTACAATCAAAGAAATAATTCCTGAAGAATTTTTCATAAAAAGAGAGCTCCGGAATTTCTGAATGATGATACATAAAAATACTATTTTATTCTACCACAAAACACACCATTTATAAATCGGCAAAAGTTTGGTATTTTGTACGATTTCAGGTTGTGTAAAAGACCTGCGGGAGGTATAATTACCAGTGTATATTTATATTGGGAGAACAGGGCATAATGAGTCGTAACATACTGCAAAAACTTGATGCCAATATGTATATCCTCAACGCTCTCGACGACTGCAGACTTTCAAAGCTACTGCACCGCGGAGTGTCGGGTCCTGTTAGTCTTGCCCTTTTTGTCAGATCGAAATTCTACAAGTTTGTGACAAAGCTGACGGACGTTCCCGAAAAAATGACCGACTGTACTTTCAACTGCTTCGAACCCGACGGAAACCACATGCTGTGCCGGAGCATGCACTCGGGCGACCACGCCACTATTGCTGTTAAAATGGTCCCAAGCGAAGGATACCGAAGTATAGCGCTTGCCACCGAGAACCATGTGATGTTTCCGTTCAGGGTCCCTTTCAGGCGTGTATCAAAAAATATTGATGCTCTGTGCGCAGCTCCTTTTACGTGTACCGACGGAATAAATGAAAAGGGACTTGCGGTCTGCGCAGTACCCGTACAAGGATGTATCATAAATCAGAAAATAGGTCGTCCTCGCATCATAGCGGGCGTTGCGGTGCGTACTGCGCTTGAACGCTGCGCAAACGTGGACGAGGCGCTGCGTATGTTCAGCTCATTCGATATGCGGGGAAAGCTAGGACAGTCATGCCATTTTCATCTTGCGGATCCCTCAGGACGGAGCGCCGTTGTCGAATACCGCAAAAGCAAAATGCACGTCGTTTGTCCTTCCAACAGGGTACAGTACACGCATAACGATTATGCCATATCACCCGAAAAAAAGAACGAGAGTCTTTACAAGGACGACCCTCGCGTTGGTATCATAAATAATACTCTTACAGCTGTCCGCGGAGTGATGCGCGGGGAGTATATCTGGTCTTTGCTTCAGAGATGTCGTGCCGTTTCTGACGACGGAAGTGACCCGAAGGAACGTGTGCGTATTATTATGTTCAACTGCGACAAGCACAGCGTTACGATATCCACCGAGACAGAGCTTCGCACGGTATATACTTTCAAAGCATAATATATTACTAAAAGTTTTATCATACCCATTCCTCCGAAATCTGATTATAAAAAAGCATTAACCTGATTCTCATGTGAATACCTGCAGTACCGGCATTTACTTCAACATTCAAAATTACCGGAGGCTTTTTTATGACAGACATTATGCGATTTGCTGTTACCCTTGCTGTCGGCGTAGCGGGTGGGCTGCTTTTCAAAAAACTCAAGGTTCCTTCCGGGGCGATGGTTGGGGCGATGTTTTTCGTAGTCGTCTTTAATCTGCTTACCGACAGGGGCTTTTTTTATTCCGATATTAAAACGGGCGTTCAGATTTTCAGCGGAGCACTGATAGGAGTCAAGGTAGGAAAAGATGAACTCCGCGAGCTAAAGATTATTGTAAAGCCGCTTATATTCCTTCTTCTGGGAGTGGTACTGCTGAACCTTTTCTTCGGTGTTGTGCTTACCAGATTCACAGTGTTTGATGTGCCTACTGCCCTTTTCGCGACCGCACCCGGAGGAGTGAGCGACATGGCTCTCATAAGCGAGGAGCTTGGGGCGGATTCAAGTTATGTAGCGATACTTCAGGTGTTCCGACTTTTGATAATCTTCAGCTTTTGTCCGCCCATATTCAAGAAACTGATGAACAGCGGAAAGGTAAAGACTGGAGCTGGAAGCTCGGACACGGCAATATCGGTAAAAAAAACCGACTGGGCAAAATTCTGTCTTCTGATTCTTGTATCGGCGGTTGTGGGAATGATATTCTATTTCCTTAAGATTACAGCGGGCGCTCTTATAGGTGGAATGGTTGGTGGCGCGCTGTTCACAATATTCCGAGGCAAGAATAAATTCCCGATTAATATTCAGACAGGAATGCAGATTTGCAGTGGAAGTTATCTGGGAACAAGGCTTGCGAGGGATAGTCTCAAGTCGCTTGACAAACTGATACTTCCGATACTGATCATGACTGTAGCCATTCTTGCATTTATCTTCATAACGTCATGGCTGATAAACAGATTTACCGACCTTGATTTCGCGACGGCAATGTTTGCATCGACGCCCGGAGGACTGCAGGAGATGGCGCTGCTTTCAGAAGAGATGGGGGCTGATACACTGAAGGTTTCGGTACTTCAAACCTGCAGACTGTTCTTTGTGGTAGCGTTCTTTCCTACAATGATAAAAATTATCTGTAAATTGATTGGATAAAACAAAAGCCCTGCATAAGCAGGGCTTTTGTTTTACGGATTATCTGTTGTTATCGGATGAATATTTAACTAATATCCCAGTTTTCTGTCGACGATATTGTTGAGGGGTTTGCCTGAGATAAAGCGGGTGAGGTTTTCACCGACGATGGAGGCTATCTTGCGGACGGTGTAATCCATCCTGTAGCCTCCGGCAGAATGGGGGCTTATGACAAGATTCTCAAGTTTCCACATGGGGCTGTCGGCTGGAAGAGGCTCCGGTTCGGTAACGTCGAGAGCCGCGGCGGCAATTGTGCCGTTCTTCAGAACTTCGTATAGTGCGTCATGGTTGACGCTGTTGCCCCGGCCGCAGTTGATAAGAAAAGCGGTGGGCTTCATGAGAGCAAGGCGTTTTGCGTTAAAGTAATCCTTTGACTCGGCCGTACCGGGAAGGAAGCTTATGACAGCGTCGGCACGGGGAAGTATTTCGTCGATTTTATCGGCTGCGTAAATCTCATCGGCGTCGCCGGGGTCGGAAGTATTCGTTCGGTTGATTCCTATTACATGACAACCAAGAGCCTTGCAGATTTTACCGCAGTAACGGCCGATATTGCCGTAGCCGGTAATAACTACGGTATGGAAGAAGGGACTGTCTACCGCTTCGATGCGGGCCCATTCCGATTTGTTCTGCGCGTCGCGGCATATATAGAGTTTTTTGCAGAGAGACAGATACAAAGCCATGGCATGTTCGGCTACCGATACGTCGTATGCACCGCTGGCGGTTGTAAGGATTGTGGAATCTGCGAGAACGCCAGGCTTTACGTAGGAATCGGCTCCGGCGGAGTTTAGTTGGAACCATTCAAGGTTTTGCGGGGCGTGTAGGAGAGAGGCCGGGATGTTGCCGATAATCACATCGGCTGAATTAGCCTCTTCGGAAGAAACCTCCGAAGGAGATTTGAAAATAAACCCACAGCTCGGGGCAATATCGCGCAGAGCTTGCTTCTGTTCGTCATTGAAGGGGACCGCTACAAGAATCTTTTTCATAGTAAGCGCCTTTTACCGTGTATTATGTTTATATCTGAATAATATATTATCCCCGGGGCCAAAGCAACTTCTAAAATTCAGCTTTTAATGTTTAAACCGGATAGAAATGCATATATAATAAATAATTGTGTATGGACTGGAGAAATAACAGTAAATAAAAAAACAGGAGACACCCCCATGAATATTACAAACGACATCAGATATGTCGGCGTCAACGATCACAAGATCGACCTTTTCGAGGGACAGTATATTGTCCCCAATGGAATAGCGTACAACAGCTATGTAATACTTGACGATAAAATCGCGGTAATGGATACGGTGGACAGAAATTTTACACAGGAATGGTTTAGTAATCTTTCGGTCATACTCGGAAACAGGAAACCGGACTATCTTATAGTCCATCATATGGAACCCGACCATAGCGCCAACATCGTCAACTTCATGAATACATATCCTGATGCTTTCGTCGTATCATCCGACAAAGCCTTTAAAATGATGAAGAACTTCTTCGGTACCGGTTTCGATGACAGAAGTATTGTAGTAGGAGAAAACGATACACTCTCTCTCGGAAAGCATACGCTAACATTTATAACCGCGCCGATGGTACACTGGCCGGAGGTTATCGTAAGCTATGACAGTACTGACAAGGTACTGTTCTCGGCGGACGGATTTGGAAAATTCGGAGCATTGGATTTCGAAGAGGAATGGGCATGCGAAGCACGCAGGTATTATTTCGGCATCGTAAGCAAATACGGTGCCCAGGTTCAGGAGTTGCTGAAAAAAGCGGCCGGGCGTGATATTCAGATAATTTGTCCTCTTCACGGACCGGTTCTGACAGAAAATCTGGGGTACTATCTCGGCCTTTACAATACTTGGTCCTCCTACGAGACCGAGAGCGAGGGAGTCGTGATCGCATATACCTCGGTTTACGGAAACACAAAGAAAGCTGTTCAGCTTCTTGCCGAAAAGCTTAAGGCGAACGGATGCCCCGAAGTAGTAGTTACCGATCTTGCTCGTGACGATATAACTGAGGCGGTCGAAGACGCTTTCCGCTATAGAAAGCTTGTACTCGCGACCACAACCTACAATGCCGATATTTTTCCTTTCATGAAGGAATTTATTGACCATCTGACCGAACGCGGATTCCGAAATAAGACAATCGGCCTTATAGAAAACGGTTCCTGGGCTCCCCAGGCTGCTAAGGTCATGAAGAGGATGCTTGAATGCTGCAAGGACATTGAATATACTGAAACAAATGTCAGAATCATATCCGCGATGAACGATGACAACCGCGCTCAGATAGACGATCTCGCGAAGGAGCTTACAAAAGAAAACACGGCGCAGAACATCGTCGCAGATTTTTTAGCCGACTAAATAACAATACAAAAAAAGGACCTGTACCAAATGGCGCAGGTCCTTTTTATTTAGCTTATTTCCCGGAATATATCGGTTTGCGTGTGAGGGGCAGCCATTCTTCCATGGCGATTTTAAAGTATTTGTCCCAGTTGTAGTAGTTGTGATCGTAGCCTTCGGGGCAGATATACACCATATCGTAGTCCAGCTCGCGAAGAAGGGCCACGTCGCGCTCAACACGGGCGCGGATGAACTCAACGGAGCCGCACTCAAGGAAGAATTTGGGAAGGGGCACGCCTGCTTCCTTATTCTTCTTGGCAATGGCATACATGTCGTATTTGCTGCCCTCAAGGTTTTCGGCTTTACCGAAGGTGGAGCCGTAAAGCTTCATCCTCTGGAAGTGGTCGGAGTCAAGCTCCTTCTTGAAGCCATCGGTGTCAAGGGTGAGACCGATGCCGCCGCTGAGGTCTACGCATGCGGCGTACAACTCAGGGTGCATCAGAGCGGTGCCGAATGCAACGTTGCCGCCCATGGCAAAGCCCATGATGAAGTTGTCCTCGCGCTTGTTACTTGATGGGAAAAGGGTCTGGATAACCTTTGGAAGTTCTTCGGAGAGGTATGTCTGATACCTTACGCCGTAGTCGGTGTCGACACCGAAACTGTTGGGTATGCTCGGTGCAACGGTCATTACGCAGTTTTCCTGAGCCCAGCGTTCAAGATTGGTGTACCTGTAAGGAACGGTCGCGTCATCACCGCCACCGTGAATCATGTAGATAGTTTGGAACTTCATGCCGGGAACATAGCGGAAGGGTTTCAGTGAGGAAGCGGGGGAGCGATGCTGTTTCGCCTCTTCCTCCTCGGTCATGTAGCTGATGTCGTCGGAGGGGATGGTGACGATTATATCAGTCCACATTCCCAGAGCTTCACTGCGGTAGTTGTAAGTCAATACGCCCATTTGTAAGTCTCCTTTTTGTATTTATTATTTTCTGTGCGTTATTTCTTCAATTACTTTCCGTTTACGATAGGTTCGAGCTCGGCCTTGTGGTCCTCGTAGAACTCATTGTAGTCTTTCAGCATAATCTTCAGTAAGCCCGGGGTATCGAGATTGTAGGGGCAGCGGGATGCGCACAGGCCGCATTCCACACAATCGTTGATTTTTTGCATGTTGGCGTAGGTGGCGGGGTTGAAGAAGTTTTTGTAAGGGGCGCGGCGAAGTAGCATACGCATGCGGGCGGCTTGGGGGATGTCGATACCGACAGTGCAGGGCAGACAGTAGCCGCAGCTGCGGCAGAATTCGGAGGAGAGCTCCTTGCGATCGGAGTCGATTATCCTTTTTAGCTCGTCATCAAGAGGGGGATTCTCGGCGTAGAGATCCATCCATTCCTGAAGCTCCTCGGGTTTCTGGACTCCCCATATGGGAACAACATTGCCGTAGCTCCTTGCGAAGGCGCTTGCGGCACGGGCGCTGTGGAGCATTCCCCCTGCCATACCCTTCATGGCGATAAAGCCCATGTCGGCCTCTTTGCATAGACCGGGAAGAGCAAGCTCGCGCTCGCTTGAGATGTAGCTGAAGGGATACTGTAGAGTCTCATATGCGCCGGATTTGATGGAGTTCACAGCGTTGTCATAGCTGTGGTTTGAGATGCCGATGTAGCGGACCCAGCCGCGTTTTTTTGCCTCGAGAGCACCGGCATAGGCACTGTCAGGATCCTCTGGGTCGGGAAGCTGGCGGGGGTTATGAAGCTGGATAAGATCGATATAATCGGTCTTCAGCATTTTAAGGCTGTTTTCGATGTGAGCAAGGGCACCGGTCTTGTCGGAAGCGCCGGTTTTTGTGCTGATAATGATATTCTGCCTAACGTCACTGAAAGCCAGACCAATTTTCTTTTCGCTGTCGGTATAGGCGTTTGCGGTGTCAAAATAGTTGACTCCAAGATCGTACGCCATTCGAAGCAAATCTACGCCGTCCTCAACTGTGCAGCGCTGCACAGGCAGGGCACCAAAGGAAACGGCAGAAACCATCAGCTCTGTCTTGCCAAGTCTGATATAATCCATAAAACCTCCGAATAACTATTTTATTTATTATACATTTATATTTTTAAATATGAAACAGCATCAATATACATAAGGTTCAGATCTGTGGAGGATTGAACCCGCAAAACCGGGAATATCTTAGTGTATGAAAGATGTCGTGCACCAACGGGTCATGGCGGAGGCAAACCAATCATCGCGATAGAAGCGTCCGTGCTGGGCGCAGATGAAGAGAAGAATACTGTATGAATTGAATATATCGGTGTCTGTTTTGTCTATTGTTATGCCAGAATCGGTGAAACCGGCGAGGATCTCCGCGATAACGTCATCGTTCTGGTAGTTCGACATCAGCTGGCCGGCTTCATGCGCAGGATAACCGTAACCGGAAAGAGAGAAATCTATCGGCACAAGGCTGTTTTCCGTAAGAAGTATGTTCCCGAAACCGAGGTCGGCGTGGATAATTGAAGGAGCGTAAATGTTCTCCTGACGGAGCATAGTCTCCTTGACAGCATTCAGTTCTTTTACGCAAATTATTCCCGCATCCTCCGTGATGTGGTTCAGAGAAACGGCATTGTGAATTTTGGCTATCATCCGGTCGCAGAGGGCGTTGTCGTAATGAAGACGCTCACCTGTAAAGCCTTTTGCGGCGTTGTATATTCTGCAGGCCAGGCGGCCGGATTCACGGGCATATTTATCCCCGTTTTCCTTTGTGAGGGGTTTCCCCTCCACCCAAGTAAGCAGCATGGCGGGCACGTCGTTTTCAAGACGGGCAACATAGCCACCGGAGGGGCATGGAATGGGTTTCTGCAGGTTTTCGAAGCCGTTTTTAGACATATAAAGCAGAAGGGCGGTTTCGGTTTCAAACAGCTCAAAATCACTTTGACTGCCGGCGGCAAGAGATGTGTTAAAACCCTCTGCGGAGGAGTGAATTCGCATGGAGTAGACGGCACCGTCGTAATCGACACGGTAGGTGATGTTTTCGTTCTGCCGGATAAGCTCGTATCTGGCATCGGGCATGTCGAAAGCGGTTAGTGCGGAGGAAATCATTTCATTATTAGTCATAGTATTCCGTAATTAAAATGTTATGTGTCATTGGATGATATTTATTATTTATATTATATAACATTAGTCTCTTTTTTATTAGTGCATTAATCAAGTATAATAATTATAATGTATAAAACTATTTGAACGGAGGAACGCAAATGAAAAAGGGAGTATTTATCGCGGGGCTGGTCGCTGCCTTGATACTTGCCGTTGTAAGTTGGTTCGTGCTGCCCTCAACAGTAGCGGTTCAGGTGGGTCTTGACGGAAATGTTTCTAACATAATGCCAAAATATGCAGCGGTTCTTATACCGACAGCGATTTCGGTCGCCGGAGGAATCATCGGTCTGAATACCGAAAAATCGGACAATAAAAAACAAGCCGCGATGATGTTTATTGGCATGGGAATCATGGTATTTATGATGATTTTCAACTCATGAGAGAGGATGTGAGTAGGTATGCGACACCGAAGGAAGTTGTCGAATATATAAATGTGGTCGGATTTCTGCCTCTGTTCTCTAACGAGATACCGGGGTTTTCGGTCGAAGACCGAGCCATATCCGGATACTGGTGGACAGGCATTAGGGAGAAAGATCCCTGGGAATGGCGCGAAATCATAACCAGGAGCGGGAATGCCATTTACGGGAAGTTTTTCAACCGCAAAACGGGTTTTGTGTCGAAAGAATGGTTTCCTGTATTCGCGAACTACAGGCGTAACGGGTACGACTTTGACGCCCGTTGGGAAGACGGTCTGGCGTCAATCCGGGCAAAGAAAATTATCGACATATTCGGTGAGGATGAGGAGCTTTATTCCTGTGAGATAAAACAGAAGGCCGGCTTTGGCAAGGAAGGCGAGAAGAACTTCGAAGGTGTGATTACTGATCTGCAGATGCAGAGTTACTTGGTGACTAAGGATTTCAGGCGCAGAACCCGGAAGAAGGACGGATCTGAATACGGCTGGTCTATATCTGTGTATACAACGCCGGAGAGGCTTCTGGGATACGATGTTGTCCGCGAAGCATACAAAGAGGACCCTCGGGTGTCACTCAAAAGGATATTCGCTAAAATAAAGCAGGAGTATCCCGGCGCGTCAGAGAAAGATATTCTTAAAGTAATGAAATAAAACGGTCGTGGACGGAAAAAGCAAAGAATCACATTAAAAACCGGAAAAGTTGACATATTTATTCTTTATAATTGGAGTAAGAGATAAGTTGCGTTTATAAAATTCCCTTGTATAGTAAGGTGTACCATATTTTGGTTAATGAATTATTTATGGTACGTCCTCGTTCTAAATTATTGCAATTACATACTGGTATATGTTAATGTGAATTTAGAAATACATGTAATCTGCATGAACGAATACATCATAATTGCGCCTCGTTGGTAATTTCATAATAAGATTATATTATTTGTAATTTAATATTTATAGCTACCCAGATGCCTGCGAAAATAAATTGACTTCAGTGGCTCAAAGAAAATTAGAAACAAATAAATCTACTGAAAAAGCCTTTCTATGGAAAAGATAACTGCTATTTTAACTAGTTATTCTGACAATATTACAGGATGACAAATATTAGCTTCATATAGAGGTGTATTATGGAATTATTTTTGAATTGGGAGCAAATAACAACCTGGCTGGTACTCTTGTTTGTTCTCTATGCTCTTATTTCAGGGAAAATACGCTTTGGTGGGGCTGCTTTTGGTGGCTTACTTGTGCTTGGCTTGATGGGGATTGCTTCACCATCCATTCTATTCTCCGGATTTTCGTCCCCGACACTATTCACCGTTTCCATCGTTCTTGTTATGAGCGCTGGAATTGTAGAATCAGGAATTCTCACCGGGTTCGGACAAAAAATTGCAAAGAGAATCAAGCAGCCGAAAATTCAAATAGCTGTATTAATGCTTTTGACTGCAGTTGTTGGAGGGGTTGTTAATAACGTTGGTACTGTTGGTATAATGCTTCCCACATCACAGCGCATGGCGCAGCGAGCGGGAATACCTAAAGAAAATGCTGGGATGTGGTTGGCGTATATCACGATTTTGAGTGGTTCTTATACACTGATTGGAACCGCCTCAAATCTTATAGTATCTTCATTTCGATTTCAGGTTTTAGGTGAGCCTTTTAAAATGTTTGATTTTGCAGCACACGGTCTTACTATGTTAGGCGTGGGTTTTTTAACGATGATTTTTTGTGAGGCATGTGGGTTGAAATTTTCCCATCCGACCAATACTTCTATAGACAGTTCTATTCATCAAAAAGAGGTTGTCAATCAGGAACCTGCTCCTGAAGGCAGACAAAGGAAAACTGCTATTCTTTTACTAACATTAATACCAGTCATAATCCTGACCAGTTTTGGCATTGTCCATCCTTCGGTTGGTTTTGGTATTGTTGTATTCTTTTGGTTGATTACCGGAGTTCTATCAACAACGACTGCATACAAAAACATTAATATTTCTATCATTTTGTTTTTAGGCAGCATGTTGAGCATTGCCAACATATTACGCGACATCGGAGCATTAGAGGTAATTACAGGTTCTTTGCTTCCGCTTGTTATTTCTCTTCCGCCCTATTTACTTATTTTGTTTGTCCTGTTTGTGACCGCGGCGCTTTCGAATTTTATTGATAATTCTGTTTCTGCTGTTCTCATGTCCCCGTTGGTACTCCAGCTCTACCAGTCAGGTTCGGTGGCAGTCAACGCCGATGCATTACTCATGGCTGTAGCAGCCGGGGCAAGTCTTGGTATTGTAATACCGACCCACCAGGCAACCCTTGTTGTCATGAACAGTACAGGATTTTCAAAAAAGAGCTTTATAAAAACCGGTGCTTTCATACTTCTTATTGCTGGCATCTTGACATCGCTTGTCATCTACATTGTATGGAGCTAAATAACATCATAATAAGTAGGAGGAAAAAATTATGGAATTCAAACAGATCTATTCCCCGGGACTTGCGCAATGTTCCTATGTTATTGGAGGTAAAAACGTCTGCGTGGTTGTTGACCCCATGCGCGATGTCAAACCCTATCTTAAAATCGCAGAATCTTTCGGTCTCCCTATAAAGGGAATTATAGAAACTCATTTGAATGCTGATTTTGTATCTGGTCATATGGAATTGAGTGAACTGACTGGTGCGACGATTTATATTACAAAACAGGCAAACGCTGAATTTGATCATTATGCTGTCGAAGATAATGAGGAATTCATGATCGATACACTGCTCTTCAGAATGCTTGATACGCCTGGCCATACACCGGACTGCGCGATATTTATAGTCTCTGATCTCGAACGAGGCAGGGAACCGGCACTGGCTTTTACAGGGGACACACTCCTGGTGGGAGATGCGGGTCGTCCCGATCTTTTCCCTGATATCAAGGACAAACTGGCGTCAAATTTATATAAAAGCCTACGACGGATTGAACAGCTTCCGGATAACATTGAGCTTTATCCGGCCCATGGGGCGGGATCACTATGCGGTAAATCATTGTCCTCGAAGCTGTCCTCAACTATTGGGACGGAAAAACTGCACAATTGCGCGATCCTTAAACATCCGGAAGAGGAATTTGTAAAAAGTTTTCTGGAAGGCATGCCGGAAGCACCGGATCACTTTTCTCGATGTTCAGAAATCAACAAAAAAGGCGCTCCTGCCGTCTCAAAGCTCAACAAACCCGTTGGCTATACGCCTCAAGAGTTCCTGAAGCTTAGCCGCAACGGTTATGCGGTGGTTGATACCCGGGATCAGCTGGCTTTTGCCGCTGCCCATGTCCCTGGCTCATACGGCTTGAGCCTGAAAGGTAATTTTGCCACATTCTCAGGCTGGGTCCTGCCACCCCTTACACCGCTGCTGCTCGTACTTGAGACAGCGGATGATATGCCCGCCGTTCTGAAAGCATTGTATAATGTCGGCCTTGACAACGTAGCAGGGTATTTGGAGGGAGGCATGGGCGCTTATGCCGCAAGCGGCCTGGAAACAGCGCGTTTCGAGAGCATTTCGGTCTCAGAAGCGAAGGATAGGTTCGAAAAAGGCGAGATTTTACTTGTGGATACCAGGCTAAAAAGCGAATGGGATGCCGGACACATTAAAGGTACTGTACATATACCGGCACCTGATGTGCGTAAAAACTATCAAAGTCTCATGGGAAACAAACCCGTGGCTTTTATATGTAATTCCGGCAATCGGTCCCTATTGGCCTGCAGCTTAATGCTGAATCTAAGCGGTATGAAAGACATTATTAACGTTATTGGCGGTACCACTGCCTGGATAAATCTTGGTTATCCTACTGTAAAGGAGGGCTAATATGAATATTATTCGATTCCTTTTCGTTGAGCTATGGCCTTGGTGGTTGGGTGGCATCGCAATCGGCCTTCTTGTTCCTCTAATGTACTATTTTCTAAATACAGCGCTGGGAGTTTCTACTGGCTACGGGAATCTGCTAAAGATTATTTTACCAAAATCAAAGCTAAGGTGGCTGAATACCGAGACTTATCAGAATAAATTTAACTGGCGGTTCATTTTTATCATTGGGATAATACTTGGGAGCTTTTTGTCTGCCCGTGTTTCCGGAATGGCACTGATGGAGTATCATATGGGGCTTTTTACGGAACAAACAGACTGGCCGGTATTGGCGAATATACTTTGGTTCTTTGCTGGTGGAGCAATGCTGGGTCTCGGAGCGCGTCTTGCCGGTGGCTGTACCTCAGGTCATAGTATCCACGGAATAGCAACACTACAGAAATCGAGCCTTGTCGCAACGGTCTTCTTTCTGGTTTTCGGTGTTATTGGCACATTGGTGATCCGGATGTTCATATTCGTAGGTGTCTGATATGATAAAAAAAATCGGCTACCTCCTTTTTGGCATCATTTTCGGATTTGCGCTCAGTCGCTCCGGAGCCTCAGATTATAATTTCATTCATCAGATGTTTACCGGCGAGAACCTAAAGTTGGCTCTGCTGATGGGCACCGCCATCGTAACTGGCGCCATCGGCATGAAGATCCTCAAACTGACGGGCAATAAAGACATTCAGGACAAGGTAATTATAATTAATAGAAAGCCGTTAACTAAATATACCGGGATTGGAGGTGCACTCTTTGGTCTCGGTTGGGCTGTTACCGGTGCCTGCCCTGGCACCGTTCTTGCCCAAATCGGCGAAGGTAAATTGCTTGGACTTTTTACCCTGCTTGGCATTGTCTTCGGAACATACATCTATGCTTTAATTTCGGAGAAGAATAGACAGCTGTAATGCTGAATTATTATCATATATTGTTTTGTGCTGATATTTATGAGGATATTGATCTGGAGGGATAGGTACAAGTGAAAGTATATTTTAAAGTAATCCAAAGGAAAAAATAATCTTAATAACGCAGTGAGGTTGGGACAAACTATCATATTACCAAGGACGTGCGGACACAATTAGACCTCGTTACCATCACCTACACTTGACATGGTAACGAGGTCGTTATTATTCTTTGTATTTTGCTTCAGTTGCCTTCTTTCGAGCATAACTGACATGTCTGTTATTGCGATAATATCCCGATATTTTTCCGGAATAAAATTCATAAAACTGACCCTCTAAAGGTAGCATTTGTCTTTTACTTACATTTCAATCTGATACTTTATCTTTGATACATTTCCCTCTGAATTCATAAGAGGCGTAATACCGCCTGCGTAACCCGATTTCCATACAAGGTACTGCACGCCGGTCTCTTTATCCATTATTATTGTACGTATGCCGTCTTCACTGAATACGGAACCTTCTCTTAAAACTGTAATAAATCTATTCCCTAATTTTGACATTATTATATTCTCCTGTTCTTTTTAACTGAACTAAGTATGCCTTTCCACCGCAACACAATAAACTACAAAGCCGGCAAATTATGGGTATCTATTTTGCCGGCTTTGTATAGTATAATAAATACATTAAAAATCCGAGGTGCTTCTATGAGTGTTGAAGGCTTCTTTAGGAATTTTCAGAAAACTTCTGAATCCGACAACTATGAAAAGTACCGCGCCCAGTCGGCGGAGCTTTTCCTTTCCTGTGATCAGAATGAAATCGCCGCCAAGCCCGGAGTGGACTCCGACAGGGTGTATTTTTATATAACCTTCACCGGCTCGATATACCGCGTCTCCAGAGAAACCGCAGCTGTGGAGGTCCTTAACAGCAGTTCCGCTGAATACTCTCAGGCTGGTTTCAACGAATCCCTGATTATTTACGACCTTCTCGCCTTTGCAGTCCCGGACGCACATCCGTCCGGAGAATACACCCAGATCCAGAACCTCTCTGATATGCTGACGTCGAGCTCCTATGCCGGAAAGGGCATGTTCGACGAGATTGCTCAGCGCTTTGTCGGCCGTGAGGATCGCCTTGCAAATGCGTGCAGGACGCTCGGAGGAGAACCATACGGCAAGGGTGACGTAAGCTACAGAATCCCGCTTACCGACGATCTCGGTGCGGTTGTCTCGTTCTGGAGCGCCGACGACGAGTTTCCCGCCTCACTTAATTTGCTCTGCGACAAAAACACCCGCAGCTATCTCCATTACGAAACCATCTGGTACCTCGCCGGATGTCTGTTCAGTAAGATTGAAAAACTCATGGACTGAAATAAACAGGACTAATATAATAAAATTATCAGAGAACCGTTCGGGAGAAGTATCGAAATGAAGTATGACTGGATTGACGGATACCTTATGGCCCAAAAGGGCGTGGTAAAGGATTTCAAGGTAGAATGGAACTGGCGGCGGTATATGATAGAGGACAAAATGTTCGTCGCCGTGTGCTTTGATGATGACGGCAGGGAAACGCTTATAACGCTGAAGCTTGACCCGATGGAAGGCGAGTTCCTGAGGCAGCAGTACAAGGATGTAATTCCCGGGTACTACATGAACAAAACGTACTGGAATTCCATCATGGTCGATGGTGAGGTGCCCGACTATCTGATGAAAGACGTGCTGGATAAAGCATACAATCTGGTTTTGAAGGGCTTAAGCAAAAAGAAGCAGGCTGAGATTCTGGGTAAGTCGAGTAGTTATCGCTACCTATTGTGGGATGTTGATGGGACTGTGCTCGATTTCCTCGCGGCGGAAAACGCGGCGATACGATCGCTGTTTGTTAAGTACGGCTTCGGTGTCTGCACAGATGAAATGCTGATGAAGTATTCAGCCATCAATGTAAAATACTGGCAGGCTCTTGAGCGCGGCGAAATGACCAAATCGGAGATACTTATCGGCCGGTTTCTGGAATTTTTTGAATCCGAGGGACTTGACACTTCAAAGGCGGAAACCTTCAACAGTGAATATCAGACGGCTCTGGGAGACACCATCGTCTTCCGTGACGACGCTATGACGGTCCTTAACGCGGAGAAGGGCCAATTTATACTGGCCGCAGTAACCAACGGAACACTGACCGCCCAGAAAAAAAAGCTGCGCAGGTCCGGTCTGGACCGTGTGTTCGACTATATCTGCATTTCCGAGCAGATCGGTGCGGAAAAGCCGGATCCGGTATTCTTCGAACGTGTGTTTGAAAAAATCGGTCTGACTGACAAATCGGAGGCTCTGATTATCGGCGATTCTCTTACAAGCGATATTCTGGGAGGCATCCGGGCGGGCATCGACACCTGTTGGTACAACCCGGATCGCGATCTTCTGCCGGACGGAAGCATCGTCCCGAAATACATCATTTCCGATTTACATAGTTTAAATGAGATACTGTAACATACTGCTTTCTCGACAATGGCGATGGCCAATCTCACTATTACATGAAAAGAGGACCTGATATGCAGAAGCTTTTGATTGTGGTGGATATGCAGAATGATTTTATTGACGGAGCTCTGGGGACAAAGGAGGCAGTCGCAATCGTCCCGAATGTTTTAAAAAAATAGAGGAATTCGACGGAACGGTTCTATTTAATATTTCGGCAGGCTTCAATGCGTATGATGAAAGTCGCATGAATGAAAGATACGGTGAACAGCTTGGGCACCGGGGAATAGGAGATGTACAGCTATGATCAAAGCAGTTATTTTCGATATGTACGAGACGCTGATCACGGTTTTTGACGGCCCGGGTTATACCGTAACCGGGATTGTGAGGGACTCCGGAATACCGGAGGAGGCTTTTTTTCGGGTTTTTACGGAAGCCGAAAAGGACAGATCGACCGGAAAAGTGACGACCGAAGAGCTCATAGAGCGCCTTTTTGAAGAATACGGCACAGAGGCCCGAATGAGTGCCGGGGAAATAATGCAAAAGCTTGTAAACAGCACCGCAGCGGCTTTCGGACGGATGAATCCGGAGATAATACCAATGCTTGAATCACTTAAAAAGAGGGGCATAAAAACAGGTCTGATATCCAATTGTTATTCCGAGGAAACGGGGCTGATAAAGAGCAGTGTGCTGTTCCCTTATTTTGATGCGGTATGCCTGTCGTATGAAGAAGGAGTCAGGAAACCGGACCCGGAAATTTTTGAAAGATGTCTTGCAAAGCTGGGATTTACCGCAGACGAATGTCTATATGTCGGAGACGGGGGCAGTGGCGAGTTGGCGGCAGCAAAAAAGGCGGGAATGAGTGCCGCGCAGGCTGTATGGTACCTTCGTGAGGGAACTAGGCAGCCCGCTAAAAGGATGCCGGAGTATCCCGGAATCGGGCATCCGCTTGAAATCGAATCTTTTATTTAATTAAACAAAAACACCGTGTCGTGGTATACATAAATAAAGATAAAACACTAGACGCACATGAAAGGTGGAAACAATATGAAATACATGCGTCCTCCTTATATGGCGGAGGAAGTACACGTGAAGGAATTCAGTTCTCCCTTTGGCGGCGGGAAAATGACGGTTCCCTGTCCGGATTATCCGATTGGCATCCGTGAGAATTTCAAGCGGGCTTACACCCGCGATAATCCGGTTTGGGTGCCCAACAGCATGACCGATTTCACCAGCACCATGTTGGCAAATCTTACCGGTGCAGGTGAAGCGGACTGGAGTGCCAAAGAGGCTTATGACTGGCAAGACTGGTTCGGTGTACAATGGACATTCGTTCCGGTAGCCGGTGGCCCGATGCTTAAACCCGGCACGCAGTATCTGGACGATATCACGCAGTGGCGCGAGCGTGTTAAGTGGCCGAACCTTGATGACTATGACATAAAGGGTCTGTGCAAAAAGTTCATGGCTGAAAAATACGACCGGGACAAGGTCCTGCATGTTAACATCGGTCAGGGCTGCACCGAGCGCCTTGTGGCAATTATGGGCGGATACACCGACGCGATGCTTGCTCTGGCAGAGGAACCGGATGCAGTTGTGGATTTCCTCAACGCCTTCGTGGACTTCACCATAAAGGTTTTCGACAAAATATATCAGTATCTGCCGATTGACATGGTTACATATCATGATGACTGGGGTACCGAACGTGATACCTTCTTCTCACCAAAGATGATGAACGACATTGTGTTCAAGCCCACCAAGCGGCTGTTCGACCACATCAAGTCAAATGGCATCTGTATTGAGTTGCACTCCTGCGGCAAGGTGGAGCGTTTCCTGCCGTATATGATCGAGCTTGGCACCGATTTTCTCCAGCTTCAGGAGCGTGCTAACGACCTGAAAATGCTGAAGGAGAAATACGGTGACCGCATCGGATTCAATGTGCGTCCGATGCCGAAGGAGCCAGGCAAGGAAACCCGCGACGAGGCTATCCATAATCTTGTGGATACTTTCGGCAAAGGTGGCGGACTCTACACCGGCTTGATGGAGCGCGACCCGGAAGTCCTGTGGGACGCCGTGATGGAAATGTACTACTATAGTCGGGAGTACTATGAAAAGTAGGCATATCATTTAAAAAAATAAAACAAGCCCCGCGGCTAACGCCGCGGGGCTTGTTTTATTTTATTTCGTTTAATTTCTCCCTTGACAGGGTCCGCTGCGTGGTAATTCCGTCAAACTTAATTCTTACCTTTCCGGTATCGGCGTTGGTCCCCAGAACCGTTCCATCCCCGAATACGGGATGAAAGACCCTTGTTCCCACAGGCAGTTCATTGGCCGGGAAATTCTGCGAAAGTCTGCTGTCCGTAAACGTTATCGAAACGGCTGCCCCGGCAACGAGAGATTCATCCACCGGCTCGTCATATTCAAGCACGTCGTGCCCCAGCTCCAGTACAAACCGGGAGGGGTACTGGAATCCGTAGCCTGCCGTTGAGCCTTCGCAGTCACTGAGAAACAGCCCTTTTTCGGCTCTTGTGAATGCCACAAAGCAAAGACGCCTTTCCTCCTCCATCGCCTCAAGGGTCCGTGTTTTCCCCGATGGAAGTATGTTTTCGTTGAGACCGCAGATAAAGATATATGCAAATTCAAGACCTTTCGCCGCGTGTATTGTCATAAGCTTAACCTTGCCTTTGACCTCCGGACCGTCGGTATTGGTAAACATGGCAACGCGTTCCAGGAATGTTACAAGGTCAAGCTCCTCGCCACAGGAGGTTTCGTAATCCGCTATAAGCTGCTTCAGCTCGGCAAGATTGTCCAGTTTTTCCTGGTCTCCCTCGGTGCGTAGGGTACGTTCGAGTCCGCTTTTTTCCATTACCGCAGAGAAAAGGTCCGAAATACTCATGCTGTCAGCGATGGAGGAATACTCCTCCACAAGTGAAATGAAAGCTGCGGCTTTCGTTCCTTTTATTTTTTCATCGTCCAGGTGTCGTGCAAGGCAGGAATAAAGCGTACCGCCTTCCTTTTCGACGCATTCGTAAAGAAACTCCATTCGGCTTTTGCCGAGGTTTCTTTTGGGCCGGTTTACCGTTCTCACGAAACTGAGGTCGTCCCTGAACGCAAGCATGCGAAGGTAGGACAGGGCGTCCTTTATCTCCGCACGGTCGAAGAACTGCACGCCGCTGTAGATATGGTACGGCAGCTTGCGGTTCATGAAAACGGTTTCAACCGTTCTTGTAAGGCTTCGGTTCCTGAAAAGCAGGCAGATGTTGCTTGCGTCCGTCCCTTCGTCGATAAGACGGTTTATCTCCGCGCATATCCATTCAGCCTCCGCGGCTGCGGACACTGCATGGTGGTAAAGAACCTTTTTACCGGTTGGACGATTGGGGACAAGATCCTTTTTAATTCTGTTTTTGTTGTTCGATATCAAAGTGTTGGCGGCCTCCAGTATCTGCGGCGATGACCTGTAGTTGTTGTTCATCATAATCGTTTTTACCGAAGGAAATTCCTTATCCAAGTCCAGAAGAAAGCGTATATCAGCGCCGCGCCAGGTATAGATTGTCTGGTCGGGATCGCCAACGACAAAAAGGTTGCCATGGTATCCGCAAAGCACGCAAAGCAGCCTGTACTGAAGAGGGTCAATATCCTGGAACTCGTCTACCATAATGTATTCAAGTCGTTTCTGCCATTTTAACCGGGCTTCCTCATACTTTTCGAAGATATATAACGTAAGAATAATTAGGTCATTGTAGTCGAGCCCGAAACATTTTTTCTGCTGGTAAAGATATCCGTAAAATATAATGTTCTTTGCGCCGGCCGCCTTCATATACTTTTCGCGCAGCATCTCGGTGGACATATCCGCAAGATCTAGATAATAATCTGGTCGTTCGATAGTTTTAAGTATCTCAATCATATCCCGGGCGTTTTTGTATGTCATATCCCGGGCGGTTAAGTGCCGTTCCTCGTATATGATATCCAGCATGCTGTTTATATCGCTGTTGTCAAGCACCATTATGCTTTTGGGATAGTTGATCAGGTGACCCTCCTCATTCAGAACTGTGACGCAGAATCCGTGAAAGGTGTTGATATACGCTGTATCGTTGTCACCGACCAGACGGCGGATTCGAGTCTTCATTTCTTGCGCAGCCTTGTTGGTAAAGGTGGCGCACATGATATTTCCGGCCGATATTCCAAGCTCAGATACAAGCCAGGCAAATCGGTAGGCAAGAGCTCTGGTTTTGCCTGAGCCCGCCCCGGCAATAACCCTTATAACACCTTCCGTTGAGGTGACGGCCTCCCTCTGTGAGTCGTTCAGTATTTCAGAAAGCACCGATTCCATAGCGCAACTCCTGTAGATATTTTATCATTTCCAGGTTCATTTCCTGTTATCTGGCAGTTCATTGACTACCCTATTTTACTATAGTGCCCCATGAATATAAATAGAAAAACGAATGTCCTCAGTCTAGTCCAGCAGCGCGAACGAATGTGCGCCTCCCACCAGCTGGTGTATTAGTGAGATATCTTCTGTGAGCAGTTCTCATATAAGAACTGTAATCTTCCAGATGATAGAACATTCCCACAGACAGAGAAGTCGCCGCCTAAGTCGTTTGAGCGGTTATGCATAGGTATCATGCTTTCAATGATCTTCATGTTCGTCATCCGCTTGCCGGTGCGAAATATTATCGTAGAAATTGCGCTGCCTGACAGGATGCATATCTGGCCTTCTATTTTTATATTGATTCACTCCTTGAACAAATAGTAAAAAATGCCCATCCGGAAAGCATTCGATTTCTTCGGATGAACATCTTTGCTCATAACCGATAGATTTACACCGTGATAAAACATATGTCAAGAACATATCTCAAAGTGCTTCGAAAAGTTTTCCGTATGTTATTCTACTTGACATACCTGACGAACAGAGGAGTTGACAATCCAAAATGGTCAGAGTGTAATTTGTTGTGTAAAGGCAAAGATGTCTTTTGGGTTTAACCCGTAGTCATCTTTGTCTCTTTTTTTGCAAAAAAGAATTAAAAAATAGATATAAGAAAAGGCAATGGCGTCTTTGATAGGAATACTATCAGGGCGCTTTTTCTTTTTTAAGAAAAGATTGGATGGAGTGTCCTGACACCATGAACAGCTGGGAGTTCTTTGATTATCTATTGGACCGAATACAGGTTATGGGAACTTCCGGTGAAGGCTTCGGAAAGTGCGGTACAAACTAATTTTGGTTCTCCACCATAGCGTGCAGACAAGAATAAACATCCCTGCGCGTATACGAATGACCACGTTGTATGCGGTGTCATAGAGCATGAACGGTCGAGTTAATTAAGAAAACGCCGATTGACGGACTCAGTGGAAAATCTGACGGGGAGAACCTCGGATTTTTCTATGATGTGCTTGACAAGTATATCCGCACTGGAGAAACCAATAATGATGATATTAAAACGAAAATAGACATTCTCAATTAAAAAAAAATTATTTAAACTAAAGCAGACGCCCGTGTTTCTTTTTGAGGAAAGTTGATCGGATACTTAAACTTTAATGTTTAAAAAGGAGGTGTCCCTTGTATTTATATGACAAAGTTAGTACGGGAATTAAAGGTTTTGATGGGGTTATAGATCATCTGAGATTTGGAGATAACGTAGTATGGCAGATAGATTCTATTTCAGACTATAAAACAATGGTTGTCTATTTTGCTGAAAACGCGAGAATGGAAAATATAAGCCTTGTATATATCCGTTTTGCCAATCACGAGCCTTTGCTTGATGCTGGCGGGTATGTCAGGGCATATACGGTTGACGCAAGTAAAGGTTTTGAGAGTTTTGCCATTGAAATACATGACATCATTAAACAGGAGGGCGAACGGGTATTTTATGTATTTGACTGCCTGACTGATTTGTTGGAATATTGGCAATCAGACCTGATGATTGGAAATTTTTTCAAGGCTACTTGTCCTTATTTATATGATTTGAAGACAGTTGCGTACTTTGCGTTAAATAGAAATTATCATAACAACAGCACCATAGCAGGTATTCGTGAAACAACACAGCTTCTGCTTGATTTGTACCAAATCAGGGATAAATTTTATATTCACCCCCTAAAGGTATGGCAGCGCTATTCTCCTACGATGTTCTTTCCACATCTTATTCTGGACAAGGAGGCTGTTTGCATTACCTCCAGTTCTGATGTCTCTGAGCTTTTCAACAGTATAAACCATAGTGAAATGAGACTTGATCACTGGAATAGGGTATTTTATGATGCTAATCGAATGATGGGTATATCTGCCCGTGAGCAGGAGACGGTAAAACAACGTCTTATGCATATGCTTATTGGCAGCGAAGCCCGGATGTTTCAGCTGTGTGACCGGTATTTTACCCTTAGAGATATTCTTGCAATTGCCTCCAGAGAAATTGGCACTGGTCTTATCGGAGGGAAAAGCGTCGGTATGCTTCTGGCAAGAAAAATCCTGGAGGTTGATGGAAGCAATCGTTTCTCTTCATATCTGGAGCCTCATGATTCTTTTTATATAGGTTCTGATGTTTATTACACATATATTGTTCAAAATGGCTGGTGGAGGCTTCTTACAAAGCAAAAAACACGCGACGGGTTTTATAAATACGCAGCAGATCTTGAAGAAAAGCTTTTGCACGGTTCATTTCCCAAAGATATACAGGAACAGTTTATTAATATGTTGGAATACTTTGGGCAGTCTCCTATCATCGTACGTTCCAGTTCCATGCTGGAGGACAACTTCGGTAATGCTTTTGCCGGCAAATATGAGAGCGTTTTCTGTGTGAACCAGGGAACACCGCAGGAGCGCTATGAGGCCTTTGAACAGGCTGTGCGTATTGTTTATACAAGTACAATGAACAAGGATGCCCTCAACTACCGGATGAATCGGGGACTGGCACAGCGGGATGAGCAAATGTCTATACTGGTGCAGCGTGTGTCAGGAGATAGGTATGGAGATTATTTCTTTCCGCATATAGCAGGGGTTGGAATTTCCTCCAACCTTTACGTTTGGGATAAAAGAATTGATATGAATGCCGGGATGCTTCGTCTTGTGTTTGGATTAGGTACCAGAGCGGTGGATCGGACTGACGGGGATTATGTAAAAGTAGTGTGCCTTGACAATCCGTTTAGAATTCCTCCGACAAATTATGAAGACCAAATAATATTTTCCCAACATAGATTGGATCTTCTTTCACTGAAAAATAATGCCATAGAAAGTCATGGTTTGGATGAGGTATTATCCATTTCCTTAAATGCGGACAAGGATTTATTTATAAGCCCCGACTATGCAACCGAAGACCGTTTGCGTGAACTGGGATATAAGAATTTGAAGACACCATACCTGCTAGACTTTAAGAAACTTTTTTCTGATACAACGTTCGCCACTATTATGAGGGAAATGCTGGCTCTACTATCTAGAGCATACGATTACCCTGTTGATATTGAGTTTACAGCAAACTTAAATAAAAAGAACGGATATAAAATTAATTTATTACAATGCCGCCCATTGCAAACCAAAGGCTTGGGCAAGACAGTGAAGATACCGGAAATAAGGGATGTGAAAGAATGTTTCTTTTCAAATAATGGCGGATTTATGGGTGGAAGTGTTCGCCTAACCATAGACTATGTTATTTTTATAAGAGTAAGTACATACTTACAGCTAAGTGATCAAGACAAATACGAGGTAGCAAGACAAATTGGCTTAATAAATAGAGAAATGAAGGGGAAAAATGCCATGTTGGTAGGCCCAGGCAGATGGGGCAGCACAACACCGTCTTTTGGTGTTCCGGTGCACTTTACGGAATTATGTAATATGAAGGTTCTTTGTGAGTATTCTTCAAAAAAAGATGGTTTTATGCCGGAGCTATCCTATGGCAGTCATTTTTTTCAAGATATAGTTGAATCTGATATCTTTTACACGGCAATTTTTGATGACTATCAGGATGTTATTTTTAACCCTGACCGTGTTTTAAATAAAGAAAATTTGCTTATTTCTCTTCTGCCGGGGAGTGGTAAGTTAATCAATGTAATTCATATTGCGAATACTGACGGTATGTTAATATATTCCGATATTGTCACACAAAAGCTTTTGTGTAGATAAAACGTCAAGAAAGTTTATTTTATGACGTTTTATGTATACCTGCTCCGATAATTTATATTTCATATTTCTATGCTGATTTCTTGTATTCATTAAAAACGAACCGTTCCGAGTTCCGGGGCGTTTTTTTTGCTTTCCGGGTTAGCTAAGAACTTACATTTATGTAGAGGTTTAATTTGCGGGCTAAAGAAGATGATCTACGATAATACATTGAAACGACCGTTTTACCAGTTTAAAATAGCGATTGGTTCTATTTGCAACTTAAAAACGTGCTTTTTCAGGTATTATCGTTACTTTTATTTTTACCTCCCAAATAACTGTGTAAGTGGTATATTTTAAGATTTAAAAAGCCATTCTCGGAAATTCTAAGTAAAAAACCAGATAAATTCATGCAGACAGTAAGCTACCTGGAAAACAGGGCAGCAGCGGCAAGATAACCTTTGTTTATCCGAAGCAGATAGTGTATTATAGATTTTATATTTTTATATATACGGAATATACGGAGTCGTTATATGGGCAAGAAATCTGTTAAGGAAAATAAAAATATATACCAGCTGAGCCGCGAGGAGATGAGTCTTACCCGGGAGGCCGCGTCCGAATTGTTGGAATATATCACCCCCGAGCGGATAGAAAAAATCGAAAGCGAGAAGGTCGTTCCTCATCCCGATGAGGTGCTTACGATGGAGAAGGGGTACAAAAACCCCACCATCTGCAACTACTACTGCACCCACGAATGCCCCATAGGTAAAAAATACGTGCCGGAAGCTGGCCTCGAAGAGCTTTCTCAGATTACGATAGAAATTCTCGCTTCTCTTAACTCCATGGAAAAGGAAAAAAATCGCCTTATCGAGATTTCGGTGGACGGCCGGGTTACCGATTTCGAGCGCCATGATTTTGACCATATTCTCGGAAAACTCAATTCTATTGACAAGAGCATCCAGGCTATGCGAATCTGGTTTGAACACGCCGCCAATACAGGTATGCTTGACGAGGCGGAGAACTGATGTCTCTCTGCACGCTCTGTCCGCGAAAATGCAATGTTGACCGAGAAGTCACAACTGGCTTCTGCGGTGTTCCCGGACAGTTACGCGTCGCACGCGCTGCTCTGCATTACTGGGAGGAGCCCTGTATTTCGGGTGAAAACGGGTCGGGTACTATCTTCTTTTCGGGATGCACTCTGCGATGCGTTTTCTGCCAAAATCGTGAAATTTCACGCGGCATGGCAGGGAAGACGATTACGAGTGAAAGACTGATTGAAATTTTTGCCGAACTGCAGACCAAAGGTGCGCAAAATATCAATTTCGTCACGCCGGACCACGTCGCACCGGATATCGCACAGTGCATAAAGCAGGCGAGAGAACGCGGTATCCTGAAAGTGCCTGTGGTTATGAACACCGGCGGGTATCTGTCGAATGAGATATATGATATTCTGGCGCCTGTGACCGATATCTGGCTGACTGATTATAAATATTCCGACGGAGCACTTGCTTCAAAATATTCCTCCGCGCCAGACTACCCTGTGGTCGCGATGAACGCCCTTACCCAAATGGTGAAGGACACAGGCCGGCCTGTATTTGACGATAACGACATGCTCCTCAAAGGGGTTATTGTCCGCATACTTCTTATTCCCGGATACGTTGAGGACGCGAAAAATACCGTCGAAAACATCTATAACCGCTTCGGGACGGATGTTATATATTCACTTATGAACCAGTACACGCCCCCTGCAGAGGGTCTTCCGGAATACCCTGAACTTGAGAGAACCGTCACGAACGAAGAGTACGATGAGCTCTGCGATTTCGCGTGGAACCTCGGCATTCAAGACGCCTATGTCCAGGAGGACGGCACACAGTCGGAAAGCTTTATACCTCCCTTCGACCTTGAAGGAGTGTAAGATTTTATAAGTATTATAATGAAGAAAAACAACGATTTACGTAATTTTTATATCTTGTGGAGTACACAGGGCTTATCCCAACTGGGTTCAAGTGTAACTAGCTTCGCCCTAACGCTATGGCTTTACGAAAAGACCGGAAGCGCCCTGAGCACGGCAACCCTGATGATATGCAGCTACGCTCCCTATGTGGTGATGAGCATTCTTGCCGGGGCACTGGCCGACAGTTTCAACAAGAAAAAGGCCATACTCATCTGTGACGCACTCGCGGCGCTAAGCACGGTCGTCGTTTATGTGCTGTTCAGGACGGACACCCTTCAGGTTTGGCATCTTTACGCGGTTAACGTCTTTTCGGGCTTGATGAACACGGTGCAGCAGCCTGCCTCCGAGGTTGCCATAACTTTGCTCGTCCCCAGGGAGCGCTACCAGAAGACAAGCGGCTTGAGATCGCTGTCTCGATCACTTATATCTATCCTTAACCCCTTGATTGCCACGGCTTTGTACAGTTTTGCCGGGCTCGACGTTGTAATAGCGGCCGACCTTGCAACCTTTGCTCTGGCTTTTCTGGCGCTTCTGTTCTTCATCCGCCTGCCCTCTGTACAGAATAAAAGCAGTGACAGCGTTTTGGAGCTTGCGAAAGAGGGTATAAGCTACCTAAGAAAGACCCCGCTTGTGCTGCGGCTTATTCTGTTCATGTCCGGGGTTAACCTTGTAGCGTCCGCCTTCGACGCAGCGCTTCCCGGTTTTGTGATACCAAATCCCCGCGGCGGACAGAACATGCTTGGCATAGTGACCTCCTGCGCCGGAATAGCAATGGTGGCTGGAAGCCTTGTCGTCTCAGCCCTCCCCAAACCAAAGGACAGGGTAAAAGTTATATATCTTACCATGCTGTTTTCTCTGGGAAGCGAAAACTTTATTCTCTCACTCTCGCGGAGTCCCGTCATGTGGTGCATAGCTCAGATAATCGGATGGTTCGTTGTCCCGATAATGAGCGCCAACCATGAGGTTGTCCTGCGCAACACTATTCCTCTTGAGCTTCAGGGCAGGGTATACGCCTGCCGCAACACGCTTCAGTTCTTCACGATTCCGATAGGTTTGTTCCTGGGTGGAATCTTTGTGGATGACGTTTGCGAACCATATATGGCTGGGAATATCCCGGAATTTCTCCATGTAATGTTCGGCACGGGAAAAGGTTCCGGTGCGGCCATGGTGATATTCATCCTCGGCGTAGTCGGAGCTCTGTTGTGTCTGATAACGGGACAGTCGCTGAAAGGTTATAAATACGAGGAATAGCATACAAAAATAAAAAAACCACCCGGCTTTTTACGGGTGGTTTTAATATGGCCTTTTTTATTTCAGAGCAGCTTCGATTGCTTTTGTGACAAACGCAGCGGTGCCCTCTCCGCCTGCCGCGTCGATGTTTTTCCTGAAAGCGTCGTCTCCGGAATACATCTGACCCAGCGAAATCAGAATCACATCAGTGCATTTGTAATAGTTGTCGGTGATGTGCTTCTGAAGCTTCCTAACAAGTGCAGCAGCCTCGGCGCTCTTGGGATCCGAATTCCTGATATCTCCGAACTCTTTGAAGATATCCATCATCTCTGTGCCAAGCGCCTGTTGTGTTTCCATGCTGCGCCCCGCGTTCTTCTGTTCATATTCTTTGTACGCATCTGTACCGCCCCATTGCTTCTTCGCTTTGGCGGCGTATTCATCTATTTTCTTTGTATCGAATGCATCAAAATTCATTTTAATTTCTCCTGTATCTTTTATTCCCTGTGCGAAATCGATAAGGTACTGCAGACGATCCTTGCGCAGCTTAAGCAGCTCAATTTGTTGCTTCAGAGCCTTTTTTCGGTCGAACCACGGGCTGTCAAGGATTGTTTTTATCTCCGAAAGGGTAAACTCCAACTCGCGGAACAGCATGATCTGCTGTAGCCTCTCTAGTGCCCTGTCGTCATACAGCCTGTAACCCGCCTCCGTTATCTCCGAAGGCAACAGTAGCCCTATGTTGTCGTAGTGATGCAGGGCGCGTATACTCACCCCGGTCAACTCGCTTACCTCGTGTACAGACATCATAGTGCTCACCTCATTTCTTCCTTCAAGGTGATTATATCATAAACCATGACGTAACGTCAGAGTCAAGAATTATTTTGTTTAACGGGGACACGATATCTTAATCAAGAATGAGCTCCTTCCGGGACTCCTTTTTAATGAACTTAATTAGATAATAGTCGTCAGTTATCCGGATTCCTGCAAGGCTCAACTGGTGGTTAATTACGATACATAATAGTATTTATCTTGATTTGAATCAGACTACGAAACTAAAAGTTGTCAGTAAGATCACCATAGGTTCCCTTGGATGAATCGGGCATATTGAAATAAGAGTATTTCATAGGTTTTCTCCTATGTTTATTTGTTTCTTTCTAATAGAGATTATATGTAAATATATGCCTTAATGCAATAATAAAGAGTATTAGAAATTATAATAAGATAAATATAAATATCATAATGTCAATAATACTTGACATTATGATTTGTATGATGTACACTTCTGCTACTAGAGAAAAAAACAATCTCACGGAGGTATCATCATGAAAAGTCCCGCTTATTATACCGGCATTGCTGTTGGATTCGGTGTGGTTATTATCCTGTTCATGATTATTTTATTAGCATTGCGTAAAAAGAACCCAAAACCCGAATACGACGAGATGCAGATTGCCGCCAGGGGAAGGGCGTTCAAATCCGGTTTTTTCAGCCTACTTATCGCTAATCTGCTGTGTATGGGTATAAGCACAGCAGAAATCAGCTGGCTTCCTGTCTTTTTCATCTTTACCGTTGGATCCTTAGCGGGTATCACGGTATTTATAATCAGCGCAATTAAAAACGACGCCTATTTCGGATTAAACGAAAACCGCAGATCAAGCTCTATTTTCATAGGGGCTATGGGTTTGTTTAATCTCATTATTGGGGTAGTGAATATCTCTTTGCGCGGAGTGTTAAAGGACGGAGAGCTTAATATGGCGTTCCTTAACATAATGGTCTTCGTTCTGTCAGTCGTCATTCTTCTTGCCACACTGATTCACGGCAGAAAGAGCAGCGCTCTTGAAACCGAACGTGACGTATGATGAAAAACCTTAAGCTAAAGGCGGCACGCGCCGCCAAAGACCTTTCCCAGCAGGCCCTGGCGGATTTGGTCGGTGTCTCCCGCCAGACCATCAACGCTATTGAGATTGGGGGATACAATCCCACAATCAACCTCTGTATCGCTATCTGCAAGGCTCTGGATAAAACCCTCAACGAACTCTTCTGGGACACCGAAGACTAATTTACTGACGGCAGGGAATAGGAAAAGACGTATCATATTTTACTGTATCAATAACATAAAAGCGCAGCTCCCGGTTTTTTTGAATAAATCCTGGGACCGCGCTTTTATTTTCGTTATCTCATTCTGGATGCCGAATAAAGAGTTAGCGGATTGTAATGTCAACGACCCGTCAGCCAGTGTGTTATCAAATTACATAGACAGCGGAAAAAAAGAAAATTAAGCATATTTAAATTAGATATGTTACAATATGATATTTAAAACTAATGCTTATAATAAATCCGCGGTGAGTCAAAACAAATATACGCTGTATCTGTTGTTTCACCGGATACAACGTATATAAATATATGAACGGAGGTTCTCTATGTTATTTACAAAATCGTCCAAGCTTGACAATGTTCTTTATGATGTTCGCGGTCCTGTGGTTGATGAAGCAGCCAGAATGGAAGAAAACGGTGTAAGAATTCTGAAGTTGAATATAGGGAACCCTGCCGCCTTTGATTTTCATGCCCCTGATGAAATTGTTGAAGATATGCAAAGAGCGTTAGCCGAATGCCAGGGTTATTCCGATTCACGCGGACTGTTCTCAGCCCGTAAAGCGGTTATGCAGTATGCACAGCTTAAGAGAATTCCTGATGTGGATATAAAAAATATCTACACCGGCAACGGTGTAAGTGAATTGATTCAGTTATCCCTGCATGCTCTGCTTAACACCGGCGACGAGGTTCTTATTCCTTCTCCCGATTATCCTTTATGGACTGCATGTACCAATCTGGCCGGCGGCAGGGCTGTCCATTATATCTGTGACGAGGAATCGGACTGGTTGCCGGATACAGTCGATATCGAATCGAAAATCACAGCCAGGACAAAAGCAATTGTCATAATTAATCCAAATAACCCCACCGGGGCGCTTTATCCGCAGGAACTCCTTGAACAAATAGTGGAAATTGCCAGACGGCATGACCTCATGATTATGTCGGACGAGATATATGACAGACTTGTCATGGACGGCGAAAAGCATGTTTCCATTGCGTCGCTTGCACCGGATCTTTTTTGTGTAACCTTCGGAGGATTGTCAAAATCTCACATGGTTTGCGGATACCGTGCCGGTTGGATGATTTTCAGCGGTAACATTGCATTAGGCAAGGATTATCTTGCCGGTATCAATATGCTTGCAAATATGAGACTGTGCTCTAATGTGCCAGGTCAAGCCATTATCCAGACTGCGCTGGGAGGACATCAGAGCAGCAACAAGTATATCGTACCCGAAGGAAGAATTTATGAACAGCGTGAATTAATTTGCCAGGCTTTGAATTCTATACCCGGTGTTTCGGTAAAAAAACCTAAGGCTGCTTTTTATATTTTCCCCAAGCTTGATATAAAGAAATTCAATATAACCGACGACAATCAGTTTGCGCTGGATTTACTGAGGGAAAAGCACATTCTTGTAATACCGGGGAAAGGATTTAACTGGCAGAAGCCGGATCATTTCAGAATAGTATATCTTCCACAGCTTCCGATTTTGAAAGAAGCAGCTGATGACATTGCCGATTTCCTGGGGAATTATAAACAGTCATCAACCGCAAGTATTAATTAATAATGAACGATTAACGTGTGTCTGCAAGGACATATTTCAAAAAAAAAAGAGATTGCATTTCTGCAATCTCTTTTTTTATGGTCGGAGTGGCGGGACTCGAACTCGCGGCCTCTTGAACCCCATTCAAGCGCGCTACCAAACTGCGCTACACCCCGACAAAATGGGGAGCACCTCTCAGGTGCAAGTGATATGATACCACAGCATGCCCCGAAATGCAACCACAAAATCTTATATATTTTAATCCGCGTCGCGTACCGTTACAGACACAATCATCGGCTGTTCGGCCGCCGGAATTGTGCCGTTATTGTCTGTCGGATTGGATGTTTCGCAGATCTTATCGACCACATCCATGCCCTCCGTTACAATACCGAATGCCGCATAAATGCCGTCCAGAGAAGTACTGTCCTTATGCACTATAAAGAACTGGCTGTTGCCGCTGTTGTAGTCGTCAGCCCTCGCCATGGAAATAACACCGCGCTTGTGGCTAAGACGGTTTTCCACGCCGTTTGCATAGAACTCACCCTTTATCTTTTCGGACGGGCCGGATGGGGAGGCTCCTCCCTGCATCATGAATCCCTCTATAATCCTGTGGAAGGTCAAACCGTTGTAGAATCCGTCCTTTGCCAGTTTTACAAAGTTAGATACCGATTTGGGTGCAATGTTGCTGTCGAGCGCGACAGTAATTGTACCGTAATCCTTAATTTCGATATCGGCGTAGTACGTCGTATTTACCACTGCGTCAAACACGACTGATTGAGGCTCGGTTTCGGTTTCATCGTCTTCTTCTGCCTTCTGCGAGGTTGCTGAATTTTCTGATATCGCTGCGGCCGCTTCGGCAGCCTTGCGGTTTTTAATTGAAATAGATATGAACGCTATTACACACAGAATGCAAATTAGAAGAACGATGATTATCGTTGTCGAGTTATCCTGCTTCTTAACGTTTTTGGAATTACTTCTAGATGGGGTAGATGGGGATTTACTGCTCATTATGAAAACACCTCGGAATATTGATACGCATATTATATATTTAAAAACCTCTGTTAAAAAGAGACAAAACGGATTTAAATAAAAATTCAGACATATAATCGCCTTTGAATATCGGACTGATGTATTCTATAATTATAGGTAATAAATATATAACCGGGGTTATATGGAACAGGACAGCATTCAGGGAATTGTCGAATCCGTAATATTTCGCAATGACGATACCGGCTTTACCGTGATGGATATTGAATCATCGGGCGAGCTTATTACCGTCGTAGGGAACCTTCCCGCTCTTTCTGTGGGTGAGGAGGTTACTGTATGGGGTGAATTCGTCACGCACAGTACCTACGGCGACCAGTTCCGTGCCATAGCCTGTGAAAGCAACCTTCCCTCCGGTGCTGCCGCCATTAAAAGATATTTAGCCGGAGGCGCCATTGCAGGAGTGGGCCCATCCCTTGCCGACCGTATAGTAAAGCTTTTCGGCGACGCCACGCTTGACGTTATGGCTCACGACCCCCAAAAATTAGCTGTGATAAAGGGAATCTCCGAAAAGAAGGCCCTGGAGATAGGGGAGTCCTTCAAAAATATAAACGGTGTCCGGGAAACCCTTGCAAGGCTTAAGGAGTTCAAGCTCAACACCGAGGAATCCCTCGTACTCTACAAGGCCTATGGTGAGTCCGCGCCCGAGCATATTGAGAGCAACCCCTATATGCTCTGTGGATTCCCGCTTTACCGTGATTTCAGCATTTCTGATCAGCTTGCCCTCGAAAGAGGTTTTTCAACCGATGATAAAAAACGCATCTCTGCCGGATTTGTTTTCGTACTGCGCCACAATCTCAACAACGGTCATACCTGTATCCCGACCGATAAACTGATAGATACTGTTACCGGGTTCCTCGAGCTTCCGCGTGACACCGTTGAAATTCAGCTGTACGAAACCGTAAACGACGGGCTGCTTGGTTTAGCAACCGTGAACGGGGACGAAAGAATATTCCTGCCCGAGATGCTCGGCCGTGAAAGATATATCTGTGACAGGCTGCTGCTTCTGCGATCCATTGAGTACGCCGAGCCTGCCGAGGCTGACAAAATGATAGACACATTCCAACTTGAAAACAGCATTGAATACGAGGCTCTTCAGCGTCAGGCTATAAAATCGGCTCTGGCCGGCGGCGCGGTTGTAATTACCGGAGGACCCGGAACAGGCAAAACCACCACAATCAACGCCATTATCACCATCTGCGAGAATATGGGTGACAAGGTTGCTCTTGCGGCCCCAACGGGAAGGGCGGCAAAGCGCATGAGTGAACTTACCGGGCGTGACGCCCGTACAATCCACCGCCTGCTTGAGGTAGATTACAGGGGAAACACCGACGATATCAGATTCGTTCATGACGAGGCTAATCCTCTGAAATACGACGTAATTATTATTGATGAGATGTCCATGGTGGACGTTACGCTTTTTGATTCTCTGCTTCGCGGAATAAAACCGTCCTGTCGCCTTGTAATGGTGGGTGATTTCAACCAGCTCCCGAGTGTGGGCGCCGGAAATCTGCTCAAGGATATTATCAACAGCGGCGTCTGCACCACTGTGGAGTTTAGCCGTATCTTCCGACAGGCTGCCGAAAGTTTGATAATAGTTAATGCACACAGAATAGTGGGAGGGGACGATCCTGACCTTGACATGAAAGAAAAGGATTTTTTCTTCCTCGACATCGATAAGGAGACCGGCCCGGGATTTATATCCGATCTTGTAGGCCGTCGTCTTCCGAAGGCATACAAATACGACCCTCTTTCGGATATCCAGGTCATTACCCCCTCGCACACCGGTGAGATGGGAACCAACAATCTAAATGAATGCCTGCGCGCCAGGATCAATCCGCCGTCCGAAAACAGGGCAGAGGCCAGAATCCTTGGCACTCTGTTCCGTGAAGGGGACAAGGTTATGCAGGTTCGCAACAACTATGATATCGAATGGCAAAGGGACAACGGTGAAAAGGGACTCGGTGTCTTCAACGGAGATATAGGTATAATCGACCATATCGAACGCCGTACCCAGACCGTGACGGTTCTGTTCGATGATCGCCGCGTTAATTATACATTCGACAAACTCCGCCAGCTTGAGGTAGCATACGCCGTTACGGTCCACAAGAGCCAGGGAAGCGAGTTCCCAGCGGTGGTGCTCGCAATGGCTGGCGTACCGCGAAGGCTCTGCTATCGCAACCTCCTATACACAGCGGTTACCCGGGCTAAGAATATTCTGGTTATTGTGGGTGACAGGCAGGTAATATCCGCCATGGTCGCTAACGACAGGCGTATGCTCCGGTATACCGGACTCTGCAGCTTCCTTACCGAAGGAGGGCTTAACGCTTGACATTAATAAAACGTTTCGGTGAATTCATAATGTCCCTTTGTTTTCCTCCGGTTTGTGTTGTCTGCGGAAAGGTAGTTAAAAGAGGACGAGTCACATGTGACAAGAAATGCCGGGATATTCTGTTCCGCGACAGATATGGCAAAGTTGTAGTTTCGGTCGACGCCGCGGGACGTCGTCTTGGAATGCTGGACGGTATAGCTGCTTCCTTCGTCTATCGTGAAGAAGAGGAAGATACAGATGACAAACGCGGAAAATGTGCGGCACGTAATGCAGTGCTTGACATGAAATTTCATGAAAAGCCCTGGCTGGCCCGCGAGCTTGCAATGTTCATGTCATCGGATTTTAAAAACAGCGGCTTTCCGGTTCCCGACCTTGTTACGGGCGTCCCCTCGTTTGAAAAGAACGAAGTCGGGAATACGGTTCTTCTGGCGCGTACAATGTGTGATAATCTTAGCTTTCCTTATGACGGCCGGTTTCTAGTCAAGATCCGCAAAACCGCAAAACAGCATGGAATAAGCCGCAGCGAGCGCGATACGAACCTTCAAGACGCCTTCTTTGCAGGCAATCCCGGAAGTTTAGCAAAAAAAACAATTCTACTTGTGGACGATGTACTCACAAGCGGAAACACTCTGAACGAATGTGCTGCTGCCTGTCGTCGTGCGGGTGCACTGAAGATTTACGCGGTTGTGTTTTCTGTAAGAATTAGCAAAATAATTAATTATTCTGGTTGATTTTAATACCGCTATGGACTATACTTACCTGGTAAAAATTATGTAATGATTAATTGATTCCGGAGGTCCAATATTTATGTCAATCCGTGGTAAGATTGAGGCTAAATTCCACCCCATTTCGAATAAAAATGCTGTCGTCCCTACAAAGGCTCCTGGCATTTCCAACGGTATCCCTGGTGAGGTCGTTGCGGCTATCTCCGCTGCGGTAGCCGTTATTTGCGGAGAAAGTGCCGTTGTAAAGGGTATTCGTCCGGTGTCCCATCGTGCCGCAGCCTCCGGTCGCAGCGCATGGAATATGGCCGGCCTGCTTGACAACACCTGCCCGTTCTGATTTATTAAGACTGCTAATAAAAAGAGAGGCCTTGAGGCCTCTCTTTTTTTATTATTTTTGTAGAATTATTTTAACATCGATGCAAAGTCAGCCATGATTTCGGGAATCTGAATTCCCTGGGGACAGGCCGCGGCGCATGCTCCGCAACCGATGCAGTTGGAGGGGAGCTCTTCGGGACTCATAGCCTTGATGGCATTGCGCAGCGTCATGGAATTGATACCTGTATTCTTTGCCTCGTTGTATAAACTGATAAGATTGGGAATATTGAGACCCTGTGGGCATCCTTCGGTGCAGTATCTGCATCCTGTGCAGGGAACACGGTCCAGCATGGTGTCGATAACTCCGTCGAGAACCTTTATGCTTTCATCTGTAAGAGGTTTCGGGTCTTCGAATGTCGCAAGATTTTCCTTAAGTTGATCTAGAGTGCTCATACCGCTGAGGATAACCTTTACGTTAGGCTTTGCCTGCAGCCAGCGCAGCGCCCACTGAGCCTGAGTTGTATCGGGGTCGGCATCCTTGAGAATCTTTGCGGCCTTTTCGGGAAGGTTGGCTAAAGCTCCGCCACGGATGGATTCCATGCTTATTATCGGAATATCGTACCGCTCAAGAAGCTCGTACTTTGCCTTTGCGTTCTGAAGGATCCAATCGAGATAGTTTATCTGAATCTGTACCGCGTCGAAAACGCCGGGATATTTCTTGAGAATCATTTCGATAGTCTCGGCACGCCCGTGTGCCGAGAAGCCCAGATGCCTTATGCGCCCGGCTTCCTTTTCACGGATAAGAGTTTTGATAATTCCGACGTCGTCGTTCATGTACATACCGATGGACGACTCGTTAACATTGTGAAGGTGATAGATATCGAAATAATCGATGCCCAGACGCTCAATCTGTGTCTCAAACAGAGCCTTGGGGTTGTCGAAATAGATCTTGCGGTCAGGGAATCCGTTAAAGGCTATGCGTCCGTCTGTTTCAAGATCAAGCATATGTCCCGGGAATTTGCTTACAAGATAAAAGTTTTCGCGGGGAAATTGTTTCAATACGTTTCCGAGGAAGGGCTCAGCCTCACCGTCGTGATAACGGTAAGCAACATCAAAATAGTTGATGCCGTGATCGTAGGCGTATTTGATGATTTCGGATGCTTTTTCACGGTCTATTGTGCCGTCTTCCTTGAGGGGAAGACGCATGCAACCAAGACCGAGATTGGAAATGTTAAGGTCTTTGATCTGTACATGTTTCATGTGATGTTTTCCTCTTTGAAAAAGAGGGCGGCAACGCCACCCTCCGGTCAAATTGCGGTTGATTATTCTTCTTCGATGGTTTCCGCGTCTGCAGCGGCTCTTCCGACTGCGCTGATACCCTTCTTGCAGCCGTCCTTTGTGGCGTATCCTTCGCTGACAAGGATAATCTCGCCGTTGCCGGCCTTCAGGCGGAAACGGAACTCTTCCTTTTTGTCCTTGAAGATTTCAAACTTGGGATTGGAAACCTTCTCATCCTTTGTGGTGTCTTCCACATTGGCAAGGCAGTTCTTGATTACACTTTCAATACCGTTCTTACAGGCAACCTTGGAACTGTAGGTCTCGCTGACACCGACAACCTCGCCGTTCCCTGCCTTCAGTATAAAGGTAAAACCGCCGGACTTTGAGTTGCGTATAACAAATTTACCCATGATAAAACCTCCGACAAATAATATTTGAAATTATTACATCTCTAATAAAAATTCTATCACAGGAGTTCATCGGTTTAAATGGATAATACACACAAATTAACCAGGGACTCTTTGTGAAAAATGCGAATGATTATGGCTCTTTCGGGCTGAAACAGCCGTTTAACTATTCTAATACGGTAATTCTGCCTTCCACATGGGCATCCAGGTTGGGGTTGGTGGACATATATTCTTCAACGATATTGTTTAGAGATGACGCAACGACCACTGGACGGCGGTTCTTCTTAACTTCCTCGAGAGGAATGCCTAGGAACTCGGCGAAATTTTTGTAGTGGTAGGTCTGCAGCGCAAGCTTAAGGCGGTTTTCGTCTTCGATCTCTTTGCCGTTGAAGGAAAGCTCCAGAAGTTGATGCGTGGATTTTCGGTAGGTAATCTTTACTCCATGGGAGAACTGGTAGAATTCGGTTTCACCGATCCAGGCGTCGTCTCGCAGGATATGCATTACCATATTACGGAATTGATTTCCTGTGACCTCAATCATCCAAACTTCACCGTCGAACGGTGTGTTTTCAAGAAGGTCCTGGTATTCGACAATGGGACCTAACTCCTTTTTGCGGATGGACCCCGAACCCATCAGGAAAATATCATAGCTGGCGTCGGCCTGCATGATATCGGCATACAGATTACCGAGTTCGGTTTCCTGCTCGCGGCCGGGATGTGTAAGCTTGCGTGCAAGGCGTGTGACCACTCTCTTGTATTTGGTATCGGTTACGTTCTTGTACCGGTCAAGCATATTATCCATAACGGGATCAGGATCGGCTGTGTCTTCGTTTATTGGCACGCACTGCCAGTTCCAGCCGGATATCTTATGACTTTCCGTGTCGTAGTCGATATCGAATCGGCCTATTATGTCGGTTCCTGTACCGGACTGGACTATCGGTACGCCGTTGATGATTTCGGGATATTCCATTAATGTATGTGAATGGCCCCCGATAATCATATCCACGCCCCAGTCAGGGTTTAGAAGGGCTGCAAGCTCGCGGTCAAGTTCAAGGCCGACGTGGGTTAGTACTATCGTCATGTCCGTGTGAATGGTGCGGTAGTTGTCACATATAATGCCGATTTCTTTTGCTGCTTCTTCGATGTCAAGAAACGTACCAATAACCTTTTCCTGGCGGGTGCTGGCAAGGACTTCCTTCGTGAGGATGCCGATAACCATAATTCGCATGCCGCCGACCTCAAGATTGATGTACGGGGTGAAAAGTCTGGTGTTGTTCATGGTGACAAACATATTGGCGTTCACTATGGGAAAACGAGCGCATTTTTCAAGAAAAAGAAGATGCGCAACACCGTAGTCCACCTCGTGATTTCCAATAGTGGCAACGTCGGGGTTAAGCTGGTTGACAAGCTCTATGGTCGAAAGGCCCATGTACTCCGAATCGATTATACTGCCGCGGAACATATCCCCGGCAATAGCATAGATTACGTTTTCTTCCTCGGCGCGCACTTTGTTGATATATCCCGAAAGAAGGGCCATTCCTCCGATGTTTTTCCCGTTTTTTATCTCGGGCAGGAAATCACCGTGCATGTCGTTTGTATGCAGGATTGTCAGCTTTTTAATGTCGCTCATAAGGATCCACCCTTGAGTTGTCGTTTGTATAACGGACTTTAATGAAGCATGAGGTCACATACAAGCTCGCTCAGCTCGGAAGGGTTCTCCGGCGTAAGTCCGCTTATGATACCTGCGTTTGCGAACAGAATCTTGCTGTATTTCGCAAGCGTTACCTTGTCGGAAAGATAAAGGCCTTTAAGCTTTGCGGATATTTCGTGGTTAGCGTTGATTTCAAGAACCAGCTGAGCCTTCACGCTGTCATCCGCACCGGGCATCTTGCTCATTGTCTTTTCCATTTCAAGTGAAAGAGCTCCTGCGCTGGAAAGGCAGGCGGGATGGTTCTTAAGGCTTCCAGTGAATTTGACGGATGAAACTCTTTCACCGATACTCTCCTTCATGAAGTCGAGAAGGTCTTTATTTTCCTCATTTTCCTTCTTGATGGTTTCCTTTTCATCGTCGGATTCAAGCTCGGGGTTTTCTGTACAGACGTTGCTGAATTCCTTCTCGCTGTAACTGTGCATTACCTGAAGGGCGAATTCGTCTACGTCTTCGGTCAGGTAAAGAACCTCATATCCGTGTGACAGAACGGCCTCCACCTGGGGAAGCATAGCGATGCGCTCGGCGGTTTCACCGGCTGCGTAGTAAATCTTCTTCTTGTCTTCGGGCATGCGGTCGATGTATTCCTTAAGCGTGACGGGCTTGTCGCCGTTGCTGCTGTGGAACATAAGAAGATCCTGCAGAGTGTCCTTGTGCATTCCGTAATCGGAGTAAACACCGAACTTCAGCTGGCGTCCGAATTCCTTGAAGAAGGTTTCGTACTTCTCACGTTCGTTTTCAAGCATTTTATTAAGTTCGGATGAGATTTTCTTTTCGAGAGCCTTGGCAATTGTCTTAAGTTGGCGGTCGTGCTGCAGTGTTTCACGCGAGATATTCAGTGTTAAGTCGCTGCTGTCGACTAGACCTTTTACGAAGCTGAAATAATCGGGGAGCAGGTCCGCACACTTGTCCATGATCATCACGCCGCTGCTGTAAAGCTGAAGACCCTTTTCGTAATCACGGGTGTAGAAGTCATAGGGTGCATGGCCGGGAATGAACAGAAGAGCCAGGTATTCAGTAGTGCCCTCGGCTTTTTGGCGGATAACCTTTAGGGGCTCTTCATAATCGAAAAATTTGTCACGGTAAAAATTGTAGTATTCCTCGTCGGTGACGTCCTTCTGCTCACGCTTCCAGAGAGGAACCATGCTGTTGAGGGTTTCGTCGTCGGTATGTGTCTCATACTTGTCCTTGGTCCCTTCTTTGAGATGGCGGTGCTCGGTAAGCATCTTGATCGGGTAACGGATATAGTCGCTGTATCTCTTTACAAGGTCGCGGATGCGGTACTCGTCAAGATACTCTCCGTAGGTCTCATCCTCGGTGTCTTCCTTTATGTGGAGGGTGATCACAGTGCCTACGGTTGCTTTTTCACATTCCTCGATGTAGTATGCGTCTACTCCGGATGAATACCAGCGCCAGGCCTCGTCACTGCCATACGCTTTACTTTCGACAGTGATTTTGTCGCTGACCATAAATGCGGAGTAGAATCCCACTCCGAACTGGCCTATGATGTCGATGTTCTCGTTCGCGCTGCCTTCATCCTTCTTGAAGTCGAGGGATCCGCTTCTGGCTATTGTTCCGAGGTTATTCTCAAGCTCGTCTTTAGTCATTCCGATGCCGTTGTCGGTTATGGAAAGAATTCTGGCGTCTTTATCTATGCAAAGGCGAATTTCATAGTCAGAATGCTTAAGTGAAATGCTGTCATCTGTAAGCGAACGGAAATAAAGTTTGTCAATAGCGTCACTCGCGTTGCTTATAAGCTCCCGAAGGAAAATTTCCTTGTGGGTATATATGCTGTTGATCATCATATCAAGAAGCTTCTTGGATTCGGTTCTAAACTGTTTTTTTGCCATAGTAAATACACTCCCTTTGAAAGTACTTTTTCCTGCCCTGAAGAGCCGAAAAATATTTAATTTATAATTATATATTTTACCACCGATAAATTTTATTACAAGTATACCGGTGTTTTCGCGGGGTAGGAGAGGGTCGTCATTTCTTTGCTTTCAGGAGGGAATTGTGATAAAATTGATTGAATATTAATAGTTTACTATGGCCTGCGGAAGGTTTACGAATGACAATTGCTGAAGAATTTTTAAAATGCCGTCGCGTATATATCGAAAAATGTTTTACCCGGCTTAATCCCATGCAGCGCAACGCCGTGCTAAATACTGAGGGCCCTCTGCTTATACTTGCGGGCGCCGGAAGCGGTAAGACCACTGTTCTGGTCAACCGCATAAGCAATCTGATTCGTTTCGGAAACGCCTACGTTTCAGATTATCTCGTACGACAGCCGACCGAAGCTGACCTTGACGCGCTCAAAGCTGCCGTGCTTGCCGGTGCCGATTTGCCCGACAATATCTGTCCCCTTATGCGTGCCGGGGACGTTAATCCCTGGAATATTCTGGCCATAACATTTACTAACAAGGCCGCGTCGGAGCTAAAATCACGTATCACCCTCTCCGCCGGCGAGGTTGGCACAGATGTGTTCGCCTCCACATTTCATTCGGCCTGCGTGCGTTTTCTGCGCCGCGACGCTGACAGAATAGGTTATCCAAAATCCTTTACAATATACGATTCCGATGATTCAATCCGTGTAATTAAGTCAATCCTCAAGGATGAATCCATCGATGACAAGATATTCACGCCGAAATGGCTGCAAGGCCACATAAGTCATTTCAAAGACCAGATGATGGACCCCGATGAGGTCAAGGTAAGTGGCGGCGATCCCCGAGGCGCCGTGGCCGCAAGGGTATACCGCATATACCAGAGCCGGTTATACGCCGCCGGAGCAATGGATTTCGACGACCTGATTTTCAATACGGTCCATATGCTGGAAAACTATCCTGATATCGCGGACTATTATCACCGCCGTTTCAGATACATCATGGTGGATGAGTATCAGGATACCTCCGTAGCCCAGTACAGGCTTGTAAGCCTTCTTACGGGCGGGCACCGCAATATTTGCGTAGTAGGCGATGACGACCAGTCAATCTATCGTTTCCGCGGCGCTACAATCGAGAATATTTTGTCGTTTGAGGAGCACTTCGAGGGTGCATCTGTAATAAGGCTGGAGCAGAATTACAGGAGCACCTCGCGTATTCTCGATGCTGCGAACGATGTAATAAGCCACAACAAAGGCCGCAAGGGTAAAAATCTCTGGACCGATTTCGGAGAAGGCGACCTTATAACGGTTTACTGTGCTGACAATGAGGTCGAAGAGGCTGCTTACGTCGGACGCGAGGTCCTGAAAAACATGGACCTTGGTATACCACTTTCACAGCAAGCGGTTCTCTACCGCATGAACGCCCAGTCCAACGCAATCGAAAACTACATGCAGCGCAGCGGAATACCCTACCGGGTGGTGGGAGGCACACGTTTTTTTGACCGTGCCGAGGTTAAGGACATTATTTCATACATGTGCATTGTGGAAAATCCCTCGGACAATCTTCGTCTGCAGAGAATTATCAACCGACCCGCAAGGAAAATAGGAGACAGCACAGTCGCGGTTATTGCTTCCATAGCAGGTGGCCTCGGCATGAATATGCTTGATGTAATCCGCAACTGCGAGGAGTATCCCGCTCTTTCAAGGGCAAGGAACGCTTTAAAAGAATTTGTTGCGATTTACGACAGGCTCTGCGAGGCCGAGCAGGAGCTCAGTCCCGGGGATTTTGCCGAAAAGTTGCTTGATATTTCCGGATACCGCAGAATGCTTATCGATCTCCACGAGGAGGGTATAACCCGCCTCGAAAACGTGCAGGAGCTTGTTTCTTCTGTACGTTCATACATGATAGAACACCCTGACGGGGAGCTTTCGGGATTCCTCGAAGAGTCTGCCCTTATTTCCGCGATTGATACATACGATGAGAATGATGACGCGGTTGTGCTGATGACATTGCACAGCGCCAAGGGTCTTGAATTCGACGTGGTGTATATCGTGGGAATGGAAGAGGGTATCTTTCCCGGTGAAACCGCCAGATACATGGAGGACGAGCTCGAGGAGGAGCGCCGCCTGGCATACGTGGGCATAACACGCGCCCGCAAAAAGCTTTACATGACCCGTGCCGAGATGCGCATGCTCTTCGGAAGTACACGCCGCAGGGATCCTTCGCGTTTTCTCGACGAATTTTCACCCGGTCTTAAGGATGAGCAGAATATCCGCCGCAGGCCCGGTTATCTTACGGGTGCTCCGGCGTGGGGAAGCCCTGCCCAGAGAGAATACGGTACTGCAAACACTATAGCTGCTGATTTTGCGGAGACCGGCAATTGGAGCAATTACACGGCCGAGTCCTCAAATGAGGCGTTGCGCTCAAAACCTTCCTTTGGTACAGGTATTTCGATAGGCGTGCAGACAAAAAAGGAATTAAAATCAGATTTATACGAAGTCGGAGACAGGGTAAACCACAAGGTATTCGGAAGCGGCACAATCGTTTCGGTACGTTCTATGAGCGGGGATACACTTCTTGAAATCAAATTCGATACAGCCGGGGTGAAAAAAGCTATGGCCAACTACGCCCCGATGGAGAAAATAGAAGAATAACCGACGGAGAATGTTATGGGTAAAATAATAGTTTTAGAGGGTCTTGACGGAAGCGGTAAGGCTACCCAGGCCGCATCGTTGAAGGATTCCCTTGCAAAAACGGGACTGGACCCGATGGGACTAAGCTTTCCCGATTACGACAGCCCGGCCTGTGGTCCTGTGAAAATGTACCTCGACGGCAGTTTCGGCGCAAACGCGTCCGATGTTAACGGTTATGCCGCATCTGTGCTGTACGCTGTGGACAGATTTGCGTCCTACCGTACAAAATGGCATAAGGAATACGCCAGCGGAAAGATTTTTGTGGCTGATCGGTATACCACAAGCAATGCCGTATACCAAACCGGAAAGCTTCCCCGTGAGGAATGGGACGAGTACTGCAGGTGGCTTTTCGAATTCGAGTACGTCAAAATGGGAATTCCTAAACCCGACCTCGTTATCTATCTTGACCTTGACCCCGAGGTCTGCAGCAGACTAATTTCCGGAAGATATATCGGTGACGAATCAAAACGCGATATACATGAGAAGGACACTGAGTTCCAGAAACACAGCCGTGACGCGGCGCTGTACTGCGCAGCTCATCAGGGCTGGAAGGTTGTGAAATGCGACAGGGACGGCAAAATGCGCGGTGTGGAGGAAATTTCCTCTGAGATCTTGTCACTTGTCCGCGAAGAGCTGGATTTACAATAATTACTACAATTCGGTGAATAATTAATGATTAGAACGGCAACAACAAAGGATATGCATTATCTTCGCTCCCTGTGGCGTCAAAGCTTCAAGGACGGCAACGGTTATGTGGATTTCTTTTATGAAAATGTAATAAGCCCCGATTATACAATGCTGTACATCGAGGATGATATCCCCGTGGGTATGCTGTCAGTTCTTCCGGCTCGTATGACCTTGTGCAACAATACAGAGCCTGAGACGGTTTGTGTTCTTTACGGCGCGGCAGTTCTTCCTAAATACCGTCACAAGGGGATAATGACACAGCTGGTTCGTTACTGCGAACAGAACGCTGTTGGTGTGGGCTGTACGATGTGTTTGGTATCTCCGGGTCCTCCGCATCTTTTCGAATTTTTCAAAAAATTGGGTTATCATAATGACTTTTCCGTTAGATATGTTAAAATGAAACCTGGTATGCTCGATAAAGAACGCAACAACAGCTACATCTACTCCAATCTTTCTGATTGGTCGCTGATGTTCAAAATACGTGAAGACGCCCTCAAAGACATTCCCCACCTGATCTGGAACGCCAACCAGATGGGCGCTCTTGTAAAAGAAGCCCGTTATTACGGCGAATCGGTCCTGATGGCAAGCAACGCCAACAGCTACGCCTATGCCGTCTGTGGCATGGCCGGCCGTCGTCTCGCGGTTAAGGAAATTCTCGGAACCGACGACGAAGCCTGTGAGGCTTTGCTCAAGCATATAATCGACACCGAGCACCCATCATCCGCCACAGTGCGGCTTCCTGTCAATTCAGGTGTTCTGGCCGGCGAAGGGTTGGTTTATTCATTCGGCATGATCCGCCAACTGAAGGCTGCGTCCACAATGAAGGACCTTTCACCATATATGAATTTAATCCTTGACTAGCTAAATATTTTTCCAATACAAAGGAGATCAGAACAATGGTATACGTTTTTCTGGCAGACGGATTTGAAGAAGTGGAGGCTATGGCCCCCATCGATATGCTCAGACGCGCCGGTATCGAGGTAAAAACAGTCGGTGTAGGAAGTACCACCCCAACAGGGAGTCACGGAATAACCGTTATGGCCGATATTTCCGAGGAGTTGTTTTTTCCGGATGACAATACCCGGGCAATCGTTCTTCCGGGAGGGACGCTCGGACAGGCAAATTTGGAAGCCAGCGACACAGTACAGCGCGCCATCAGGCTTGCAAGTGACAATATCACTGTAGCCGCTATATGCGCGGCTCCCACTATTCTCGGGCGTGCGGGTCTGCTTCAGCTTAAGAAGGCTACTGCGCATCCGACACGATGCAGGGAGCTCGGTGATTCATATCTTGATATGGATATCGTATACGACGCGCCATACCTTACAGGCAGGGCCGCCGGTATGTCTCTCGATTTCGGCCTCAAGCTTGTCGAAATCCTTAAAGACAAGGCTACAGCCGATGAAATTGCAGCATCTATCTGCCATCAAAGAAAAGATAACTGATTTATAATAGAAAAGGTAACTGATATATAATGGACAAAAATACACCGAAAAAAGAACGCCGCAAGGTTTATCGTAACCGCCCCGTTGACATGGAATATGTAAACGAGGATGAGGAGATTGACGGCGTGGAATATGAGGAACGCCGCGGCTACGGCGGCCTTATTGTGGGTATCATCCTGATACTGCTGCTTGCTGCCATCATAGGTGTGGTGCTTATCGGAACGCATGAGATGAACGGCCCCCGCGGAGACTATGACGTAAAGCTTGTGGACGTCCCCGACGGTGCCTCCACCCAGTCTATCGCTGAGGTTCTTAAAGAAGACGGCGTAATCAATTATCCCATACTTTTCAGAGCATTCTGTCGCGTTATGGGATATGATGGTACGTTCCAGCTGGGCGAACACGAGCTTTCCGCCGATATGAACTACACCGAGATTGCAAACGATCTCCAGAAGCAGACCTGGAAGATTGTTGAAACATTTACGGTTACCTTCCCCGAAGGCACCACTGCTCTCAAGATGGCGCTCATGTTAAATGAACTGGAGGCCTGCAGTACCCAGCAGTTTATCAACGCCTGCAATCACGACACATACGACGTTCCCTTTTTCGATCAGATTTCAGGTGAAGACAAATTTATCAAACTTGAAGGTTTTCTTTACCCCGACACTTACGAATTCGAGGTCGGTTCGGGGGCTCACGACATGATCCAAAAGATGCTTGAGAACTTCCAGGAGAAGGTTATCGACAAGCATGCAGAAGAGATTGCTGCAAGCGAATACACACTTGAGGAAATCGTAATTCTTGCCTCTATTGTCGAAAAGGAATCATCTGTCGAGGGCGGCGACGAAGCCGGTATCTACAATAAGGTAGCTGCAGTCTTCCTCAACAGACTCGATTACGACGGCCTGCTTGAATCGGATACCTCACGTGACTGGTATAGTTACATGGGCAATGACTCCGAAGGCGCCGCATACAGTACTTATTACGGCGGTTACTATAACGGTGTTCTCGAATATTACTACAAGGGCTATCACAACATCCCTGAGGGTATTCGCAAAGGATACGACACATATTCCCACAAAGGCCTTATTGTCGGTGCTATCTGTAACCCCGGCGAGCTGGCTATTGCCGGTGCGCTGAATCCCGAGCCCGACTGGGATTATCTGTTCTTCTTTACTGACAGTAATTATGAGTATCGCTGGGCCAAGACATACGCCGAGCATACAAAGCTTGTCAAGGAATACGGTCTGAGCACGGACAATTAACTGACCATATACTGCGAAAATCCGCCGCAGGTTTTGCGGCGGATTGCTTTTTGAGATATACATTTGTTTTTTAGTCCGTGGAATCAAGTTCATCGCGAATTTCTCCACGACTGTCTGCGGAAAAGAGAAAGTTTCCCTTATTGTCGTAGATTTCAAAATGATCAAAAACTGCTTTTACTGTGTAAGTCATAGTCTTTTCCCCTTTCGAATTTTTACTTTCTGACTATATTATAAAATATTGTTTGTCCTGTTAAACGGACAATGAAAATTATTTTTTTCAGACAGGATATATATGGAGAAACACAGCAGCGCTATTCCGACATGGGCTAATACCAATTTGATATTCCGCCTTGGCTTCAAGACTGTACGCATGCTTAAAAATGAAGGTCTTGGTCAGACTCTTTTTGCCGCGCGCTACGTAACAAAAAGGGCTGTCGGTCTGCGTAAAATAAAAAAAGAAATGCTGACTCGGGTTAATGCCAAGACCGGTGAAGAGTTTAAAATAAAACCTCTTATCAGCATAATTACACCTGTATACAACACAGACCCAAAGATGCTTCGTGAGATGATGGAATCGGTTCAGGGGCAGACCTACCCTAACTGGCAACTCTGCCTTGCGGATGGAAGCGATTTAGCTCATTCGTATGTGGGTGAAATTATCAGAGGATATGCTTCTGCCGACAAAAGAATAAAATACATTCCTCTTGGGAAAAATAACGGTATTTCCGGAAACACCAACGCAGCCATCAAAGACTCGGACGGTGAATACATCGCCCTTCTGGACCACGACGATATGCTTGTGTGGAGCAGCCTGTACGAAGTGGTAAAGACAATAAACGAACATGATCCGGATTTCATTTACACAGATGAGGCTCTGTTCAGCCAGAGACCGACGGACAGTCGCACCATGCATTTCAAGCCTGATTACTCCCCGGATTATCTGAACGCCTGCAACTATATCTGCCATCTTTCGGTTATACGCAGAAGTATATTAGATAAGGTCGGTATGTACGACGCGGCATTCGACGGAAGCCAGGATTTCGATTTTACCCTTCGCGTAACTGAGACCACGGACAGGATTTACCATATAGACAAGCCCCTGTATCTCTGGCGTGTGCATGAAGGTTCCGTCGCTAGCGATATTTCTGCAAAGGACTATGCTTACGACGCTGCCCGCAGGGCAGTTCAGGCACATATCGACCGTGTCGGACCTCCGGGAAAGGTTGTATATAGCAAAGCTGTACCCATGATGCGGGTTATATATAATATTCCCGGCAATCCTCTTGTATCGATAATTATTCCGACATGCGACCATTTCGATGTTCTTGAACGCTGCGTTGATTCGGTTCTTGAAAAGAGCACATATCAAAACTATGAAATAATTCTATGCGAGAACAACAGCAAAGATCCCGCCACGTTCGCCGGATACGACAGACTCCTTGAAAAGGACGGCAGAATAAAGCTTATAAAGTACGTAGGTCCGTTCAATTTCTCGGCCATTAATAATTTCGCACGTAAATCCGCATCGGGAAGTCATCTCTTATTCCTCAACAATGATATCCAGGTTATCACACCGGATTGGCTTGAGGAGATGGTAATGTTCACCCAGCGGCCCGATGTGGGAGCCTGCGGTATCAAGCTTCTGTATCCCAACAACACAGTCCAGCACGGCGGTATCGGTGTAGGTCTCTGCGGCAGCGCGGCCAATCTTTGCCCGAAGTTCCCAAGGGAACACGAAGGTTTCCTCAGCCGTCTTGCGGTTGCTTCAAATATGTCCGCGTGCACAGCTGCCTGCCTTATGATTAAGGCGTCTGCTTTTGACGGGGTCGGGGGCTATGACGAAAACCTGGCTGTCTCATTCAACGACGTCGATATATGTCTGAAATTAAGGGCTGAAAATCTTCTTGTGGTATTCAATCCTGTAGCCGAGGCCTATCACTTCGAATCAGTCTCCCGCGGATACGATAAAAAGGGAGCCAAAAAGGAACGTATGGAGCGCGAAAAACAGATTCTTCGCGACAAATGGCCTGTTTATTTCTCGGAAGAGGACGGCGATCCTTACTACAACCGCAATTTTGGACGCAACAGTATAAGCTATGACGTTTAGTATAAAAAAAGGCCGGTACCGAGTTCAAACGGTACCGGCCTTTTACTATGTATTATTCGTTTACTTCAAAATAGGGAGAGGATACTGTCCCGTCTTTTGATTCGACGATGAGTCTTATCCGCGTTATACTTCCTGCAGACCAGATATCAGGGAGCCTCATCTGGGCAGTTTCGGGATAATCCTCCATCGCTGCCATGCGGTATGTATTGACTGTGCCGCTTCCGGATGTGATTTCGATAAATAGTCTGTCGTAATTCGGAAGGGATCGGTCTGCTGTCAGACCGTAAAAGACGCAGCTTTCAAATAAAGGGTCGGAATACCGGCTGAACTCTTTTATTACGGGATAAGGAGCTGTCACGGTAGGAGTTACCGTCTCATCATTTCCGGCCTTTTCAGATTCGGCTATTTCTTCGGTTTCCGTCATGTCCGGAACATCAATATTGAAATTGTCGCCGGTGAAAGTCCAGATAAACGTACCGTTTATAACCGCGGTGACTGAAGCGTTTGAACGCGGATACCAGTTGTCGCGTATTAGAGTAAGCTTGGATGCTATATTCTTATTGTCAGCTAGAAAAACGTTGTTTTTTTCAATAAGTTTCCTGTAAGGTGACTCGGTTTCCGGGTTGATGTCAAAACGTTCCAGAACACTGTTTTTGGCGGGAGACATGGTGTCCCAACCGCCCATAGGATATACGTTTTTATACAGGTTCCGGCCGAAAGCCGCAAATGGCGCCTGTGTGCGCTCCGACTCAGGTTGGACGGCTATATCAAGAAGGTAAAGGTTGTCAGGATCGTCTGCTAAGGCCTCCATGGTTTCCTTAAGGCCTTCTCTATATGCATTACGGTATTTTATAACACCGCGGTTAAGTGCAAAAAGAGAGCAGACTATCGCGCAGACGACGGTAGTCAGGCAGACAGTAAGTTTTTGAAATTTCTTTTCGGCAATGTTGAAACTGTATAGAACCGTTACTAGCATAGCGGCTGACATTCCGCAGATTACCCACCGGGTTATTCGCCCTGTGAAGCAAAGTAGAAAAACACAAATAATAAACATAACCGGAGTAAGAACCAGAGCCCAGAATTCGTCACGGTTTGATACGAAGAGGCATATAACGGCGAATATCAACGCTGCAGCCATACTGAAATCCTGAGTGAATGCTGTGCCCAAACTGTTAAGGAAAGAGGTAAACAGCCCTTTTCTGTCAGATACAGAATCAGCAAATTCACTAAGGATTTGCAGGGTTTCGATATCGTACTTTTCAAGGTCGGCGAAGTTCCACTGGTCTATCATTTCGATATCGTTGGAGGTTATACCCATATCGCGGTATTTGTCCGCGTACTCGTAATAATCGGGCAGGGGATAGTCGCTTACGACACCACGGAGCTGATTGTATTCACGGTAGAAACCTATGTCCGGATTTTTTGAAACAAGAAGACCGTCAGCGTACTGAAGCCCGAAAATCAGACCCAGAACAACAATAAAAACGGCGATCATTCGAATCGCATCGCCGATATGGCCCTTGTATTTGGTAAATAATATTCGGAAAAGCGTAACGGCGCAGGGAACAAAGGCAAAGGCCGCACCGAGAAAAAATGCGAAAAAGCGGAGCATAGAAGCCAGAATGGCCAGTATTGTTCCCCATATCGCCCATTCCGGCGTATCGTCGACAATGGCAAACAGCACCGCGAGAAGACTTACTGCCGAGCAGAATATTACAGTTTTAGTATTGTGAAAGTTGGTGTACATTCCTGGTGCGGAAATCAGTATAAAGCTCAGAGCAAGGCAGAAACCCGGCCATCCGGGATTTTTGCTCCAGATGATGCTGCTTCCGACAGTGAACGCCAGAAACAGCAACAGGTATTCATATATCGTAACCCAGTTAACTGTTGATAAAATCCTGGAGGGTAAGGACAGGAGATAGCCCAGAACAATGTTGCTTGTGGCAAGCCCGGGGGAGGCCTCGCCGAAAACGCCCGACGTTATGAAATGAATTATCATATCGTCGTTGTTCATGGGAGCCGGATGCAGGTACATTATGCACAGCAGCATCACCGCGACGTTAATTGAAAACAGAATCAGTACACGTCCGTTGTTGTCAAGTTTTTTCGAGGTTTCTTTTGATGACATGGTACCACCTCCGTTTAATAATAAAACATTATAACATAACATCAGTCCGAATATAAAACCGCATTTGTCTTTTGCAGGGTGTAATAGTATAATTGCTATGAATATATATACGAAAGGCTTTTTTGTAAATGATTCCTTTCTGCAGACCATCTGTTACAAATCTGGAAAAAGAATATATGGCGGCTGCCGCGGAGGGCAAGCTTTGCGGCGACGGTCCTTTTACGACAAAAGCCACCGATATGCTTTGTGATATTCAGAGTATTTCCAATGCCCTTCTTACCTCCAGCGGTACCCATGCGCTTGAACTCGCAGCTTTACTCTGCGAAATAGAGCCTGGGGACGAGGTCATCCTCCCGAGTTTTACCTTTTCCTCCACGGCAAACGCCTTTTATCTCCGCGGAGCGGCGCTGAAATTCTGTGAGATAGATCCTTTAACCATGAATATGAACCCCTCTGCGGCTACAGAGCTTGTAACATCACGCACGAAGGTTATAGCGCCGATTGATTACGCTGGCGTAAGCTGTGATATCGATGCGTTCCGCGTTCTTGCGGATAAATACGGTTTAAAAATAATTCAGGATTCCGCCCAGTCTGTCGGTGCTACATATAAGGGCAGGGGATGCGGTTCCGATGCGGATTTTGCATGCTACAGCTTCCATGAAACCAAAAACTATGTTATGGGTGAGGGCGGTGCTATAACCGTCAAAGCCCCCGTGGATCTCAAGAGGGCTGAAATAATTCGCGAAAAGGGTACCGACCGCAGCCGATTCTGGCGCGGAGAGGTCGACAAATATTCCTGGCAGGGCGTAGGTTCAAGTTATCTGCCAAGCGATATCCTGGCCGCTCTTCTTTTTGGGCAACTTAACCGTTTTGACGAAATTATGGACAAACGCATGCACGTATGGAACACTTACCATTTTTGCTTCGAAGCACTTGAAAACGAAGGAAAGTTCAGGCGCCCGGTCGTACCCGATTACGCAGGACATAACGCCCACTGTTATTATGTTATTGCTAATTCTCCCTCGGAGCGCAATGACCTTATGGATTATCTCAGAAATCAAGGCGTAGGTGCTGTATTCCACTACATTCCGCTGCATTCCGCCCCCGCCGGTCTTTCAATGGGTTACAAAGCTGAAGATCTTCCCCTGACCGAAGAATACTCCGCCCGACTTCTCCGCCTTCCTTTGTACGCCGATATGGAGGAAAGCGATCTTCATACAGTGGTAAACAGCGTGGCATCCTTCTTCGGAAAGGAAAATATCCTTTGAAAAGTGTGGCGATGTTGCAGTCAAACTATATCCCCTGGAAAGGTGTTTTCGACCTGATTCACCGTGTGGATATGTTCGTGTTTTACGACGATGTGCAGTATACAAAAAAAGACTGGCGTAGCCGCAACAAGATTCCCACCAAAAACGGCGATCTCTGGCTGAGCGTCCCTGTGGATACCAAAGGCAAACGAGACCAGCTTGTATGTCTTGCACAGATAAACCGCGAGACCGATTGGCAAGCGCAACACAAGAGGACTCTTACCTTGAACTATAGCAAAGCTCCGTATTTTGAACAGTACAAATGGATACTCGACGATTTTTATTCGAATCATGAATGGACATCTCTCAGCGAGATGAATGTCTATATGACCAAAAAGCTTGCAGAGGTACTTCACATATCCACTGAATTCGTTTACGGACCCGACCTTCACTGTGACGGCGATAAGGACGGCGGTAAAGTTCTTGAAATATGTGAAAAAATGGGCTGTGATTATTTCATTAACGGTCCTGCGTCACGTGAGTTTATGGATGAAAAGAAATTTATCGAAGCAGGAGTTACACTGCAATACATGAATTATCAGTATCCCAGGTACAAACAGAGGGTTTATCCCTTTGACCATTACGTTTCGGTTCTTGACCTGATTTTCAATACCGGCGAAAACGCTCCGTATTACATTTGGGGATGGAGGGACGACCCCGGTGCCGAAACCGATATTCTGGGATGAATATTATACTCATTAAAATGTAAAAAGGGTAACCTCATTTCAAGGTTACCCTTTATATAATATCAGAAGACAGTTACAGAGCTATTCTGTGTGCTTTGCCGGTCCTGGTGAGAGGCCCTTTGTTCTCATGAAGATTGTCCTTCAGAACGACGATATCAAGATCGTTGCCCTTGAGCGTTAGAGTTACATCCCATCTCATCCAGCTGTTAAGCCAGCGGAGTGTAAAATGAAGGGTGTTTTCATCTATGAATCTTCCGTTAGCCGCTGTTTTGATCAGACCGGGCAGAACGTTAAGTGTGTCGCAGACTTCGTATTTGCCGTCCAAACGTACACGGAATACGGAGCGGTTGTTTACTGTTATTTCAAGAGCTTTATCTTTCAGGCGCATCTCGATATTCTTCATATCCCACTGCACGGAAGGATCATAGAAAAGATGATAGAAATCCGCCTGACCCGGGAATACCTCTATCCAGAAATTGGCGTTGCCCTCGGTCATCATGAACACACCGTTGAATTTTTCAGCGACGGCAGGCACTTCACCGAACTCTGGATCAGGTAAACGGCGGTTCTGCTCGTATTCGCGAAGAGCTTTTTCGTCAGCGGGAGCCTCGGGGAGATTTTCGTTTCGCATATCGTATAAAAGATTCTGAAGGATAGTCAATACCTCGGCAACGCCGCTGGGATGTATGCCTCCTTCGTGAACCGCGATGACCGCGTTGGTCTCGGTATCAATAAGACAGAACTGTCCCTGGCCGCCATCAAAGCGGACTACACCGGGTTTGCGGCACATCCACATCTGCCAGCCGTATCCTACGAATGAATCCTTTATCTCGGGAGCATCGTGTGAATCTATCTGCTTGGATGTTGCCTGTTTTATCCAATCGGGATCGATTATCTGTTTTCCGTCGGCAAAGCCTTTGTTGAGATAGAAGATTCCGAGCTTGAGGTTTGCCTCGGTTGTCGCGCTGAGGCCCGGTTCGGCGTATATACCGTTTGTGAATTTCATCCAGGCCAGGTCTTCGGGATGAATGCCGATATGACAGAAAAGGTTTTTCTCGAGGTATCCGAGCAGCGGTTCGCCGGTGACCTTTTCGACGATTACGCCAAGTATGCAGGCACTGACGGTATTATAGTTAAAATACGTGCCGGGATCGTATTTGACAGGGAAATTCAGCCAGTTTTCTATCCACGTGTCGTTAAGTGGACACATAAGTTCCATGCCGTTGGACATAGCCATAACGTCACGAAGACGCATTTTTTTGAAATTGCCGTCAGGAGTAATGCCGTAGGCCTTTATTTCATCGGCCATAATGTCAACAATCAGATCCTCGGGGCTTACAAGACCCTGGGTGCATGCTATTCCGATAGCGGTACAGGTATAGCTTTTTCCGAGAGAATGGCAAGTATGGGGAAAATCGGCAGCAAAGGGAGCAGGGTAGGATTGAGAGATAACAACTCCGTTGCGTGATATGACGACACCGTGGATTTCGTTTACAGTTTTGTCAAGGGCTTTCAGAGTTTCAAGAACACGGGCGGAAGATACACCCTGGGTCTCTGGTGCGCTGCGCGGCAGGGGACAGGGACCAAGACCGAGATTCATAGACATAGCGGTATTTCCTTTCGATTGAATCTATACGGTTTTATTTTTTTATATTATTGATAGTGTCGCGGACAATAAACTGCGGCATTCCGCTTACGGTCATATATGTACGGCCTATGTATTCGCCGATAAACCCGATCATGGCGATAATCAAACCGCCGAAAAACATCAGTGTTGCCATAATACTGGTATATCCGATAGCGATATCCGGAAGAGCCAGCTTACGGATTATCAGAACAAGAACGAAAATGAAACCTGCGAGGGCGATTATCCATCCGATATTGGCCATGGTTCGTATAGGAACGATACTGAAATTTGTAAAGTTGCTGAACCAAAGAGCAAAAAGTTTTTTTAAGTTGTAACCGCTGCTGCCGGCAAGACGCTCGCGTTGTTCGTCGATATCAACATTGGCGAATTTCTGTGTGATTCTCATAAGATATCCGCCGCGACTGGTAAAAGGGCTGTGGTATTTGCTGAGCTGATTTGCGCAAAACGAGCTCATTGCCCAGAAACTGCTAAGGGCTATACCGCGGGGCTTTACGCCGATAGTCTCACTGATTTTACCGTGAAGGTCGCTGGTAAACTTTTTGAATAAACTGGTATTCTTTACTGAAAATTTGGCATAGACGATGTCGTAGCCCTCGTTTACCTTGTCCACAAGCTTCCACATCTCAGGGGTTGGACACTGACCGTCATCGTCCATAACAATGACCGCGTCGCCCGATGCAAAACTGAGACCTGCGACGATAGCGGTTTCCTGACCGAAATTACGGCTCATATCTATACCGGTAATCTTTTTGTCCCGTTCACAGAGTTTTGTGATAACCTCATATGTGTTGTCGGGACTGCAGTCGTTGACCAAAACTATCTGGTAGTCGTTTCCGGGACGTTTTCCGACGGTTTCAATTATTTCATCCACTACCGCCTCGATTGTCTGTGAAGATCGATAGCATGGTATTATTACGGAAACAAGCATTGGCTTTTACCTCGTCTGTTTATTCGTCTTTAATTATATTCAAAAATACAGGCGCTTGCAAATAAAGCCTGTAAATGATTAAATATTAAAGATTTATTACAATTATTAAAAACTGGAGCCGAAATGGGGAAAAAATACAACGTACTTGTTACTGCCGTAGGCGCGATTGTGGGTTACGGAATAGTTGACGGATTACATATGTCCGGATACGACGTTAATGTTATCGGTACTGATATCTATCCCGATGCGGTGGGGCAATATTTTTGCGACGATTTTATCATGGCAGTTCCGGCAGCGGACCCGGGTTATATTAATTTTTTGAAGAACATAATAGACAGGCAGAATATCGACCTTGTACTGTTCGGAATAGAACAGGAGCTGCTGTCCGTTGCGGACGCGTGGGACAGTCTTGGTGATTACAAATCCCGTCTGGCCGTTAACAATCCCTGGCTTACCGCCATCTGTAACGATAAATGGAGAACGTCCGAATGGCTTAAGGAAAACGGCCTTGCTGAATATGCAATACCCGGTGTGATTGAAGGCTCTTTTACGGACATTTCCCGAAAACTGGGCTGTCCTTTTATGCTGAAGCCCAGGGATTCGAGAGCTTCCAAAGGCATATACGTTGTTGACAATAAAGAGGATTTTGATTTTTATTCAAAAAAGATGGGCACTTCTTTTATGGCTCAACAGATTGTCGGCGACTTTGATCACGAGTATACCGTGGGTGTATTCGGCGACGGAAAAGGGGGACACGCTGGAAGCATTATCCTGCGCCGTACACTCAGTCATGAGGGTGCTACACAAAAGGCATGGGTAGTAAACGATGCAGAAATCGATTCTGCTGTGCACCGGTTGACAGCTGCCGCAAAACCCGAAGGCCCGTGCAACTTCCAGTTCCGTACTGTGAACGGCAAGCCGCTGCTTCTTGAAATCAATCCCCGTATTTCCTCCTCAACATCCATTCGAAGCAAATTTGGTTACAATGAACCGGCAATGTGCATAGAATACTATTGCAAAGGCCATATGCCGGATGCTCCGGCGGTCAGAAAAGGTGCCGCTCTGCGGTATATTACCGACTGGGTGACAGAGGAATGAAGACTGCGATAATTGCTGATATTCACGGCAATTTGCCTGCCTTGAAAGCAGTTATTGACCGTATCGAGGATATTCATCCGGCCAGGATAATCTGTCTGGGAGATATTGCCGGATACTATCCGGCTGTGAACGAGTGCGCCATGATTGTTCGTGAACAATGTGATATTTGCGTAAAGGGAAATCACGACGTTTATCTTACTGGAGAGCAGAACTGTCCCCGTTCCGGAACTGTGCGCCAAACAATTGATTATCAACGCAAAAAAGTTTCCCGGGATAATTTGGAGTGGCTAAAATCACTTCCCGATAATGTCCTGCTTGATGATATGTTACTCTGCCATGGTGGACCGGAGGATTATATTGATCAGTATCTCCGAGAACCGCCTTATGCATTTGATGAACGTGTGCCGTTTTTCGCGTCGGCGCATACCCATATTCCGGTGATTTACAACCATGGTAAAAAGACGTATCTCAATCCCGGATCTGTGGGCCAGCCCAGAGACGGAAATCCCATGGCTTCGTTCGCTGTCATTGAAAGCGACGGACAGCCGGAAATTATACGCGTTCTCTATGATATTGATGCTGTGGCGAAGGAATCTCTAGCCGCGGGATTCGATGAAAGACTCTTTTCCTGCCTTTACTCAGGTACAAAAATCGGTGGCTAAAGTGACCGATAACCACTACTTCAAATCTCGAAGGAGCTTATTCAATGTTAAATAAAGGAAATACCATCTGGACGCACAATTTCATAATACTGTTTATTGCCAACATGGTATCAAACTTCGGCACAAGGATGGCGCAGACACTTCTTCCTCTTCTGTGCAAGGAGATCGGTGCCAGTGATTATATTATCGGTATTGTAGGTTCGGTCTTCTATTTCAGTGCTCTGGGTTTCCGCCCTTTCTCCGGACCGGCAATTGACGGAAGCAATCGGAAAAAGCTGTTTATCGTCGTCATGGGCCTGAACGCAATAACAATGTTCGGGTACGGAATGGCAAACAGCATGAGCATGATTATTGCTTTCAGACTGCTTCACGGTATCAGCTACGGTACATCGGCTGCATTATGTATGACAATGGCCAGCGCTGCGCTTCCCCAGGACAAAATTGCCAGCGGAATAGGAACCTATGTATTATCGACGGTTCTTCCGAATGCTCTCGGACCCGGAATCGGAATATCCCTGAAGGATATCATCGGTTACAAATACACCTATTTCCTGGCCTGCCTGTTAATGCTTGCAGCCGGAGGTCTGGGATTCCTGTTTGACAACATCAACACCATAAAAAAGAAGATAAAAATCAATCTTTCTTCCATGTTTGCGGTAGAGTCTACCGTACCCGCCGTAATGCTTTTCCTGCTGGGAATAACCACCGCGTCTGTTCAGTCTTTCCTGGTTCTGATGACTCAGGACAGAGGAATTACCGGAATATCGATTTTCTACACTATTAATGCCGCAGCGATGGTCTTTTCAAGGCCTATAGCCGGGAAACTGGCAGACCGTTTCGGAACAGAAAAAATCATTGTTCCGTGTTTGATAATTGAAATGCTTACTTTGCTGCTGTTCGCCTTTTGCGGAGACAATCTTACGCTGTGGACCGCCGCTGTTCTTAATGCCATAGGCTATTCGGCCGGATATTCCATGCTTCAAGCTCACGCACTCAAGCAGGCTTCTCCGGACCGCAGAGGTGTAGCAAGTTCCACCTGCTACATAGGAACGGACGGAGGCAGTCTAATAGGTGGAGTAGTGGCCGGTGCGCTGTGCGCTTCTTTCGGCTATAAAGGACTGTACCTGTTCGAAATGATTCCTATTGCGTTGTGCGTTCTGATAATGATTCTGTGGACTTGCTCGAAAAAAGTAAAATCCGAAGAAACGAAAGCATAAAAAATATCTGACATTATAAAGACCCGGAACTCTGTAAATGGGTTCCGGGTCTTTATTATTTTGCCTCCAATGGATTAATTATTTGGTTTTGCCGCTGACCTTGGTTCCGATCTTTCTACCTTTCCTGGCAGAAGAGGAGGTTTTCTTTGCTGAGGAGGTTTTGACGGTTGACGAAGCCTTTATAACAGTGGAACGATTTGAGGCGGAAGACACTTTTTTCTTTGTTCCGGTTTTTGAGCCGGTCTTTTTGCCGGAAGAGTATGCAGCTGTCTTTCCTCCCGAGGCTCCGAGAAGTGATCCGGCAATAGATGCCATGGTATTTAGATTAAGCCCGTTGCTGTTGTTTGAATTACTGTTTCCACCGAGTACGTTGCTGAGCAGAGCCCCGGCCAGCGTCGCGCCCGCATTACTGTCGGAATTATTGGAGTGGCTGCTGTTGTTGCCCAGACCAAGCAGTGAAGCTGCAAGATTGGCACTGCTGTTTGTGTTGCTGTTTCCGGTACCGAGCATGGCAGATACCATCGATGCCATTGCGCCTAGATCAACACCGGAACCACTGTTGTTATTTGAGATGTTATTGATTTCCTGAAGCTCGCTTCCGCTGTTGTTGGAGGATACTCCGAGAAGATTTCCGAGCAGACCTCCGAGATTGCCGGATGAGCCGGTATTCTGACTGTCGGAATTTTTGCCCATGATATTCATCAGGAGGGGAGCAGCCGCGCACAGAATCAACAGGACGGTTTTCTTGTTTAAACCGGTGGATTTGGAAACGCCTTTGCAGAGGGCATCGGTGTTGTTTCCGAGAAGATGTCCGAGTATTTTTTCACCGTCCTCGGTTTCAAGATTGTTCATAACGTCGCCGGTATTCTTTTTACCGTGGTCCGAAAGGGCTTTGGCAAGAGAGTTGGCTTGAGATTCTTTATCGGCGTTAACCTGAAGGCTTCCAAGAAGTGTCGGAAGTGCTGCGGCCAGAACGTTGCTTACGTCAACAGCGTCTTTTCCGGTGGCTGATGATAATGCGTTGATCGACTGGGGGTTGGTGAGGCTGTCCAGAATACTTTCCAGTGCCATAATGTAATCTCCTTTTTTTAATATAAATCCGAAAATCAATCTTCTAGAGAAGAGGTGAATATAAATGCCAATGGATAGAGAATAATACTTATTATATGAATTGTGATTTTACTGTAATTATTATATAATAAAATTAATAAATAAAGAAAGGATATACTGCCATGAACGAAATAATAAGATCTATCCGTGAACGTCGCAGTGTCCGTCAGTTTACTGATCAGCCTGTTTCAAAGGAACTGCTCCAGCAAATTGTTGACGCAGGTATCTGGGCTCCCACAGCCAGAAATGATCAGAACTGGCATTTTATTGTAATGAACAATGACAAGGAGATCAAAAATCTCTACACCGTTATGGGAAAAGCATTCGGAAAAGAAAACTACAGTTTCTACGGATGCAAGGCTTACATTGTATGCACAGAGCTTCTTGGTTCCGGCCTCGGCCTTGCCAACATCGGCTGTGCCATGCAGAACATGATGTTGGCCGCCCATTCCCTGGGCCTCGGCGGTGTATGGATCAACCAGCTTAATGATGTAGGTGAGTATCCCGAAGTCCGCAAGCTCTTGCTTTCCTACGGAATGCCCGATTCAAACCGCGCCTGGTGCGGTCTGGCCATCGGATATCCTGCTTCAGTTCCTGCCGATAAACAGCGTAAGGAAGGCCTTGTAAGCTGGGTTGAATAAATCGGAAAAGTGCTCAAATATCGTTTGACAAGCAGCCCCTCTTATGGTATTATTCTACGGTCGCATGTAACAGGCTTTTCAAGTGCGCATGCCGCCTGCATCAGCGAAACTGAAAATAAAAGTGAGGTAAATTAACATGTACGCAGTTATTTTAACTGGCGGCAAGCAGTATCGTGTCAACATAGGCGACACAGTATACGTTGAAAAGCTCGCTGTAGAAGACGGCGCCGAAGTCACTTTTGACCAGGTCCTTCTTATCGGAGACGAGGGCAAGTCCGTTATCGGCAACCCCACCGTCGACGGAGCAAGCGTTACCGGCAAGGCTGTCAAAACAGTCAAGGCCAAAAAGGTTGTCGTATTTACTTACCGCTCCAAGAAGAGTAGTAAGCGTAAAATGGGACACCGTCAGCAGTACACAAAAGTAGAAATTACAGCTATTAACGGCTAAACAGGAGGTGCCTTATGGCTCATAAAAAAGGTGTTGGTTCAACAAAAAACGGCCGCGATTCCGAGTCCAAGCGCCTCGGCTCAAAGAGGGCCGACGGCCAGAACGTTCTTGCCGGTAATATTCTTGTTCGTCAGCGTGGTACCCACATCCATCCCGGTACTAACGTAGGTATCGGAAGAGATGATACGCTGTATGCATTGGTAGACGGCCGCGTTAAGTTCGAGCGTCTCGGTCGTGATCGCAGGCAGGTTAGTGTTTACAACTGATTAACGGTTTATTATGGCGCGGGGCAATGCTGATTCGGTATTGCTCCGTTCTTTATATTTTTGGAGAATATTATGTTTATTGATACAGCCCGTGTTATTTTAAAAGCCGGCGATGGTGGTGACGGTGCGGTTGCCTTTCACCGTGAAAAGTTTGTTGCCGCGGGTGGTCCGGACGGCGGTGACGGAGGCAACGGCGGAAGCATATATTTTGTAGCCGACGATAATATGTCAACTCTTATGGATTTCAAATATCACCGCAAATTCATTGCAAAATCCGGTGAAAATGGTTCCGGGAAAAACTGCAAGGGAAAAAGCGGAGAAGATCTGATTATTTCTGTTCCTCGGGGAACTCTTCTAATGGATTTCGAATCCAAGGGAATAATCGCGGATATTTCCGCCGACGAACCGGTTCTTATCTGTAAGGGAGGCAAAGGCGGCTTCGGTAACGCCAAGTTTGCCACTCCTTCCCGTCAGGTGCCCCGATTTGCCAAGACCGGAACAAAAGGGGAAGGCTTTGAGGTCAGCCTCGAGCTCAAACTGATTGCCGATGTTGGCCTTGTCGGTTTTCCTAACGTGGGGAAATCCACTCTTTTATCGGTTATCAGTGCTGCAAGACCCAAGATAGCTAATTATCATTTCACCACTCTGTCTCCAATGCTCGGGGTTGTAAAGGCTCCTTCCGGGGTGTCATTTGTATGCGCCGATATTCCCGGCCTAATCGAAGGAGCATCGCACGGAGTGGGTCTCGGATTTGAATTCCTGCGTCATGTCGAGCGCTGCCGCATGCTGATTCATGTAGTTGACGTTTCCGGCTGCGAAGGCAGAGATCCCATTGAGGATTTTGACGCCATCAACGCCGAGCTTGCAGGCTTCAGTAAGACTCTTGCGTCCCGTCCCCAGGTTGTAGCGGGCAACAAATCCGAGCTTGTTTCTGATCCCGCTGCAGTAACCCGGTTTTGTGAATATGTGGAATCAAAGGGATACATATATTTTTCTATAAGCGCTGCCACACATAAAGGACTGGACCCTCTGCTGAACTATGTAGCCGGTATGCTTGATACACTGGAACCCGTAAAAACTTATGAGCCTACTTATGTCAAACCCCTTCCTCCTGTCGGCAGAACCTTTGAAATATCTCCGGCGGAGGATGGAGGTTTCATTATTGACGCCCCCTGGCTTGAGCGAATCCTGAAGCAGACCAACGTCAGCGATTATGAATCCCTTATGTATTTCCAGCGCGCCCTTCGTGATAGTGGTATTATTGACAAACTTGAGGAAATGGGCGCAAAGCAGGACGATTCGGTTTATATCGGTGAATACCAGTTTGATTACATTATCTGATTTACGAGGTGTCATTTGGCCAACGAAATAAAAATGAAAAATGCTGTGGAGCTTGCTTTTGTGGGCGATGCGGTGTATGAGCTTCTTGTACGTAACCACATAGCTTCTTCAATCAATGCCCCTACAGGAAAGCTTCACACACTTGCGGTGAAATACGTCAGGGCCGATGCGCAGTGCGTCTCCCTGAACAAAATTACACCTCTCCTTTCGGAAGAGGAGCTTGACATCGTACGCCGCGGTAAGAATGCCAGCAAAACCTCGGTCCCGAAAAACGGCACACCACGCACATACCGTAGTGCTACCGGTCTTGAGGCACTGTTCGGCTACCTTTTCCTCATGAATGAAGCCGACAGGATTCAAAGCCTGTTCGATATTATTATCAGCGATGATACCGGCGAACAATAATTATAGAAAGAGGACACCCCAGATCGGGGTGTCCTCTCTAATAAATAGTACTGATAAAGTTATTCCGGAAGATCCTCTTCGTTTTCAAGGTTGTGCCATACATCCTGAACGTCGTCATTGTCATCCAGATGCTCCAGCAGCTGGTTCATATATTTAAGGTTTTCCTCTCCTTCAAGTCTTGTATAGTTAGAGGGAACATAAGCAATGTCGGCAGATACAAATGTGTACTTCATATTCTGAAGGGCTTCGCATACGGCACTGAAATCGGCAGGGGAGGTGTAAATCTCGGCAATCCCTTCGTCAAAGCTGATATCGTCGGCACCGCACTCTATGCTTTTCTCCATCAATTTGTCCTCGTCAAGCTCGCTGCTGTCGATCACGATAACGCCTTTTTGCGTGAACATGAATGAAACGCAGCCGGTGGTACCGAGGTTCCCGCCGAATTTGTCGAAATAATGGCGTATATCCGCAGCTGTTCGGTTGCGGTTGTCGGTAAGAGTCTGGACTATTACGGCAATTCCGCCGGGACCGTAACCTTCGTAGGTTATGGTCTCATAGTCTGCTTTGTCACTTCCCTGGGCTTTTTTAATGATGCGGTCGATATTATCAGAAGGAACGTTGTTGGCCTTGGCCTTAGCGATAACGTCCCTAAGCTTGCCGTTGGTGTTGGGATCAGCGCCGCCTTCACGGACCGATACAGCAATCTCACGGCCCATGCGTGTGAATACCTTGGCTCTGGCACCGTCTGTCTTTTCCTTTTTTCTTTTTATGTTATTCCATTTTGAATGCCCTGACATACTGAATTTGGCTCCTTGTTGTGAATTGATTTTTACTATTATATTGTCCACAAAATGTGCCTTATTGTCAACTGTGTGAATATATGATACAAGTATGTTTGATTGTATTTGACCTGCTCCTGTGCTATAATTTATCAATTATAGCGGAGGTAATTTTTGATGAGAATTGTGGGTATAGACCCAGGATACGCTATCGTAGGGTACGGATGTATTGAATACAATAACAACAGCTTCCGCCCGCTCGAATTCGGCGCCGTACTTACTGATGCCGGTACCCAATTTCATAAGCGCCTGATGACCATAGACTCCGAAATTACCGATTTCCTTTCCCGTACATCACCTCAGGCTGTTGCGGTCGAACGTCTTTATTTTACCAGCAACCAAAAAACAGCAATTGACGTTGCCCAGGCTCGCGGCGTAATTCTTCTTTCCGCCGCAAAGCTCGGTATTCCGATTTTCGAATATACACCTCTTCAAGTCAAAATGTCCGTGGTAGGTTACGGGCGTGCCGAAAAAAAACAGGTTATGGAAATGACGCGCCTTATCCTTGGCCTTCAGAAAGTTCCGAAACCTGACGATACAGCTGATGCTCTGGCTATAGCTATATGTCATGCCCATTCAGCCGCGTCCCAGCTGGGGAAATTATACATTGCATACGGTAGGTGATAATAGATGATACAGATGCTGCAGGGTCTGCTTGTCGACAAAAGTACCGACGGCGTGATAATAATGTGCGGAGGAGTAGGCTTCAAAGTTCTGATGCCTCTCGGTGATCTGGCAGATACCCCGGATGAGGGTTCCGAGGCCACTTTGTTCACATACTTCAATGTCAAAGAAGACGGGATTGAACTTTACGGCTTCAGTAATTCCGACGGCCGTGAAACCTTCAAAACACTTATCAGTGTCTCGGGAATTGGCCCCAAGGCAGGTCTTTCCATTCTTTCTTCCTTTACTCCCCAGCAGATTGCTCTTTCTATTTCCGCCGGAGATTACAAGGCTTTTACCGCATGCCCCGGTATCGGGCCCAAGATTGCCCAACGCCTGGTGCTGGAGCTCAAGGACAAGTTTAAGGTCAACGGTTCCGTAATAGACATGTCACGGGGTGCCCGGACGGTCGTTTCATCAGGAGCCGTTGGCGATGCTGTCGCTGCGCTTTGCGCTTTAGGTTTCTCCGGAAGCGAAGCTGCCGCCGCTGTGGGCTATCTTCCCGCCGGCCTCTCAAGTGAGGAACTGATTTCCGCCGCGTTAAAACAGATGGCTAAAAAGTAAGGTGAATTAATATGTTTAAACAGAACGACGATTTTGAATACGATCAACGCCTGATAGCCCCGGAAACGGTGGGGGACGACTCTGAAAACGAAAATTCACTGCGCCCGAAAACACTGGAAGAATATGTCGGGCAGCAGACTGCAAAGGAAAATCTTTCGGTCTACATGCAAGCCGCTAAAGCCCGTGACGAGGCGCTAGACCATCTTCTGCTTTACGGCCCTCCGGGTCTCGGCAAAACAACACTGGCCCAAATTGTGGCGCATGAGATGGGCGTGAATATCCGCGTAACAAGTGGACCTGCCATCGAAAAACCAGGCGATTTAGCCGCTCTACTGACTAATCTGTCACCTGGCGATATTATGTTTATAGACGAAATACACCGCCTTTCCAGGGCCGTCGAGGAAATCCTGTATCCCGCTCTGGAGGATTTTGCGCTTGATATCATCATCGGAAAGGGTCCTTCGGCCAGATCTCTTCGAATCAATCTACCAAAGTTTACGCTTATTGGCGCTACCACAAGAGCCGGCCAACTTACTTCTCCTCTTCGTGACCGCTTCGGAGTAATTCTCAAGCTGGAACTTTATTCACACGAGGAGCTTGCACAGATTGTAAAACGTTCCGCTTCTATTCTTGGAATACAATGTGACGATGACGGTGCGAATGAAATCGCCTGCCGTTCCAGGGGCACCCCCCGAATTGCCAACCGCCTGCTTCGAAGATCAAGGGATTTTGCCCAGGTTCTTGGCGACGGTAGTATCACTAAAGAACTTGCTGATACGGCTCTTACGCGAATGGAAATTGACGGTCTTGGCCTTGACAATATCGACAGACGCCTTCTTCAGGCTATTATAACCAATTACGAAGGCGGTCCGGTCGGCCTTGAAACTCTTGCCGCAATGCTGGGTGAAGAGGCGGTAACGCTCGAGGATGTATGCGAGCCGTATCTGATGCAGATAGGGTTTCTGGCGAGAACCCCCCGCGGGCGCTGTGCGACCTATGCCGCCTACCGGCATCTTGGAATACCAAAACCTGTTGCCGGAAAAGAGAGTAATACGAACCAGCAAAGTCTATTTGACTGATTATCCGTTATAAGCCTTTTAGGCATTTTCATAAGATGATATTTTTTGAGAGGATTTCTACAAATGAGAACTGCTCCTTTCTGGCAGGATTATGAACTTATTGACTGCGGTGAAAAGCAAAGATTGGAGCGCTGGGGTGATATTATCCTTGTCCGTCCCGATCCTCAGGCTGTCTGGAAGGCAAGGGGAACCAACCGCCTCTGGGAGCACGCAGATGCGATATACCATCGTTCATCTTCCGGAGGAGGAAACTGGGAATACATAAAAAGCCTCCCTTCCGAATGGCAGATTGAATGGCAGAAACTTAAATTCATTGTCAGCCCTACAGATTTCAAGCATACCGGCCTTTTCCCGGAACAGGCCGCCAACTGGGATATTTACCGCAAACTGATACAGGAAAGCGGTAGACCGGTTAAAGTTCTCAACCTTTTCGGATATACCGGCGGTGCCACGGTTGTCTGCCTTGACGCGGGCGCATATGTGTGCCACGTTGACGCTAGCAAGGGCATGGTGGCATGGGCTAAACGCAATGTGGAGCTTAACGGACTTTCCGGTGAAAATGTACGGTTCATTGTGGACGACTGCTCAAAGTTTGTCGCCCGGGAAATACGCCGGGGTGTGCGTTACGATGCGGTAATAATGGATCCTCCGAGTTACGGGCGCGGTCCGTCAGGTGAGGTCTGGCGTCTTGAAGATAATATTTACGATCTTGTTTCTCTTTGTACCGGAGTATTAAGTGATAATCCGCTTTTCTTTGCGGTAAACAATTACACCGCCGGCCTGGCTCCCTCGGTCTGCGGATATATTCTTTCGGATCTTATGATGAGTTACCCCGGCACTGTCCGAAGTGACGAGGTCGGTCTGCCCGTGACCGATACTGGCCTTTCGCTGCCCTGCGGCAGTACAGCACTTTATATTTCAAACGGAGACTGAGAATTCTTGGATAATATTATAGAAATCACAAATGTGACATTTTCATACGAGACCCGTCCTGAGCCTACACTTAGGGACGTTACCTTTGACGTCCACAGAGGCGAAATTTTGGCCTTAATCGGCTCGAATGGCTCCGGCAAGACAACGCTTGCCAAGCAGATGAACGCCGTTTATCTGCCGGATTCCGGCACTGTGAGCGTTGACGGAATCCTTACTTCGGATGAAAACCGACTTATGGATATTCGCCGCAGAGTAGGAATGGTTTTCCAGAATCCCGACAACCAGATTGTCTCTTCCGTAGTGGAAGAGGACGTGGCCTTTGCACTTGAAAATCTGGGGGTGGATCCTTTGGAGATGCGAAGGCGTGTCGACCGCGCTCTTGCAACCGTAGGAATGACACGTTACGCGACATATGATCCGAACAATCTTTCCGGAGGCCAAAAGCAGCGTATCGCCATAGCCGGTATTATCGCTATGGAACCGGACTGCATTATTCTTGATGAAGCAACAGCCATGTTGGACCCAAAAGGACGGAAATCAGTTCTTGAAACCGTAAAGAAACTGAACAGCGAAAAGGGAATCACCATTGTAATGATTACCCATTATATGGAAGAAGCCGCCATAGCTGACCGTATTGTGGTTATGCATAAGGGAGGCATCGATACAGTCGGTACCCCATCTGAAGTCTTTTCACAGAGGGAACATCTCAGAGAACTGGATCTCGATGTTCCTCCCGTTACAGCTCTGTGCTGCCGTCTTGCGGAACTGGGGATTCCTGTTTCCACCGACATAGTAGAGCCGGGACAATGTGTTGATGCTATTTTCAACTGCCTGTCGGAGGGAAAATGAGCACTATTCTAGAAGTAAAAAATCTTTCATATACATACAATCAGGGCCTCCCCAATGAGCAGAAGGCCCTCGATGACGTTTCCTTCAGCGTTGAAAAGGGCGAAATCATAGGAATCATCGGTTCCACCGGAAGCGGAAAATCCACTCTTGTCCAGCACATGAACGGCCTGCTTAAGCCGGTATCCGGGAAAGTAATAGTGGACGGCGAGGATATTTGGGAAAACAAGGCGGGCATGCGTGACGTCCGTTTCAAGGTCGGCTTGGTATTCCAGTATCCGGAGTACCAGCTGTTTGAGGAAACCGTATACAAGGATATCGCGTTCGGACCCAAAAACATGGGTCTTAACGAGGAGGAGATAGATCGTCGGGTAAAATGGGCTGCATCATTCGTCGGTACTACCGAGGACAGGATGCAGAAGTCACCCTTTGAACTTTCCGGTGGTCAGAAACGCCGTGTAGCTCTTGCGGGTGTTATTGCCATGGATCCTAAAATACTGGTTTTGGACGAACCGACAGTGGGTCTTGACCCTGCCGGATGTAGTGAGATTCTTGATGAAATGGACCGTTTTCACAAACAGAACGGTACGACTGTTATCATGGTGTCCCATTCTATGAACGATATCGCAAGGCTGGCTGACAGGATCCTTGTACTTAATGAGGGAAAGGTTTACGCATACGGTAAAACCCGCGAGATTTTCGGTATGGCATCGGAACTCGAAAGCATAGGCCTTGCCATGCCTGCTGTAACCGAGGTCCTACTGGAGTTGCGGCGCAGAGGCCTACCCGTTTCCTCCGAAGCTCTTTCGGTTGAAGAGGCTGCACAGAGAATCATGTCACTGTTGCATACGGAGGCGGTACATTGCTGAAAGATATCACTATCGGACAATATATTTACGGTAAATCACCGGTTCACCGCCTGGATCCGCGATTCAAGCTTCTGGCTGTTATAGGATTCATTGTGGTGCTGTTTATATGCAAAAACTTCTGGTCCATCGGACTGCTGCTTGTTTTCTGTGCCTTAAGCTATATTCTGGCCGGTATTCCCATCAAAATGATTTTAAAAAGTCTGAAGCCCGTAGTTCCCATTATTTTGCTTACGTCGATTCTGAACATATTTTTAGTAGACGGTGATCCGCTGTTTACCATCTGGAAGGCGACTGTTACCGTTCAGGGTATCCGCTACGCAATAGTCATCTCTATTAGGATTGTTATCCTTATTGCATGCAGTTCTCTGATGACTTATACTACATCTCCGATAGAGCTTACAAACGCCCTTGAAACGCTTCTGAAGCCCTTGTCAAAGATTCATTTTCCGGTTCACGAGCTTTCAATGATGATGAGTATCGCTCTGCGCTTTATTCCCACGATTATCTCCGAAACCGACCGTATAATGTCAGCTCAGAAGTCACGTGGCGCTGATCTCGATTCCGGCAATTTCTTCCAACGTATCAAGGCACTGCTGCCTATACTGGTCCCGCTGTTTGTATCTGCATTCAACAGAGCGGACGAGCTTGCGCTTGCAATGGAATGCCGTTGCTACAACGGGGGCGAGGGACGTACACGTTTGAAGCAGCTTAAATTTAAAATCATCGATCTTGTCGGTACCGTTATTATTGCGGTACTTGCGGTTGCAGTGATTGTTCTAAACCGGATATTTCCGTATGTAATGTAATATGGATAATCTGTTGGTATCTCTGAAATTTGTGGGTTCCGCTTATCACGGTTCCCAGATACAACAAAACGCATCGACGGTTCAGGACGAGTTCCAAAAAGCGCTTAATAAGATTCTTTCGCCGCTTCCCGATATAAAATGCTGTTCACGGACTGACGCCGGTGTTCACGCCAATATGTTCTGTATAAGTTTTAGCTGTGATTCGGCTCCTTCCGATGACAGAATTATTATGGCTCTGAACAACTATCTGCCGCATGATATTCGTGTGACTGACTGCAGGAGGGTGCCGCCCGGCTTCCATGCCAGATACTCCTGCCTATCCAAAACATATAGGTATCTTGTATGTGACGGAAAGGTGCTTGATCCTTTTCTGTACGGAAGAGTGACTTATTTTTACAAATCGCTGGATGTTAGGCAGCTTAATGAAATGGCTTCAGAATTTGTCGGTAATCACGATTTTACGGCCTTTTCCGCTCCGAAAAAGATTCAGGGCAGTCCTGTACGGACAGTATCTCGGTTTGAGGTTGCACGACGTGCAGACGGGATAATAGTATTCAGAATCACTGCTGACGGGTTCCTGTACAATATGGTCCGTGTAATGGTAGGTACACTGCTTAACTGTGCCTGTGGGAAACTGGACGCAGGAGACATCCGCATAGCGCTTGAAAACGGGAAAAGAAGCAATCTATTTATTACCGCCCCCGCAGAAGGGCTGTACCTCGATGAGGTTAACTATGGTGAAATCACGGGAGATATATCCGTAAATGAATGATGAAATCACCGAAGCCAGGCTAAAAAGGCGGCGCCGCATCAGGATGAAAAGGCTTCGCGGCTTTCTGATAATAATGGCGTTGATGGTACTGGCTGTTTTAGGAGTAAATTCAATTACAAAATCCACATTTTCCGATATTGGGGATTATTTCAAATCCTTTTTTGCCGAAGCCAGTGGTTATCCCTGTTCTCTCGGCAACTCACTTCCCAAAAAAGTATGTGAGATGGACAGCGCCTATGCGGTGCTCACCACGGACGAACTGATTATCAAATCGGGAAAGGGCTCTGAACTGCTGCGAATTTCGCACAATTTGGTTGCTGCTGATATCGATTCTAAAGGCAACCGAACCCTGATGTACAACAGGGGGAGCAAAGATGCCTATGTTTATAACCGTACCTCACTTCTTACTGAACTGACTGCCGAATCCCCGATTGTAGACGGGGCAATATCCAAAAATGGTACTCTTGCCCTGCTGACCGAAAGCGAAAGATACCTGTGCCAGCTTGAAATTTACAAAAACGGAATGTACGACAATATTATGACCTGGTACAGCTCCGAAGGTTTCCCTGTTATGTGTTCCGTTTCCGATAAAGGAACCAAAGCCGCCGCAGCGTGTGTCAATCTTATCGATGGTTCAGTTCAATCCATTGTTACAATGATTGACGTTTCATCGTCCTCCCAGCGCTGGTCCGTAACCATTTCTGGAATAATTTATGAAATGAAATTATTTTCTGACGGAAAAATGCTGGTAATTACTGACGAAGGGGCTTATAATATCTCTTCAAACGGGGAAGTCATATCTTCATTGGATTTCAAATTCACCCCTGTGATGAGAATAGCTTTCGGAAACAGTTCATTTGCAATTGCCTTCGGCGACAATATGCGCAACACCGAAAACTACATTGATTATTACGATTATTCCTTCAATCATCTTTTCAGGGCTGAAGAATGCGGCACGGTAAAGGATATTCTGTACACCGGTAAATCGGTGGTTGTGCTCGGTGACGGAGTTCTCACTGAATACAATATGCAGGGTGCCTCAGACTACACAGCTAAAATCAGCCGCGATGTATTCAGAATTGTTGATTACAACGACGTTATTTTATTATCCCCTCAGACCGCAGAAAGATTTTATTCGTAATTATTAACGGAAAGGAAGAAAAATGGCCTGGATTTGGGTTATTTATGATCTGGCAATTCTCTTAGTACTGGTTATTGCATTTACATCAGGATGGTTAAACGGGTTGATGTCCGCGCTCGTCAGGCTGGTGGCTTTTGCTGCTTCAGCGGTTTCTGCTTATGTCTTCAGCGGTCAGCTGGCTCCTTTTGTTTACAATTCATTTATCGGAGAAAAGATTGAAGAGGTTATTAACTCTATTCAACAGGACATGGAGCCATCCGCTGCTTTCTGGTATAAGATTATAACTGCCATTGATGAGACCGCAGCCCCTGAGCAATTAATTATGGACGCGGTACGTCTTGTTATCGGCGTAATAATATTTATAATAGTCATAATGCTTTTGTCTCTTGCCGCAAGGGCTTTCAAAGGAATCAACAAGGTCCCGATCCTCGGAACAGTCAATAAGATTCTCGGCGGAGTTCTTGGCCTGGCAGTTGGATTGATTATCTGCCTGGTGCTTGTATCTATCACAGCTGCTGTCATATCAGTCAGCGGAAATAAGCTCAGCTGGATGAATATTTCAATTATCGACAAGACGTATTTATTCTCATATATTTATAAATACAATTTTCTTCAGTTTATTTAAATAAACCGGGACTCGAAATAACACTTCATATCCAAGGATGAAATTATATGCTTTGTTCACGATGCAAAAAACGTCAGGCTGTAGTTTTCATGACCCGTCTGGACGGTGACAAAACCGTCAACGAAGGTCTTTGCCTTGTTTGCGCCAAAGAACTCGGTCTGAAGCCAATAGATGATTTAATGAAAAAATTCGGAATCAGCGACGAAGATCTCGAAACTTTTTCCGAACAGTTCGCCCTTCCTGGCGGTGATGAGGACGAAGGGGATTTCGAGACCGGAGGCTCTCCTTCTTTTCCAAATCTTTTTCAGGGATTGTTAAATTCCCTTCAAAAAAACGGTTCATCCCCTGAAATTGAAGGCCAGAATGGGAAAAAGGCTCCGGAGAACGGTGGGCCTAAGGGGAAAAATCCTCCTCCTGACAGGAAATTGAAATACCTTCCGACCTACTGTGATAATCTTACTGCCAAAGCCAGAATAGGCGAGCTTGACAACATAGTCGGCCGCGATAAAGAAATATACAGAACAATCCAGATCCTTTCACGCAGACAGAAGAACAATCCATGTCTTATCGGTGAGGCCGGTGTTGGCAAAACTGCTATTGCCGAAGGAATTGCCCTACAGATAGTAAAAGGAAACGTTCCCTCAAGAATGCTTGATAAGGAGATTTATCTTCTCGATCTTACCTCTCTTGTCGCCGGAACCCAGTTCCGCGGACAGTTTGAAAGCCGTGTGAAGGGCTTGGTAGACGAGGTGAAAGCCTCGGGCAATGTAATACTGTTTATTGATGAAATCCATAACCTGACCGGTGCAGGCAACGGAGGAGACGGTGCCATGAGCGCTGCTAACCTTCTGAAGCCGGCTCTCTCCCGCGGAGAAATCCAGGTTATCGGTGCCACAACATTTTCGGAATACCGCAAATTTATCGAAAAGGACCAGGCTCTGGAGCGCCGTTTCCAGCCCGTCATTGTAGAAGAACCTTCTATCTCCGATACGGTGGAGATTATTAAGGGTATTAAAAACTATTACGAAGATTTCCACCACGTAAAGGTCAGCGACGCTACCGTTGAGCTTCTTGTGACGTTGTCGGAGCGGTATATCACCGACCGCTTCCTTCCCGATAAGGCAATCGATCTGCTTGACGAGTCAGCTGCATGCTGTGCACTGGCTAGCCACGAGCTTACAGAGTACCTCTCTCTGGACCAAAAGAAAAAAGACCTTCAGGTTCAACAGGATGAGCTTTTCTCCGCCGAAGAGGTGAATTACGAAAAAGTTGCTATAAACAACAGCGACATTCTTGTAGCGGAACAACGCATGGACGAGCTCAGACCGGTAGTTGAAAATCTTGAGGTTTCCGCCGCGGATTTATCTAAAGTCATCGAGCTCTGGACCGGAATCCCCGCCAACAAGATTCAGGAGACCGAGTACAAGAAGGTCAGCGGACTTAAGGATGCCATGCTGAAACGAATAATCGGTCAGGATGAGGCAGTGGATGCTGTAGCTTCTGCCATAAAGCGAAGCCGCGTCGGTTTGAATACCCGCAAGCGCCCCGCATCGTTCATTTTTGTAGGTCCCACGGGTGTCGGGAAAACCGAACTTGTTAAAGTTCTGGCAACCGAACTGTTTGATTCCGTGGATCCTCTTGTACGGATAGATATGTCGGAATATATGGAAAAATACGCAGTTTCACGTCTGATTGGCTCGCCGCCCGGATATGTAGGTTACGATGAGGCGGGACAGCTTACCGAAAAGGTACGCCGAAAACCCTACAGCGTAGTGCTGTTCGATGAAATCGAAAAAGCGCATCCCGATGTATTGAACATTCTACTTCAGATTCTGGATGAAGGGAAAATAACCGACGGCCAGGGAAGAACCGTTAATTTTGAAAACACGGTAATATGTATGACCAGCAACGCCGGGTCCAATCTCCAATCCTCTTTTGCCGGATTCGGAAAGACCGCAGAACAGACAGATTCCGACAAGATGCTGAAAGCACTTAGTGATTTCCTTCGCCCCGAATTTCTCAGCCGTGTTGACGAGGTCATCGTATTCAAACAGTTGTCCCGTGACAGCCTGAAAAAGATAGCTGCTCTGATGCTTGATGAAATTAAGGGACCGCTGCTTGAACATTATGTCCTGCTTGAGTACAATGACAAGGCACTTTCCGCTCTGGTGGATCTTGCCGACGGCGGCAAATACGGTGCAAGAGACCTTCGCCGTGTTATCCGCAAAAAAGTGGAAGACCCTATTTCCGCAATTCTTATTGATTCGGGCGGTAATCCTCCGAAGGGAATTTCACTGACAACCGTTAAAAACAACGATCTTGTTGTTAAGCAAAAAAAATAAAAAAGAAAAGGAACAAAATTATGGAACGCGTTTACAACTTCTCAGCAGGTCCGTCAATGATGCCGGTGCCGGTTCTCGAAAAGGCAGCGGAAGAAATGGTTTGCTATCCCGGTGCGGGATGCAGCGTGATGGAGATGAGTCACCGATCAAAATCGTATACGGGAATAATCTCAGAGACAGAATCCTCTCTGCGCTCTCTTATGAACATATCCGATGATTACAGTGTACTTTTCCTGCAGGGCGGCGCCTCTATGCAGTTTTCCATGGTGCCCATGAATCTTGCAAAACGCGGAGACACTATTGACTACATCGTATCTGGTCAGTTTGCCAAGAAAGCTTTCCAGGAAGGCAAACGTTGGGGCAAAGCAGTCTGTGTCGCATCAAGTGAACAGGATACCTACGCCTATATTCCTGAAGTAACAAAGGATATGCTGTCTCCGGATGCAAAATATCTTCATATCACCGGGAATAATACCATCTATGGTACTACCTATTACCAGCTACCCAAAACCGGTGAAATTCCTCTGGTATGTGATCTTTCCTCCATTATTCTTGGAAAAGAATACAATGTTAACGACTTCGGCCTGATTTACGCAGGTGCTCAGAAGAACATGGGTCCCGCCGGCCTCACCGTTGTAATAATCCGCAAGGATCTGATTTCGGATGATCTTGATTCCACGGTTCCCACCATGCTCCGTTACAAGACTCATGACGATGCAGAATCAATGTACAACACACCTCCTTGCTATTCCATCTATATTGCCGGTCTTGTATACAAATGGGTACAGGAATGCGGCGGCGTGGCTGAAATGGAGAAGAGAAACATCAAAAAAGCAGCTCTGTTGTACGATTATATCGACTCTACCGACTTCTATATCGGCGCAGCTCAGAAAGAGTATCGTTCTATCATGAACGTAACGTTTACTCTTGCTGAAAAAGATCTTACCGAAGATTTTATAGCCATGGCAAAGAACCGCGGCCTTATCGATATCAAGGGCCACCGTTCGGTCGGCGGTTGCAGAGCTTCTATTTACAACGCCATGCCTTTTGAGGGCGTAGAGGCTCTGGTTAAATGTATGAAAGATTTTGAAAAGGGCGAAAGGAAATAGGCCCGGAGGTAATTTATGTATAATATAAAACTGTTCAATAACATTTCCAATAATATCTACAATGAACTTGATGAGCGCTTCAACGTTTCCACCGATCTGGAAGATTATGATGCCGTCATTGTCCGCTCCGCGGATATGCACGAAGTGGATCTTCCCAATAATGCGGTTGCCGTTGCAAGAGCCGGAGCAGGCTATAATAATATACCCGTTGACAAATACAGCGAAAAGGGGGTTGTCGTTTTCAACACCCCAGGTGCAAATGCAAATGCAGTAAAGGAACTTGTTCTGTGCGCCATTCTTCTTTCCGGTCGTGATATTATCGGCGGTATTGAGTGGGTAAACGAACAGGGTAGGATGGGTACCCAGAATGTTGAAAAACTTGCCGAAAAAATCAAAAATCAGTATGTAGGAAACGAGGTTGCCGGCAAGACCCTCGGAGTAATCGGCCTTGGTGCAATCGGTGTTCTGGTCGCTAACGCTGCCTGCAACGGTCTCGGAATGAAAGTTATCGGATACGACCCGTTTATGTCTGTTGAAGCTGCATGGAATCTGACGCGTGCTGTAGAACACACCGACAACATTAACGAACTTTTTGAAAAATGTGATTATATTACTCTTCATTTGCCTTTAAATGACAACACAAAGAACATCGTTTCTGCGCGTATGCTTTCAAAGATGAAGGACGGTTCCGTTATTCTAAACTTTGCTCGCGGCGGTTTGGTCAACAGCAAGGATATCCACGATGCACTTGAAAGCGGCAAGGTCGCCAAATACATCACCGACTTTGCCACCGATGACCTGATCGGGCAGAAGGGAGTTATCGCCATACCTCACCTCGGCGCGTCAACTCCCGAATCTGAGGACAACTGTGCAGAAATGGCAGCAAAGCAAATTAAGGATTATGTAGTCAACGGCAATATTGTCAATTCCGTAAACTATCCCGCCTGCAATCTACCCAGAACAGGCAAATATCGTATTTCCATCAACCATCGCAATATTATGAACATGGTCGGACAGATTACAGCCATCCTTGCCGCAAGGGACATCAACATTGACCATATGGTCAACACCAGCCGCGGCGACTGGGCATACACTCTGATTGAACTTTCCAATGGTATCAGCGATGACGTGGAAGAATCCCTGAAGGCTATCGACGGTGTAGTTCGTGTACGCAGACTTTATGAAGACTGACGACACCGCCGAATTGCTGAAAAATGTCGGGCTTCGTGTACCGGAGATTCTTCTTCCGGCAGGCGGAACGGACTATAACGTATATTCTGTCATAGCCTGCGACCAGTATTCAGACGATCTCGGTTACTGGGACAAGGTTGAACAGAAGGTCGGGGACAGCGTTTCGACACTCAGGATGATTCTTCCGGAGGCTTATCTTGGCAGTAAAATCAATTACGATGAAATCTGTGATAAGATGCGTCAATACCTTGATACCGGCATACTTAAGAGCGTCGGTGAAGGTTTTGTATTCGTAAAGCGTGAGACGCTAAGCGGCGTACGCAGGGGAATCGTGGCTGCAGTTGACCTTGAATGCTACGATTTTGAAAAGGGCAATTCACTTATCCGTGCTACAGAACAGACTGTAGTGGACAGGCTTCCGGTAAGGGTTGCTATCCGTCAGAATGCTCCTTTGGAGCTTCCGCATATTCTGGTTCTTTTCGAAGATCCCGAAGATAAGGTTGTTTCCGCTGCGGATGATATGATAAAAGGCTGTGATCCTCTGTATGATTTCGATCTGATAATGAACGGCGGACATATCTCCGGATACATGCTTTCTGATGAGAGCCAAACCGGGTGCATAGCCTCATTGTTCAGTGGACTCCTGAAAAACAGTGAAGGTTGCCTTTTTGCTGTGGGTGACGGAAATCATTCACTGGCAGCAGCTAAGCTGAACTGGAACAGCATCAAAGATTCGCTTTCACCGGAACAGCAAAAAAATCATCCGGCAAGGTTTACGCTTTGCGAGCTTATTAACGTTTACGACAAGGGGTTGGATATGTGGCCAATACACAGGCTGCTTCTGAATGTCGACCCTGACGGAGTGTGTTCCGAACTGAATCTTGATCCGATGAATCCTCCTGATCTTCAGGAATTCCAGCCCGTTCTGGACAAATGGCTGGCAAAACATCCTGAGGCTTCTCTGGAGTACATTCACGGCAAGGAAGAGGCGCTGGCTCTTCAGGAGAAAAACCCCGGAAGTCTGGCGATTATTTTCCCGGACTTTGATAAATCCTCCGTGTTTAGGTATGCACGTCAGAACAGGATATTCCAGCGCAAAAGTTTTTCAATTGGCACAGCCAACGAAAAACGTTTTTACCTGGAAGCCCGTAAAATCAAATAGCATTAGAAAAGGCCATCCGCGATAGTACGGATGGCCTTTTTTGACAGAGGATCAGTCAACAATTATATAGAAATAGCAGATTTCACTGCCTCTATGGTATTCGATGTTCAGTTCGTAAAGATATCCTCCGTGTTCCATTGGAACATAGAGGTTGTCTGTCTCAAAGAAATTGTAGCTGTAGCTGTCTGTACGCCTCATGGAAACACAGACTGGTTTGACGGAATATTCTATATCGATAATTTCTCCGCCTATCATGGCTGCGGGAGTTACAGACATCTCATAGACATCGGGAGAGTCTTTTTTTATTGTTCCGTTGAACAGATACTTCCATTCGAAACCGGCTGTAAGAACGGGAACTTCTGCACCGTCGGCTGTGACGGTTACAATCGGGAGTGCATATTCGGGATTGCGTGAGTCGATTTTGTCTTTGATAAACAAAGCAGTAAGCACGGCAGCGGAAAGCAGCAGAATTGTCAGAAATGTTTTCAACAGCGATTTGTATTTCATATATATTTCCTCAACCCGGAAAGCCCGGGAAAATCATATTTATAAGTATATTTTGCTGTGGAAAAAACAGTCATATAAACTAAGGTGATTAATAAGCTTCCGCATCTTTAAGATAGTATGCTACAAGCATGTCGGTAACCGCACCGTAGCTTTTAATACCCAGTTCCTGGTCGTGCCTTTTAAGGAATCCGTCGTACAGTTTGTCAGACTTTTCTGATACTTCGGTTTCAAATCGGTCCCAGTATCGGCTGTTGCAGTGTATATCCGCAAGGACTCTGTCTTCCAGTGTGCCGTAAATATCGAGTGTAAAATCCGGCGCGACAGTGTAAAGAGAATTACTCAGTGAAATGAAAGCGTGAAGGGCACCTGAATAGCGGAAATCAGAGTAACTGCTGTTCATACATGCCAGAGTCGCGGTAAAGTTTGCCTCATCCTCTGATGCAACATTGCGCTGATGTGAAAGCTCATGCACGGCGGAGAACGGAATATAAGCGTCCGGCTGGTGACAATTAATTATACATTCGCCGGTATATGGGAATGTGTATCCGCTTGTACCCAGACAACTCATTATGTATGAAAGTAGAGCGGCACGGGGTTTAATGTCTTTTCCTGAAAGAAAAGGGTAATCATCGCAGATACCGTCAATCAGTTCCGGGGCGCGCTCCATCACGCTTTTAATATCAACTTTGCAAATATCTTCGTCATCGCGGCTAACTTCATCCGAGAACTCGTTGAGCTTCTGCGAAAAATAGATTGTTACAACTGCCAGTTCATCCACCGAGCAGCCCCTTGACATAATACCGCTTCGCTCACTGAATGAACGGGAATAGTAATTTACGCCCCACATTATGTTCATCATAGACCAGCTGAGAAGAGTTACAAGCAGGAGTAATGTAAACGCTTTTAGAAAACGGGAGATCCAGCCGTGCTTGTGCCGTACCAGAACAATTATCGAAAAAATCGATATGCCGGTTGTTACAGCTGCAGCCAAAATAATAAGGAATTCCGCAACGGACAGAGGTAGCACTGAAAAAACAGAGGCCGAAAATCTTTTAACCGGGCCGCTGATATTATCTGTAAAATACGTGCAGGCCGCGGGGTTGTTTTTTATAAGCCAGTAGAAGACCGTGGGAAGAGAAAACACTGCCGCAAGAATCGCACGTTTAAACAGAAACCTGTATTCGTTTTCTTGTCTGGAATCGGAATTCATGAAATCTCCATAAATGGGAATGCAATAATGTTAATTATACATTATTGTATACTCTTTTGCCATTTGATATAATTACACAGAAAAATAACGGGTGGTGTATTATGTTTATTTCTGATGAATATGTGATCAGGCTCAACGCGGTAACTGAGGACATTAATGATCTCCTCGCCGCTTTTGACCCCGATAAAATCAAAGAAGAGCTTACTTCGATTGAAAAACAGATTTCCGCAACCGATTTCTGGAACAATCAGGATGAAAGCAAAAAGGCACTTACAAGACAGAAAGTCCTCAAAACACGTCAGGCTTACGCTAAACGTCTCGAAAGTGCACGCGACGATGTTGTGACGCTTATCGAAATAGCTGTGGAGGAGGACGACGAATCCATGGGCGGAGAAATTGAAACGGAGCTGGCCTCTCTCGAAAAGCTTGTTGAGGAGCTGAAACTTGCAACTCTGCTCAAAGGAGAGTATGACAACAACAACGCTATTCTGACTTTCCACGCAGGAGCAGGTGGTACCGAAGCTCAGGACTGGGCTGAAATGCTTTACAGAATGTACACCCGCTTTGCTGCGAATCACGGGTTCAAAACCAAGGTAGTCGATTATCTTGACGGAGAAGAGGCCGGCCTGAAGAGTGCCTCCATCATCATCGAGGGTCATAACGCCTACGGATATCTGAAATCCGAAAACGGCGTACACCGTCTTGTCAGGATTTCTCCTTTCGATGCTTCCGGCAGACGCCATACCTCTTTTGCATCGCTGGAAGTTATGCCCGAAATATCCGACGATATTGCAATAGAGATCCGTGAGGATGACCTTAAGGTTGACACCTACCGTTCCAGCGGTGCAGGCGGTCAGCACGTAAACAAGACGGAATCCGCTATCCGTATCACGCATATCCCTACCGGAATTGTTGTAGCCTGCCAAAATGAACGCAGTCAGTATCAAAACCGCGACGTGGCTATGAAGATGCTTAAGTCCAAAATCCTAAAAATCAAGGAACAGGAGCATCTGGACAAAATCGATGATATCAAGGGCAACCAGATGGAAATTGCATGGGGTTCTCAGATTCGCAGTTACGTTTTCATGCCCTATACTCTTGTAAAAGATCATCGCACGAGCTATGAACAAGGCAACATCAATGCTGTAATGGACGGTGATCTGGACGGGTTTATCAATGCATACCTTGTTATGAAGAGCAGGGAAAATGCGTAATATAGATTCGAAAACCCTAAATATAGCGTTCCCCGCAATAGTAGCCGCGGTATATACCGGATTGGGGTTCGTATTTGCGCCAATATCTTTCGGTACATTCCAGGTTCGTATTGCGGAAGCGCTTACAATTCTGCCGGTTCTGACCCCCTATGGGATCTGGGGTCTTACGCTGGGATGTCTTATCTCCAATGCTGCAGGTGTCGTTTTCGGCGCCAATATAGCCGGAGCACTGGATATTATTGTGGGTACGTCAGCCACATTGATTTCCGCATTACTCTCAAAGAAATACCGCAATGTGCTGTGGTTCGACCTTCCGGTTCTTTCAACCCTTTTCCCGGTATTCATTAACGCTCTGTTTGTAGGAGCGGAACTTTGTGTGGTTCTGCTCGGTAAATTCACCGTTGCTGGATTAATGACAATGTTTTTATCCATTGTACCGGGGCAACTTCTGTCCTGCACGGTATTGGGTCTGATTCTTTACAAAGGCCTGTTCCGTTTCAAAGAAAAAATTCCCGGATTTTACAGCTGATTTAAATCAATATGCACCCCGTTTTATATTGACAAACAGGGTGCATTTCTTTATATTTATTCCATTGTGCCAAAGAATATATTATACGTTTATTAGTGCAAGAAACCCGATGACAATTCAGATACTGGAACCGGTATTTATTCCGGTGTAACAAACCTCTTGCGGGGTATCAGATATTGCATCGATCGTCAAAAGGCGACGTCTTATTAACCGCAAAGGGGTATTATAAAAATGAATGATAATGTCATTGTCAGTCTCCAGGACTGCTCGGTTCAGTTTGACGGAGAGCAGGTACTTAGCGATTTTTCTCTTGATATCCACGACAGAGAATTTGTGACACTGCTCGGACCGTCGGGATGCGGCAAAACCACAACTCTGCGTCTTATCGGCGGATTTCTTTCCCCCGACGGCGGCAGGGTTCTTTTTGATGGAAAAGATATTACCAATCTTCCTCCCTATAAAAGAGAGGTTAATACGGTATTCCAGCGCTATGCGCTATTTCCTCATCTGAATGTATACGAAAACATTGCATTTCCGCTTCGTGAAAAAAAGGTTACCCGCAGTGACATAAAAACGCGTGTGGAAGAAATGATTTCCATGGTTGCTCTCAAAGGATTTGAAAAGCGCAATGTTCTGAGTCTCTCCGGCGGTCAACAGCAGCGGGTAGCTATCGCCAGAGCGCTTATCAGTCATCCCCGCGTCCTCCTGCTCGATGAGCCGCTAGGCGCATTGGATCTCAAGCTGCGAAAGGATATGCAGCAGGAGCTGAAGAATATCCAGAAACGTACGGAAATTACTTTTATATTTGTCACACATGATCAGGAAGAGGCTCTTTCAATGTCTGACACAATTGTTGTAATGGCCGACGGAAAGATACAGCAAATCGGTTCTCCGATAGATGTTTACAACGAGCCTAAAAACGCATTTGTTGCCGATTTTATCGGTGAAAGCAATATAGTAGACGGCTTTATGCTCAGGGACAGGACTGTTCAGTTTTCCGGTCATGTCTTTGAATGTGTGGACGGCGGGTTCGACCCGAATGAGGCTGTAGACGTCGTGGTACGTCCGGAGGATGTAGATATTGTTTCTAAAGAGAAGGGGATGCTTACCGGTGTTGTCACTTCCGTGACGTTCATGGGAGTCCATTACGAAATCATTGTTGATATTGGCGGTTTCAAATGGATGATTCAGACCACCGATTATTGTTCGGAGGGTTCACAGATAGGTCTGTTTATCGAGCCTGACGCCATCCATGTCATGAAAAAATCAGAATATTCCGATATGTTCGGAGATTATTCCTCATACAGTATGGAAATCGATCAGCTTTCCGACATCAACGGCTATAACGGGGCGGAGGAATATGAAGAGAAATTATAATCGCTCTGGAAATTCCCTGGTAAACCGTATCCTTTTAGCTCCGTATTCAGTCTGGGCTGCGCTTTTTGTACTGGTTCCGCTGATTTTCGTAGCCTATTACGCATTTACTGACAGTGATTTCCGTTTTACGTTTGATAATATTTCCCGTTTTATCAACGCAACGTCTTCGATAGTAAACGCAGATAAATCAGTCACTGAGGTGCATACTTATCTTCTGATATTCTGGCGTTCCTTCAAACTTGCGCTGATATCGACGGTGATTTGTCTTGTACTTGGATATCCCCTGGGTTATATTATTTCCCATATGTCGGAACGTGCCCAGAGTACAGCAATAACACTTGTGATGATACCGATGTGGATGAATTTCCTTATCAGGACATACGCATGGATGACAATTCTTCAGGATACCGGACTTATAAACGGACTGTTTACGGCGCTGGGCCTTAATACTGTGAAGATTATCGGTACCGAAGGCGCAGTGGTTGTAGGAATGGTATACGATTATCTGCCGTACATGATACTTCCAATTTATTCCGTAATGGCAAAGATGGACTGTCGTCTCCTTGATGCTGCCCGTGATCTGGGAAGCAATAATTTCCGCGTGCTCTACAGGGTAATCTTTCCATTAAGTCTTCCCGGCGTAGTTTCCGGAGTTACAATGGTTCTTGTGCCTTCAATCAGTACATTCTATATTTCCCAGAAACTGGGCAACGGAAAGTTCTATCTGCTGGGCGATGCTATTGAAGGTCAGTATGTATCCGGCAATCTTCATTTTGCCGCCGCTATAGCTTTTATACTCATGGTTATCCTTTTGATTGCAATGACTGTTGCTCGTAGATTCACTGACAGAATTGCATACGGAGGTGCGGGTAAATGAAAAAAAGCGCCTCTAAAATATATACGGCAGTAATATTTGCATTCCTCTTTGCCCCTATTGCCGTGCTGATATTCTTTTCCTATAACCAGGCTCGCAGCCTTTCGGTCTTCTCGGGTTTTTCATTAAAATGGTACGCAGAGCTCTTCAATGATAACGAAACCCTCAAGGCTGTCAGCAACACACTTACGCTTGCTCTCTGCGCTTCGGTAAGTTCGGTAATTATGGGGACAGCTGCTGCTGTCGGTATCAACAAACTCCGTAACAAATACTACAAGGCTACATTGAATACCCTTACCGATATTCCAATGACCAATCCGGATATCATCACCGGTATCTCACTGATGCTGATGTTTGTTTTCGTCGGTACGCTCATGGGGAAATCGAGCAGTCTCAGTTTTGGGACTATGTTGATAGCTCATATTACTTTCTGTCTTCCCTATGTAATACTCCAGGTGCTTCCAAAGCTTCAGCAGATGGATAAAAGTATTCCTGAGGCCGCTATGGATCTTGGATGTACTCCGTTCAGAGCTTTCATCAAAGCGGAGCTTCCTGAAATTATGCCCGGAATTACCACCGGTTTTATCATGGCCTTTACTCTTTCCCTTGATGATTTCGTTATCAGTTATTTCACACAGGGAAACGGTTTCCAGACATTGCCGATCCGTATTTACAATATGACAAAAAAGACAGTCACTCCCAAAATGTACGCCTTGGCAACAATCATATTCTTTGTCATTCTTTCGCTTCTGCTTGTGTCAAATATTATCGGAAACAATGAAGACAAACAGCTGAGGAAGACAAGACGCAAGGGGGACAAGGCAGAAAGAGACAGTTACGAGGTCTCGGGTCCGCTTAAGTTAGCGATTCCTCTGCTGGCGATAGCACTGGTCGCAGGTGTGACGATTTACTCAATTTCCCGTGAAAAGCCCCGTGTTCTTAATGTATACAACTGGGGCGAATATATTTCCGACGGCTCCGAGGGGACCCTTGACACAATCGATTCATTTGAGAAATGGTATGAGGATGCCTACGGTGCTCCTGTCAAGGTGAATTATGACACGTTTGCAAGCAATGAAGACATGTACAACAAACTGGTGTCCGGCGCTGTAAGCTATGATGTCGTTATCCCGTCAGATTATATGATAGCGCGTATGAAAGATGAGGAGATGCTCCTGCCTCTCAACTTTGACAATATTCAGAATATAGATTACATCAGTGAAGATTTTAAAGGGCTCTTCTACGATCCCGACGATATCTATACTGTGCCTTACGCATACGGAGTTGTCGGAATAATCTATGACGCCAATCGTGTTGCCCCGGGGGATGCTGATGGATGGGATCTCCTGTGGAATGAAAAGTACGCCGGAGAGATTCTGCAGTACAATAATCCGCGCGATGCATTCGGAACCGCGCTCTATAAGCTTGGTTATTCGGTCAACACCTATGACAGAGAAGCATGGAAACAGGCTCAGGAGCTCCTCCTGGAGCAGCGGCCCCTTGTTAAAAGTTACGTTATGGATGAAATTTACAATATGATGGAATCCGGAGAAGCCATCGCTTCCTCGTATTATGCGGGTGATTATTTTACCATGGCTGACGCTCAGGCTGATGATGTTGATCTTCAGTTTTATTATCCCGACCCAACAAACTACTATATTGACGCTATGTGCGTTCCCTCATGCTGCCAGGATAAGGAACTGGCGGAGATTTTCATAAACTATATGCTGAGTGAGGAGCCCGCTATTGCAAATGCGGAATATACCTACTATGCTTCACCCAACAGGATTGTTTATGAGAACGAGGATTATATAGACGAGATGGGTGAGGATGTTATGGAAATCTTATATAACGGTTATGATGATTTCAAATCTGCATACAATACATATGCCTATCAGAATCTGTCTCCCGAGATGCTGTCATACATCAATGAACTTTGGGAGAACCTGAAAATTAGCTGAATATTTAAATAAGTTTTAAAGCGGCCGTCTGATGACGGCCGTTTTTTTTTTAATTTTTTAGATAAATTATAAAAAGAATTGTTGATTTTACGTTTATTAGTGGGTATAATAACCTAAAAGTGGTTTAAAAAGGTTGATTGTGGGTTGAAATACGAAAGGAGGGACGAAATTAGTGCTTACAGGTGAATATAATCACAATATTGATGAAAAAGGCCGCATGAATTTTCCGTCCCGTCTTCGTGATGAACTCGGTGAACGCTTTTATATTACACGCTGGCTGGACGACTGTCTTGTTGTATTTTCCGAGTCTGAATGGGAATCAATGTGCGACAAAATCAAGGATCGTCCGATTGGAAGCTCCAGGGATATCCAGAGATACCTGTTTGCCAATGCCTGTATGGTTGAACCGGACAAGCAGGGTAGGATTCTGATTCCGTCAAATCTTCGTCAGAGGGCTTCACTGGAAAAGGATGTCGTAGTTATAGGCGTGCTGAATCATGCTGAAATCTGGAACAGGGAACGCTGGAACATCGTCAATGATTCCATCACAACCGAAATGATTGACACACAGATGAAGGAACTCGAGATATGATACCATTCAGCCACAGACCTGTACTTCTTGACGAATGTCTTGATGGGCTGAATATCAAACCGGACGGAACTTATCTGGATTGTACCGTCGGAGGTGGAGGACACTCGTTTGAAATTGCCTCACGTCTCAGAGGCGGACACTTATACTGTTTTGACAAGGATGACGAGGCACTTGCCGCTGCAGGAGAACGTCTTGCCGCTTTTGAGTACGTTACTCTGATTAAAGGCGACTTCCGTGACGCGGATATGCTTCTTTCGGGGTATTACGGCGGGATTGACGGGGCATTGCTTGACCTCGGGGTGTCATCTCATCAGTTTGACGATCCTGAGCGCGGGTTTTCATATTTGAACGACGGCGCACTTGATATGAGAATGTCTTCCGAGGGTGAAACCGCGGCAGATATAGTAAACACCGCGGATATAAAGGATCTGACACGGATACTTCGTGAATACGGAGAAGAACCCTACGCGTATCAGATAGCGAAAAAAATTGTAAATCTACGTGAAAGCAGGGACATTCTAACAACGATCCAGTTAAGTGACATTGTTACTTCAGCCCTTCCTCCAGCAGTACGCCGCAAAGAAAAACATCCTGCACGAAGAACATTTCAGGCACTGCGTATTGCGGTAAATGACGAACTGGGAGCGCTGACTCAAGGATTGAATGCTGTTTTTGATATTCTCAATCCTGGCGGAAGGTTGTGTGTGATAACCTTCCATTCTCTTGAGGACCGTATTGTGAAAAACTTTTATAAAGACAAATCCCAAGGGTGTATCTGCCCTCCGGAATTTCCGGTCTGTGTGTGTGGGAAAGTGCCCCTGGCGGATATTATGACCAAAAAGCCAGTTGTGGCCGATGAAGAGGAGTTGGATGTTAACCGCCGCTCCCGCAGCGCAAAGCTGCGCGTTTTACAGAAAAGATAACGCGGTTGAAGTAATCGCTTGCCGGAGGTATAATTAATGAGAAATAATGCAGCTTATGACCTGTCACGGTTTGAGTCCTACGAAACCGCTGAGCTTCAGGTAAAGGTGGCAAAAAAGACAAAGTCGCGCAGACGGATGTCACGTGTATCCGTTCTGAACGTCATTCTTCTGCTTTCCGTCGTTGCACTGATGGTTACCAGTGTTCTGGGACGCACTGAGCTTACCGAGACAAAAACTGCCATCAACGCATTCAACAACGAACTAACCCAACTTCAGAGCCAGAATGCATATCTCAACTACGTCCTTGAAAGTTCTGTTTCCGTAAAAGAGGCCGAGGAATTCGCCGGACGTGAGCTCGGGATGGTAAAACAGGACGGTTCTTCCGTACAATATATCTATGTCCAGGGAAGCAACTTTATTTCTGATAACAGTATATCCGGGCGTAATGCCCTGTCCGACAGCTTTCACAAGCTTCTTGATATTTTCTTTGGCTGATATTTATTATTTCCTGAGGTTCTATGATCGGTAATAACATTGAAAAAAAGAATAAACGCTCCGGAATCAGGGTTTCCGGAATTGTATGGATGGCGATTATTATTGCCATCCTATTCGTTATATTAGTGGTTAGGTTGTTTTATATCTCTGTTACTCAGCATGATTACTATAACCAAATGGCAACAAGCCAGCAGTTGAGTGATACTGTTATTCCGGCTAAGCGTGGAAGTATATATGACCGAAATAATAACGTGTTGGCCAGCAGCGCGGCTGTCTGGACTGTAGCACTCGCGCCTCTTGACATTAAAGAGGACGATTATGACACTATAGCCGACTGTATGTATGAAATACTCGATGCAGACCGTGCGGTTACCCTTGAACAGTGTAAAGAACAGAACTATTATTCAATTGTCAAACGCAAGGTGGACCAGCCTATTGTAGACAAAATAAAGGCCTATATGTCAGAACACAAAGCTTCGGGGGTGTACTATACTGAGGATTCCAAACGTTATTATCCTTACGGTAATTTCGCCGCTCACGTTCTTGGATTTGTCGGTACCGATAATCAGGGCCTTGCAGGTCTGGAATCATATTATGATGATGAGTTAAGCGGCACAGACGGAAGGATTATTACTGCGCGGAACGCCAACGGCGGAGAAATATATTACGGTAATGAAATGGAATATCCTGCCAGAGACGGAAACAATCTGGTATTGACTATAGACGAATATATTCAACAGGTGGTCGAATCCCATCTTGCCACCGCTATCGTGGAGCATAATGTAAAGGAACGCGGCGTATGCATCGTAATGGATGTAAATACTGCCGAGATTCTTGCAATGGCAGTAAAAGGTGACTTTGACCCGAATGATCCTTTCACAATTTATGATGAGGCAAAAGCTGCTGAAATCTCTGAAATCGAAAATGACGATGAACGTTCTGCGGCGATATACAAAGCCCAGAATGCTCAGTGGAGGAACAAAGCGATCTCCGATACCTATGAACCGGGTTCTGTTTTCAAATCTATAACAGCTGCCACAGCGCTGGAGGTCGGTGCTGCGACTCTTGAAACCACATATTACTGCAGCGGATCTATTACTGTAGCGGACCGTGTAATGAACTGCGCCACCACAGCACATGGACAGTTGAATTTCTCCGATGCGGTAGTGCATTCCTGCAACACTTCTTTTGTACGTATTGGCCAGTCTATCGGCGCTCGTGATTTCTACAGATACCTTTATTCTTTCGGACTGGTGGATTATACTGATATAGATCTGTCCGGAGAGGCGCGCAGTCAGGTTTACGGTGAGGATATGTCGCTCGTCAACCTTGCAAGTTGTTCTTACGGCCAGTCCAATGTTTACACCCCGATTCAGATTGTTACCGCATTTTCAACAGTTATAAACGGCGGATATCTTGTTCAGCCGCATCTTGTCAAGCAAATTACCGACAGTGGCGGAAATATAATCGAAAACATAGAGCCACAGGTTAAACGCCAGGTTATCAGCAATGATACCAGTGAAAAAATGCGCATTATTCTGGAACAAGTCGTGGAACGTGGCAACGGTGGAAACGCATATGTTGCCGGATTCCGTATAGGAGGCAAGAGCGGTACCGGACAGAAGCTCAACACAACCGAAAGAGTTTACGTCGGTTCTTTTTGCGCATTTGCTCCGGTGGATGATCCGCAGATATGCGTTTATCTGATGTTGGATGAACCGCACAGCTCCACATCTATCTACGGCGGAATGATTGCCGCTCCTGTGGTTAGTTCCATTTTTGCAGATATCCTGCCTTACCTTGGGGTAGATCCTTCCTATACAGAGGAAGAGCTTGCTGTAACATCTGTAAACACACCCTATATTCTTCAGGATTCTCTCACTACAGCCTATTCAAAGATGCAAGTAATAGGTCTCAAATACAACGTTGTAGGTGATGGCACTACTGTTGTCGGTCAATATCCGCCTGCAGGATATTCTATTCCCAGAGGTTCCTCTGTCTATATTTATACCGACGTTGAAACGGAACATATTTCTGTGACCGTTCCCTCGGTAATAGGATTGTCTCAATCATCGGCCCAATTGGTTCTTGAGGCTTCTGGACTGAATATAAAAGTAGACGGATCTCAAAGCGATGATGCCGTAGCTGCATCCCAAAGCGTTTCCGAAGGGGAGTCGGTTGAGGCCGGTACCATAATTTCGGTAACCTTCCTGACAACCGAACACGATTGATTATGCTACTATCCGAACTGCTAAAAGAAATTGAATATTCCGGACAACCTGATCTTGACACCGAGATTACGGCCGTGGTTTCGAATTCGGCAAAAATCATTCCAGGCTGTCTCTTTGTATGCATCAGGGGAGCACGGTTTGACGGTCATACTAAGGCAGCAGAGGCTCTTGATTCCGGTGTAGCAGCAGTCGTATGCCAGCAGACCATGGGACTGAGAAACGAAATAATTGTTAAGGATTCAAGATACATCCTCGGCCCTTTATGCGCTGCTTTTTATCATCATCCCGATAGAAAAATGAAGCTTGTTGCCGTTACCGGTACAAACGGTAAAACCACTGTCACCGGTTTGATTCACGGGCTGCTTTCAGCCTCCGGAAATAAAGCCGGGCTTATCGGAACAGTGGAAGTAAAGATCGGTGATGTATCAATCCCATCAAAATACACGACGCCGGAACCAGTCGACCTTTATGCTCTTCTCAGCCGGATGGCTGAAAATGGCTGCCGGTATGCTGTGATGGAAGCATCCTCTCAAGCTATTCACCAGCAGCGACTTTCGGGTCTTTATTTCGATGTGTGTGTATTCACCAATCTCACTCAGGATCATCTTGATTATCACGGAACAATGGAGAACTATTATCAGGCAAAAAAATCCATGTTCTTCCATTCCGGTCATAATATAATCAATATAGACAACGAATACGGACGACGTCTGGTATACGAGCTTGACAGCGCGGTTACATTGTCCGTTGACGGATACGCAGATTTTATGGCAGGTGATATTAAAAGCATCGCCTACGGTTCCCGGTTTAACGTAATTCATGACGGGGAGAAATACGCTGTTTCATTCGGTATGCCCGGGAAATACTCTGTGGAAAACGCTCTGTGCGCTTTAGCCGCGCTTGACGGGCTGGGATTTCCTCTTGCCGCAGTAAGCTCGATGTTATATAATTTGCCTGACATCAGGGGAAGAAGTGAGATAATATATTCCGGTGATTTCACGGTTATCACAGACTTTGCCCATACTGATGACGCGCTTGACAATCTCCTGTCTTCATTGAAAAAAACCTGCACTGGCAGGCTGATTACCCTTTTCGGGTGCGCAGGGGACAGGGATGCCGCAAAGCGCCCGAAAATGGCGGAAGCGGCTTGCAGATATTCTGATATAATTATAATTACTTCCGACAACCCCCGTACGGAGGATCCGAAGAATATAATCAATGATGTTCTGCCATATATCAAAGCTTCCGGAATAGAATATTATACAGATATTGACAGAGTCACGGCGGTAAAAAAAGCTTTGTCACTTGCTCGCAGGGACGATATAGTCGCATTATGCGGAAAAGGTCACGAAATATATCAGGTCCTTAACGGATATACCGTGTACTGTGATGAACGGAAAATAGTAAAAGATATTTTTAACATGCAATAATTGAAAGGAAACAGGATGAAAGCTATCAGACTAGGGGATCTGCTTAAAAATGTATCTGTTACCAAAAATCCCGATAAGCTTATCACAAGAGTAACAACCGATTCGCGTGACGCAGGGCCGGGATGTGTTTTTGTCGGCATTACTGGCGATCATTATGACGGAAATGATTTCGCCCCCAATGCGCTTTTCAACGGGGCGGAGGCCGTAGTGGTCAACAGGATATATGATGCCGAAGGTGAACAGATACTCGTAAAAGATACAAAAGATGCATTGATAGCGATGTCCGGAAACTATCGTGATATGTTCAACCCGGTTGTGGTCGGAATAACCGGCAGTGTCGGCAAAACCACCACCAAGGAAATGCTGGCAGCAATATTCTCCTGTTTCGGAAAGACATTAAAAAACGAAGGAAACAAGAACAACGAAGTGGGAGTTCCCGAGACACTTTTCGCTCTTGATGATGATACACAGCTTGCCGTGGTGGAGATGGGCATGAACGGGATAGGTGATATAAGCAAGCTTACCCGTGCCGTAAAACCCAGGGTTGCAGCAATTACGGCCATAGGTGTCAGTCATATGGAACTTCTGGGTAGCCGTGAAAATATCCTTAAAGCAAAACTTGAAATAGTCGAAGGTTTACCCGAAAACGACGGCATACTGGTAATTAACGGAGACGACGAAATGCTGATGTCAGCCGTTGACAGGTTAAAATGTATGACCGTAACCTTTGGAATAGAAAATACAGACTGCGACGTGGTTGCTAAGGATATTATGTCGCGTGTTAACGCTACTTCCTTCACAATAAGCGATCGTATTAACGGCATCTTTTCCGCGTCTATACCGGGATTCGGTAACCACCAGATTTACGATGCTCTGGCAGCATATACCATTGCCACGCGTGTGGGACTCGATCCGGAAAAATCAGCAAAGGGTCTTGCAAATTACCAGCCTGCCGGAATGCGGCAAAAAATTGTTGAATTCAAAGGTATTACGGTAGTTGAGGACTGCTACAACGCCAATCCTGATTCCATGAGAGCTTCTCTGAACGCACTTGCATCTCTGCCTAATGACGGGCTTAAAATTGCCGTTCTGGGTGATATGCTTGAGCTCGGAACTATTTCAGCTCAGGCTCACAGGGATATCGGTGTTCTGGCAGGGTCACTTGGAATAGATATACTGCTGTGCGTCGGTGAGGAAATGAAGGCATGTGTTTCCTCTGCAGGAAGCGCGGGGGTCCCCAGTGTGGAGCATTTTGACAATCTTGATGTTCTGTCGGATTATCTTGTAAGGACCGTTCATCCCGGCGATGCGGTTGTTTTCAAAGCCAGCAGGGCAATCGCTCTTGAAAACGCCATTTCGAAATTTTATGAAAAATACTGATATTCCGGAGCTATTTTAATGGAAAGAACTGCCTGTTTACTTATAGCAATATCTTCAATACTTTTCACCGGTGCTCTGGGTTTTGTTATGATACCCTGGTTGCGTGGATTAAAATACGGCCAGACTATTAATATAATTGGGCCGACCTGGCACATAAGCAAAGAAGGTACCCCTACTATCGGCGGATTGATGTTTATTATCGGGGTAGTACTCAGCCTTGCTCTGGGAGTGTTTTATCTTATCAGCCAATCTCCGGTTTATCTTCTTAGCCAGTATTTGAGAGAACGCGTTCGCTTATTTGTTTGCATCGGCGCTGCTTTTGGTTTCGGTATAATCGGTTTTATAGATGATTATCTGAAAATTATCAATTCCCGGAATCTCGGCCTTACCGCGAAAGGCAAACTGATAATGCAGTTCTTTGTAGCTGCCGGTTTTCTTTTTGTGCTGTACAAATTTAATATTTCCACAACAATGGTTGAAATTCCCTTTATCGGCTCATTCGATTTTGGAATATGGTTTTATATCATTTCTTTGTTTTTGATAATGGGTATGGTAAATGCAGTTAATCTTACTGACGGAATAGACGGTCTGTCCGCTTCTGTTACCTTTTTTGTTTGCGCTTCATTTGTAGTTATCGCAAACTCTCTCGGATATATCGGCACGTCACTGGCCGCCTGCGCGGTTGCCGGCGGATGCGTGGGATTCCTGATATGGAACTTTCATCCTGCAAAGGTTTTTATGGGTGATACCGGTTCTATGTTCCTCGGCGGAGCTGTGGTGGCTATGGCATTTTCCATAAACAAGCCGGTTTTAATTCTTATTATCGGCGTCGTGTATTTTGCAGAGGCCATGTCTGATATAATTCAGATAGGCTATTTTAAGCTGTCACACGGAAAACGAGTTTTTAAAATGGCACCTATTCATCATCATTTTGAAATGTGTGGATGGTCTGAAGTAAAAATTGTTATAATATTCAGCTTAGTATCAGTCGGAGGAGGCACACTGGCAATTCTGTCAGTTGTGTAATGATTACATTATGCCTGAAACTGCTGCTATAAACAGAAGAAAGTCTAAAAGGGGCCCTGTTGATACCGTGGCTCTTTTTACTACGCTGGCACTGGTAGTGTTTGGCCTTATAATGCTGTTTTCAGCGGGCTCCGCAAGGGCGCTTTATATGTTCGGAGACAGTTACTATTACATCAAAAACCAGTTTATATACGCCATGATAGGCATTGTTATAATGCTGGGGGTTTCCTTCTTCGATTATCATATTCTAAAACCGCTTTCGTGGGTGATATATATCGTCTCCGAGGTTCTTCTCGCTGCTACACTTGCCATGCCTGCAATCAACGAGGCAAAACGATGGATTGTTATCGGAAGTCGCACTTTTCAGGCATCCGAGCTTTCAAAATTTGCTGTAATCTGCCTTTTTGCGTATCTGATTTCCACTCATACCGAACTGATGAAGAATTTCCGGTATGGCTTTCTTCTGTTCATGCTTATCCTCGGATCTATTGTATTGATTCTTTACAAGCAGCCCCATATGTCCTGTGCAGTGCTTATATTGACAATCGGATTCATAATTATGCTTGTGGGGGGGACAAAGTTTAAATGGTTTCTTGTAACAGGGATACCGCTGGCTATCGGAGGGTATGTTCTTATAAGCGCCACTGACAAGCTCGATTATATCGGTGAAAGAATTAGAATCTGGCTGGACCCCTTTACCGGTTGGCCCAAAGACGGGCATCAGATCCGACAGTCTCTTATTGCCATTGGCTCAGGCGGCCTTACCGGTCTGGGCCTCGGCAATTCACGACAGAAGCATATGTATCTTCCCGAATCGCAGGATGACTTTATTTTCTCCGTCATTGTGGAGGAGATTGGCTTTATCGGGGCATTGTTCGTTATACTTCTGTTTGTGATTCTATTCATCAGAGGAGTCCGTATTGCTCTGCATTGCAGGGATTCATTCGGAAGCATGCTCGCATTAGGCATTATCGTTCAGATAGCTGCTCAGACACTTTTAAATATTGCGGTTGTCAGCAACTCTTTCCCCAATACCGGTATCAGCCTTCCGTTCTTCAGCCAGGGAGGGACGTCGCTTGTTATGTTACTTATCGAGGTGGGGGTGTTGCTTTCAGTATCACGATATACAGATTACGATACTGATGACGGGGGAGAACAATGAAAGCAGTAATAGCAGCGGGTGGTACAGCAGGACATATTAATCCCGCGATAGCCATAGCTGACTATATAAAGCAGATGGAACCCGATTCCTGTATAGTATTTGTCGGACGTGAGGACGGAATGGAAAAACGTCTGGTTGAGGAAGCAGGTTATGAATTTCATCCTATAGAAATCCATGGATTTTCAAGGTCTATAAAGCCTTCGGAAATCATTTTTAATATTATGTCGTTAAAATATGCCGTTTCTGCAATGAAAAAGGCTAAGAAGTTATTTTTGGATTTTCAGCCTGATATAGTAATAGGCTGCGGTGGATACATTAGCGGCCCAGTAGTAAAAACCGCTGTAAAAATGGACCTAAAAACGGCAATTCACGAACAGAATTCTTTTCCCGGCGTTACCACCAGAATACTTTCTCGGGGAGTAGATGTTATTTTTGTTGCCAATTCTGATATTATTCCAAGACTTAAACAGAGCAGTAAATGTATAGTCACGGGAAATCCAGTTAGGAAAGCCTTCTTTGAAATGAACAAGGAAGAGGCTTCGAAAGACCTCAATCCTGAAGGAAAGATCTGTGTTGTATCCTTCGGGGGTTCCCTCGGCGCAGGTGAAATAAACGCTGTGGCTGCACAGTTCATTAAGCTGCATCACAAGTCAGGAGAAATAATTCACTATCACGCTACCGGACAGTATGCCAAAAAATCCTTTCCCCAGAAACTTTTGGAACTGGGTGTTGATTATGAAAACAACGGTAATATCATTATCACCGACTATATCAGAAATATGCCCTTGTATCTGTCCGCCGCAGATCTGGTGCTGTCCCGTTCCGGCGCTCTCACAATCAGTGAAATAGCAGCCTCAGGTACCGCTTCACTTCTGATTCCTTCACCGAATGTAGCCGAAAATCATCAGTATTACAACGCTCTGACTCTGGCTGACAGGGATGCGGCCGTTCTCGTCGAGGAGGGGGAAAAATCCCCGGAGGAAATAGCAAAAATCTTATATGATATGTGCCTTGACCCCGAGAGATTGAGGGAAATGGGAAAGAAAGCCTCAACAGCGGTAATTAAGGAAACTGTGGATATAATCTACGCGAAGATTACAGAACTTATAGGTAAAAATGAAAAAGAAAAAGAATAACGGTAAAGTATATTATTCTGAAAAATCCGGCGGAATAATTACCGTTGCGGTTCTTGTGGGTCTTGTTGCTGCATCGGTTCTTCTTTCTCTGACGGTTTTCTTCAAACTGGGAGAAATCAAGCTTTCCGGTAAATACACGTCTTATAAGGCGGAGGATATTATCAGAGCCGCTGATGTCCAGATTGGGACCAATCTTCTCCGGATTGACACCGGCGAAATTGAGAACAGAATCGAAACTGAATTGCCTTATCTTCTGAATGTGAATGTCTACAGAAATCTTCCCAACACTCTTGTTATTGAAGTTAACAACGTAGAAATCCGTCTTGCGGTTGCCTGCGAGGACGGATTCTTAATTGTTTCCGATACTATGAAGATACTTGAAAAGACTAGCGACGCTCCCAATGACTGCATCGTTGTATACGGTATTAAGCCGGCCAGTTTTGGGACAGGGGGTATACTTGCCGATGAAAACGGACTTGACCTTGATATCTATCTGAAACCGCTTGTAAGCGCCGCAAAAAAAGTCAATCTTCTTACCGGAATTGATTCTGTAAATCTATCCGATAAGCTGAATATCACAATGATTTTTGACAGCCGTTATTTTGTGGAAATGGGTACCGCATCAGAACTGGATTATAAATTCAGCATGCTTTCAGAGGTAATTGAACGCGAAGGAAAAAACGTATCAGGTAACCTGAATGTTTCCATTTTGGGAAAGGCATTCATGAGCGATGGAGAGATGGCAATTCCCGACAATTATTTCAAGTGATTCTTACCGTTTACCGGTGGTACAATGTTATTGAAAAAATTAACAATATATGGTATTTTTAGATGAATGTAAATATTACCGATTTTAAATATTTTCGGAGGTTTTTATGCTGAATAAGACTATCTCGTTTCCCCCTCAGGAAGATAACGAATCATTTGGTATTAATATAAAGGTTGTCGGTGTCGGCGGTGGCGGCGGAAATGCTGTGAACCGTATGATTGAATGCGGAATAAAGGGTGTTGAGTTTATCGCTATGAACACTGACGCCCATATTCTTCAGTTCAACAAAGCAACCCAAAAAATCCAACTAGGGACCAAACTTACCCGCGGACGCGGCGCAGGCGGAGACCCCGGAATCGGACGCAAGGCCGCCGAGGAAAGCCGTGAGGACATCGGTACTGCTCTCCGCGGTGCAAATATGGTTTTTGTTACTGCAGGTATGGGCGGTGGTACCGGTACGGGTGCAGCTCCTCTGGTTGCCCAGGTAGCTCACGAGCTCGGCATACTTACCGTCGGTATTGTTACAAAGCCCTTTACCTTTGAAGGGAAACAACGTATGGATAAAGCCCTCGAAGGCATTTCCCAGCTCAAGGAGCAGGTGGACTCCATGGTTGTTATTCCCAATGACAGACTTAAACACATCACGGATACACGTATTACACTCGCCAATGCCTTTGAAATAGCCGACAGCGTTTTACTTCAGGGTGTCCAGAGTATTTCCGAGCTTATAAGTGTTCCGGGATTTATCAACCTTGACTTTGCCGATGTCACTACTGTAATGAAGAATTCCGGGTATGCCCATATGGGCATTGGACGTTCCAGCGGTCAGGATAAGGCCAAATCTGCCGCTCAGATTGCCATTTCCAGCCCGCTCCTCGAAACCAACATCAACGGGGCTAAGGGCGTTATAATCAATATCACCGCACCTTCTGATGTCGACCTGGAGGATGTAGAGACAGCTTCCGAAATGATAAAACAGGCTGCAGATCCCAACGCGCAGATTGCATGGGGCGTTGCCTTCAACGATACATACAAAGATGAAATCAGCATTACCGTTATTGCCACCGGTTTTTCCGATGAATCATTCGCTCCTGGTTCCAATGTCTTCAAGGAAAATTGGGACAGATCAAAAAAACAGACTCAGCCTGCTTCTTCCACTACCGGTATAGGAGATTATGATATCAACGGAATTATGGATATGCTGAATAACAAAATTAACTGATTCATTCTCCAAAAAAGAATTTTCAGGAGTAAATAATATTTATGGCTGATCGTGAAGTGTTCGAACCGGAAGGCAGAAAGAATTTATTCGGTCTTCACATAGAGGATTACGAGGACGTAATCCAGAATATCAAGGAAGAAGCGCTTGAAAATGAGCGTCGCTTTACGGTTGCCCTGAATAGAATAAGCGCTGAGAACAGAGACCTGAAGTCAAGTCTTGTCGATTTGCAGAGCAAAGTTGAAATCGCCGATCAGAGATCGAAATCCCAGGCTGACAAAATATTGACACTCAGTAAACTTCAGACAACCTATCTTGACACGATAGGTTCGCTGCAGCACCAGATAGAAGAACTGAATATCCGACTTTCCGGATCCGAAACCGTCATTTCGGAAACTCGCCGCGCTCTTGAAGAAAACACCAATAAACTTCAAAAAACTATATCCGAAATAAAGGAACGTGACAGCCGTATTGGCGAATACGAGGCCCGAATTGAACAGTACAAAAATGATGTTCTGGAACTGACCAGGATTATTTCTGATAATCAGGAAACTCTGTCAAAAGCCGAAGAGGAGTACCATACACTCATGGGACATTATCAGAACAGCTGTGATACAGTAGATCAGTACAGCGAAGATTTAAAACATGCTGAACAGGAAAAAATACAACTGAACCAGCACGCCGAGTCACTTGATGAGAAAATTCGTTCGCTGAATTTAACAATTGCTTCCATGCAAGCTAAAATTGATTCCGGTAATGAAAATGTTCGCAAACTTTACGCCGAAAACACCGATTTATCAGTCAAACTGGAAGAGATGGATAATTCCCTTCTTGAGTGCCAGAAACAGCTTGACAATGTCAATGCACTTCTCTGTGACAGGGACAGCGAAATTAGTACCATGCAGAATCATTATGATGAGGTCTGCCTTCTGCTTGAGCAGGCAAATGAAACTGTCAAAACAGAGACCGAGCAAAAGAATGCAGCTCTTGGGACTATCGACAATCTCACGCACCAGCTTGAAGAAAGAGACAGAGAGATTGCCGACGTTACAGCCAAGTATAAAGAAATACTTTCGGAGCGCGACAGTTTTGTCGAACAGTTTAGCAGTGGTCAGGAAGGTCTTCGCGAGAAGGTCCAGCTGTTGATTTCGACATACGAAAATAAAATCCAGAATATGCATGAAGTATCCGAACGGAATGTCAACAGCGTTAAGTATACCTATGAAAGTCAGCTGAATTCCGCACATGCCGAAAGTGAGGAGAGGCTGAATTCAACTATAGCGGAATATGAGGAACAGCTGAGACTCATGTCCCGGCAGTACGAGGAGCATATCTCAGAACTCTCCTCCCGTGAAGAAGTCGAAGAGAAAATCCGTGAGGTTGACCAGTCTTATCAGTCAAAAATTGACGATGCGGCACGTATTCATGAGCTAGAAATAAAGTCACTGAATAATGAACATGAACAGAATCTCAGGGACGTTTGTAGTCAGTTCGATGCGGAAATTGAAACTCTTGAAAAATCCAAGAATGCAGAGATAGAAGCCGCGAAAGAGAGCCTTGCCACTGCCAAACAGAGCCATGATCAGGATATTGAGGCTCTCAAGACTGAATTGCAGGAGCAATATGAGCAGGGCATTTCCGAACTTCAACTGAAATTTATGGAAGTAGCTTCAAAAATAAAGGCCGAGAACCAGACTGTAGTTAATGAGCTTAATGCACTTGTTGAAAAACAGAAACAGGAATACGAGGAGCTCAGCAATGAGTATGCCGAGGCTAAGGTCAGATATGACGAATCCGGTTTTGATTCTCAGCGGATTAAAGAAGTCATCGGAAAAATCGGAAACGAGGTTATCGATCTTAAGAACAGGCTTGCCGAGGCTGAGCGGATTATTCAGAACCGTGAGGCAGAGTGTGATGACCTCCGCAGTCGACTGAATACCAGTATAGCCGCCCTCAAAGAAAGGGAAGATGCAATTTCAAAACTTGAAAAGCATATTTCTGACGTTAATATCCTGATTGCGCAGAAAGAAGATAGTATCGATGAAAAGATTAACCAGGTCTACGCGTGTGAAGGCCGCCTTGCCGAAAAGGACCGAAATATAGAAGATCTAAAAAAGACGGTTCAGGATAAGGAAAATCAAATTAAGCACCGTAACGATCTTCTTCGCCAGAGCAAGCTCCTTATTGAGGAACGCGACGGATTTATAGCTTCCAAGCAGACCGAGTTTGATAAAATGGCCGCCGAGTTGGAGTCCAACCGCCGTAAGAATAACGAATTTGCTGCCCGTATTACGGAGCTGTCTTCAATATTCAATAATAAGTAAGTTAAAAAACTCCTTCGTATTTGAAGGAGTTTTTTTGTTTTATATACAGTTATCAGTTAATTGTTTTCAAGAAGGTATGTCGATTCCAGATCGCAAAGGTGAAGCCTTACAGCGAGAGGATATTTTTCATAGGCGTTTGCAATTGTGTATCCACCTGCTTTGACAGTGTCGTCAAATCCGCCCATATGCCAGCGGATAGCAATTGCCTCCTCGATTGTCAGACGCATATAACGTTCGATAAGAAATACCGATTTTTCACCGTGACCGTAAGGGAATTTTTCATCAATGGAATAGTAAGGAACTTTTTCCCATTGCCCGGAGTTTTCATTTTTTATATTGCGGGTTGTCTCCTTATAGAAGTTCGCCTTGCAGACATCATGTAGAAGGGCGGATATGGCTATGCTTTCATCGCTGTGAGGACACCCGTCACGCTGGTTGCGAGCATATAAAAGTTCGTAGACATTCAGAGAATGCATAACTAGACCTTCCCGACATGCCAGATGAAAACGTGTGCTGGCGGGAGCCTCGAAAAAGTCCGAACGGCGGTCAAGCCAGTCAAGAAGCTCCACATTACCGTCACGGTTTATATAAGTTTGGTATATCTCAAAAAATTTGTCTTTGTATTCTGACACTTTATTTCACCGTTCAAATATCAAGTGAATTCAGTAGATCCTTCAGGGCCTTGGTTTCCTCAAGAGTCATTGAAATACCCTTGCCCATTTTTGCATTGTCGGGAGCCCAATCTCTGATATCGTATTTCGGCGCACGGTCGTTCCAGCAGACAAGATTAAGTTCGCGTCTCCAGCCGGTGCTGTTTTCGGAAAGGACGCCGATTTGTTCTACAATTTCATATTTGAATTCAGGCATTATTAGTACCTCCGGTTTTATTATAAAATATAATACATTATAATGCAGATATTTACAACTCGTAAATATTCTTTATTTTGCGTCTGTTCTATTGACAAATTTTGATTAAATGATAAAATATTTTTGTTGAAGCGGAATTGTGTAATGGCAGCACGACAGACTCTGACTCTGTTTGTCTGGGTTCAAATCCTAGTTCCGCTACCAATGCCGCAATGGGGATTCCTGTTGCGGCTTTATTTTACAGAGAACCCGGCAGTATTTTCGTATATTGATTTTACATCCGGATAATGATAAAATCACTTGGTGAATATCGGGGTGTGGCGAAGCTTGGTATCGCGCTTGGTTCGGGACCAAGAGGCCGCGGGTTCGAATCCCGCCACTCCGACCATAAAGCCCATCGTTACATATTCATTAACGATGGGCTTTATATTTTATATTGCGGATTTGAGAAAAATTTACAATTATGATCTAATCAAGTTTTGTAATTCTAGTACTTTATCTTTTAAAAAGAAATTATATGAAAAGAATATAATTTTTATATTTCTTCTTGACTTTGCCGTATTTGTGTGCTAAAGTTCATCCAAATTTAATAATTCAAGATAGAGGCGCGGTTGACAAAAGTAGTTTCAATCCATTTCAGGATACGGATGAAACGAAAGGGGATACCGCCGAAGGGAAAACAATTATTCCTGAACGGTTGTTTTACCTGGGCCTGTGAACAACATTCACAGGACTGTCGCATTTTTGCGGAGAGCTATTCAATTTACCTGTTGTTTGTATGGGACAATTGCTTTTCGCGGTTGTCCTTTTTCTTTTTCTTTTTCTTTTCAGGTCAGCCGAAATTAACCAAAAGCGAAAGTAAGCCACATTAAAAATCGGAGGAAAAACTAGTGAAAAACACAGTATTTACAGGGGTCGCCACAGCTATTGTTACTCCTTTCGAGGATAACGGAAGGACGATTGATTACAAGAGATTTGCCAGATTTATCGAATGGCAAATTGATCAGGGCGTAAATGCTATCGTAGCCGTAGGTACTACGGGAGAAGGTTCGACTTTGTCTGATGCGGAGCACAGGGACGTCCTGAAGTTCTGCGTGGAGCAGGTTAACGGACGCGTTCCCGTAATTGCCGGAACCGGTTCGAACGATATCGCTTTTGCAATCGATCTTACCATTTATGCTTGCGCTATCGGATGTGACGCAATGCTTCTTGTTACACCGTATTACAACAAGGCAACGCAGGAAGGTTTGTATCAGTCGTTTACCGCAATCGCAAATGCATCAACCAAGCCCTGCATTCTTTATAACGTTCCCAGCAGAACCGGCTGCAATCTGCTGCCTGCTACTGTCGCCAGACTTGCGGATCACAAGAACATAGTGGCTATAAAGGAAGCCAGCGGCAATATTTCCCAGATTGCAGAAGTAGCGGCTCTGTGCGGAGATAAAATCGATATCTATTCCGGCAATGATGACCAAATAGTGCCGATAATGGCTCTTGGTGGTATTGGCGTAATCTCGGTTCTATCCAATATTCTTCCCAAGGAAACTGTGGAAATGTGTGATTTTTTCCTGGCCGGAGATATAGCAAAAGCCAGAGAAATGCAGCTCAGGTTACTTCCTTTAATAAACGCATTGTTCTGCGAAGTAAATCCCATACCTGCGAAGGCTGCCGTAGCGGCAATGGGATTCTGCAACAATTTCGTAAGACTTCCTCTTACGACTATGACAAAGTCCAATGAAGAAAAGATGCTTCAGCTTATGAGAGAGCAAGGCATAAACTGTTAGGAGTTTAAAATGAAAATTATGGTTAACGGAGCCTGTGGATTCATGGGCAGAGAGATTATAACAATGGCCGGAGATGAATTCTTCGCAGGAGTTGATCCCAGAGGTGAGATTGCTTGCCTGAGCGATGCTCCTGAAGGAGCAGACTGCATAATTGATTTTTCAAATCACAGCTGTACCCCCGAACTTCTGACTTTCGCAACTGATAAAAGTATTCCCCTTGTAATCGCGACTACTGGTCAGACGGCTGAGGAACTTCAGATGATAAATCAGGCTTCAAAAATAATACCGATATTCTTTGCCGCTAATTACTCTGTAGGCGTTACTTTACTGGTTAATATGTCTAAAAAAGTCGCTTCATCAATGCCTGATGCTGAAATCGAAATCATAGAAATTCATCACGATAGAAAACTTGACGCGCCCAGCGGAACCGCTCTTTCTATTGCAAAGTCGGTACGGGAAGCAAGACCTTTTGCAGAAATCATCTGCGGCCGCAAAGGTCAGACTAAGCGCGGACCGAATGAAATAGGAATTCAATCGGTCAGAATTGGAAATGTTGTGGGAATCCACGAAGTAATGGTTGGAACTCAGAACGAAATGATTACACTAAAGCACGAGGCGTACAGCAGGGCGCTTTTTGCCGAAGGAGCTCTTGCCGCGGCAAGATTTCTTCATGGAAAGCCCGCCGGCTTGTACGATATGAACAGTATGATATTACTTTAGGGAGTAAAGATTATGAAATTAGCAATTTACGGATATGGAAATCTCGGAAAGAGTGCCGAAGCCGGAGTACCGTATTTCCCCGATATTGAACTTACAGGTATCTTTACCAGAAGGGAACCTTCTTCGGTAGAAAGTCACGGTACACCGGTATACAACGCTCAGGATATTTTGCTTCACAAAGATGAAATTGATGTTCTCTTCATCGCGGGAGGCAGTGCGACTGATCTGCCGATTATGACGCCCACTCTGGCGGAGAACTTCAATGTTGTTGACAGCTTTGATAATCATGCGCATATTTCCGAGCATTATACGGCAGTAGATGCCGCTGCAAAAAAGAACGATCATATCGCCCTGATTTCCTCCGGTTGGGATCCCGGGATGTTTTCGATCGCAAGAATTTATTCCGAATCAATACTCCCTGACGGAAAGACATATACATTCTGGGGAAGGGGAGTCAGTCAGGGTCATTCGGATGCAATCAGACGCATAAAGGGGGTCGTTGATGCTCGCCAGTATACAGTGCCTGTCGAATCCGCATTACAGGCTGTTAGGTACGGGAAAAACCCGGAACTGAATTCAAAGACAATGCATATTCGTGAATGCTACGTTGTCGCCGAGAAAAACGCAAACCTTACACGTATCGAAAACGAAATTAAAAATATGCCCGATTATTTTGAAGGCTATGAGACTACAGTAAAATTCATTACTGCAGAGGATATGAAGGCCGAACATCAGAGACTTCCCCACGGAGGTTTTGTCATCCGAAGCGGTTCCACAGGTGCTGGAAACTGCAGTCACACAATAGAATACAATCTGAAGCTGGATTCAAATCCGGAATTCACTTCTTCGGTAATCCTGGCCTTTTCCCGTGCCGTTTACAGGATGTACGGCGACGGCCTGAGAGGATGTAAGACCGTTTTTGATATTGCACCGAAATACCTTTCACCGTACAGTGATGAAGAACTGAGGGAGCATTTGCTGTAAAAATATGAACGAAGAGAAATTGATTTGTGAAAACCTTTCCGAAAAGGATGGAAGTCTGTTTTTTGCTGGGCAGAAAGTGTCCGGAATTGCAGAAAAGTATGGTACACCCATATATATAATGGATGAAGACAGAATTCGCAGCCGCTGCCGTGAATACCGCAATGCCGCTGGGGAAAATGTCCGTATTATGTATGCCAGCAAGGCCGCCTGTTTCAAATATATCTACAGAATAATGAAAGAGGAAAACATGTATATCGACGTGGTTTCCTGCGGAGAAATCGCAACGGCATATGCGGCGAGTTTTCCACTTGAGCGGGCATATTTCCATTCCTGCAACAAAACCGACACTGATATTGTTTATGCGATCGAAAAGGGTGTAGGGTATTTTGTTGTAGACAACGAAGAGGAACTTTATGCTATAGACAGAATCTGCTCGGAACAGGGTTTAGTTCAGAATATTCTTCTGAGAATTACTCCGGGAATCGATCCTCATACCTTTGAAGCTGTCTCCACCGGAAATGTGGATTCCAAATTCGGATTTGGCATTGTGACCGGCATGGCGGTGGATATACTTGGAAAAGCCCTGGCATGCAAAAATATCAGTGTCTGCGGATTTCATTGCCATATGGGATCTCAGATATTTGACGAACAGGTTTTCCTTGACTCGGCGGAAATAATGCTTCAATTCATCTATACCGCTAAAAACGTATACGGGTATACAGCCCGACAGCTGGATCTAGGCGGCGGAATAGGTGTCAGATATATTCCCGGTGATCTTGTAATTGAACCCGGAAAAGTTATTAAACATATTAGGGATTTTATCAGTGTCAGGTGTCATGCTCTCGGCATTGATATGCCTGTTCTCGGATTTGAGCCGGGTAGGAGTATTGTTGCCGATGCCGGATTGACTGTGTATCAGATCGGTTCAGTAAAGAAAATTCCCGGGTACAAAAATTATGTCAGCGTTGACGGCGGAATGACCGACAATATCAGATACGCAATTTACAAATCAGCGTATACCGTCGTTCCTGTAGATAATACCGTTGCTGAGTGCAATATGAAGTGCGATCTTGTCGGACGGTGCTGCGAAAGCGGTGATGTTATTCAGCCGGGAGTCATGTTGCCCGATGATATTAAGCGCGGCGATTTCGTTGCGGTACTTACCACCGGCGCATACAACTATTCAATGGCGTCAAATTATAATAGAATTCCGCGTCCGGCACTGATTATGCTTTCATGCGGACAGTCAAGGATAGCAGTTAACGCCGAAACTTATGATGATATGTATCGTCTGGATGAATAACGGTAATAAAAAAAACCTCAGTCTGTTTCGATGACAGACTGAGGTTTTTTTAATGTCATGTTAATTATTTGTTGTAAAATGCCTTGTACAGGTCTGCGAGAGGTTCTCTCTCAATTTTGCATACGTCATCGAAAACCATGGTTTTTCTTTCCTCAATTGTGTATGGAGGCCACTCCATATCCTCGGAGGATGGATTGCCGGTACGCAGAAACGCACCCATATGATTGGCCATAGTCCGGGACATTTTGTCTGATTCCGGATTCAATACTATCCTGAGCTGCATCGGAAGATCGGCTGTATGCCAGGAATATTTCATTCCTTGCGCGTCCGGATACATAGGATGCTGTGAATCATAAGCTACAAGATAGGCGTACATGGGCTTTTTGCGATTTTTATTGGATGCCTCCGCTCTCATCTGAGCAACGGCGCTTCCGAAGGAGGCGATAGATATAACCCTGTTCATTAGATGGTTAGCGTCCTGATTCTTTTCACGTGTCCTGTAAAGCACATCAAGGACGGCGTCAACGTTGTCTTCCGTACAGAGTTGAATATGCATCGGCCCGAAAGTTCTCTGTGGTTTCAGAAGTTCATCACGGAGATTTTCTTCGGTTGCGGTGTAAAGCTCCTTTTTGCGCTTGCCGGCAAGTTCATCCTCGGAGCATCCCACTACTATTGTGACACCCTCTGCTGGAACTGCTGAATGATGTAGACCATCAGCATTGTAGTTAAGATAGATATCATCGGCAACAGGAGAGATGCGGAAGCTTGTGCTCTTCATTATTTCAAGCAGCCTTGCAGCGGGCAGAGTCAGCAGTTTCTGCCAGTCGTTTTCATCATACCCACCGGCTTTTAGAAAATCCTTTACCAATTGAGTGCCTTCGAATCTGGAAACGGTTGCGACAGGCATGGAACCGCTTTCTACAACGGCTCCGCGGAAAAGACCTTTAGCCGCTTCCATAGCAAGGAGAGTTGATACCTTACCTCCTCCGCCGGATTCACCCATAATGCTGACTTTTTTCGGATCTCCGCCGAAAGCAGTGATATTCTTCTGAACCCATTTAAGAGCAAGAACAATATCGAGTATACCGGATACTCCGCTTGATTTATACTTGGGGTCAAAGTCGCCGAGATACATATAACCGAAAAGGTTGAGCCTGTGGTTTAAACTGACGACTACTACGTCCTGTTCGTTTACGAAATCATCCGTACCTATTGCAAGTGTACCTGTACCCTCTGCATATCCTCCGCCATGGATATAAAACAGGACTGCGCGCCTGTTATCGTCAATACCGGGCGTTACAACATTTACAACCAGGCAGTCTTCGCTCATTACTTCGGTATCGGCTCCGAAACGTTCAGGATGCTGACCGCTGAAATGGGCACCCTCATCGGGATTGATATTGATGGACGTTCCGGTCTGCCAGCAGATATTTCCGTTTCTGGTACAATCACGTATTTCTGTCCAGGGATCTGGCTCTTCCGGAGCAAGGAAACGGTAACCAGTGGTATCCTTTCCGTAAGGAATACCGCGGAATATTGACACGTTGCCGCGTTTTTCGCCCACAACAGGACCTTTGTCAGTGAATACTACCGGATTGTCTTCTTTTACATGACCGAAAACACCTTCACCGAACTTCATAATACAACCTCCTGCCTTTCATGATTTTATATTTGAACCGGTATGCTCCGATTTGTATATTGCGGAATAGAAGCAGCGTTTTACCCTTTAATTATCGTCATGCCTTTGTGAACGTTTTTAATGCTCACTTTATTGAAACTTCCTCCGCTTTCACCGTCAAGAGCCCATGCGACTGGAGAGTCGGATTCAACAGTTATTTCGGGTGTTGAAATACTGGTAATGAAATTACCATTAAGTTCATCAAGAGTCTTTATTTCCAACAGAACTTCGATAATTCCTTGGACGTCGATAAAGTTCTTGGGTTCTTTTATCAGAGTAACCTCGAGCATACCGTCATCCAGTTTGGCTCCATTGAACAGTGAGTGAAAACCGCCGACCGAAATCGAGTTGGTGAAAAGTCCGAGCAGATAATCACCCTCTTCCTCTCCGCCTGGCCAGCTTAATCGCAGATGAGTCGTTTTGAGAGGGAATTCCTTTATCCCGCTCAAAACGTAGGCTGTTCGTCCCAGAACATTTTTAACTTCCTGCGGGGTTTCATATGTAACGCGTGAGAAAACGCCGAAAGCTGCAACGTAAGCGAAATACTGTTCATTGAACAGACCAAGGTCTATGTTAAATGGAATTCCTTTTACTGTTTTTATAATTGCGCCCTGTGTGGAGGAGGGAATGCCCAGACTGTATGCGTAGTCGTTCGTGGTACCCATAGGAATAATTGAAATTTCCGGCTTGTGTTCAAGAGTCATTATTCCGTTGATAACACTGTTTACGGTACCGTCTCCTCCGCATACAACGATTCTGTCGAAGTTATCACCGTACATGCTGGTGTATTCTCGGGCATCCCCGGGGTTTAATGTAACCCGGACCTCAACGGAATAATCATCCGCACATAAGGCTGTGACGATGTCAGCAAGACAGTTTTTAAACGCTCCGTGTCCGGAGAAAGGATTTCCGATAATCAGTAATTTCTTCATATTTCTGTACCATGATTAGTCAAAGATTAATAAGCCAAATTAAGGTTGTTGAACATGCTTTCTTTTGGTATAATAATATAGCATTTACATAAAAGAAAGCAATTAATAAAGAGGTTTAATCTTAATGGATGAAAATAAAGAGAATATTGTAAAAGAAAAGAAACAGAAGAAGGGCAGTCCGATTATCATTATTCTTGCCGTTCTACTTATTATGGCTGCTGCGGTTCTTGCACTCAGTATGTTTGCCCCCGATACATTTGACGCCATTGCAGAAAAAGTAAGTGCGGTATTTTCGATAAAGAACAAGGCTCCCCGTAAAGAGGAACTTGACGACCCAGTCTTTTCCGTTTATTCCTACGAAATCGATCCCGACGAATACCGTTACTATATCCTGTATTACAAGATGGCATGCGAGGATCAGGATCCCGATTACTGGGAAAATCATCCTGAAGAGAAAGACGAAGTAAAGACCTACGTTTACGAGCAGATTGTTAACAACTACGATCTTGTTTACTGGGCTGAATATGAAGGTTTTAAGCTTGCCGACATTACCGACGAAGAGTACCAGGCGAAATATGACGAATTCCGCGCCGAACAAGAAGCCGAGATGGAATTTGACGATTATCTCACCATCGAATGCCTTACACCTGCGGTCCTTGAAAAAATTCTGAAGCAGCAGATTATCCGTGACAAACTTGTAGATTACGTCTATTCCGAGGAAAGCACGTTTGCTCAGGTTACAGACGAGGAAATGCAGTCTTATTTTGATGAGGCGGACGGATACGCAACCAAACACATTCTTATTCTTCACGGCGCCGACGATACGGAGGATGCCGAAAAGAAAGCCTTGGCCGAGTCAATTCTTGAACGTTTGAATGACGGCGAAGATTTTGACATGTTGATGAACGAATATTCCGAAGACCCGGGTCTTGTTACGTATTCCAACGGCTATGTGGGTACAAAGGGCGATATGGTAGAGGAATACGAGAACTCCGCACGTGCGCTCGAGGTAGGGAAAATAAGTGGCATTGTCGAAACGGATTTCGGTTACCATATTATTAAACGCATCAATCCGACGCTCGATATGATATACGAGCAGATCGGCACAGGTCCTATTGTCAACTATCGGATAGCGCAAACAATATCAGATCTTGATTATATCCGCTATCTTGATAACGGCCCGAATTATGACTCCATCGATATTTCAAAACTGTATAATCCTTTCAAGGAAGCTATCGATGAAATAAAGTCCCGTGAAGCCGAGCAATAACAATTCATGAAAATAGTACCACTTTTAAGGTATTTATTTTAGTAGGTTAATTTTTACGGAGGAAATAATGGATACACAGGAACTTAAAACCGTTTGTACCAAGGTTCGACGCAATATTATCAATATGTGTGCCGATGCCGCAAGCGGTCATCCGGGCGGAAGCCTTTCCGCCACAGAGCTGCTGGTAGCGCTCTATTTCAAACAGATGAACATTGACCCGAAAAACCCAAAGAAAGAGGATCGTGACCGCTTTGTCCTCTCCAAGGGTCATATCAGTCCGGGTCTTTACGGTACACTATGTGAGCGCGGTTTTTTCCCTGAATCCGAGCTCAGCGGTTTCCGTCAGTTTGGCAGAATCCTTCAGGGCCACCCATCCTCTAAGACCGTTCCCGGCGTTGACGCTTGCAGTGGAAGTCTTGGCCAGGGCATAAGCATTGCCTGCGGTATGGCTCTCGGTGCCAAGATTAAAAAGAACGACATCAAGGTTTATACCATTATCGGTGACGGTGAGTGCCAGGAAGGTTTGGTCTGGGAGGCTATGATGGCCGCCGCACATTACAAGCTTGACAATTTCACCGTTATCATCGATAACAACGGACTTCAGATTGACGGCTCAAACGACGAAATTATGTCTCTCGGTGATCTTGCCGCCAAGGTTCATGCTTTCGGTTTAAAGGTAATCGAAGTTGCCGATGGCAACGATATGGATCAGGTTCTTGCCGCTTTCAATACTCCCGCAGATCCCGGCAAACCACGCTGCATTCTTGCCCACACAGTAAAGGGCAAGGGTGTAAGCTATATGGAAAATCAAGTTGGCTGGCACGGCACCGCTCCCAATAACGAGCAGCGTCTTCAGGCCCTCAGCGAATTGGAGGTATAACAGTTATGGCAGACAGCAAAGCTACCCGCGCCGCATACGGTGAGGCTCTTGTCGAGCTTGGCGCAGTTAATGACCATGTTGTTGTTCTCGACGCTGATCTTTCTTCGGCCACATATACAAAAGGCTTCCGTGCAGCATATCCCGACCGCTTTTTTGAGGCCGGCATAGCCGAGAACGATCTTGTAGGCCTTTCAGCAGGTCTCTGCTCCATGGGCTTTATTCCCTTCGTAAGTACTTTTGCTTTGTTCGGCACAGGCCGTGCGTACGAAGTTGTCCGCAACGCCGTCGGATATCCCCACCTAAACGTGAAGCTTGCCTGCACACATGCCGGCATTACTGTCGGTGAGGATGGAGCAAGCCATCAAAGCATCGAAGATCTGGCACTCATGCGCGTTATTCCCGGCATGACGATAGTTGTCCCAAGTGATGCAAACCAGTCTAAAAAGGCTGTTATGGCCGCTGCCGAATTTGAAGGTCCCATGTATCTCCGTTTCAGCCGTCCTGCACAGCCAATTATTCCTGATCAGCCTTTTGAAATAGGCAAGGCAAACGTACTCCGCGATGGTACAGACGTCGTATTCTTCGCATGTGGATACATGGTTGACCAGTGCCTGAAGGCGGCCGAAATTCTCGCAGGCGAAGGCAAGAGCGCGGCCGTTGTAAATGTTCATACAATCAAGCCTATCGATCGTGAAACGGTTCTTGCTTATGCAGAGAAATGCGGAAAAGTTCTCACTGCTGAAGACCACAGCGTAATCGGCGGTCTTGGTGATGCGGTTGCAGAGGTCCTTATGGGCAATGTAAACTGCAAATTCAAGAAAATCGGTATTCAGGACAGATTCGGCCAGTCCGGTAAGATTCCCGCTCTTCTTGAAGAGTATGGTCTTTCTGTTGACCGTGTTGTTTCACAGGCAAAAGAAATCCTGTAATATATCGTTTTTTACTGTAAAATTACAAAATACATAAAAAAACATCCGTTTTACAAAAAATGTAAAACGGATGTGATATATTGTAATTGACAAATTTCTTGAGTAAACAATATAATATAAGAGCTAGGGTTTTATTGTAAAATGTTTTATTCTATTCGCCAATGACCGACGATACATACTACCTTAATTATATCAAAAGCCGTGCTACGGCTCTGGCAACATACGGCGCCGAGGCAGAGGATTTATCCCAAGAGGGTCTGCTGGCTCTTTACGATGCTCTCCGCACCTACGACAGCTCACGCAGGGTCCCTTTCGGAGCTTATGCTGCCGCGTGCATTAACAACCGTATGCTTTCCGCCGTTCGTTCGGCTAATGCCGGTAAAAATATCCCTCTTCGGGACTACAGCTCTATTTACGACACTCCGGAAACGGAACTTCCATCAGGAGGCGATCCTTCCGATGTTCTGGTAGAACGTGAGGGGTACGAAAGGCTTCTTTCCGAAATTCGTCTTTCTCTGTCCGCTCTTGAACGAAAAGTGCTGGCTCTGCAGCTTTCAGGCTACAGTTATGCCGATATATCTTCAGCCCTCGGTATAGAACGGAAGTCGGTCGACAACGCGCTGGTTCGTGTCCGGCGTAAACTTCAATCTGTGCAATAGGCCTGTACGGCGTTGCAAAATATTACCACCCATTTTTTAAGGAGACTTACCCATGTACAAAGACAAGACCCTAGTATGCAAAGATTGCGGCAAAGAATTCGTTTTTACCGCAGGCGAGCAGGAATTCTACGCCAGCCGCGGTTTTGAAAACGAGCCCCAGCGCTGTAAAGAGTGCCGTGACTCACGCAAAAACGCAGTCCGTTCCGGCCGTGAGATGTACAAAGCTGTATGCGCTGGCTGTGGCGGAGAGGCCAAGGTTCCATTCAAGCCTCGTGATGACCGTCCCGTTTACTGCAGCGAATGCTTTGCAAAGATGAAAGAAGCCCAGAACTAATTAGTCTGTTATTATTTCAAAATCAAAACGCCGGGATATTTCTCCCGGCGTTTTAATGTATATGTGCAATTGTTACAAAATAGGTTGTGAATATTTGTTCAATTACTCAAACTTAAGTGTTATAATTTAACAGGTGTTAAATCGGTTGAACAAAACTTAATGCTTTATAGGAGAATATATGAGTCTTAAAACACTTTTCTCTGCCAGGGATGTTACAGTCGGTACTCCTTGGAAACGTATCCTTGAGCTTGCGATCCCAATGTTGATCGGTAACATTGCGCAGCAGCTCTACAATACAGTTGATACTATCGTTGTCGGGAAATATATAGGCGATGACGCTCTTAGCGCCGTTGGTGCGTCCGGCCCTATCCTCATGATGGTTTTTGTTCTTTTTATGGGTGTAGCGACCGGCGCCGGCATACTTGTTTCCCAGCGTTTCGGTGCAAAAGACCGTGAAGGACTTTCCCGAGTAATCGGCAACGTTATTACACTTACATTAATTGCTTCTATTCTTACATCCCTGATCGGGCTGGTTCTTACGCGCGTTCCTCTATTCGGCGGACGTACCCTTCTAGGGGTTATGAATACCCCTGAGGGCGACATCTACAACTGGTCACAGCAGTATCTTACTGTACTGTTTTTAGGAATTACAGGTAGTATCTATTATAATATATTTTCCGGTATTCTGCGTGGCATGGGAGACAGCGTCTCAGCCCTGGTATTCCTGCTTGTCAGCACGATACTCAACATCTTCCTTGATATTTACTTTGTTGCAAGTCTAGGCCTCGGTGTTTTCGGAGTCGCGCTTGCTACTATAATTTCACAGATTGTTTCAAGTGTTCTGTGCGTTATCAAGTTTTTTAAGATGAGGCATCTTTTCGATATGGGCGTCAAGTATCTCAAGCTTGACAAAGATGTTACCAAAGGAATAATCAGTCTCGGAGTTCCCAGCGGTATCAGTCAGGCCATCTTCGCAATGTCCTCCATACTGGTACAATCTCTTACCAACAGCATGGGTCCAATGGTTATGGCATGTAACGTTGTCGTAATGCGTGTCGACAGCTTTGCAATGATGCCTTCCTTCTCAATCGGCGCTGCCATGACCACATTCGCAGGGCAGAACTTCGGTGCACGCCGTTACGAAAGGCTTCGTCTCGGTTCAAAGCAGTGCATGATTATTGCCTTGATTACTTCCACAGTGTTGACTGCCGGCATTCTGGTTTTTGGAAGAGGACTTGCATACTTCTTTACCGAGACCGATGCTATTGTTGATCTTGCATGCAAGATGCTCCGCATACTTGCATTTGGATATATCTGCATGGGCGTAAGCCAGACGCTCTACGCATTCATGCGCGGCGTAGGTGACACCAAGACCCCGATGTGGATAGGTATATTTACACAGGTTATTCTCCGTTTGCCTATCGCTTATCTTATAGTCCGCAATTCTGCCGACGAGGCTTTCCCCAACGGACGTCCTGAGGGCCTTTTCCTCTCCATGCTGATATCCTGGGTTCTCGGAATGATTATCGCATTCATCTTCCAGAGACGCAGTTTAAATATAATTGAAGCTTCCGCTGGTGCAGATGCGGTTGTTTCGGAAGCTTAATTCAGGAATATAATTAATAAACAAAGGCCGTACCCAGAGGTACGGCCTTTGTTCTTTTCGTTATTATCAAAGCTTAATTGATTAAGCAGGGGAGATCACTTTCTTTCCTTCAGCTCTACCTGAAGGTCTACTATGCGGTTCTCTCTAACAACCTGTATCTCGATTTCATCACCGGCAGTATGATTCTGAAGGATAGCGCTGATATCATCGACATTGTCTACAAGCTGCCCGTCTACAGAAAGGATATAATCTTCGGCCTGTATTCCGGCTTTTTCAGCTCCGTAACCCTCGTCTACCGAGACAACGTATACGCCTGTTCTTGACAGTCCGTATTTCTGGGCATCGGCGATTGTTTCAATCGCAAGGACCTGAACTCCGAGAGCGAGTCTGCCGCTGACATATCCGTTTTCGATAAGGTTGGTGGATATTTGCTTTACTCTGTCAATAGGAATTGCAAAACCGATACCTTCTATGGAGACCCCGTCGGTTGAACTTCCGGACTTGGAGTTTACAATACCGATAAGTTCGCCCTTCATGTTGAACAGGCCGCCGCCGCTATTGCCGGGGTTGACCTGGGCGTTTGTCTGGAGCAGTGTCATCTTCTGTCCGTCTATGGTAACTTCGCGTTCAAGAGCACTGATGATACCGTCTGTTACGGATCCGCCTAGAGTACCCAGAGGATTTCCGATGGCAATAACTGAGTCGCCGATTTTCACTTCGCTGATGTTTCCGAAGATTGCCGGGGTAAGATTTTCACATTCAATCTTGATTACGGCAATATCGGTCTGCACATCTGTTCCGATAAGCGTCGCAGCGTAACTTTCACCGTTGATTGATACGGTGATGGTTTTGCCGTTTTCAACAACGTGGTTGTTTGTTGCGATGTAGCCGTCACTGCTGATTATGACTCCGCTTCCGGCACCCTGGGTAACATACTGTCCGAAGAAACCGTCGTTAACTACTTCTTCGGTTGTAACTTCTACAACAGAGGGTAGAGTCTTCTCGACAACATCGTTAAGGGTTGTAATCGTACCGATAGAAGATGTTGCAGAGTCTACGGTGTTGATTACCACGCCGCCACCGAGAGGATTGCTACCTGTAAGGGGAAGAAGATATAAAGCTGCCGACGCTCCGCCAAAACCGAATATCAGAGACAGAACAATGCAAAGGACTATACCTCCGGCTCCGAGCTTTGCCTTTGACTTTTTATCCTTCTTTCTTTTCACCGGTTTCCCGTCGGAAAACATGTGGGTGTACGTGGGGTTTTCGGTGGCCGCAGCGTAATCAGCTTTGGTGTAGCTGTTGCTGTATGATGGTTGTGTATATCCCGAATATCCGGTGTAGCCGGTGTAAGTCTGACTGCCATAGGGAGGCTGAGTATTTTCTCTCGTGTTGGCGATCTGGTTGATCTGGGATTGAGAGGAATTATTCTCAATGCTTTGAGGAGTGGGTGCCGTTTCAGATTGTGAAGCGGTTTCAGTAGAATGCGGAACGTTATAATTATACGTTTGGTTTGCGCTGTCTGGAGCAGAACAAGATACGGATTCCGGTGTGCTTTCAGGAATATTCGGATTTTCGGAAACTTCGAGTTCGTTGTTTGTAGTGTTATCATCCATAATAATCAAAGACCTCCGTCTATATTTTCTTTTAATGGTTTCAGTTTAGGTTCAATTTGTGAATACTTTGTGAATTGGTTGTGATGAGTATGTAAATGTTTACTTTGTTTAGCGCGAAAGGTATAATTATTCCATAAAAAAATACAGGAGAGTAATAATTTGGTAGGTGATATTCTGCTGATATTGTTGGGTCTGATTATTATCTTGCTCGGCGTGATTCTAATCAGAACAATCAGATTCAAGCCGCTGTCCGAAAAGTGTTTTTACGATATACCCGTTTCGGTAGATCGTGAAAAGGTTGTCAATGACCTGCGTGAAATGGTCCGCTGCAGGACCGTAAGCTATCGCGACACTTCCTTGCAGATTGAGTCCGAATTCCGGAAATTCCGTGATCTGCTCCCGCAGCTTTACCCCAACGTTTTCCGCGTATGCAGCTACGAGCGTATCGGAAATGTAGGCCTTCTTTTTCGCTGGCCCGGTCTATCTTCCGACAATCCTGCTGTAATGATGTCCCATTACGACGTGGTTCCCGCCAAAGAGGATGCCTGGGAAAAGCCCGCCTTCGAAGGTATAATTGAGGACGGTGTTCTCTGGGGACGCGGCACGCTTGATACCAAAGGTACTCTGTGCGGCGTAATGGAATCCGCCGAAAAGCTTATCTCCGAAGATTTTACTCCTCAGAAAGATATTTACTTCTCCTTCTCAGGAAACGAAGAAATCAACGGAGACGGTGCCCCGGGTATTGTTGCCGAGTTAAAAAACCGCGGCATAGTGCCTTCCCTTGTAGTAGACGAGGGTGGAGCTGTCGTGGAAAAGATATTCCCGGGTGTCACTGATAAATGCGCCCTGATAGGTATCGGCGAAAAAGGCATGATGAACATGACCCTACGCATCAAATCCACGGGCGGACACGCCTCCGCGCCCCCTCCTCACGGACCTATCGGAAAGCTATCCAAGGCTGTCTGCGATATGGAAAACACACCCGGTCCTGTATCCCTTTCCAAACCGGTGGCCGCCATGTACGATTCTCTGGGCCGCCATTCCACCTTCGTGTATAGGATGATATTCGCTAACCTCTGGCTGTTCCTTCTGTTACTTGATTCAATTTGCAAAAAGTCCGGCGGCGAACTTAACGCCATGATGCGCACTACCTGCGCTTTCACGATGACGGAGGCCGGGAGTACCCCCAACGTTCTGCCTCCCGAGGCTTCTGTAACAGCCAACTTCCGTATCATTGCCCCTGAAACTGTTGATATGGTAAAGGATCGTGTCGCGAAGATAATCAACAACGACGAGATCGAGATTATCGCATCCGATGGTACCAATCCCTCGATTTCCTCCGATTACAGTTGTGAAGGTTATGAAAAACTCTGCAACGCCGTCCGTGCCACTTGGCCCGGTGTTCTTGTATCTCCTTATCTTATGGTACAGTGCAGCGATTCGCGCCATTTCTGTGAAATCACCGACAAGGTTATGCGTTTCAGCGCCATCGAGCTTACCGCGCAGGAAAGACGTCTGATTCACGCCAATAACGAGCGTATTCCTCTTGACAAGATTGTTACCACTGTGGAATTCTACGTCCATCTGATGATGCAGCTTTAATCTTAAATATCATGGAGTTTAAAATGAAAGGTATAGTTCTGGCCGGCGGAGCAGGCACCCGCCTGTATCCGCTTACAATGGTCACAAGCAAGCAGCTTCTTCCCGTATATGACAAGCCGATGATTTATTATCCGCTGTCGACCCTGATGCTTGCCGGAATACGTGACATTCTAATTATTTCCACACCTTCCGATACGCCGAACTTTGAAAAACTGCTTGGCGACGGATCCAATTTCGGCTTGAATCTCAGTTACATGGTCCAACCATCGCCGGATGGTCTTGCGCAGGCTTTTATTCTTGGCAAGGAATTCATAGGTGAAGACTGTTGCGCCATGGTTTTGGGAGATAATATTTTCTATGGCAACGGCTTCCGCACACTGCTGCGTCAGGCCGTCGAAAATTCTGAAATACGAGGACGTTCAACAGTTTTCGGATATCATGTCGAGGATCCGGAACGCTTCGGAGTGGTCGAATTTGACGCGGATGGAAGGGCAGTATCCCTGGAAGAAAAACCCGCTGAACCAAAAAGCGAGTATGCCGTTGTTGGTCTGTATTTCTACGACAATTCGGTTTGCAGAAGAGCCAATATATTAAAACCTTCAGCCCGAGGGGAACTTGAAATAACCGACCTTAACAAAGAATATCTAAAGGACGGTCTTCTGGATGTTGAGCTTATGGGTCGCGGTTTTGCCTGGCTTGATACCGGCACAATGGACAGTCTTGTTGAAGCATCCGATTTCGTCCGTATGGTCGAAAAACGGCAGAGTATCATGATTTCAGCCATTGAAGAAATAGCATTCAACAACGGGTGGATAGACAGAGAAAAGCTTCTTGAATCAGCCACACTTTACGGTAAATCCCCATACGGCGAGCATCTGAAAAAAGTTGCAAATAATAAAATCAAGATTTACTGACAATACCGGTCGCAGAGATAATAAACGGATCAGTTTTTCAGATTGTATTTAATCAAGCGATTTACATTTCAACGCGGCAGTTCATTCCGATCATGAAATAAAAGAAAAAACGCTGTATTCCCATAGGGGAGTACAGCGCTTTTTATTAATGAAGTTGTTTATTCTTCAAAAGTGACGGTCCAGTTTGTGTGTTTCTCCTCGAATGTTTTTACGGCACGTTTCCATCCTCCGCCGTAGTAATAGAAAGCGATAGCCGCGCTGCGCAGGAAGCTTGCAATTAGCAGGGCGTAGAAAATACCGAGGTAATCGTTTTTCTTTACAGCTAGGAAGTAAGCAAGAGGAATACGTGAAAATGCGCCGAACTGGGCCGTTATCATGGGTACGACCGATTTACCGGCCCCGCGCATAGCGTTTACAAGGCAGCGATCGATACCGTGGAACAGGCACATGAAGCTCATAATAAACAGTCCTTCAGCGGCGTAGTTCGCGACTACGGCATCGGTCGTGAAAACATAGGGGAACACCTTGCGTAGGGCGATAAGCAGCCCGCAAAGACCAACACCCAGAATTGAAAGGGAACCGATACTGGTGTTGATGCCCTTTTTGATACGGTCCATTCTCATTAAGCCCATGTTCTGGCCTACAAAGGTACTGAGGGCTGTAGAGAGGGCCATGACCGGAAGGTTGACTATTTCGTCAACCTTGGTAACTATGCTGTTGGCGGCTATAAAGCTTGTGCCGAAAATGTTGACGGAGGATTGTACGCACATCGATGCAATGCTGTTACCCACGTTTTGGATTGCGGCGGGCAGGCCGATGGCGATAATCTGACCGGACTCGTATTTGTCGGGCTTGAGATTTTTAATACTAACCCTGATGTTGTAGTCTCCGTTGTTCATACGTCCGATAATGCCGATACCCGAAACAAGTTGCGCAAGAGAGGTGGCGATTGCTACACCCAGAACGCCCATGTGGAGGACCAGAACGGCAAACAGGTCAAGAAATACGTTGAGCGCGCTACAGAAACACAAGAACAGAAAGGGCCAGACCGAATCACCCATGCCGCGTAGAGCGCCGCTTCCCATCTGGTAGACCAGGTTGCCGAAGGTTCCGAGATAGATAACTATCAGGTATGCAAGTGAGTCGTTGAAAATTGCCTCGGGAGTACCGAGGACCGAAAGCAGAGGTTTGCTGAAGATAAGGCCGATTACAGTGATGAACATGGAGCATGTTACGGTAAGGAAGCCTATGGTATTAACGGCTTTCTGAAGCTGCTCATAATTTTTTGCGCCCACTCTTTGGGCGATGATTACGTTGCTTCCGGAGCTGAGTCCGATAAGAAACATGTTGATAAAGCTCATTATCGGGGTTGCGGCGGAAACGGAGGCTAGGGCGTCACTGCTTACAAACCTGCCCACTATTACAGAGTCGGTTACATTATAAAGCTGGGTCACGATGTTGCCGAGCAGAATCGGAAGAGCGAAAGACACCAGGTTTTTGAAAACCGGACCGTCGGTGAGATCGATTCGGGATCGTCCGCGAGACATAATACTCATATCAAAAGATCACAAACCTTTCTATTCGAAATACACATATAAAATGCATTATAGCACCTCTGACGGCCACGATAAAGTTCGAACGGTAATATAACTGTCAATTTCACTAAAATACTTGTATTTCAATGTCTAATACTACTAAAGCGCTTTAGTTAAATATTACTTTAAAAAAATAAAATATTTATTATTGACAACGTCCCAATCCGGGTATATTATCATACAAAATAACATGGGAGAATAAGGAATGGATTCTTTATTCATGATAATTATTGTCATTGTAGCTGTCGTCGTAGACTTAATTCTAGTTAAAAATACGATGGCATATTGTTAATGCGATAATTAAGCATGAAAAGTAAGCGGATATTCCGAACTTCCCGAACTGATTGCTTATTAGAGCCTTAGCAAAATGCCGAGGCTCTTTAATTTTTACATCCGCGTATTATATCAAGGAGAGAAGTTATGAATAAAATAAAAATGAGCGACATTACTTTGCGACAGAATAATGCGACCCAGCTTACTTTCAAGGAGAAGCTGGAGCTTGTTAAGCTCCTTGACAAACTATGTGTTGACGTAATTGAAACAGATAATATAAAAAACCTCAATGTCGACAGTCTCTGCATAAAGTCTTTTGCCAAAGCGGTCAACGACAGCGTTCTTTCGGTGCCTGTAATGTTTGAATGCGAAAACATCGAGGCCTGCTGGACTGCGGTAAAGGAAGCAAAAAAAGCAAGACTAAAGGTCCTTGCGCCCGTAAGCACCGTCCAGTTGGAATATCTTTATCATACCAAGACCGACGGAATGCTTCAGATGGTTATATCCGCCGTTTCCTGTTGCCGTGGATACTGCGACGATGTTGAGTTCGAGGCTCTGGACGCCACACGTGCCACTCCATCCTATCTGTATGAAATACTTAATGCAGCCGTTTCTGCCGGGGCGACCACAATAACTGTTACCGATTCCGCAGGGAATATGCTTCCTGACGAATACAGGGAATTCCTAAATCGCATTCTTGAAAACGTAACCATACCCGAAGGGGTAACTCTCGGCATCAACTGCAGCAGAAAGCTATCTTCCGCTGAGATACTCTGCTTTACTGGTGCAGCAATAGGAGCTGGTGAGATAAAGGTTTCCGCACACCCCGAGGATTGTTCTTCGCTTGAGAATATCATCCGTATTCTCAATGAAAAAGGGAAGGAATACAATCTCGACTGCGGCTTGAAAACGGTCGAATTCAACAGAATAATCTCCCAGATAGATAAACTCTTTACCGAGACAAGAAGCAAAACCACACCCTTTGAGGACGGCGTAAGAGACGATCGTATCGATAACACCTTCACCTCCTGCGACGGTCAGGGTATAATCGACAAGGAAATATATCGTCTCGGCTATGATCTTTCCCCTGAGGACAAGGCAAAGGTATTCGACCAGTTTAAAATAATCGCCTCCAAGAAGGAACTGGTAAGCAGCCGCGAGCTCGACGCCATTGTCGCATCCACTGCTCTGCAGGTCCCTTCCACATACAGGATAGAGGACTACATTATCAATTCGGGGCATTCCATATCCGCCACCTCACACATTATCCTCAGCCGTAACGGGGACCGTCTCGAGGGCGTTTCTATCGGAGACGGGGCGGTAGACGCTAGCTTCCTTGCCATCGAACAGATTACCGGTCATCACTACGAGCTCGACGATTTCCAGATTCAAGCCGTTACCGAAGGCCGTGAGGCCATGGGCGAAACCATAGTCAAGCTCCGCGCGGGAGGAAAGCTTTACTCAGGAAGAGGTATTTCAACCGATATAGTCGGATCCAGTATCCTTGCTTATATCAACGCTCTGAACAAGATTGTCTATGAGGAGAACTAATAATGAACTTATCCTTTTCGACAAGGGGCTGGGATTTACTTTCCTGGAACGATATAACCTCCGCGGCCGTTGAAAATGGATTTCAAGGCGTGGAACTGTATCAGATCCACAACAATCCCCAGTTTTACGATAAAAGCGGTCCTTTCAACCGGTACAAGATCTCGGCAACTGTAAGGGATCTGAGGGACAACAAGATATCTATAGCCTGTCTCGACACATCGCTTGAGCTTACCGATGATAAAATAGCCGAACAGCTCGGCTGGTACATCGAGCTAGCCGGCCTGATGAAGATAAAATACGTCAGCGCCGTATCCTTCAAAAATGACGATGAAAAAATAAAAAATGTTCTCGGAACATTGATCTCTATTGCCCGTGAGAACGACGTGGTTCTGCTCATCAAAACCACGGGAATATTCGCTGATACCGGAAAGCTGAGAAATCTGTTGGATTACATGACCGACGACAGGCTAGCGGTATTATGGGATATGCGCCATCCATATTATGATTTCAAGGAGAGCGCGGACACTACAATAAAGAATCTGGGCGCCTACGTAAAGCATGTCCATCTTCGAGACAGCGCAGAAAACGGCGATTACGCAATAATAGGTGAAGGAACCCTTCCCATTGACGAAATGATGCAGGCTCTTCGCTCGATTGACTATTCGGGGTTTATATCGCTGGAATGGAAGCCGGGCTGGGTCGAGGGAATGAACGACCATACCCTTATATTCCCTCATTTCATCAACTTCATGGAAAGTATTGATACGGCGAAAAAGATTAAGACTGATCTTTATCTCAACCACGATGGTACCGGATACTATATTTGGAAAAAGGACGAACTGATACATTATACCTTCACACAGGTTCTTGACCGTCTGGTAAAGGAATTCCCAGACCAGTACGCATTAAAGTACACCACGCTTGACTACACCAGGACCTACGCCCAATTCCGGAACGATGTCGACAATTTCGCAAGGGCTCTTGTATCCATGGGCGTCAGGGCTGGAAGCAAGGTCAGCGTCTGGGCGACCAATATTCCCGAATGGTTTATAGCGTTCTGGGCGACGACGAAGCTGGGCGGGGTACTGGTAACGGTAAACACCGCTTACAAGATCCACGAGGCCGAATACCTGCTGCGTCAGTCAGATACACACACCCTTATAATGATCGAATCCTCCAGGGATTCGAACTACAGGGACATTATCAGCGAAATCTGTCCCGAGCTTAAGAACAACATTCCAGGTGAACCTCTCAAAGCGCGTAAGCTTCCGTTCCTGCGAAACGTTATCACGGTTGGATTCCGGATGGCAGGATGCCTTACGTTCGAGGAGACCATGGACCGCAGCGGCATGACTTCGTTGGAGGAAGTAAACCGTATGGCGACGGCCGTGGATGTCGACGACGTCTGCAGCATGCAGTATACGTCCGGTACCACGGGATTTCCGAAGGGTGTTATGCTTACCCATTACAATGTCGTAAACAACGGAAAATGCATCGGTGACAGAATGGGTCTTTCAACAGCCGACCGCATCATGATACAGGTTCCGATGTTCCACTGTTTCGGAATGGTCCTGTCGATGACCGCGTCAATGACCCATGGAACTACACTCTGTCCGCTTCCGTATTTCAGCGCAAAGAACTCGTTGGCCTGCATAAACCAGGAAAAAATCACTTGCTTCAACGGCGTTCCGACGATGTTTATCGCCATGTTCAATCACCCCGACTACAGGGAAACAAACTTTTCCTACATGCGCACCGGAATAATGGCCGGCTCAGGATGTCCGCCCGAGTTAATGAAAAGAGCGGCAAAACATGACGAGATGAACATGCGCGGAATCGTAAGCGTATACGGACAAACTGAGACTTCCCCGGGAAACACGATGTCGACCTGGACCGACAGCCTGAAGCTCAGGACTGAAACAGTTGGCTACGCCTTCCCGCACGTTGAATGCAAAATAATCAACCCCGAAACAGGTGAGGAACTTCCGACAGGAATGAACGGAGAGTTCTGCTCACGCGGATACAACATCATGAAGGGCTACTACAAGATGCCCATCGCCACAATGCAGACTATAGACAGTGGCGGATGGCTCCATTCCGGCGACATAGCCTGCAAAAATGAGGACGGTACATACATCATTACCGGACGTTTGAAGGATATGATTATCCGAGGCGGTGAAAATATCTACCCCAAGGAGATTGAGGAATTCATCCTGACACATCCCTACGTAAGCGACGTGCAGGTTATCGGCGTTCCTGATGAAAAATACGGCGAAGAATCACTTGCGTCGATTATACTCAAAGAGGGAAAAGAACTTTCGACCGACGAGATGAGGGAATACATTGCCGAACGTCTCGCAAGCCACAAGGTTCCGAGATACATAGAATTTACAGACAGTTTCCCAATGAACGCTGCCGGGAAGGTTCTAAAGTACAAAATGAGGGAAGATGCAATCGAGAGATTACATCTTAACTGAATAAATAATGACGGAGGATGATATGTCAGAAGTTGTTTCGAACGAACTGCAGGATTTAGCCCTGCGAGTTCGTGAACTGAGGGAGATAATCGGATACACAGAAGAGGAAATGTCCCAAAAGACGGAGGTTACTCCCGAACAGTACAGGGAGTACGAGGCCGGCCTTTCGGATATACCGTTTACCTTTATTCATAAATGTGCGCTGGCTTTCGGTGTCGATATAAGCGACCTAATCGAAGGTCACAGCGCCAATCTCTCTTCATATACTGTTACACGGAAGGGCCAGGGCGCAGAGACAGCCAAGGAAGACGGCATTGAAATCATGAACATGGCTCCGCTGTTCAGAAACAAGCTTGCAGAGCCATATTACGTAAAATATGAGTACAGGGACGTTCTTCAAAACCAGCCCATCCATCTGATCAAACATTCCGGCCAGGAATTCGACTTTATCATCAAGGGCAAGCTCAAGGTTCAGGTAGGCGAAAACGCAGAGATTCTGAACGAGGGCGACAGTATCTACTACAACTCTTCCACCCCTCACGGAATGATCGCCATCGAAGGCGAGGACTGCCTTTTTATAGCTTTGGTAATTCCGGGAGCGGACCAGACAGAAAATATTATCCGTAACACTCTTGTTCCTTCCGCAACCTCCAAAAGAACGCTTATCTGTCAAAAATTCATCGAATGCACCGAAGACGAGCACGGAGCCCTTGAAACAATCGATTTTAAAAACGAGGACAAGTTCAACTTCGCGTTTGATATAGTGGATGAAATCGCCAAGGCAACACCTGAAAAGCTCGCGATGATCCATTTGGATAAGGATAAGGTCGAGCGCCGGTTCACATTCCGCGATATCAAGCGCGCGTCCAACCAGTGCGCCAACTATTTTAAAGCTCTGGGCGTAAAGAAGGGTGACAGGGTGATGATTGTCCTTAAGAGACAATACCAGTTCTGGTTCGCAATCCTCGGCCTCCACAAGCTTGGCGCTATCGCAATCCCCGCTACAAGCCAGCTTCAGGCCCACGATTTCGAGTACCGGTTCAATGCTGCTGGCGTAAGAGCTATTATCTGCACGTCCGAGGACAACGTACCCAATTGCGTAGACGAGGTCGCAGCCAACTGCCCGACTCTCGAGAAAAAAATTGTCATCGGCACACATATAGAGGGCTGGAACAACTTTGACGACGAGTTTGCGATGTACAGCGCACACTTCTACCGCAGCAAAGAAACCCCCTGCGGCGACGATCCTATGCTTATGTTCTTCACTTCTGGGACTACCGGATATCCCAAAATCGCCGTACACAGCTACAAATACGCTCTGGGCCACTACATCACCGCAAAATACTGGCACGGCGTTAGCGACGAAGGCCTGCACTTCACTATATCCGATACCGGATGGGGAAAGGCTCTTTGGGGCAAGCTTTACGGCCAGTGGCTGTGTGAGGGAACAGTATTCACATACGACTTTACAAGATTCGACGCGAACGATATCTTACCGCTATTTGCGAAATATCAGATTACTACTTTCTGCGCGCCGCCCACCATTTTACGGATGATAGTCAAGGAAGACATAAACAAATACGACCTCTCTTCGGTCATCCACATGACAACGGCAGGGGAGGCACTTAATCCTGAGGTATACCGCCAGTTCGAAAAGGCGACCGGACTTCAAATCATGGAAGGCTTCGGGCAGACCGAAAGTACGTTGGTAATCGCAAACCTACTGGGAGGAACCTGCAAAATCGGTTCCATGGGCAAACCTACGCCTCTTTATGATATCGAGCTCCTTACAAAGGAAGGTAAGCCAGCCGAGCTTGGCGATTCCGGCGAAATCTGTATCAGGACAAGTGAGAAGATACCCTGCGGTCTTTTCTTGGGCTACTACAACGACGAAGAGACCACAAATAAAGCCTGGTATGACGGATACTACCATACAGGAGACCTTGCCTGGAAGGATGAGGACGGATTTTTTTGGTATGTCGGCCGTGCCGATGACGTCATCAAATCCTCCGGCTACCGCATTGGACCGTTCGAAATCGAAAGTGTCATCATGGAACTTCCGTATGTGCTTGAATGCGGAGTATGCGGCGCCCCTGACGAGATCAGAGGCCAGGTTGTCAAAGCCAGCATAGTTCTTACAAAGGGAACTGAAGGTACGCCTGAGCTTGTAAAACAAATTCAAGATTACGTCAAACAGAGAACTGCACCCTATAAATATCCGCGTATAGTCGTATTCAGGGACAACCTGCCCAAGACTATCAACGGAAAGATCCAGAGATCACTTTTATAATTTTATATCGGAGGAATTATGGCAGCAGAACTGAATCTCGATTATAAAATCAAAGAAATGGCCGTACGTATCCGCAACCTTCGTGAAATCGAAGGGCTAAGCATTGAGGAAATGGCCAATCAGACAGGCGTGACCCCCGATGAGTACATGAAGTACGAGTCCGGCGATAAGGATATGAACTTTACGTTCATCTATCGCTGCGCCAACGCTTTGGGAATCAATGTCACCGAGATTATCGAAGGTGAATCGCCCAAGCTTAAATCCTACACACTCACCCGCGTAGGTGACGGTCAGGAAATATCGCAGGCCCACGGAATGGTCTACTACAACCTGGCCTACAGCTTCCAGAACAGAATCGCTGAACCTCTTTACGTACGAAGTATGTACGACGAGGAGGCTCTCAAAAAGCCCATCGAACTCACCACGCACGACGGCCAGGAATGCGATATCGTTATCTCCGGGCATCTCAAGGTCCAGATAGGCGAACATACAGAAGTCCTGGAACCCGGGGACAGTATCTACTACAACAGCGGCACACCTCACGGAATGGCTGCCGTAAACGGAGAGGACTGTATTTTCTACGCGATAGTCCTCAACCCCGAGGGAAGGCCCATTCCCGAGCTCGGTCTTGCGCCTTCAATCAGAGGCGAGGCATACGAACGTGACGAACGTGAACGTATCTACAACAAGTTTGTCAGCGTTGAGGAGGATGAAAACGGAACTCCGACAAAGATTACGTTCAAGAACACCGATAAATTCAATTTCGCGTTTGACCTAGTCGACGAGCTTGCCGCTAAGGAACCCGAAAAACTTGCGATGCTTTACGTGTCGAAAAACCACGAAGAAAAAAGGATTACATTCAGAGATTTGCGGAGGGAATCCTGCAGATGCGCTAACTATTTCACGTCCCTCGGAATTAAGAAGGGTGACAAGGTTATGCTTGTGCTTAAGCGCCACTACCAGTTCTGGTACGCGATGCTTGGCCTCAACAAGATAGGTGCCATTGCCATTCCTGCGACCAACCAGCTTCTGGATCACGATTTCTCGTACAGATTCGAAACCGCGGGTGTCAGTACTATAATCTGCACCGCGGACGGCGACACATTTCATCAAGTTGAGCTTGCCGAAAAGAACTACACCGGAATAAAGAACAGACTAGTAGTGAACGGTGAACACGATGGCTGGAGAAGTTTTGATAACGAATACAAGCTTTTTAGCACCCACTTTTTAAGAACCGCGAATTCACCCGGCGGCGACGACCTTATGCTTATGTTCTTCACGTCGGGCACCTCTGGATATCCCAAGCTTGCAGCCCATAATTACAAATACGCTCTGGGGCATTTCCATACTGCCAAATACTGGCATAACGTCGACTCGGATGGTCTTCATTTCACTATATCAGATACCGGTTGGGCTAAAGCGATGTGGGGAAAACTTTATGGCCAGTGGCTCTGTGAGGCCGCGACCTTCGTATTCGATTTTGACAGATTCGACACGGAAGAAATTCTTCCGATGTTTGCAAAATACAAAATTACCACATTTTGCGCGCCCCCGACCATACTCCGCATGATGGTCAAGCAGGACATTTCTCAGTACGATTTTTCTTCGGTAAAGCACATGACTACGGCCGGAGAAGCATTGAACCCAGAGGTCTACCGCCAGTTTGAAAAGGCTACGGGGATTCGAATCCGTGAGGGATTCGGTCAGTCAGAGTCCACAATGATGATTGGAAACATGACCGGCGCTGCCCACAAGGTAGGTTCCATGGGCATACCGGTACCGGTATACGATGTGGAGCTCCTAGACAGCGACGGCAAGCCTGTTCCCAACGGCGAAAACGGTGAAATTTGTGTCAACCTCAAAAACGGCTCGCCCTGCGGTCTTGCTGTCGGATATTATAACAAACCCGAAGCCTCAGCCGAGGCCTGGCACAACGGTTATTATCATACCGGAGACCTTGCATGGAAGGATGAGGATGGATTCTACTGGTACTACGGAAGAAAAGACGACGTTATTAAATCCTCCGGCTACCGTATCGGGCCGTTTGAAATCGAAAGTGTTATAATGGAGCTCCCATATGTTCTTGAATGCGGCGTAAGCGCCGCACCCGATCCCTTAAGAGGTCAGATAGTGAAGGCCAGCATCGTCCTTGTAAAGGGCACTGATGGCACCGATGAGCTGGCAAAGGAAATTCAGGACTACGTCAAGTCACATACAGCTCCCTACAAATATCCGCGGCTTGTGGTTTTCAGGGATTCGCTGCCCAAGACGATAAGTGGTAAAATTATTAGAAATGAATTATAAACGACACAATATAATCTGCGGTCATTACGGAAGCGGGAAATCGAATATCGCCGTAAATCTCGTTCTTGCACTGAGGAAAGAATATCCTAAAGTAGGCCTTTTGGATATCGACATCGTCAATCCATATTTCAGGTCAGTGGACAGCAGGGAAGAGCTTGAAAAAAACGGTGTGCAGGTTATCTGCTCCGAATACGCCAACACAAACCTCGATGCGCCGGCTCTCCCGCAGGAGATGTACAGAATTATCGACGACAGGGAGCTTGTCTCAGTTGTCGACGTAGGCGGAGACGAAAGGGGAGCGCTGGCACTCGGAAGGCTTGTTCCTGGAATCCTTGAAGAAAACAACTATCAGATGCTTATGGTTATAAACAAATACCGCCCGCTTACTAGGGAACCCGCGTCTGTAATGAACGTTCTTGCAGAAATCGAGGCGGCCGTCGGAATGCGTTTTACCGGAATTATCAATAATTCAAATCTCGGTGCCGAAACCGACGCTGATACGGTGTTCGCGTCGCTTGAATATGCCGAAAAGATTTCGGAACTGTCCGGACTTTGTATCGTAGCTACTACGGTAGATGAAAATATTTACAAACAGCTTGATGGGAAAATCGAAAATTTAATTTCTATGAAGCTGCAGAAAAGACCTGTATAAAAGGAGACGATTCATCATGGCAAAACTCACATTTGATGTTGACGGCTGCAAGGGGTGCGGTCTATGCGTAAATGCCTGCCCTAAGGGCCTACTGCGGATATCCCCGGACAAAATCAACCAGAAGGGACATCATCCAGCCGAGCTTTCCGACGAAGCGGCCTGCATAGGTTGCGCAAGCTGTGCTATTATGTGTCCCGACTGTATCATCAAAGTAGAAAGGGAGGTTTGATAATGTCTGAAAAAGTATTGATGAAAGGCAACGAGGCCATTGCCGAGGCTGCAATCCTGGCCGGCTGCAGGAATTATTTTGGATATCCGATTACTCCTCAGACCGAAATTGCCGCATATATGGCTAAAAGAATGCCTAAGGTAGGAGGAACCTTCCTTCAGGCGGAAAGCGAAATAGCCGCTATTAACATGGTATACGGCGCTTCCTCCGCGGGAGCAAGGGCAATGACTTCCTCCTCAAGCCCAGGTATATCGCTCAAGAGCGAGGGTATTTCTTATCTTGCGGGTTCCGATCTTCCCGCGGTTATTGTCAACGCCCAGAGAGGCGGCCCCGGTCTGGGCGGTATTCAGCCCAGCCAGTCCGATTATTTCCAGGCTACCAGAGGCGGCGGTCACGGTGATTATCATATCCTTGTACTCGCACCAGCATCGGTTCAGGAAATGGCGGAGCTTACAATAAAGGCCTTTGACCTCGCAGACAAATACCGCATGCCATGTATGATTCTTGCAGACGGTACCACAGGCCAAATGATGGAGCCGGTAAACTTTGATTTCAAAATAAAGCCCGCTCCCGAAAAACCCTGGGCAGCCACTGGCACAAAGATGGAGAGAGAGCATAACATTATCAACTCCCTGTACCTCCAACCTGAGCAGCTTGAACAGATCAACATAGATAGATATAAGAAGTACGAACTGATTGAGGAGACCGAGGCTGCCGCCGAGGAGTATATGGTTGATGACGCTGATATCGTTATCGCTGCGTTCGGCATCGCGGCTCGTGTTTCCAAGACTGCCATCAATCAGGCTAGAGCAGAGGGAATAAAGGTCGGCCTCATCCGACCGATTACCCTGTGGCCGTTCCCCAAGGCTGTGTTCATGAAGGCCGTACAGCATGCCGAAAAATTTATAAGTGTCGAGCTTTCAATGGGCCAGTTCATCGAGGACGTCAAGCTTGCGATTGAATGTAAAGTACCCGTGTCGCTATGCTTCAGAGCAGGCGGAATGATTCCCATGCCCGATCAGATACTTGCTGCTATTAAAGATGCAAATAAGAAGAGAGGTAACTGATAATGATAGTATTTGAGAAGCCTCATGCTCTGACCGATGTTCCTCTTCATTACTGTCCCGGATGCACACACGGCATAATCCATCGCCTTGTAGCAGAGGCCATCGATGAGTTCTGCATCGAGGGTAAAACAGTAGGTATAGCTCCCGTCGGCTGCGCAGTTATGGCTTACGACTATTTTAAATGTGATATGATCGAGGCTGCTCACGGCCGTGCCCCCGCCGTTGCAACAGGCGTTAAAAGAGCCAACCCTGATCTGGTTGTCTTCAGCTATCAGGGTGATGGAGACTTGGCGTCCATAGGTACCGCCGAGACGGTACACGCTGCGGCCAGAAACGAAAACATAACTGTTATATTCGTCAACAACGCAATTTACGGAATGACTGGCGGTCAAATGGCACCCACGTCACTTCCCGGACAGGTCACACAGACCTCCCCCTACGGACGTGATCCCAAGCTCTGCGGATATCCTGTAAAGATCTGTGAGATGCTTTCACAGCTTGAAGGCCCCGAGTATCTTGAACGGGTTGCCGTAAACAATGTAAAAAACGTTCGTGCTGCAGGCAAAGCCATTAAAAAAGCTTTCAGGAATCAGATCGAAGGTAAGGGATTTTCCCTTATCGAGGTTATCTCGGCCTGCCCGACAAACTGGGGAATGACTCCTCAGAACGCCCTCAAGTGGATTGACGAAAAGATGATCCCGTATTATCCGCTAGGCGTTTACAAGGATCGCAGCAAGGAGGAAAACTGATATGACCAGAGAATATTTATTTGCTGGATTCGGTGGTCAGGGCCTTTTATTTTCCGGCAAGGTACTGGCATATAAAGCCCTTGTTGAGGACAAGAACGTCAGCTGGCTTCCTTCATACGGCCCCGAAATGCGCGGCGGTACTGCCAACTGCAGTGTAATAATTAGCGACGAATCCATCGCCACGCCGCTTATCGCCAACCCGGATATCCTTGTCGCGATGAACCTTCCATCGCTTGATAAATATGAATCCACCGTAAAGCCCGGCGGCGTAATTATTGCCGATTCGACTCTTATCGAAAGAAAGGTCGAAAGGACCGACATCGATGTATACTACATTCCCGCGACCCAGATGGCTACCGATATGGGAACGCCTACTCTTGCAAACATGATTCTTACCGGCAAGCTTCTTGAAATCACAAACGATTTCAACGAGAAAACTGTAAACGGAGCCCTTGAGAAATGCGTTTCCGCAAGGCACCGCGATCTTCTCGAGTACAACCTGAAGGCCATGGACGCTGGTAGAAAATTTTAAATAAGAAAAATAAAGCCGCCCGGAAGGGCGGCTTTTAATTTTATGTTTAAGTGAGGATTCCTGCAGTTTTCGATGATTACGCCGTACAAGACTTTTACGGCAACCTGTTACTGGTCCCCAAAGATGATTTTCTACGGGAAGATGGTGTAAACCACGTAGAATTGATGGAGGTTTATTCTGTCTTTTTGAAATAATAATATGTTTCGTCCTCACCGGCAGGAGTCATGACGGATTGGAGCATTTTATATGAAGCACTGTTTTCCCGATAGCAATATGCCGAAACACGTTTCAACCCAATACTGTACAATGCATAATCGCAAGCGGTAGAAAAGGCTTCTTTCCCATAACCTTTTCCTCTATATTCGGGTAGTAACCTAACACCAATATTAGCACTTCCGCGAAGATTAAATTCATTTATGACTACCTCACCTATCAGCTTATTATCTAAACGTATTGCCATGCTCAAACCTACTTTGTTTTTATAATCAGCATCCGCAGCATTATAGTGATGCTCATACGTAAGCTCGCCATGCAGGTCATCGCGGTAATCATATCCCCAGTATTTGTTTAGCTCTTCGTCCATGCACAGACGATTATATTCGGGAATATCGTCTTCGCGTATCAGACTGTATGTTAATCGTTCGCTTTTGGTATGTGGCTTCTTTTTAAGCCTTGTAAGCTCGTTGTGCACATCTAGCGAGATTTTTTCTTCAATTTTTAACGGGTGGTACTGGGTTTTTGAAATTCTAAGCCCTCTGCTGCCTGCATCATCCTCTCGGTTGATGTATTTTACTCTTTGCCCGAACTCGTTTGCAAAATTGTTTACCATAAATTGATAGACGCCTGGATAATTGTCAAGCGATTTTTCTATGTGAATACAAAGCATATCACCAATGATTTCACCGAAACAAAACGAAATGAATTCACCATCCAGCTCAATTACCGCTTCAAATAGTGAATCCGAGCAGGGAAGTAGAAACATTTCGCGTGACGCTTCCAATTCAATGCGAGCTGAAGACAGATTGCCTTTTTTGAAATCCGCTTCAAAACGGGTCCAAAACCGTTCAAGTTTTTCTTTGTCCTCAGAACAATCATTTAGTGGTCTGAACACGGCATCAGGGAACAGCTTTGTAAACTTGTTGATATGGTTACGCTGCCCGGAATATTTTTTTCCGGAGAACAGCCGCATATCTTCCGATGAGTATATATAGTCGCTTTCGACGCGGTCTGTATAGACGTTAAAGTTGTCATAACGCATTGCTACCAGGGGCAGCATTTCACGCGGTAAAACAAAAAAAGAAAGTGGGATGGTTTTTTTTGCACAATATTTTTCAATCGCCTCAAGAGCAGTGTTTATATCACCATCATTTTCGTAACGATAAGGGAAAAAGAATTTTTCCTTATCGGAAATGCACACTTTTAAAACAGCACAACCTGCGACGGTAGTATAAGCAGCGTTGAAATACTCCTGCCACATTAGCAGATAACCAGGCGAATAACAAGAAAGCAGATAAGGATAATTCTGGCCTAATTGAATCAGACGTCCGAGTGTGCTGCATGATACAGTTTCAAACTGAACAATATGGTGAGATATCGGAACTTCAGAAGAATTACTAGTAATTTCGGGCGCATTTTCTTTGGCTGTGTACATAGATACTTTTGCCCACACTTTCATTAGGTGTATTTTAATATTATTATACCACAAAAACACAAAAATCGAGGACACAACGTAATCCGTTATGTCCTCTGTTATGGCATACCTGAGGTTGCTGGATACTTGGTACAGGACCTCCTGCGGGTGTTCCGCATGTCCCATAGAATTTTTTGTCATCCTTTTTTGTTTTATCAGGTGGCCTATTTGACATCTATGAAGTCCACATCAACAGTAAGGTCTGTACCGTGTTTAATTTCCGGTGATATGCCTATTCCACGCAAATTGAAAAAATATTATGTTAAGGGTGAAAAAGTTTTTTAACTTCAGTTCATGAGACAGAAAAACTTAGGGTTTTCTCAATCTTGTCGTCGATCAGAATATCCACAGAATATTCGCCAGGGATAAAGCCGGATGGCATCTCAACACTGAACACGAATTGCGCATCTCCCTTAAGATAAATGGGTTCATCCTCGAAAGTTTCACCTGAAGGCACATAGGTCCATATGACGGAAACCTTCGTATCGGTAGGCACGTTTTTAGCATAAGCTGTAACATAGATCACAGTGTCATCTTGGAGAAACTCATCTGTAATAACAACCGGCAAAGAGGTGGCCGGGTCGATTTCTGATGCCATGGTTGCGTCAGTGAGTCTGGCAGTGGTGAAGTTTATTTCACCTCCGTTCATCAAGACTAATATCACCAGAATGACAATAACAGCTAGAACGGAAATGATTGCTACTAAACAACCTTTTTTCTTCTTTATTGGCTTTTTAATTGCCTGTTCAGGTTGTTGTTGAAAACTATCCATGGCAGGTTCCTGAGCATGGACTCCTGGTAAAGGTTTTCCGCAATTTGTGCAAAATCCTGAGGTATCGACATTTTCAGCGCCACATGAGGAACAGAACATAGTGATTGCCTCCTTTTTTGTGTTCACATAGGAACAGTTGTTTAGTTGGTATTAATGTACATTTATCAATCGAAATAAACTGCCATTTGCGCTAACCATATCTCTGGACTGGAAGTAGTAATCTGACCTCGAGTGCAGACATACTCAAGAATATATGTAGCTGAGCTGGTACCTTAAGTCGCGACGTTTTCCACTGCATATATACACTGAATGATAGTAATATGCATTTTCAAAAACATCAGAAATTTGCTAATTCATTTTAACGTTTTTATTGATTGTTTTCAATATATTTGTTGATAAATGCCAAATATATATATACAGTTAAGAGTATTCAAAACAGAATCAACAATACTTGCTGCTCATTTCGACAATAGTTGTTGTTTTCCTTTTGGGAATTACAGATATTTTGACACTGTACATTATCATAATAAAACTGAAATTCTGTATTAATGAATATTCTACCACAGAAGCATTTCTAATTTCCGGAATAAATACGCAAAGGAAATAAGCCGAAGCCAAGTGAGAGTATTTAATTTATTGAATGATTAGAAATTTCTTATTTTTGGATTTATAATAATCGCAGATACATTAAATATGTATTAGACTGACGTTTAAATAAGAGGTGGGCGAAATGAAATACGGGAGAATACCATACGTTAACAAACCATTGTCCCGAATAGTCTTTGGTACCTACATAAAACCGATGATAGAGGATAAGGATGTTTTTGAACTTTTAGATGAGATCTATTATGAAGCCGGTGTCAATGTTTTTGATTCTGCCGCATGCTACGGTGAAGCTGAGGCTTCCTTAGGAAGATGGGTCAAGGCAAGAGACCTAAGAGAAAAAATTGTTATCCTTACAAAAGGAGCAAACACATCAAAATATAGACACAGACTGACTGAGCACGACATAATGACCGATATTGAAGATTCATTTGCAAAGCTGCAAACGGATTTTATTGATATTTACATCCTTCATCGTGACAATCCGGACGTACCGGTAGGTCCTATCGTAGAATTACTAAACAAGCTTCATTTGCAGGGAAGGATAGGGGCATTCGGAGGATCAAACTGGATATTGGAGCGAACAAAAGATGCGAATTCGTATGCCAATGAACATGGCCTCATTCCTTTTTCAGTATGCAGCCCGAGTTTCAGCCTTGCCGAGTGCATAGGAGATCCTTGGGGAGGAAGCGTAACCATATCAGGACCGAAGCACAAGGATTACAGAGATTATCTTAAGACATTAAACATTCCTGTTTTCTCATATTCGAGTCTGGCGAGGGGATTCCTTTCCGGAAAACTGAAAAGTTCAGATGAGAAGAAAGCAAAAGATATCATAGGTTATGCGGCTGATGAATACGGATATCCTGTCAATTACGAAAAGCTGGAGCGTGCAGAAGAAATGGCAGCGGAAAAGAACGCTTCCGTTTCTGAAATTGCTTTGTCGTGGCTAATGCATCAGGAACTCAATATTTATGCCATAACAAGCCCAAGTTCTACTGAACATATACGGAGTACGACAAGAGCACTTGATATCCCTCTGACAGAAACAGAACTGAAATGGCTCAATCTCGAGATATAAAACTCGATAAAATAGAAAAATGTTATAAAAGATACAAGGTTTGCAGTCTCTATTAAAATGAAGTTTTGACACTACATTTCGAAAGAACGTCAGTAATTTGGGAGAAGTATTTCTCAAAAAGATGTGAATATAGAAATAAGTTGGACAAAAGTTAGAGTATTCGCCATTAATAGTAAAAAGAAAACCCAGTATTCAAAGCCGTAAAGGCTTGAAATGACTGGGTTTCTTATGGCATACCTATCTCTACTTGATACAATGCACTGCGATTTCGGAGCTTGGTGCATTTTTGCGTTAAAATTTTAACCCATAAATCCCAAGGACAAATCGTACAGAAGGGACAATGTCTTTCTTTTCGAATTTTCATATATTGTGCTTTTATAAGGCAATACAGCACAGACAAAACGTGCAGCAGCGATGCAATAGAGCTATGGATAAACAGATGAGTTTGTCGGCCATAAGTGATGAGTTGGCGCAGGTACGGACAAAAAAGAAAGAATTTCTCGAGCAGATCGAGCGCAGTGTTCCCTGGTGCAGGTGGATAGCCATGATCAAGCCGCGCTATTACATGGGAGAGCGCGGAAATAAGCCCTATGATTTGGAACTAATGCCGCGATTATATCTGCTGCAAAATCTTTATAACCTGTACGATGGCGCACCGTGAAGCGCCATAAGCTGCACACCCAAAAAAGGCGTCGGGCAAAAGACGCTCTAGCTATATTATTGCTTTAGAAAACGACGCTTCGTTCACAGACAACTTCCACAAAGCGAATACGGTATTTTGTACAGATGCGTACTTCCTCCTCGCCGAAGACCTCGCCGCTGCTGAGGATGGGGATGGCCGGAGGGCAGGAAATCACCGGCGCGCCGCATACCCGGCCTATTGCTTGTAGGATGGGCAACGTTTCATGGGGTGAAAGGACCGCCCTACGGATGCTCATAGCCCGCTCCGGCTTCGGGAAGGAAACTCCGGGAACAAAAGGACCGTGCACAGATTCATTCCGTCCCAGCGCAACGGCGATCCGGCGAAAGTCAGCCTCCGGGTTTTCCGGCGTGAACATCAATACGACAAAATCCGGATCCGCGTATTCACACTCGACCTTTCCCTGACGCAGCTTTTCGGCAAGAGTGTATCCGGTATGCCCTGAGGCGGCCGCGTCAAGAGTCAGCTTCAGCGGCTCCGTTTCCGACACGAGCCAGCCATTGTCCCGCAGAATTCCCCGCAGTGATTCCACCTGATAGGCGCACCGCATCAGCTTTTCTGTATAGCCGTCCGCAAGATATGCGTTAGCCCGGTCGAGCGACTGCAGCGTAAGATAAGAAGGGCTTGTGGAGCCGAACAGGGCTAGTGCACTTACGGCGTTTTTCGCATAAGACTCCGGCGCGCCCTTCGCTATCTGGAGATAAGCCCCGCCGGTCAGCACCGGCAACGTCTTGTGGGCGGAATCGCAACAGGCCGCCGCCCCCAGATCCATAGGATGAACCGGCTGCGGGAGAAAATGCAGATATGCGCCGTGGGCATTGTCGACCAGAAGCGGTTGTTTCCATTTCCTGCATACGGCGGCAAGTCCGCCGATATCCTGTAGATTTCCCAGATAATCCGGGGAGGTCACATATACCGCACATGGCGTTTGATCCAGATCCCCAAGTGTCCGCTCCAGGAGAGAGGGGGAGATCTGGCAGGCGCACAGAGACTTCCGTTCCTCCGACCACAGCCATGCGATGTCAAAATCCAACAGCGCCGCCGCGGAAATGAACGCCTTATGGACATTGCGCGCGGCCAGAACGACAGGCCGCCCCGGTCCGCAGTAATCCTGAACGGCGAGCTGCAGCATTGCCCTGATGCAGTGGGAAGACCCTTCCGTGGAATAAAACGTATTCGCAGTACCGAAGAGCGACGCGGCGTTTTCCTCGCTTTGGGCTATGATACCTTCGGGAGCAGACAGATCGTCCGCACCGCTGACCTCGGTAATATCCATAGATTCAAAGCCTAAAAACGACTGACCCTTATGCCCCGGCATATGTAGACGGGAAACTCCACAATCAGCATAATTCCGTACAAAATCGCAAATCGGCGTTTCCATCTTCATTGGTTGTTCTATTCGGCCTCCGCTGCCTTGACCATAATGGCGCATTCAATGCGCTTTTTGAACAGTTCGCAGCCGTATGCGTAAACCCCGTGTATAGAGCCGGTGGCATGGTATGCGTTGGCCGCACAGCCACCGGAGCAGTAAAGCTTGGCCCAGCAGTCTTTGCACTCGGGACGCGCGTATGCGTTGCAGTGTTTAAACTCGTCCCGCAGGGCGGTATTGGTCACGCCGTCCCAGATGTTACCCAGACTGTACTTGTTTTCGCCGACGAACTGATGACAGGGGAACAGCTCGCCCCAAGGGGCAACCGCCATATACTCGGTGCCGCTGCCACACCCGGAGATGCGCTTGTAGATGCATGGGCCGCCAGTCAAATCAATCATGTAATGATAAAACGTAAAACCGTGGCCTTCTTTTTTGCGCCGGATCATTTCTTTCGCGAGAAGTTCATACTGCTCAAACAAAACGGGCATATCCTCCTCTGTCAGAGCGGCCGGGTCGTCCGGCGCGCAGACCACCGGTTCCATGCTCAGCTCGTCAAAGCCAAGCTTAAGCATGCACTCTATATCCTTCAAAAAATCCGGATTTGCGTGCGTAAACGTGCCGCGCATATAGTAGCTTTTGCCGCCGCGCGCCTTGACGAGCTTTTGGAACTTTGGCACTATCCTGTCCCAGCTGCCGTTGCCGGCATAGTCCACGCGAAGCCTGTCATGTATCTCCCTGCGCCCGTCGAGCGAAAGCACCACGTTGCTCATCTCTTTATTGGCAAAGTCGATAACCTCATCGTCTATAAGCATGCCGTTTGTTGTAAGGGTAAAGCGGAAATTCTTATTGTGCTGCTTTTCTATGCT
>CAYUOH010000002.1:167551-211127 GCA_964446385.1 uncultured Oscillospiraceae bacterium | reverse complement strand
AACTTATCCTCGTGGCGGGTGTAGCTTTGTTACTGCAAAACTTCAGTTGAAAATCAGAAAATAACTTAAAAACATATAAGCTCAAAAGCCGTAGAAGTGTTGATATATAAGGCTTTTTGAGGGGTTGCTAATATCATATGTATGTCAGCAACTTTACCCCATGTAAATCGCAAGAGAAAGAGAAAGAGAAAAATTATTGTATAAGATAACCAATTCGGTTTCGATATATGACCCACTTTGGTTGTTTTGCACAATATTTCGCGTTATTTTCTTTTTCTCATGCAGGGTTTTAATCTTATTGTCAGCCTAAACCACAAAATGTTGTATACACCGTTCTCTAACTCACTATATTTTGTATAGACATTTTAACAGTTAGGAACTTGACCCCATGTAAACTGATGGCGTTGTATGTACCGAAGGTGCCGGTCTGACGACCTTTATATGTGGCGCCCAAAGACTCAGCAGCGTCCTCAATAAGGATCGCGTTATGGGAATCGCATATGCTGCGGATCTCGTCAAGCTTAGCAGGAGTTCCGTAAAGATTCGCAATAACGACGACCTTCGTGTCGGGATATAATTCAAAAGCCTTTTCAAGTGCAGCGGGATCCATATTCCATGTCTCGTATTCGGTATCTATATATACCGGTACTCCACGCTCATATACGATGGGGTTAACCGTGGCGGCAAAAGTCATATCTGACGCAAAAACTTTATCGCCGGGTTTCACACCGGCAAGACGCACAGCAAGATGCAAAGAACTGGTTCCGCAATTAAGCGCCACCGAGTATTTACACCCTACCTGCTCGCAAGTAAGGCGCTCTACTTCGTCGATGTTCTTGCCGATAGTGGACATCCAGTTGGTGTTATACGCCTCGGTCACATATTTAAGCTCATCCCCATGCATCGTGGGTGAGGAGAGCCAGACCGTTTTATCAAAGGCCGGAATGTCCTTGATAACTACGGTATCTTTACCGGTTTTGATGGCTGTAACCGGACTGTCTTCCGGTTTGTGTATTCCTTCAACTGATTGGTTCATTGTTCGCTCCTCTTTCTGTTCCGGATAACTGTTTCAATATATTATAAATTTTATATATTATCTTAGAATCGGGAAATGTGACGTGCTCGAGAAATTTAGTGAAGTTTTACCACAGAATTGACTAGTGTTTATGTGTGAGTTTAGTTTATTATTGGTTTAAATTGATAAAGGGCAGATATACGAATAAAACCCTGCTTGCGCAGGGTTCATTATAAGTATTCTTATATAATGAGCCTCGTAACAATAGCTTAGTTTGCGTCATTTTTGCATACTTTCGATAAATTCGATTGAAGTTCCTTCGGGATCAAATATAAATGTGCGTCGGCCTCCGGAGGAGGAACTCTTTATCTCACCGCAGTCGAATTGAGTAAGGATTTCGTCAAAGTTAATGACATTGAAAGCGAGATGCTTTAGTCCCAAAGGTTCGGGATTATCGGGACGCTTCTGATAATCGGTCACAAGGAAAAGCTCCACTGTAGTACCGCAGCCATCCATAAAATAGATAACGTCGTTGGGACGTTCTATTCTTGATCTGATTTTAAAACCTAATTTCTCATAAAAAGATACAGTATTTTCAGAACTGACAGTAATTGCAGCATGGTTGAACGTCATGGGTTTATTCCTCTATTGGGTCGTACAAAAGTTCAAGGACCATTTCCTGCGCGGCTTCACCGTCGAGGTAGAAACGGACATATTCGCCCGAATAGTCGGCTTCGCCGGGGAGCTGGTATATTCCGGCAAAGGCGTATTTGTAAAGTCGGTCGATGTAAAGAGTAAGCTGATTTACGGTAAGATCGCTTACGGTGTAGTCGGCGGATTGGCGCGCGGCGTTTAATGTAAAGCTTTCGTCGGTCTTCGCCTTTACTAGCGCGGCATTGTAAAGCGCCTCAAGATACTGCCGCTGGCGGTTCATACGGTTGGTATTCGTGGGATCGCCGTATATCTCGCCGCGGCCGCGGACATAACGCAGAGCGTCGGTGCCCTTTAACGTAATCACGCTGCCCTTTTTAAACACCGTGTCATCGCCGAAATCGTCGCTGCACTGAAGCGTTACCCCGCCGCACAGGTCGTTTATAACCGGAACGGCGTCCATTGTAAAGGATACATAATGGTCGATCACAGTGCCGCCCAGAAGGTTCTGTACGGTCTTTACGGTGTTCTCGCAGCTGTCCGCCCCGCCGGACCCGTAGGTGTGCGCAAGCGCAAGCTGCATGTTGTCGGTGCCGCCGTCTTTACCGTCGACTGTCAATGTACCCACGTCGCACATGGTATCACGGTTTAGCATCAGTACGGATACACTGCCGGCGTCGTTATCCATCACAAGCAATGCGATGAAGTCGGCCTGCTGAGTATTTTTGCTGCCCTCCACGGCGTTGGCGAACTCAATATATTTGTCGATGCCCAGCACGAGAACAGTCTCTGTGCGGGGTTTTTGCATATATGCCTGTCCGTCGACGTAGATGACATTTCCGGAGACGTTTTCATTCTTGCCGTAGTCGTAATATATTGAATCATCCTGAGCTTTGGCTCTTTGTTCCAAAGCATACATACCCATATAAAGGGCAACCAAAGCTATGATTACGGCAAGGACAATTATTAAATATTTGACGGTTTTACCGTTGAAAGAAATCTTCATAGAAAATGGGAAGCCTATTATTTATTTCTTTAAGGGAGAATCGGGGTCGGTTTTCTGAGCCTGGGCGCGCTTCTTATTCCGGTCCACAATGCCGAATACTATAAGGCCGGCTCCGAAGAGTACCATGACAACGCCTGTTATGCTTCCGCTGTTCCACGCGAACTTGCGGGGCTGCTCCTCGCCCTCAGTTTTGGGGCTTGTGATTCCGTTTCCGTTATTTGTGCGTCCCAGATTGTCTACAGCGATAGCAAAAGGGCTGTTGCTGTCGGTATAGATAGTAAGGTTTCCGTTTGCGGCCAAGTCATAACTAGTGACAACCTCCCACGCTTCTCCACCGACTTTGTGAAGAATAACGAACACCTGGCCGGGTCTGAGATCTGTTGCAACAGTGAAAGTATGCTTAGGATATGGAATGAATGGATCTGATGCTTCACTGGTGTCGAAGAGATATTCGATCAACAGATTTGCGAGTGTGCAACCTTGCGCCGCCGGGTCAGTCGAAGCGGCGATCATTGCATTCATCCGGGCCTCTACGCCGGTGCAGAGGGCTTCCAGACTAGCTGCGTCCGTGATATCACCAAAAGCGTCCTCCAGCATAGTCTTAATGTCGGGATATTCGGTGTGCGAAGAGTTCCTAAGACCGTAGGGGGTGATGATCAGGGTTCCGTCCAGGGGGTCAACCAGTTCAGGTCCGTCCTTCTGTTCGACGCTGGGATTGTAGGGCGCGGCAAAAACCGTGAAGCCCAGGAGTACCAGCACAAGGAGAAGTGCGAGTGTGATTGATAATGTTTTTTTCATGACAGTGTCCTTCCTAAAGTAATTAGAAATTTATTTATACGATTGTTTCATCAAGATATGCACAAACCAAGAATCTTCTTGTAATATTTCCTTTGTAGCATGTTGAAAGAATAAGAAGATCGTCGTCGTAGTCTATTGCGTAGGACGGATCAAAGGCAGCGCCGTAGGCGTTGGTATTGAGGATGTCGTCTATAAGAATCCTGTAGTTGCGGGGTTGGGAATAGTCCATGCCGTACAGAAGATGGGCGTCGCTGTGCGGAACGGCGGCGAATATTTTGTATTTGAATCCCCTTTCGGGGGTGAAAACGTAGATAGTACCGTAATTTTCAAGGTTTTCAGAGCTGCTGTAAAAGCTTTGCAGCATGCCGAACATGGTGTCATCGTTCATTCGGTGACCGTATATCACCGTTACGGGATCATCGAAATACGGGCCGTTGAACTCGGTTTCGGTGTACAGGGCGCCGGCTATGCTGTAGCCGAGCTCCTGGTCGTGGTTAAGGTAATAGGTATCGTCGCCCTCGCGGCGGAGCACCGGGTAGTCGATATTGGTGCCGGGTACGGTAATCCAGGCGTAGATATCGGGGTTGTCCTCTTTCAATTCTTCGAAATCCACAGGACAGATATAGCTGCTTTTTTGCGATGCATGCTTTGTCGCGGCATCGCGGGTATCCGTCGGAACCTCGGCGGGAACGGTAAACTGCAGGGATGTGTCGACAACGCTGATATCACCGGAATCGGCACGTGCAAAGGCGTGGTTGATTGTGATTATTCCGAGGATCATTGCAGCTATTCCCGCTAACAGAACGGCAGGAAATATTATATTTTTCAAAACCTTTTTTGATTTTGAATGATGATGCTTTTTATGATGAAGACTCATTACTTAAGTCCATACCTAACTTCGTTTTCTTTTAATCTTTGAATAGGTTCATTGCCGAGATTTTCTTCGATTATTTCGAAAGCTTTATCTAGTTCAGGCTTCCGGGTTGTCATATTGTGGCAATCGGTGCCAATGAAGGAGATAAGTCCTACTGCAAGCATCCTTAGGGCGGTGCGCCTTCTGCGCCTGTCAATGAAGAAATCGGCGTTGCTCTGGAAGTACACGCCGGCGTTTCGCAGGTCCTGCAAAACTCCGTTTTTCTGGTATCCGCCATATCTTTCGATATGCGCCACCACGACGCGATAATCAGGGCTTTCCGCCATTTTGAGGAGGGACCGAAGTATCCTTGAGTTCCATTCCTCGAACGGCATTTCGACCAAAAGAAGGCCGGTGTCGCCTATCGCAAGCGCGGAAAGGTCGGATGCGCTTTCGATACCGTCGAAATAATACACTTCGGCGCCGGGGTAGAATGTGATGTCTTCGTCCGGAATGTCTTTTTCAACAGCTTCGGTCAAAATCCCAAAGGATTCTTCGCGGCGGTTTAGAAAGGTTTTAAGGCTTTCCATGTTTGGGTAAAAATGGGGCGTCAGGGCGATGCCGTTTATACCCTGGGCAAGCTCGGCGCGGATCATGGATATGCTAAGATCCGGGGAATCAGATCCGTCATCCATTCCGGGGAGAATATGAGTATGTAAATCAGTCATTATTTTTTTGAAGCTTCAGCGGAAATCTGCGCTCTGAGTTCATCTGCGCTATCCTTATAGGTCTTTGCCGAACGGTCGTAGCCGTAGCTGTATCCGCCGTAGCTGTGCTCGCGGCCGCTGTAGCGGTAGCGGGCGTATTTGGGTCCGTATTTGTACTTGCGGTAGCGGATCCCGCCCTTGCGGTAGCCGCCTTTACCGTCAATTCCGGCGCAGGTAAGCACGAATCCCAATATATTGGTCTGGCTGAACCTGAATTTCGAGACCGCGTCCTTTACGCTGCGTTTGTCGCTGTAGTCCTCGCGAACCACAAGGATAATGCCGTCGGTAAGCCTTGCGACAGCCAAAGCGTCAGATACGATGTTTACCGGAGGAAGGTCGAGTATGATGTAGTCATAGTATTTGACGAATTCACCCATAACCACGCTCATACGGTCGCTTGTCAGCAGCTCGCTTGGGTTCGGGGGGATATCGCCGGATGATACGACGAAAAGATTCTTATGTATGCCGCTTAGCTGGATGATGCTTCCGTTGTTCTGACCGGCTACAACATTGGAGAGACCGGGCGCTTTTTTGAGACCCAGACGGGTGGCGATGGTCGGAAGACGCATATCGCACTCGATAAGCAATGTACGGTATCCGGCCTCTGCGAGACTGTAGCTGAGGTTCACGGAGGTGGTGGATTTGCCCTCACCCTGCGTGGCGCTTGTGATGCCCATAATCCTGCACTTTTTGCCGTCGTCATTGGGAAGGCAGAAGCTTAGGTTGGTACGCAGCAGTTTGTAGCTTTCACTGGCAGCGAAGCTGAGCTCCGCGCCGATTTCGTTGACAGCCAGTTCTGCACTGTCGGTGGTTCCGCCGTAGTAACCGTAGTAGCCGTAGTTGTCGTTCTTTTTGTTCTTCTTTGCCATTATTTACGGTCCCCCTTCCCGCTGCGCTTACCGGAGCCGCCGCTTCGGTAGCCGTATTTGCCGGATGAATGATCCGACAAATCGGGGATACCGGCCAGAAGAGGTATATCGAACGCGCCTGTGATATCTTCGGCGCCGTGGATGAAATCGTCGGTAATGAAGCTTATAAAGATATATCCGATCGCCAATGCGGCGCCCAGTGCGAGACCGCCGAAGGTGTATTTCGTGTAGCTTGGGGCATAACTTGACGTCGGGGCGACGGCATAGTCTACAATACGTACGCTGCTGCCGTCGACAACATCGCTTATACTGTCGGGCAGAACGTCGCAGATCGTGTTGGCGATAAGTTTCGTCTCCTCGGGATCCTCGCCGCGGACGGTTACCTGGAATATTTCGGTATTTTCCACAGCCCCTGCGGTGATCATTTTGCTCAGCGCGTCGTAGCTGTATTTAAGCCCTGCGCGCTCTATGACCTGCTCCAGCGTGGTGCGGGTGTTTAGGATAACAAGATATGTGTTGACAAGGGATTTTGCGGCGGAAATATCTCCGGATGAGATCGACGCGCCGGCAATCCCGAGGGAAAGACTGTTGTTGTTGACATAAATCTTGGCGCTTGTCTCGTACATGGGGGTTGCCATGTATTTCGCATATGCGAAAAGCATACCGGCGCAGATAACCGCGACAATAATTATTAAAAAAATATTGTGTAATATAGCCTGAAGGAATTCAAGGAGGTCAATTTCGAAGACGTCCTGCTGCGTCTGTTCCTTGCTCGTATTCATTAATTAATAAAATCTCGCTTTAAAGTTATGATTAGTTTCACCTTATATCATTGTTAAGGAAATGTCAATATAAAAAGTCACTAAATATGGTAAAAATAAACAGTCCCTACTAAGGTGGGGACTGTTTTTTTTAGTTACTGTGCACTGGCTGCATTTTCTGCCGAAGATAATTCGATATTCCTTTTTATAATCTTCTTAACGAGCGTAAGATACACTATGCCGATGATGATCGGAACGATCATGATAAGGTACATGTTGGAATAGCAGTCGACCTCAGCAAGGCCGGCGGATTTCATTCTGTCTATGGCAAACCCACCGATAACAGGGCCGAGCAGCATACCGAAATCTGTGAACAGGTAATTTGTGTTGCCGGCCGCGCCTCTTTGTACGCGCGGTACCGACTGCATGCAGTTGGTCTGCAAAAGAGGCTGCAGAGCGCCGTATCCGAAGGCGCCGACGATTCCCGCTATTACGAATCCCGCGGTGGTGCGGGCCTTAGCAAGCAGGACCGTGTTGAGTACAAAGATAACCAGGGCGGGGTACATTACCTTCATCAATCCGATTTTATCGGCCAGTTTACCGAACACCGGGCGCATGAAGATAAGTACAACGGCGTAGGCCGTGAAGTACAGACCAACCTGGGTTACGCCCGCGCTTGCGCCGAAGATGGCGATAAAGCTGTTCCAGCAGGCGTATGTTATTGTCATAAGGGCGGTAAGTATTGTGATTGGCACCGCGCGGGGGGCCACAATGCGCGAAAGGCTGATCTTGAAGGGAAGGCGCCTTTCGTTCGGCTCTTCCTTCACAAAGAAGGCGCTCACAACCGCCGCGGCCATAAGAAAGGCGCCCACGACGAACGGAAGACGGTAGCCGAAGCTTGCGCGCAGGTTAAGCCCGATTGTCGGACCCACGGCCTGTGAAACGGCCATGCCGGCCGAATAGAATCCCAGGCCGGATGCCAGTTTGTTTTCGGGAAGGCTGTTGCTCGCCAGTGCGAGACAGGTCGGGTCGCAGATACCCTTTCCGATACCCTGAAGCAGGCGGAAGGCGATGATCATCTTTACGTCGGTGCTGAAGGCGTAGCCCACCATCGAGACCAGGATAATGCCCATTGAGAAAACCACAAGCTTCTTCTTGCTTAAACTGTCGCTTGCGGGGGCACTGAAGGGGCGGATCAGAATGGCGCTGACGCTGAAAACACTGCTGACGAAGCCGACCAGTGCAGCCGTCGAGCCAAGTGAGTTGGCGTACATAGGGATAAGGGTATTCAGCATCTGCTGACCGAAATTTTGGCAGCAATTTGCGATAAATATCCCGATAAATATCGGGTTCCATATAGTGTCGCTGTTTTTTTGAATCATTTTTTCTCCTGAATAATGCCCGAGCCCCCCGACGGAGGCTCGGGCATTATTGATATTTTGTTTAACCGAGGACTGCTGCCAGTAAAGCTTCTCTTAACGAGGTTGTCTGAACGCGGGTGGCGTATCCAAGAACCTCATAGTCGCGGGTGACGGTGCAGTATGTACCGTCCGCGCGGGATACGTTCACGGTGACATTACTGTACCTGTTGTTCACAAGCCTCAGCGTGATGCTGTATTCCTGCTCACCGCCGCGTTTTGCCCTATCGTCATATGTCTTGACGAAGAGGTTGCGCATCTGTTTGAAGATGTTGGTGGCGTCGAATTCCCTGCCGTCAAGGTACCACAGATACAGCGGCTCGGGCTCTTCTTCGTCGTTCTCGCCCTTTACAGGCTGCATCTCCTCAGGGGCAAGCTTGCGGGTCATATTGTAGGTTACGCCCTCAAGCGTAAAGCTTACGCTGTCGACGTCGGTCCAGTTGGGTGCGAACACCTCCTGGGGACGGAGACCTCCGCGGCTTACACCGTTTAGAGTTATATAGTTGAGCTCACTGAGGCTGTAGACAACCTTACTTCCCTCAAACTGGGCGAAATAGGCGTCTCCGGCTACTCCGAAATCATCGGGTTGGCCGGCGCCCTTTACGATGCCCAGGTTGATGGTGTATCCGACAGGATTTCCGTCGACATCGGTGCCGTCAACCTTGATGGTTCGCATGGGTTTATCAAGACCGTATTTCTCAAGCTCGGCGCCCTCTGCGTTGTAGGAGGCATAAAGCTTGAGGTTAAGGCGGGTCATCAGCATGCTGAGACTTTCGACGGCAGTATCGTTCAGAGGGATGTGGCCGCCGCCCAGCGTGTCATAGTAGTTGTAGCGTCCGCTGTAATCATAAACGCCGTCCGGGTCGTAAACGGCCTTCAACGGGCGGTCTCCGGTTACGGTAATTGACGTTACCTTGTCGAACGCGGGGATCTTGAAATGGTCGATATAGTCGTCGCGGTTGGTGCTCATGTACTTGAGAGGATCCTCCTCCACCATATACACAAGGCCGTCTTTAACATTGACATAGCGGTTCTCGTCAAGCGCGGAATAGGCGCCCAGGCCGATATACGTTGTGTCTCCGTTAGCCGCCGTGGCGGTAAGACTTCCGCTGGGGTAGCCGAGACCGTAGGGATCGAGGTTCTTAACTCCCTCGATAAGGAAACAGGCGTGCATTTCATTCAGCGCACCAAGCATTTCCATAACGGCGTCGTTGTCGATCGGGAATTTTTCGTCTTCGCTGTCGTACCACTGTCCGTCGCGAAGCTCCAAATCAAGGTAGACATCGTCGCGGAAGATGTTCAGTTTGGTGAACGTGGTGGGATCAAAGCTTGTAATAACCTTGTCAATGTCGTTGACGGTTTCAATATTACGGGTGATAACCTTTTCAACGGCGATGAACACGCAGATGACCAGCAGAACGGCCAGTGCGATTATAACATTGCGTTTACGTTTGTTCATAAATTACACGTTCCTCCTTTTGCGCTTGACAAGGTCATCAATTCCGAATATCAGGAATACCAGAGGAACAAGTACTATCATGATGGCCTTAATAATCAGGGACTGGTTGGCGCTGATGGTCAGGTAGTTGTAGTCCATGGATTTGCTGCGGATGGTAAGGGGTTCGGTCTCGCCGACAAGCCAGCTTACGCAGTTCATTACAAAGTCGCTGTTTGCACCGCTGCTGTAGCTGTTGTAGGCATCCTTAATGATGTTTCCGGAGCATATCCAGACGACTCTGCCGTCGCCGCCGTTTTCAAACGCGGCCGCCAGACAGAAGGGGCCGTCTATATCGCCTTCCTCATAGTCGTATGTCTTAAGCGCGTAGCCGCCGGACTTGAGGTAACTGGTCTTGTTTGTGGTAAGCAGGTCGGTCAGGACGATATCTCCGCCGACTTTGCGTGTATTCATTCCGTAAGAAATGGCCGACATTACAAGGCTGTCGTTCTCGATAAGGCTGCTGGTGATCTCGTTTTCTTCAATATTGGGAAGAATGATCAAGGGGTTGCCCATCGCGAAATGGTCGCGGTCGGGCTCCAGAACGACGCCCTGGTAGACCTTGACGCCCATATCGGTAAGCAGGGATTCAAGGTTGACCTTTTCGACAACGTTCTCGGGAGGTCCGTCGATTACCAGGAGACGCCCTCCGGCGTTGACCCAACGGGACAGCATCTCGATTTCCTCAACGGAGAAGTCGCTCTTGGGGCAGTAGATGACAAGTCCGGCTGCGTCTTTGGGAATACGGTCGACGTTAAGGAGCGAAATGCTCTGGGTTTCGATATTGGCTTTCATAAGGCTGTTGGCGAATGTGGCGCTGGGGTCTTCCTCGCCGTGGCCTTTGATAAGGTAGAACATGGGAAGCTCGTCGCTCGTGACGAAATCGATGGATGTGGTAATAACCGACTCGCCGTCAAAGCGGAGGGAGGATTCGATGTCGCTTACGTCAACGGCCTCGGCGCCCTCTCCCTGTGTGGAAGCCTCAAGCTTGGCTCCTTCGTCGATTACATATATGCTGGTGAAGGGAATGTAACGATAACGGTCGCCGCTTTCGACGATAAGGCTGTTGTTGAGCACAACATCAGCCGTGTACTGTGCGGTAAACGTGGGATAAACGTCGGGGTTGCGGGTTACGACGCTCAGCTTGTCAGACAGGCCGTCGTATACGTCAAGGAGCTTGCCTATTACGGCGTCTTCCTTACCGCTCTGGGTTACCCAGTAGACCGTTACATCATCTGCAAGATTCTGTACCACGGATTTTGTGGCCGCGGTAACGCTGTACAAACGGGCGGCGGATATATCCGCTTTGGTCCATTTTGCGGGTAGGCCGCCCACCGCGATATTCACCGCGATAAGCACCGCGAGAACCAGAACGGCCATCATGAAGCTGTAGCTTCCGGCCTTGGCGGCGCGGGTATTGGCGCTCTGGGTCGCCTTGGAAAGGAATTCTTTAAATTTCATTATCCGTTATACCTCCTCTTCTCGAGGGACTGTACGCTGAGGAACAGGAAGAATGCCATTATGCTTAAGTCGTAAACCAGAACGCCTCCGTCAAAGACACCGTTTACGAATGTCTGGAAACGTGTGAAGGGACTTATGCCCTGGATGATCCTGGGAAGCAGTCCGTTCAGAGAATCCGGGCTTACTATCCAGGTCATGCAGACCAGCACCGCGCATACCGCGAATACCAGGAAGGCGTAGAAACCCGATTTTGTAAGACCGCGAACTATAAGCGCCAGCAGAAGAACCAGTACGCCGAGGCCCACAAGTGAGCCGACGACAGAACCGCTTACGTAGTTGGCAAGCGTGTCACAGTAATAAAGGAACAGCATCGCAACGGCGCAGAGGCCGGCGGCCATACCCTGGGATTCGGTAAGGCAGGAGACGAACAGGCCTATTGAAAGCAGTGCCAGGCCGAGGAAGTAGAAGGCGATGATGCTGCCGTATGACGTCGGAAGATAAACACTTCCGAAATTAGCAAATATAAGGGGATAAACCCCGATAACCGCGCAGGGAATGGCAAATATAACAGCCAGGGCCATAAATTTGCCGAGGATGACCTCGGTGGTGCTTATGGGAAGGCTGTAAAGCATCTGGTCGGTGCGCTGGTGACGCTCCTCGGACATGACATGCATGGTAAGAAGGGGCACCATAACGACCAGAATGATCGAAATGTACGCAAGAACGTACTCAAAGTTGGCAATGGAGCTGTTGATGTTGTAAACCATGGCGCCCACACCGGTAAAACACAGCATGAAGGCGGCGAAAACCCAGGTCTTGATGCTGTGGTTGGCAATTGCAAGCTCGTGCTCGAATATGGCTATCATTAAGCTTCAGCCTCCTTTTCCGGGAATGTGATGACCTCGCTGTCGTCGGGTACTTCGTCTGCGCGTCCGCCAGTAAGCTCGATGAAGATATCCTCCAGCGTAACCTTTACGGGGTTAAGTTCGCGCATGACAATGCCTGCTTTGGCGGCTGCCTTGAATACCAGGGCGCAAACATCGCCCGGCTCCCCGGCGCCAACGTGCAGTGTGGCGGTCGTAACGCCGTCCACTATGTCCTCGGAATTTTCGGGGGTCGTAAACTCGATCTCTTCAACGCCGGGAACCGTCGCGAACGCGTCGTTTACCCCAGCCTGATCGGCTATGGCTGCGATCTCGATTCTGTTGCCGGATTTCAGTGTCTTCTGAAGATTCTCAGGACGGTCGAATGCCACCAGACGGCCCTTGCGTATAATCAGAACGCGGTCGCAGACACTCTGGACCTCGCTCAGAATGTGGCTTGAAAGGATAACGGTGTGGTTCTGGCCCAGCTGCTTGATGAAATCGCGGACGTCTATGATCTGCATGGGATCGAGGCCGACCGTCGGCTCGTCAAGTATGATCAGGGGCGGGTTGCCTATAAGTGCCTGCGCAACGCCGACACGCTGGCGGTAGCCCTTGGACAGGTGCTTGATTATCTTGTCGATAACGTTGGTGATGTTGGCTTCGGTGGCGACACGCAGGATCTCGGCCGCAACCTCATTTTTCTTGAATCCCTTTGCCCGGGCGGCGAAGGTAAGGTATTCGCGGACGCTCTGGTCCACGTATACCGGCGGAATTTCGGGCAGGTAGCCGATAAGCTTTTTAGCCTGGCGCGGCTGCTCGAAGATGTCGTAACCGCCAATGGTCACCTCACCTGAGGTAGCGGCAAGACATCCGGTGATGATGTTCATAGTGGTGGATTTACCGGCGCCGTTGGGCCCCAGAAATCCATAGATATGCCCCTGTTCGAACGTGAACGTCAGATCCCGCACAGCGGGACTGTTGTCGTACGTTTTCCACAGGTGTTTGACTTCTACCAAAACTATGTTCCTCCCTTTCAGAGATTTAAATACATATTTATCCTCCCCTGTGTAAGGGAGGTGTCCGTGTTCACACACAGACGCAGGGATTGTTTAATGCAGTATCCCCAACAAAAACACAAAGTAAATTATACATATTTGTGTAAAAAATGACAATATAAAAAAACCGGTCTTCAGACCGGTCGTTGTAAGAAAGTTATTTCAACTTGAAATCATCTGTTTTCTCTCTGATTTCGCGATTACGGAACAGCAGTGTCTTACCCAGTACCGCAATAATCACTGCGATGCTGATCCACTGTGAGGTGGAAAGCCCCAGCCAAACGCCCCGCGCCAAATCCCCGCGGAGAAATTCCAGGAAAAAGCGAAACAAAGCATATGCACCCAGGTAAATATCCAGGGAAAACAATCTGAACGTTTTATTTTTCATCAATAAAATCAACAAAAAAAACAGTATAAAATCAAATCCCGCCTCAATCAACTGCGTAGGGATCAGCGGTATCCCATTCGGCGCATAAGCGGAGCAATGAAAAGTAACCGCAAAGATGCTGTCCGTTTCCTTGCCATAACAACAGCCGGTTAAAAAGCAGCCAATTCGGCCAAAACCGGCCAGCACCGCCGTCGCCGGCAGCAGAACCGGATAACAATCCCGCAATCGGACACGATATGCCTTAGCACACCAAAACGCAGTGATCACTCCGCCGATCAGGCCGCCGTAAAATACCAGTCCGCCGGAAACATATTTCTCTACAAACACCGGAAAATTGCTTTTAAGCAAAGGTAAGTCGGCTATCAGCTCGGGCAGTACAGTTAAAAGATAGAACACTTTTGCGCCGATTAATGCGCCTACAATGCCCATTACAAAAATGTAGACACCGTCATCCCGTTTCAGGCCAAATTTCTGACAGCGCCAATAAATATACGAAATACCGGCCAAACCGCCCAACGCAGCCATTGCGCCATATGATGGAATCACTATTCCTAAAATTCTAAAAGATGGACACATAATAACGAAAAACAGTGCGGCACATACATACCGCACTGATTCCTTTCGTTTAAATATTCCTGATTATTATTTCACGTAGTCTATCAGGTCGGAATAACCAACCGAACCGAGAGCACCTATGCAGGCAACACAGGCAACAAAGAAAATTACGCCGCCGATCAGGCCAATTAAACTAAGCACAAAACCGGCTGTGCGTATACCATCGGAATAACCGGCCTTTTTTGAGCTTGATGCCAACACCAAACCGACTATACCCAAAACGACAGACACAATGCTTGAATATCCGAAAAACCAAAGTGCCACGGAAATGATGCCCAAAACCATACTTGCAATTGCTGCATTCTTGCCGGGAACAGAACTGTTTGGATTAGTCTGCGGAACGTTGCTGTTTTCTTCCATGATATAAATTCCTCTCTTTCTTATGATGACCTCGACTTTAATAATGGATTATTCTTGAATAATATTAGCACTGTAGGCAAATTTGTCAATCTACAGACGCAAAATTTTGTTTAGAATGTACAAGGTTCTGATAATACCGGTAAACACCGCATTTCAGTTGCCTGCAGCGTGCTAATACATCAGGTTAAAAACCACATCATGCTCCCTGCCGTCATCAACCATAAGAAACATATTTTCATTAACGGCTGTACCGTCTACGACAAGCCTTGGCAGAGAAGCGGATTTTTCTTCACTTACATTCACTTTGATTATATAGAGCGAGGTTTCATAACGGTAATGAACAGTATAGCTGCCGAACCGCGCGGGAACTGCGGGTTCAATAAAAAACCTGCATCCCTCACGGCGAATACCCAGAAAACAGTTTATAATTGCCTGGTACAGCCAGGATGCCGACCCGGTGTACCAGCTCCATCCGCCCTGCCCTGCATAATTTTGTGCGGATGAAATATCAGCGGCTATGACATAAGGTTCCCTTAAATACTTTTTTACGCCGTCTGCGGTAAGGGTCCTGTTAATCGGGTTTAGCATGCCGAGGAGTTGATACGCGGTATCTCGGTTTTTCAGCCTCATATTTGCTATTGCCAACCAGACCGAAGCATGTGTATACTGCCCGCCGTTTTCACGCATTCCCGGGTAGTAGTTCATTATATAACCCGGATTTTTTTCGCTTTTTTCAAAAGGCGGATCTAAAAGCAGCGAAATGCCCTCGTCAGCTTTTATCAGGTATTTATTTGCCGAACGCATTGCAATATCTGTTCTCTCTGTATCCCCGGCGCCTGAAATAACGGACCATGATTGTGAAATTGAGTCGATTTGGCACTCAGTGTTTTCGGAGGAACCGAGCTTCTCGCCGTCGTCGTAAAAAGCTCTTAAATACCACTTTCCATCCCAGCAATAGTTTTCGATACTGTCTTTCAGCATGTCCGCAAGCTGCTGCAGGTCTTCTTCATTGACTGAATCGTTGCGAATTTTACAGATTCGGGCAAACTCCTTACATACCGTTATGAAGAACCAGCCAAGCCATACGCTTTCTCCCTCGCCCTTTATACCCACTCTGTTCATACCGTCATTCCAGTCACCGCCGCCCATAAGAGGCAGACCGCGGCTCCCAAGCCTTACATGATTCAAGGCTCTGAGGCAATGCTCATATATGCTTCCATGTTCCTGAGACTGCTGCCCAATATGCATTCTCTCCGCTTCTCCGTCTTCTAGTATTGGGCCAACGAGGAAGGGCACCTCAATGTCAAGGATCAATACATCTTCAGTAACAAGTACATATTTTGAAACTGTATAAACCAACCACAGCAAATCATCGGATATTCGGGTTCTCACCCCCTGCTCTATCACGGGGTGCCACCAATGCTGAACATCACCCTCCGGATATTGATGTGAGGCAGCAAGTAAAATCTGCCTTTTTGCAATAGCAGGATCTGAATCCAGGAAGGCAAGAACATCCTGCAGCTGATCCCTGAAGCCATAAGCCCCGCCGCACTGATACAAAGCAGTTCTGGCAGTAATGCGGCATGAAAGCGCCTGATATTGCAGCCAGCCGTTTGCCATAATGTCAAAAGCTCTGTCTTCGGTTTTTACACGGATTTTTCCGAGTATTTTATCCCAGTACTCATTTACCTTGGAAAGTGAATCGCCAGAAGCGGAAATCTCTCTGTATTTCCCACATAATGCATCTATCTCTTCGGCTTTGCCACTTTCGCCCAGTCCAAAGATTATTTCTTTTGTTTCGCCGGCCGGGACGGTAACCGATACGCGAATTGCAGCGCAGGGATCCAAACCGGCTCCGACATTACCAGACAGTTCCTGATGTATTGAAGCAGGGTTATATACGGTTCCACCGAGACCTAAGAATTCGGAGCGGTCGCCGGTATAGGAAATAATTCTTTCACTGCTGAACAGGAAGGCTGTTTGATAACGGAAGTAAAAGTTATAAACAGTTTTTGCCGTCATGCAGTTTCTGTTTTCTTCAAACCCTGTCATAACATAAGGTGAATTAGTATCACGGTGTACGCCGAGGACAAGCTCTGTGTAAAGCGTGACAGAAATATGCCGTTCGTTTGTCTGCCTGTTTGTCAGAGACAGATGCCATATTCGAAGAGGCTCATCAACAGGAACAAATACAGTAAGATTTTGTTCTATGCTGTCATCAGTGCGTTTAAACTTTGAATAACCGAAACCGTGCCGCACCGAATATTCGCCTTTTTCAACAGCACCGAGGCAGCATGGCAGAAATATATCTCCTGTATCGTCGTCCCGAACATAAAGAGCTTCAGACGGCATATCAATAACAGGATCATTAGAGTATGAGCTGATTTTGTTTTCCCGGCTGTTGCCGGACCAGCTATATCCCGAGCCTGTTTCGGATACCAGAAAACCAAAGCTGTCGTTAGAAATGACATTTATCCACGGCGCCGGAGGCTGCGATGTGGGCGTTAATATAATTTCGTACTCTTTGCCATCGCTGACAAAACCTCCGCATCCGTTATAAAATTCCATTTCACCGGTTGAATCAGACAGAACCTGAGTTTTGACTGAAGCGACCGTCTCGGAACGATATAATTGCCGTACAGGCATCATAAGCATTTGCTTCTTTTCGATCTGAGCGCATTCTTCTCTGAAAAGCAAACCCTTTTCTGCAGTAAAAACAAGCCGAGCTACTGTCAGGAAAAGATCCGTTTCAGGCTGTGACATTTGATATGCCTGTAGGATGAAAAGGCTTCGCTTCTCACTTACGGTATCATAAATATGCAGGTTTGCGGTCATTTCGTACAAAACCCGATTGAGATCCTGATTATATCCGTCCGGTTGTTCGTTGAGTATTACAAGATCCACCGGAATATTGTTTATTCGCAAATACTCATATGCGTTAAGTACATCTTTAATCAACTGAAGGTTTTCTGATGAGCTTACACGAAGAAGCATTATAGGGTTATCTCCGGAAATACCAAAACGCCACATTGCGCTCTGATCCTTCCAGTTACGTCTCAAGCTCTCCTGAGGGCCGCGAAACTCTTTTGCCGGATAAAACAGCGGGCTGATCATTTCCATATATTGGTTGGCGTTTGCGCTGGTTACCCGCAAATACTTTAACTCCAAAATGCTGCTAATCCTGAATTGGTCAAAAACATCATCGATATACGTCTGATGTTTGAGAGCATCACATGTCGCAACAGCCTCATCTCTTGAGTCGCAGACAGCAGTAATAAATGTGACCGTTACAGACCCTTTGGGCGGTACACGAAAAACAGTTCGAAGGCTCATGATCGGATCAAGAGAAAAGCCGGCAGTATTTCCGAGCGGTTTATTTCCGTAAAGTGCAGCCGGGTTTTCGTTTGTCCGGTTACGCCCGAGAAACGACCTTCTATCTGTCTCAAACTCAGTTTCACGAACAGCCCGAGTGCTTAGGCAGACTGTGTGCATAAGGTAATTATGCGAAGAATCCGAATCTGACCGGCGTTTATAAATCAGCAGCGATTTTTCGGGAATATATTCAAATTCGCCAAACATTTTATTGAACAGCGGATGAGCTATATCTGCTGCCTGGCTGTCCATCACTACTTCAAAATAACTTGTCGTCTCAAGCTCTCTTACTGCACCCCCGTAATTGCTCAAATTCAATTCTCTTATTTCCAGATCTGCCGAGGCAGAAATAGTAACCGAAGTATGTGCCGATATGTCTCCGTCCCGGCGTTTGAACTCGGACTTATGCTGCTGGAATATAACCTGATACTCATCCGGAACTGTGTTGGTGGGCTTATAAGCGGAGCTCCACAGCTTTCCTGTCCGGGTGTCTCTTATGTATATATAATTTCCGCAGCTTGCTGCCAGATCCGCACGCCAACGGTACAGCATCTTGTTATTGCAGACGCTGAAGCCGTCGCCGTCCGATGTAATGAGCATGGAATAATGGCGGTTGGAAAGCCAATTGACACGGGGATACAGCAAGCCCGCACTGTTAATATAGCGGCAATCAAAGCTTTCTACTTCAAGATCATTTTTCTTTATATCGATAAAATATCCCCGACTGGCGATAGCAACTACAAAGTTATTTCTTTTTTCCTCCAGAAGAGGCTCAGTTGCTGCTATCAGCGGTTCGCTGTGGAATCTTTTCTGCAGAAGATTCTTATTCAAACTGTTATTTATTGCAGCAAGGCTCATCCCAAGATGATGTGCCATAAAGCTTTTGACAATGGAGTACTCTTTAAGCAAGTCTGCGTCCGGGCTGTTATAGTCAATAGCCTCATAGAGGCCGTATCTGCCCATTGCGCCCAGCCTTTCCATATGCCGGAGATTTTTAATTGCTTCCTGAATTACAAACGGCAAAGCAAGAAATGTTGAATAAGGAGAAATGACCTTCTCCTCATCCAAACCCGACTCCATCCTCATCTTTGCAACGCCGAATGCTTTGTATTGATAATTGGATTCCGTATCAAAGCAGGAGAACTGAGATTCGGACAAGCCCCAAGGTGTTTTCGACTTTTTTGTGTTGTCAATCTGATTGCGGACAGCAGCATATATAGACTGCGCAAAGCTTGAATCCCTATAGAACTTCATCACAAGGGTCGGCATCAGATATTCGAACATTGTTCCGCTCCAGGAAACAAAAGCCGGGATGCCATGCACCAATGTAAGCGGCCGTCCGAGATATTTCCAATGACTGATGGGGATGTCCCCTTTAGCTATTGCAATAAAGCTGGTTTGGATAGCTTCCGATGCAGCCAAATCATAGTAGCTTTCATCCGGCATTTGTGCGTTGACCCGATATCCGATATGTAGAAGATTCCGTTTAAAATCATAAAGGCATGCAAAGTTTGCATGCCTTACCAATTCGTCAATTATACCGATAATCGCGTTAACACGGTTTAATAATTCACCTGCAGCGCCAACTCCGGCTGCGGCGGTCGAGAAAAGCGTATCATTTTGCCTAAATGAAACCCCCAGCTTATATTCGTCGAGTAAAACACTGTCGCAGGTTTGACTCAAAGCATCAACCCAGCGCCGCTCTTTCCGAGTTTCCTCTCCATGCGTTGAGATGCTTTCTTTTATCCTGCGGACAGCCGTATAAAACTCATCTGCTGAGGTTATAGATTCCGGAAGAACGGGTTTGCAGTCCGCCAGGATCAGGGTATCATTAATTCCGTGCGGAGCAGTACTTTTAAACAGCGGCTTTTTAAGGAGCTCATTAAGACCGTTTTTTAATGTGATCGCATAAGCTATAAAATTACCGCTGTCAACCGTCGACACATAATTAGGGTTCAGGACCTCAAGAGTTTTGGTATTGTACCAGTTGTAAAGATGCCCATTCCACTTTGGCAAAGCTTGAACTGTATATATAAGCCTCTCGCATTTATCAATGAAATCAACAATACCGATATATCCGAGATCGCGTGCTGTCATTAACGACAGGAACTGCAGCCCGATGTTTGTTGGAGAAGTCTTGTACGCAACCCTCTCTACCGGATAGCTCTGGTAGTTATCCGGGCAAAGCCAGTTGTTATCTTCTGTTGCGAAATCGACTGTATATTGCCAAATACGCCTGGCATGATTGCGCAGCATTATTTCATCTTCAGTACTGAGCTTATTTTGTTCGTAATCAGATTTGAGTGGTTTGCTAATAATATATGCAACAAGCGGAGACAATAGCCACAGCAAGGCGATAAGTGACATTGCAATTTTCACATTGAAGGTTAACGCGGATAATCCGACAAGAAAAAGCAGAGCTGTACCAAACACTTCTGCAGGAATCATTTTAAACAAATAACCTGAAAATGTCTTGCTTATTGTTTTCTCGGCAATTTCCGATGCCTGCCATTGAAGCAGTTTGTTGTGACTGATCAAGAGCCTGAAGAGCGTTCGAAGGATCGCATCCGCAGCAATCCAAGCCCTGTAAGGAATCAAAGTAAATGACAGAATCATTCGCATTATGATTACCAACAGAAGCGCTCCGAGCGGGACAAACAGTATTCTTGACTGCGGGTTTATGATTTTTTCTACAACTGTTTTTACAATATGGATTGAAAAATTCAGAATATATCTGAACAGCACAATCGGGATCCATAGGAATACAGATTCGGGAAAAAGTGCTGCACAAACAAAAATGAAGGCCAGCTCACTAATATCACAAACACTGCGCCGGATATTATCGGCAATCTTCCATTTTGACAATAGGTTTATTGGAGTTTTTCTAAACAGCCACGGTAAAAGCTGCCAGTCGCCTCGTATCCAACGGTGCTCACGGCGCATAAATGATTCGGTCGAAGACGGATAATTGTCCAGTAAAACAGTATCGCTTTGAAACGCACAGCGAGTATAGCAGCTTTCAATCAAATCATGGCTTAAAACACTGTTTTCAGGGAATGTTTTATTAAGCATCTGATATACTGCAGCTATGTCATAAAGACCTTTTCCAACGAATATTCCTTCGCTGCATACATCATGATAAACATCGGAGGTAACGACAGAGTATGTATCTATTCCGGAAGAACATGCAAATGCGCGCGAGAACAAACTCCTGTCCTTTGATGAGAGATGATTGCTAACCCTTGGTTGGATGATAGCAAAACCCTCAGTTATTCTGTTTGTTTCCGGGTCAATAACCGGCCGGTTAAGCGGATGCGCGGCTGTGCCGACCATTTTTGCAGCACTCTCTCTGACGAGATCAGTATCACCGTCAATAGTAATAACATACTTGAAACGGTTTGCCAGAGACACATTGCCTGCAAAAACAGTATAAGATGTGTCAGTCTCGCCGCACAAGAGCGCATTCAGTTCTTCAAGCTTTCCCCTTTTACGTTCCCAACCCATCCAGCAGCCTTCACTGCTATTCCATATCCTGCAACGTATCAGAAGCGAAAACCGGGGCGAATCAGGAGAGTGTTTATTGTTGAGCATATTGACGGCTTCCGTAGCCGCCCTGACAATTTCATTGTCCCCCGGCATATCTCGTTCAGCAGCATCTGTGAAATCGCCAAGCAAGGCAAAGAACAAATTACTTTGAGAGTTTGCCAGAAAATGTTTTTCGATTCGCAATACATATTCTACGGCCTGTTCCGGACTTCCCAAAAGAACAGGCAATACGACCAGTGTTCTGAATTCATCCGGCACTCCGTTTATAAAATCAAGGCTCGGCAGGGCTTTGGGAGTAAGAAGAGTAGTAAAAATGAAGTTAATCAGCTCGAGAGCTATTCCCAAGATCAGTGGAACAGATATTATGAAGGTTAGTATAATTTCCCCGCTGAAAACGGAGTGCCCGGTATCTGTCAGGCAAAGAAGAAGATGATATTCAAACAGCATGAAAACAGCTGAAATCAAAGTAAAATATATAAAAGTCTTACTATGGTCTTTATTGATTTTTTTATTAACAGTTTTTTTTCGTCCTTTTAGCGCTGATATTAAGTGCCGACGTCCTTTACCTATCAAATATGTACCGATATGATCTGAATTTAACAGATCCTGATTTGGCGGGGCAGATGCCAGACCGACAACCTTTTCGGCAAGCTCCCACTGGGTAAGTCTGAAGCGAAGCGCAATTTTCTCCAGAGCTGTTCTGTACATGTCCCGTGTTTTATAGTCCATCTTAAGGTAAACGCCTGCAGGATCGCATCTGAGTATTTTCTCTATTGGAGAAACCGCCTCAAACAAGTCCGTATAATCAAAACTTTTGATTAATCTCAGACCGGTAAAGAGTGTACGGGTAGTAAACTCAAGATGAGTTTCAAAGCTGCGTTCCTCATTTATAATTATTTCTGAGGTTGGGTTTTCATGCAGTGAACTGCATACCGAAGACGCCCACTTATTGATCAATGCTTCATCCAGAGATACATTATTCAGTTTATAAATCACGTGTGAACAAAAAGTAACATTGTTGATATACTCTTTTTGTTCAGACATGTTGAGCACCTGTTTAATATCGCAGGTACTTGATATTCCAGGCAATCTCAAATTGACAAAGTCATGTGCCGCTTGCTTTGCATTGATAGTTTGAAATATGTCCTTTGCCGTAAACACTATATTTTCTACCAAACGCAGGTTTAGAGCCTGCCGCAGCATCCAGATTTCCGAGGAGGTCAGCGGTGTTACCGATTGGTATGCCCTAAGCATTGATATAATGTTTTCTTCCGATAACCGTGCTCCTAACTTTTGGATAAGCTCACAGCTAATGACACAAATACGCGGTACTCCCTTATCTTTGCCATCAAGCAATACGGGTACTACTAATTTTTTCGGAATTTCACTCTGAATCGTTTTAATTCTTAAATAAAGATCGTAATAATTGCCGAGCAGCCAACTTGCAGCAGGAATCAGAGCAACAATATCCGGTGAAGCATTTGAGAGTAGACGGCGGATATTTTTTAAATGCATATGGTTCGTATGCGTAATATTATTAAGTAAATAGCGGCAGTCTATATTTTGGGTATGTTTATGATGCTCAGCAAGAGCTATGAGTTCTTCTTCACATGCTTCAAGCGTTAACATTGGAGTGTCGAAGCTCTGCACATAGTAGCTGCGTAATGTTTTTTTCATTTTTAACCAGCGTGCTATACGCAGCGTTATTAAAAGTATACATATAACAGCGATAATCCAAATCAGTATACTGCTCAGGATATGGTTTATTATTAATCCATTAAACACTGAAGCCATCATTTTCATCCCCTTCATTGCATACTGTTTCAACTTAAAGTCCAGCTTATAACAAATGGGCAACTATAAAAATAATGCGATTCATAAAAATGGGTATACACTGAAATAATACGATATAAATAACTATATAGCAATCATAATGCATAATATTCCACAAATATTACAGATTAAATCCTTAAATTTTGTTTATTATATAAAAAGACCAGCCCGTACTAAGCATTACGCTTAGTTGTGGCTGGTCTCTTTGTTTCGCTTAAAACGAATCGGTTATAAATTTAGGGGAAGCCTTTTCTTACTGTAAGAGAAGGAGGCAGAATACCAGAGTAAACAGGGCGACGGTTTCGATAATACCGATAACGATGAAATAGTTGGCGGTGCCTTTGCCTGTCTCGCCCAGAGCGTCGGCTGCGGCTGCGGCAACGCGTCCTTGGAAGAAGGCGGAAAGTCCGATTACAAGGCCTCCGAACAGACCGGTAAACAGACCCAGAGTGGAGTCCGTGCCGCCGTCAAGGGCGCTGCGAATGAAGTTCATTAAAAGGAAGCCGTAGATGGTCTGTGTAAGCGGGGCGCCTGAGAATGCAACCATGATGAAGGGCGCGGGCTTGCCGGCGGCATAGCATTTTTTCCATGCACCGACGGATGACATACTGGCAAAATAAGCACCGAAACCGGAGCCCAGAGCGGACAGACCCAATGCAGCGGACATAGCGATTGCTTGCATTAACATAATAAATATCTCCTATAAAATTATTATTTATCTTGATTTTTGAAGGGCTCGTACGCACTCCCGGACCATTCCATGCCAAGCTGTCCGGAGAATTCCAGAAGGTTCAGGCGAACACCATGAACCACTACAGACAGAAAGCCCATTACTATATTAAGCGTATGACCCACAATCATAATCAGGGCACCCACTATAACAAGGGGTCCGCTGAATCCGGAAGCCATATTATTGAAGCTCTGTGCGATAGCCAGAGAGGCCATCCCCACTGCGAAAAGCCGTATATAGCTCATAATATTGCCGAATGCTGAAACTGTATTGAGAAATGTGGTAAGGAAGTTGCCGAGACCGGATTTGATTCCGTCGCCGAACTTTACGCCGGGGCCCTGGCTTCCGAACACAAGCACCGTTACAAATCCTGCGCCCACAATTGCGCCCGCGAGGCCGAGATTGGCGCTCTGGCCGATTACGAGGAACAGAACCACGTAATAAAGGGCGTTGATGGATAAGAACCATGCGACATCTGCCACGAGAGAAATGTTCTTCTCGGCGATCTTGCGCCGTACCGCGAGGATGCATGCCAGCGAAAGCTGGATTGTGCCTATGAGGAAGCAGAATTTCATGATGTTGTTCTGCTGTACCACGGTTTCGACGTTAAAGTACTGCGGATAGTTGGCGAACCCGGGTACAACGAGAGCTTTCAGGAACGGGATATTCATCGCACCCTCTAGGCCGAACCAGGCGCCGGTAACTGCGCCCCACACAAGCGTCGCACCCGAAAGTACATACAGAAGGGCAAGTGCGTCGCCGCATTTCTTTGTTTTAATATTTATGGCGGCCGCGCCTATAAGGAAGATAAGACCGTAGCCCGCGTCTCCAATGATTATGGCGAAAAACAAAGCAAAGAAGCAAAGGAACCAGAAAGAAATATCGTATTCCCTGTAGCCCGGTATTGTGCCGAGGATGTCGAAAAGAGGTTTCATCAGGGCCGTTACTTTACTGTAGCGGATCTTGGTCGGGACCGCCTCGTCTTCTTCGGCGGGGTCGTCCATCGCGTAGGCCCATCCGTTTTCCTTTGCTGCCTCGCGAAATTTGTCCGCGTCGTCGGCGGGAAGATAACCCGAAAGCCATACAAGACCGCTGTCCTCGCCCAAGGCGCTGTTCACACCGCTGTATACTATGCCGTTTTGCACACGTACCAGAGCGGCGTCGTAGCTTGCGAGATGACTTGCGGCATTCTCAAGGATACGGTCGCAATCCTCGATGCCCTTTTGGGCCTGCCCGACCTCTCTGCGAAGCTGGTCGAGGCCTTTTTCGGGGATCTCGAACTCCATACCGCCATGGGTGTCGGTCGGAGCGCCTACAGTGGCCACGGTGTACATCTTTTCAACCGGGGCCAGGGTTACGAACTTCACGTCGGGGTCGGCCTTCATTTGGGCGTACTCCCCTTTTCCCATGCGGTAGATACGGATGTCGTAACCGGATTCTTTCACTTTTTGAAATAGGGCCGGCTCAAAGTTGCCCCACGCGGCGATTTTATCGGCGGCCATCGCCGCGGTGTCGCGCTGCGCCACCAGATCCGCACGCCGGTTCATTGCAGCCCGGACACTATTGTCCATTACAAGAAACTGTTCGCCGTCCATGACTGTCCTGTCGGTGCCGGCGCCCGGATATTCCGAAAGCACAACCCGCGAACGGCTGAGCCGGTCGAATTCCGCTGCCCCCGCCGGGTCCGCGGGGCCCTTTTCCGCAGGGTGCAGGATTCCCAGATTTCTGAGGTCGTCCAGTAATTCATTTCTGTTAGCCGAGGCTGCCACGATATGAACGATTTTCATTTTCTCTATCATGAGTGTACCTGCAGCTTTTTCTTCGCTATCTTTCCCCGGACGACCGCGGAGGTCTGCTGGTCGCCAAGATAGATGCCTATCACACGGATGTTTTCATGTGCTTCGGGTATTTTGACCTTTTCAAACAGATTTACGCGCTGGGACGTGGTTCTAAGTTCGTCCCCAAGACGCTGGCGACTTATGGAAAGTACCTTAAGCCTCGCGTCTATTTCGGCGATATCCTTCAGCTTTTCGATTCCGGTGTCTACCCAAAGCGGGTAATTCTCCGGCTCGTAGTCGATATTCCGGAATGTAAGCTCCCGGAACACCGGCACGGTAACGCCGGCGATGTTATCCTCTGTGCATTCCACCGTATCCGGCACCACAAGATTTTCAAGCCGTTTATCTTCCGTAAAGGCAGTATTTTCGGAATACACCGCGATCCAGTGATTCAGTCCGGATATGGAGCGCTCCCGGCGCTTTTCAAGAGCCTGCGCCTGGGCGTCAAGCTGCATCATAACCGTCTGAAGCTGCTGCTGTTTAAGCTGAAGTGTGGGCAGATAACGCTCAAACTGTTGAAGACGGTCTTTCTGGATCTTAAGCTCGTTCTTTGTCAGTTTGACAGACGCCATTCTCTACCCCCTATTCCGCCGCGGCGCTGTAGCCGGGCCAGTATTCTTTGATCAGGTCGGTTTTCAGACCTGTCTCGTTGGGTTCGAAGCAGTCGGCGAGAATTTGCCAGCCCAGGTCAAGAGCCTCCTCCAGAGGAATGTCGACGTCGAGGCTCATAAGCTTTGTCTCGAAAAGCCCGCCGTATTTCATAAGTTTTTCGTCCCATTCGGTCATCAGGAAGCCCATTGACTTCTTTTCTTTGGATTCCTGGTAGCTGCTGTAAAGACGTATCATTCCGTCCATAAGAGAACGGTGGTCGTCTCGCGTTTCGCCGTTTACGTTTTGTTTCAGACGGGACAGGCTTCCGAACGGTTCGATGCGCCCGCCGCGGAGATAGAACTGTCCTTCGGTGATGTATCCGGTGTTGTCGGGTACCGGGTGGGTAACGTCGTCGCCGGGCATTGTGGTAACCGCAAGGATCGTAAGAGAACCTGCGCCTTCGAAGTCGACGGCCTTTTCATAGCGGGAGGCCAGAACGCTGTACAGATCGCCGGGGTAACCGCGGTTGCTGGGCACCTGTTCCATGGTAATGGCCATTTCCTTCTGCGCGTCGGCGTAGTTGGTCATGTCGGTCAGGAGAGCAAGAACACGCTTGCCCTGCAGTGCGAACTGTTCCGCAACAGCAAGGGCCATATCGGGCACCAGTGTGCATTCGACTATCGGGTCGGACGCGGTGTGGATGTACATTACGGTACGTCCCATGGCGCCGCCTTTGTCAATGGCGTCGCGGAAGAACAGATAGTCGTCGTATTTCAGACCCATTCCGCCGATTACGATAATGTCGACCACAGCCTGCATGGCGATTCGGGCCAAAAGCTCGTTGTAAGGCTCGCCTGAAACGCTGAAAATGGGGAGTTTCTGGCTTTCAACCAGAGTGTTGAACACGTCTATCATGGGTATTCCGGTGCGTATCATGTTTTTGGGGACGATTCGCTTTGCCGGGTTGACGGAAGGTCCGCCTATCGCAATCATATTATCGGAAAGCTCGGGCCCGTTATCGCGGGGCACGCCGCTTCCGGTGAAGACACGGCCCAGCAGCTCATCGCCAAAGGATACCATCATGGGCCGGTTCAAAAATCTAACGGGGTCGGTCGTGGATACACCCTGGGCTCCAGCGAATACCTGAAGCGATACAAGGTCGCCCTCAAGACGGATAACATTCGCATAGCTTCGTCCTACCATCGCAAGGTCGCCGTTGCGGACGCCCTCGGCGTGTACGGAAACAACGTTGCCTACAATTGTTTCAATTTTAGTGTATACCTTCTGCATTCCTTCAGGCCTCCTTTACGCGTTCTGTGTAGTAATCCCTGATGCGATGCTCCGATGTTTCGTAATCGGCGCTGCCCCAGATGTCGCCGTGCCAGTCGAGAAGGAACTGGCGGAGCTGGTTAAAGAAGGCGCGGATTTCCCGTTTTTCGGAAATATCGTAGGTGCGGGTAAGTATGTCGTACAATAAGGTGAATTCGTGCTCCTGGCGCTCGGGGCTGCAGGAGGCATCCACCGGATCAAAGGAGTTCTGCTGCAGATAAACGGCGTCAAGCAGCTCGCCCTTCTGGTATGTTATATAATCCTCTGACGAGGTACCTTCCTCGCCGACAACCATCATCATCTGATTGATTTCTATGCTGCGGCGGAGAATGTTGCGGGCATTTTCGACCTTGTCCATGTCCACGATACCTTTGTACTTGCTCCAGGACTCCACGGGGTGGATACTCGGGTATTTTCGGGCGTCGCTTCGCTCACGGGAAAGTCCGTGGAACGCGCCAACAACCTTCAATGTAGCCTGTGTAACCGGCTCGTCGAAGTTGCCTCCGGCAGGCGATACCGCTCCTCCTACCGTTACAGAAGCGATCGTTCCGTTATTAAGCCGAACGCGGCCTGCGCGCTCGTAAAAGCCTGCGATTGTGGATTCAAGGTATGCCGGGAAAGCTTCCTCTCCGGGGATTTCCTCCAGACGGCCGCTCATCTCACGCATAGCCTGAGCCCAACGGCTTGTACTGTCGGCCAGGAGCAGAACATCAAGCCCCATCTGGCGGTAATACTCGGCCATCGATATCGCCGTATAAACCGAAGCCTCACGGGCGGCGACAGGCATCGAGGAGGTATTGCAGATAATGATTGTACGTTCCATGAGGGAACGTCCGGTACGGGGGTCGGTAAGCTCGGGAAATTCCTTCAGTACTTCGACAACCTCGCCCGCGCGCTCACCGCAGGCTGCCACGATAACGATGTCAACGTCGGCGTTCTTGGCCTCCATGTGCTGCAGAACCGTCTTGCCGGCGCCGAAGGGTCCCGGAGAGCAAAACGTACCGCCCTTGGATACCGGCAGGAATGTGTCGATGCAGCGGATACCAGTGATAAGCGGCGTATCGGGGCGGAGGCGCTTGGAATAGCATTTAACGGCCTGCTTTACAGGCCATGAAAATATCATTGTAAGCTCACGGTCGGCGCCGTTCGGGCCTGTGATAACAGCTACGGTGTCATGTACATTGTATGTTCCCGCGGAAACAACACTTTTAACGGTAAAGGCACCCTCGCATTCGAAAGGAACCATTATATAGTGAGTGAACAGGCCCTCGGGAACGCTTCCGATGTAGTCGCCCGCGTAAACTGTATCGCCGGTTTTCGCAATCGGTGTAAAATCCCACGATTTGTCGGGGATGGGGTCAAGGTAAACGCCGCGCTGCAGGAAAAATCCGTACTGATCCGCCAGCTCGGGCAAAGGGTTCTGAAGTCCGTCGAATATCTGTGTCAGAAGGCCCGGGCCGAGCTCTACACTAATCAATTCGCCTGTAAATTCAACAAGATCTCCGACCTTAATTCCGTTGGTCATCTCGTAAATCTGCATACTGACTTTGCCGCCCGCATCGACACGGATAACCTCACCCTTTAAACGGGTGTCTTCAAGCACGATATATCCGACCTCGTTCTTTTTTACGGATCCTTCGAACCGGACAGACACCAGGTTGCCGTTTACGGCGGTTACATATCCTTTTGTTGTCGTCATATTACAAATCCCTTCAAATGGTTATATTTCCAAAATACGTGACTGTATCACGCCGAACATGCGGCGGAACTCTGTCTCGCCCTTTTCGGTCTCGAAGGCGTTGGCGCGCTCCAGAAGCAGAAGCTTCAGCGCGTAGCCGAACAGCACATACTCGTCGAAATAATGGTTGTTCGTAAGCCGGTCAACCAGGGCGAACTGAGCGTCCAGAAGCGACTTTTCCGCGGTAAGCGGGTCGCCGGCATTCATAGCCTTGTCTGCAAGACGGGCGATCTCGACATCCACGTTTACGGGCTCGGCCGGCTTGCCCAGCTTTACACGGCGCAGGTAGTTTATACGGCTGATAAGCCTGCCGTAAAACGCGTGCCACTCCTTCATAAAGTGAACGCCTTCGCTTTCCGGGGTAAGGGATTCAAGCTTTTCGAACAGCCTGTCGCTGACAGCGAACCGGCATGCTTTCAGGAATCCGTCATAATCGAAAGGGGCGGGGCGGCCGGTACTGAGGCTTGGGAGCGAGGATATCAGATAATAGTAGGAAGTCAAATCCAGTCCTCCTTTGATTTAGATATCAAGACCGTTGAGGAAGGGCATCAGCATGGACACAAGCTCATCAGCGGTGCAGTCGAAATATCCGGAACCGTCGTTGGCGGACAGACGGAAACCGCGCACTCCCTTGGAGGCGCGGATTTCAAGACCGGATTTGATTTCATCGGCCAGGGCGGCCTTCAGTCCGTCGGTAACCTCCGCTAACTCGGCTGTGTATCCCGAGACTTCCTCATTAGCAAGTAAAGCGCGGATCAGACTCACCAAAGATTTGTCGTTCACGGATTTGGATACGGCGCTGCTCAGCAGGGATTTGTACTTATCCTCAATCTGCTTTGAAAATGCCAGTGCGGCATCGCGGCGCGCCTGTTCGGCGCTGATACGGGCGGTGGCTTCGAGGCGGTCCGCCTCATTCTCCGCGTCCTCCACGATAACGCCTGCATGCATTCTGGCGTCGGCGATAATCTTTTCGGCCTGAACCTTAGCGTCTGCAACAATTCTTGCAGCCTCGGTGTTGGCGGCGTCCACGCCGTCCTTTTTGATGGAGGATATTAGGTCCTGTAACTGAAGCTCCATATATACTATACTCCTTTGAGGTTATTAAACTTAATCATTCAGTTTAGTGAACATACTAAACGCATTTTAATCCATATCATTTTACCATGATGAGACTAAATTGTTAATAATTAACATTAAATTCCCCTAAAATTTAAAGAAAGCACATAATACTATGTGCTTTCTTTAAAAATTTTGTCTATATTTATCAATAATCAAAACGTTATTAACTATTTCTTTTCCATCACGACCATGCTGCTGATGTAGTTCACAAGCGAACGGTCGAGATTGGGATTGGGAATTACGCTTACCGTGGTGTTGGGGTACGGTCCGGTGCGGCCGCGTTTAAGCATAGCCATAACCTCGTTGTAGTAACGCAGCGAATCGTAGCGGTTAGTCTCCATAGTTATGGTCTCGCGCGGACGTCCGTATACGGTGCCCGCCGCTCTGTGGCGCCACAGAGATACCGTATTCCAGACAATTTTGGGCGTCCAGTTGTTTATTTTAATGTCGAATCCGCTCTTGTATTTTTCGTATTCCGCAGGAACCGCCGTAAGAATTTCATTCTCAAATGTGCCGAGGCCTATGGATTCTGTCATATTCTCGAGGAAATCGCGGTACATAATTCCCTCCATAAAGCTTTCAGGCGTGCCGTCGCGCAACACGACCTCCAACGGGTTGACGCCCAGGAGCGGATGATTCCAGCTTATTGCCTGACCTGCAGGGACGATATTAAGAGGTTCGGGGTCGAAGCCTTTCTGCATCGCGCAGACGGTGCAGAATAATCCGTCGCCGCCTATTGATACGTACAAAAGAATTCTGAAAGCGCTGTCAAGCGTAAGGTGAGGGAAAATATCGAGGCTGTCGGAAATATTGTAGCAAATTATACGCTCATCGTTGAGGACTATCCTGGGCTTGCCGGTGCAGGAATACGCCGCAGCCTCAGCTTTGATTTTATTGAAAGGAAATCCCGCGAGACCCGCGCTCTCGATAAACATGGGCTCGGTGTTCGCCGACCTGTCAGGACTGGGAATTCCTTCGTCGGTGATGATGTTGTCTGTACTCATTGTATTTTTACCTATTGTTATACATTGCTGCCGGGGAACCAGTTGGTGTCATCTGTTTCCCAGGATGAGCCGTCGCTGAACCGGATATTTTTTACCGCGGGTGTGATGCCGACGGTCCGATCGGGAAGGTTTATCGTGGTACCGTAACCGAACTGAGTGCCCGGTTTGACGGTAAGATCTTTGTACTCGAAATTCTCAACAGCCGCAACAGTGTTATCGTAGGGATCGTCGCACAGGATGTCGAGTGTAAGCGAGATAATAACTTTCTTTGTGATATTTCTGAAGGTCATTTTTGCTATGTTGAAACCGCGGAATCCCGAGAATATGCATTCGTCCATCACGAATGGCGCACCCTTCAGAGTCATATTGCGGACAACGCTTCGGTGGTTTATTCCGGTGCTAAGCCCGTCATTGTCTTTTCCTTTAAATTGCTCGCCGTATAAAGCCTGTTCCTCTTCCTCTTCGGGTTCGGGTTCGGCAGAGATGTTAATGGGAATCTGATCGGGGCCTTCTTCGTCTTCGGGAATGAATAAACTTTCGGTGTCAAAATCGAGACGGAGGTGGTTTATAAGATAATCCGCCTTCTTGTGCTGTATCCGCGCGACCCGGGTCTCGAAATTATTGTCGAACTCCTCGAGGCCTTCGTCGGGGTCAACAGTGTTTTCTAAGGATGCTTCCTCAGCTTCCTCAGCTTCCTCAGCTTCCTCAGTTTCCTCCACTTCGTCCTCATCGGAATCCATATCGACCAGATCGTAGTATTCTTCCTCGGGCAGGTCGTCGAATTCCTGCTGAAGACCGGCAAGGCGTCTGTTCGCTTCGCGGAGCTGCCTTCGAAGGTCTTCCTCACGGATAAGAGAGGCGACGGCAACGACTGCCGCCGTTATTCCAATAATAATGCTGAAAAGATCCATTTTATTACCTCAACGCTTGAATAATCTTTTCGCCAATTGTCGAATATACTGTGCGTAGTATTATATCACGTTATACGTCAAATAAACAGTACCCTGTGGGATTGCCTGGAGACTATAAATAGGAAAGGCAGCTGCCTGCTTCGCATGCAACTGCCTTTTTATTTTAGTTCTCCGGGAAAATCGGCTCGCGCCTGAGCGGGAGGATCTCGCCCAGGAGCTTCTGGTAATACATATCCCACAACGGATAGAAGTGGTTGTACCCCTCATAGCAGGTAGCCTCCACGTCATATCCCATTTCCTTCATTGCTTTGGCATCGGCCTCAACGCGCTTGCCTATGGCGCCTTCCTCGCTTCCCCATACAAAGAGGTACTTCGGGTTCTGTAAGCCCTTCCCGATGTTCTCGCGGGCAATCTTGCCCATATCGTGAATACTTCCGGGAAGATCTGAGCCGCTTCCGAATGTAGACTTTACAAGCGGGAATTTGGCGCGCTCGGGGTTGTCAAGCTCCGCCGCGAACTTTTCGGTGTTGACCGTCAGACCGATACCGCCTGACACGTCCGCGACGACCGAGAACATTTCGGGATGCATAAGTCCGGTGCCCAGGGCAACGTTGCCGCCCATCGCGAAACCGGTGATAAAGTTGTTCTCGCGGCCCGGCGCACTCGGGAACAGGCTCTGGATAACGAGAGGAAGCTCCTCTGCCAGGAATGTCTGGTAATCGACGCCGTAGTTGGTATTTACGCCGAAGCTGTTAGGGATGCTGGGGGTGACGAGCATTACGTTGTTCTCATCGGCATAGCGCTCAATATTCATATAGCGGTAGGGCAGCGTGCACTCATCTCCGCCGCCGTGGATAAGATAAACGGTCTGGAACTTCATGCCGGGCTTGTAAACGAAGGGAAGCTTGGCACCCGGGGCGATACGATCGTTGTGGCGTGTGCCCTCTGCCATGTCGTAATAGCTCAGGTTGCTTGTAGGAACAGCTACGACGATATCAAGCCAGAAACCGCAGGCCTGACTTCTGTAGTTGAAACGCAGTAAACCCATAATTATGTTCTCCTTCTTTTAATATATATTCTTTATAATAAATATAGATTAAATCAGTTATCCAGTCAAACAAAAAAGGCCTGCTTCACATAGCAGACCTTTATATGAATACATTCGGATGATAGGTAACTTACTGCTCTACAACCTCAAGCATCTCCATCGGGCAGTTCTTGGCGCAGATGCCGCAGGCGATACACTTTCCGGCTTTGCCGTCATTGATAACGATAACCTTAAGCGGGCACACCTCGGCGCATTTGCCGCAGCCTATACAGAGCTTTTTGTTGATCATGTATGTGCCTTTGGCGTTCTGAGTAATAGCGCCCTGCTCGCAGACGGAGGCGCACTTACCGCACTGTATGCAGACAACGGGCTTTACCTTGCCGTCCTTCTCGGTAATCTGGATATATGCTTTCAGGGGATTCATCTCTTTGGCATACGTAAGGGAGCAGGCATTCACACAGCCAAGACAGGCCATGCATTCGATGCCCTTTTTAACGGTAAGCTTTTTCATTATGTATCCTCCGATATTTTTAATTATTTGAATATTAAACAAGAGTTGCTAAACTTGTATAGACAACCTAATTATATAAGATAATCCCGCAAATGGCAATCTCAAAATAAAACGGCTCCTTCAACAGAAGAAGCCGTTTGTATTTACATGCCGAAGGCAAATTTTACTGTTATTCCGCAGGAGTGACCTCGGGAGCGTCTTCTTTTACAATAATATCACTTCCGTCAGCGTTGACAACTTTGACAACGCCCTTCTTCCAAAGCAGGTATGCAATACCGATGCACATCGGGATTACAATCACGAGTGCTATGCCGGCTGTACCGGCATTCAGGAAACCGATTATTGTCAGAACGGCAGCCAGAATTGCGGGAAGAACCGCTACAAGCATCTTATTCTTAATCTTGGTCTTGCCGGTGCTTCCAAGGAAGCCGAGCATCAGGCAGCCGAACAGAGCGGGAAGCAGATATCCGCTTGCGGCACTGACGGCGGGGTTCTGCAGGAATCCCTTAAGAGGGACGATAAGCAAAAGGCCGATTACCAAAACAAGAGTTGTAACGATGGAGCTTACGCATGTGCTGATGAGGGAGATAGCGTCGCCCTCGGTGGTGTTGGCGTCAACGCCTGCAACCTTCTGCGCGTTTAGGGCGCAGGGAATTTTCAGGTTCATCAGGTTGCCTGTGATGAACGTCAGATATGAAGAGGAACCAAGAAGCGGAGTGTATGTGCCGACCTCCGCGATAGTAACAGGGATCATCATCGTAAAGATGGCAATCAATCCTGGAAGGATGTCCGTGAACTTGGGCCATACGCCGTAAATGATGAACATGGTAAGCGGAACAAGAAAGGTGTAGGCGGTGAAGCAAAATATAAAGATACGTCCGGATTTGTGAGCCCATTTGATGAAAGGATCAACTGTAAAATTGGATACGGGTTTATTCTTTTTACTCATTATATTATCTACCTTTCCTTAAGCCAGCAGGTTGCCGGCGATTGTACCGCAGGCCATACCAACAATCATGCAAATGGCCATTATGAAATTTCCGATGGCCGGGACCTTTTTGCTCAGCAGGCTGAGAAGTATCGCGCACAACAGACTGGAGCCCATAGCTATAGCGTAGGGGATGTTTGTGAATATCATTATTGGGATGTAAACGGCGAATAGGGCAAGCTGGAAAACGCCGGCTACGATCGATCCGAATCCGTTTACATTGGATTTTGCCTTCATGATACCGTTGGAATATTTCTCTGCGACAAATCCGATGATGAGGGGGCCGGTGCAGACGCCGATTGTCATTACAATCATAACACCGGCGAATTTGGCGGCGGGGCTGGAAAGCAGGGTGCTGAGGCTGAGTCCCATGCCGTCGACGGTGTACTGGGCAGCCATGGTCTCATAGGATAGGGATCCTATAATGGAAAGCCTCCACCATGGCCATGCGGAACCCATGGTCGACGCCAAAATCAGGAATCCGAGGAGAATGGCGATACTGGGGACCAAGGATGCGGTAATGGTGGACTTTACAACATTGTTGACATCGCCCTCGGAAATCCCGAGCTCGATGCAGCATTTTTTTGCTTTTTTAAAGCAGACAAACGCGAACATCACGACAGCTGCAAGACCCACTGCTATAAGTATAAACAGTATAGGGCTTTTGGCTAATACTTCACCGGTCATAATAGTGTTACCTCATTTATTAATATTTTAATAATGCTCATTTATTGTCCTGAAGCCATCTTATGGCCAGGTATACATGGGTCGCGGCGCCTTCCGGCAGTACCTTGTCGCTGAATACGGCCTTTGGATGATGCTGAGGATAGGATGCGCCCTCTTTGGAGCTGCCGGCGCCGAGGAACATTCCGGATACGGGAATTCTTATGCCGACTTCGGCGAAGTCTTCGCTTCCGCCTCCGTTCAATCCCTGAGGAACTGTCATTGCGGCGGGGCCCAGAAGCTCCTTCATGTAATCGAGAACAGGTCCGGAAATTGCTGGGTCGGCAATCATCGCAGGGATGGATTTCGGGAATTCTACAGAAGCGGTGCATCTGAAAGTTGCCGCGATACCCTCGGAGATTTCCGTAATACGCTTCCTGGCCATTTCCTGAATTTCGTTGTCGTTGCTGCGGATTGTGCCGCTCATGAAGCCGGTATCGGGAATTACGTTGGGCGCGCCGCCAGCGTGAATCTGACCGACAGTTATAACGAGATATTTAAAAGGGTCATTCTCACGGGCGTTGATTTCCTGGATAGCGGTGTGAATGTGACAAAGGGCGTTGATTGGGTCTATCGAACTATGTGGCATGGCTCCATGGCCGCCCTTGCCGTTTACTGTGATAACGAATTCGGTGGATGCGCTGGGCCCCATTCCCCCGGGCATTACAATCAGGGTGCCAACAGGCATCGGCATACCGGTAGCGACGTGGATCATACACCCGGCGTCAACATGCGGATTTTCGAGAACACCTGCATCGACCATGTCCCGCGCACCGGCGCAGATTTCCTCCGCGGGTTGGAACATCAGCTTTACCTGACCTTCGAGAAGGTTTTCGTTCTCTTTAAGTATTTTTGCCGCGCCAAGTAGCATTGAGGTATGCATATCGTGGCCGCAAGCGTGCATCTGATTGGGGGTAAGGGATTTGAAGGGCACGTCGGTCTCTTCGTTTACGGGAAGAGCGTCCATGTCGGCGCGGAGAAGTAACACCTTGCCGCTCGGTCTACCGGCAAGAACAGTGAAACCGGCCTTACCGCATTTTTCCGGGGAGTACCCGAACTCCTTCAGTTTGGTTTCCACAAAATTTGTGGTAAAGGGCAGGTCAAAGCCCAACTCGGGATGCTGGTGAAGGGTGTGCCTCCATTCGGCCATTTCGGCCGCCAGTGCCTGAGCGCTCGCCAAGATTTGCTGGCTAAGGTCACTCATTTTTCTTTCCTCCGAATCATTTATATTACGCAAATACGCTAAAGCGTTAATGCATAAAAATATCTTTTTTATGCTATCATTCACGCCGCTGTTTGTCAACGTTTTACGTACATATGTTTCCCCACCGCGTACACATTTACAGTATTTTCCCCATCTATTTGCCATGCAAGGAAATAAAAAAAGTCCCCCGATGGGGGGACCTTTTTTATTTCAATTATTTAAACAGTCTCATCATATAATCGCGTGCGCTGTAGCGCCATACATCCCACTCGTGGTAGCCGGGATAGCAGGCATACTCGAAATTGTATCCCTGATCCACAAGCTCCTTTACCTGGGGCTGGGTGTATTTGTGGCGCGGGTCGTCAGTACCGCATGTGATGAATGTGACCTTCATAGTGCTGTTGTAATGCTCCGGGCTGGCGAACAGCTCGTCGTAATGCGGGCCCTCACCGGCCTGCAGAGTGTTGTTCGGCAGAAGCATAAATCCACCGGGGGTCTTAGTATGACCGGCGACAGCAAATCCGCCGCCGCAGCTGAACTGGCCGAGATTCGCGAAGCACTCGGGATGACCGTGAGCTATCTGGCGTGACATTCCGCCGCCTGCGGACAGACCCGCCATTGCGCGGAACTCGCGGTCAGCGACGGTACGGTATTTCTTATCGATAAAGGGAACTATTTCATTGCACATAACCTCGGGGAATCCGGTATCTGTGAATACGTTGTTCCCGGTTTCCTTCGGAGCTGCGAAGCTGCTTGCGACGATGATCATTTCACCGCACTTGCCTTCCGCGATAAGGTTGTCGGCGATGTAGTTCAGCTTACCTTGCCAGAACCATCCGGTTTCGTTCTCTCCGCCGCCGTGCAGAATATGAAGAACGGGGTATTTCCTGCCGCTTGTCTCGTAACCGTAGGGTGTGTATACCCACAGGTTGCGGTAGCGTCCGGTGGACTCGCTCTTCATAAGCTCCATATGGACAGTACCGTGGGGAACGTCTTTCAGCAGGTAGAAATCCTCCCCCTCGGCGGGAATTTCAAAGTAGTTCATTACATAGCTGCATCCGAAACCGAAAGGCATAACGGGGTTATATGTGTTTACGCCGTCGACTATGAATACGCAGTAATGGAATCCGGCGCGTACGTCCTCAAGCTTTACCTTCCAGTAGCCGTCGCCCTGGGGAACCATGTCGTAGCGGCCCTGCATGCTTCCGCCGGTACCTGCAACCTCGACACGCTTGGCGTCGGGTGCATAAAAGCTCAGCTCGGCTTTGCCGTCGTCCAGAATACGGCATGCGGAAACGTTTTCAAAGGGCACTCCGCTTCCGCTGAACCCCGGGGAGGGCAGGATGATTTTGGAACCCGCAGCGGGATCAATGGGGCTTTGGGATGTGGGCATACTCATCCCCTTTTGGATCTGTTCGAAATTCAGAAGATGCGAGTTCAGCGCCTGGTTGTATTGGATTTCTTTTTTCATAAATGCTCCTTTTAATATACAAGGCGTGGTTTGTTGTAACCACGCCTTGCGGAATAGTTCTTGCTAGTCTCTGAACAGCAGCTGATAGAAATCGTGGGAGGCTGCTCTCCATACACGCCACTCATGGTAGCCGGGATAAATCTTCTGGATATAGTTGATACCCTTTTCCTTGCAATACTCGCGCTCTTTCTCAAACAGGGGCAGGGATACTTCGTGGTCGCCTATGGCGCCGAAGAAGGGATGAACCTCGCGGTTGAAGGTCTTGGCATCCTCCAGAACGCTGAGGTAAGGCATCGGTGTCGCGGGACGTCCGGGCATAACAGGATAGGTATAACCGGTGAACAGGCCGGCTGCACCGAACAGATCGTAATGCTCCATAATCATACGGCCGCTCAGCAGCGAACCCATCGAAAGACCAGCGATTGCACGGTTCCTCTTGCCGGGGCGTACGCGGTAATTTTTCTCGATGAAAGGAATGCAGTCATTGATGACCATATCATTATATTGGTTTATATCCTCATGGGGATTGCCGTCTGTGTTGACCTGCATCATTACATTGTTCATCACGATGATGAAGGGAACGGCCTTGCCGTCGGCAAGCAGGTTGTCCATGACAACATTGGTTTTGCCAAGATGTGTCCAGCAGCCCTCGTTCTCGCCGCCGCCATGCTGCAGGTAAAGAACGGGATAATCTTTGGTAACATCGTCACGGTATTTGGGAGGTGTGTAGACATAACAGCACTCGTTTTCGCCTGTTACTTTGGAATAGAAGTATTCCATGGAAACTGTGCCGTGAGGGATGTCATCGCGGATAAGCAGGAAGTCCTGATTAACATCGGGGATCTCGATGTAGTTGATGGGATAGCCCCAGCCGAAGCCTACGGGAGCCAGGGGGTTAATAACGCGGACACCGTCCACCTTAAAGATAAGCTGTTTCTGGCCGGGCTCGTCATACTTGACGTTGCCTCTCCACATGCCGTTTTCGTCCTTCACAAGCTTTACCCATTCATCGGGATAGCCTGCGACGACCTCATTAGCCTCGGGACCGTAGAATTTTACATTAACACTGCCGTCAGGAAGAACCTCTGTGCCGATCTCCTTGTTGGTATGTACGCCCGTGGATGGGCCAAACTGGGGAACCAGCTGGCGGTTGAAACCGATAACGCTGGAATCAAATACCTGGTTTTTCAGAAATTTTTCAGGGATATTCATGAATGTGCTCCTTTCATAATTTGCGGATACTCTGTTCCGCTTAGATCTGATACCAGTATATCAGTTTTGTGCAAAAATATGAACAGAGCAGGCTAAATAATCTAAATACTGTGTAATATATTGTAAGATGATATATTAATTCATACTATATGATACACTACACACCTCTGTATACTATGTCCCTCACCGGTTGTAATAGAAAAAAGCCTGCTTTCGCAGGCTTTTTTGATTGTTATTTAGACTTGTACGGATGCTCCTTGTGCCAGTCAAGGCTGTACTGTACAAGAAACTTCATCACCGGATCCTGCTCATCGCGCATGCGGATGGTGTCGCCGAAGTAAATCTCATAAGGGTTGTCTAGGGTGTATGGCTTCCATTCGGGCTGCGGTCTGCCGTCGGTATCGATGCCGTTGGGGTTGCCCGTTTTGGCAAAATTTGTCCAGTAGTTGCAGATTTTGCGGGCAAGATCGTAATGCTTGGCAGTGAATGGCCTCCAGCTTTTTGCAAGCGTTTCAAACACGAACCACAGGTCTGCGGCATGGAAAGCGCCCTGATCGTCACCAGGCATATCGCCGTCAAAGGTGTACCCGTAGATTGGTGCGTTGCCCATGCGGGCATTGTATTCCATCCAGTTCGCGCTTCCCAACTCCTGCATGGGAATGCAGACCTTCTTCATGGACGCTTCGTAATCGCCTTTGTCGAAATCTATAAGCTTGAGATATTCGTTCGTTCTGTCGCCGAAGGATTTTTCGGCATAAGCCTTAAGCGTAGCCATATCCTTTACCCCGAACGGCGGCCATCTGAAGTCGTTTGTAGTGTGCCCGGCCATTATCGGAACCATATTGCGGTCGTTTTCAAGCTGCGCCTCGGTCCAATCCTTTTCAAGGAACCATCCGTCGGTGTAGTGCATGAACGGAAATTTGGGCGCACCGGGCTGTTTGCCGAATTCGACGCCTTTCTGAAGAAGAGTTTCGGCGTCGATACTCTTCATGTCCCCGTAGCTTGTGTAGCCCAGGAACTCCTGAAATTTGACGCCGATATCCTCCTGCTGTGCACGCGTGTTGTTTGGCACGCTGTTGCATTCACGGATACCGCCGCCGGACATTACGATAGCCTTGTGGTAAAGACCGCGGCTGCGGTGGGATACAAGATGGGCAAGTATGCTTCCCGCGCCGGCTGACTGACCGAACACGGTAACGTTGTCGGGGTCTCCGCCGAAAGCCGCGATGTTTTTCTGCACCCACTGCATGCCCTGCATCTGATCAAGGAAGCCGAAGTTTCCTTTGGGACCATTGGGCTCAGTTGGCTTCATATCCGGATGGGCAAGCCATGCGAAGAGGCCAAGGCGATAGGATATTGAAACTACCACAAGGCCTCTGCGGGCGATGCGCTCGCCGTCGAATTGGCATTCGCTTGTGGCGCCGTAGTTGAAGGCTCCACCGTGGATCCAAAGCATTACCGGAAGCTTCTCATCTGCGGATTTGGCCGGAGTCCAGACGTTGAGATAAAGGCAGTCCTCGCTCATGGATGTGTCGCAGCTGAGGTTCCATTCGTTAGTTTTGGGATCGTCGGGGTTAAAATCGGGTATTTTCTGCATCGCTATCGGAGCAAACATATAGCAGTTGCGTACGCCGTCCCAGTTTGCAGCAGGTCGGGGCGCGCGCCAGCGAAGGTCACCCACGGGGGGTGCGGCGAAAGGAATACCCTTAAAAGATATTATGCGGGGGTCAGCAGCGGAAATGCCGCGTACCCGCCCGTTCTCGGTTTTGACTTCTCTTAGCATGTTTATTCTCCTTTTTTTATGCTTTAAACGGGAACATAAAAGGCCCGGTGACAGGCCTTTTATGATTACTGATTATTCAGAAACGTAGGGGTTCTTCTTGTGCCACTCGAGGGCATAGTCCGCCAGGAACTTCATAACGGGATTCTGTTCGTCGCGCATGTGAATTGTGTCGCCGAAATATATCTCATATGGATTTGCCTTTGTAAAGGGTTTCCACTCGGGCATCGGCGTACCGTCGGCGTCAAGGCCGTTCGGATTTCCGTTCTTTGCAAAGTTTGTCCAATAGTTGCACATCCGGCGGGCAAGGTCGTAATGTTTGCCTTTGAACGGTCTCCAGCATTTTACCAGAGTCTCGAATACGAACCACAGGTCGCTGGAATGGAAGGCACCTGCGTCGTCTCCGACCATATCGCCGTCGAACGTGTAACCGTAGATGGGGGGATTAGTTCCCACACGTGCGTTGTATTCCATCCAGACGGAGCTGCCAAGTTCCTGCATTGGAACGCAGACCTTCTTCATGGATGCCTCATAATCGCCCTTGTCGAAATCGATAAGTTTGAGGTATTCGTCCGCCCTGTTGCCGAAAGATTTTTCAGCATACTCCTTCAGGGAGGCCATGTCCTTTACGCCGAACGGCGGCCATTTGAAGTCGTTTGTGGTATGACCTGCGATTACGGGGATCATGGCACGGTCGTTCTGAAGCTGTGCCTCGGTCCAGTCCTTGTCAAGGAACCAGCCGTCTGTGAAATGCGTAAAGGCAAACCTGGGCATGCCGGGCTCTTTGGCAAATTCAAGAGATTTGTCCATGACGGTCTGTGCGTCAATCTTCTTCATTTCCTCGTAAGAATTGCAGCCAAGGAATTTCATGAATTTCGCGCCTATTTCTTCCTGCCGGGCACGGGTGTTGTTGGGACGGCTGTTAGCCTCGCGGATGCCGCCAGCGGACATTACTATTGCCTTCTGGAAAAGTCCGCGACTCCTGTGTGATACAAGATGGGCAAGAACGCTTCCGCCGCCTGCGGACTGACCGAATATTGTGACGTTTTCGAAGTCACCGCCGAACGCAGCAATGTTGCGCCGGACCCACTGGAAGGCAGCGCGCTGATCAAGGAAACCGAAGTTACCGTTGGGGCCGCCCTCTTCAAGAGGCTTCATTTCGGGATGGGCAAGCCAGCTGAACACGTTTACACGGTAGTTGACAGTAACAAGGATAACGCCGCGGCGTGCGATACGCTCGCCGTCAAATTCCATCTCGGCGGTGTAACCGCTGTTGAAGGCTCCGCCGAAAATCCATACCATAACGGGCAGCTTTTCATCGGCGGATTTGGCCGGCGTCCAGACGTTAAGATAGAGACAATCCTCGCTCATGGGGATTTCGGGGTCGACGTGCCATTCCTTGGAATAGAAAGCTTCGGGGTCTTCGCCCGGGGTTTCCTGCATGGAAATGGGACCGAATGTGCAGCATTCGCGAACGCCTTCCCAGTCGGCAGCAGGCTGCGGTGCGCGCCAGCGGAGGTCACCCACGGGAGGGGCGGCAAAGGGGATGCCTTTGTAGGCGATAATTCTTGGATCCGCGGCGGGAATACCCTTGACCCAACCGTTTTCAACCTTGACCTGCTTAAGCATATTTTTACCTCAGAATTTATTAATTTTTTACATCTGAATGAATTATATCATTAAAAAAACATCAAAAGAAGATTTGCCGATCGCCCTGAAAATGTTTGTACACATTGCATTATTACACTAGGATATTATTAGTAATAACTACAAATAAAGGCCCCCTTGCACAAGGGAGCCTGATTCTGCGAAGCAGGAGACTGAGGGATAGCCGTTATATTACTCTTTTACATACTGATATGCTAATCTCGGGTCGCCGTTTTCCAAGTGAATGATGCCGCAATACTTAAATCCGTAGTTCGGCAGGATGGATCGCATTATTGTATTTTCTTCGTGAGTATCTATACGTATATTGTCCCTGAACTGCAGTCCGTAATTCAGTGCGGTGGAAAGTATTCCCCTTGCGGTTCCGTTGGACGCCAGGCGGTGTTTCGTGCCGTAGGGTTCGTCGTTAAGCCATTCGCCGTCTTCGATGACAACGTAGGTAGGATCAACGCCTGTGATATAGGCAAACGAACCCACTATCTCTCCGTCCTCTTCAATAATTACGTTTCCGATGCCGGTCTCAATATCATTCAGCAGCATCTCTTCGGGAGGCTTGGATTATTGGGGAATGATAGATGGCAATAT
>CAYUOH010000002.1:7843-167541 GCA_964446385.1 uncultured Oscillospiraceae bacterium | reverse complement strand
CGCCCACTGTTTTGAATTTCCGCTTTCTCGCATAATGTCCCGCGCGGCGGCGTAAACCTCCAGAAGTTTTGGCAGATCGGCATATTCGGTTTTACGGATAGAAAGGCTGTTTGGCATAATATGTAATCCTTTTTTTGAAATATTAGCGGTTCTCAGGTATTCCCGGTCCTTCTTTTACCGGATCCTGCATTCCCCGTGTGTCGAATATTGAATACAGAACCAGTCCGACGGCAAAGAACGTTATAGCCATCAGTCTATGAGTAAACCAGGCATGAATAGCCGAATGGTTGCGCACGACAGAGTACCACACAAAGGGGTACAGACCGATTAGCAGCTGCACAACCCCGGAACCGGCGTTGAAACGGATTTTCGATTTTTTCACAATCGCAAGTACTACTAACGTGATAATAAACGCAATTCCGATTATTATCGTGACCTTGTTTTTATAATCATCCAGATTGTAGCCAATAACCATTTTCGGCGTGCTTGAATCTATACCGGCCTCACTAAGGGATTCTCCGGAAAGTCTGTTAAATACCTTGCTTAGCGCGTACTGAAACACGTCTTTACCGGTCAGTAAGGATGCCACAGCCCATTTTCCAACCCACATTCCGGCATATCCGAAACCCCATGCCATTCCGCTGAAAACTGTTTTTTTGATATTGTTTGTAAGCGTCTCGTTTGTAACCGCTAACATCAGAAGCTGGCATACTCCGAGAGCCGCAAGCGGATATGTAAGAAAATCGAAAAAAGCGGTGGCGACACCCATCCACAGGAAAAGCATCCAGTAGTTTTTCCTGTCGGCCGCACCTGTCAGGATCATTACAAGCGCAAACACAAGCATAATTATATATATACTTGCATACTGCATGCAAAGAGCGGTGCTGACCGGATTCAAGGACAAAATAACAAGTCCGAACGGAATTGCGATTCTGATTCCGTATCTTTTGTAGAGTACGATAAGCAGCACTGCGGCCAGAACAAACTGGAAACACATGCTCAACACACGAAGCTCCGACATTGTCATAACACAAAGGAGAGGTTTCAGCCACAAAAGATATCCGTGCCAGTACCGTGGATAGTTAACCCTTATTCTCTCCAGCGGATCAGCCGTGCCGGAAACCGCTTTCGCAAGGTTCATGGACTTTGAAACCTCTCCCTCAAAATCGTAATGAGGGTTGTTCATCGCGTCCCTGACCGCGGAGTTGCCGTTAGGGAAGGCGGCAGCGTTTAACATAAGAGAATCGGTAAAATTGTCATAGTGTGTTCCGTCGATACCGGGCGCCCACCAGTAACCGTCGTCCTCGTTGTAGAAATATCCGATTGAGGAGTTGACGTTTTCGCGTATTCTGTCGGTCGGAATAGCGTACACTGCCGTCATCAGCAGCGTCGCCGCAATTATAGCAACAAGCACGTACGATATCGCACACAGCGCGGATTTGAAAAAGTTTTTCATCGGATTCTTCCTATTCACTGTTCGGTCTTTACAGACGGATTTTCTTCAGGATGTAATTTTTCCGTGTCTTTAAAAAGAAGCACATTATACAGCATAAAGATCACAAGATTAATCAGACTAAAAATGGTATAGTTTATAACCGTTTGATCAAAAAGATATATTCCGTATGTAATACTTGTAAGGCACAACATCGGCAACAGCAACGGGATTGTTTTTCTGTTGGTTATTGCCAGCAGAACTCCCAGTACTTCGGCAAGATAGCCATATCTTTCGTGCATGCCAGGCAAAAGCATGAAACATCCATATGAAGATATAAACGCAATTTCAAGCATATATTGCGCGGACAGCGGGCGTGTGCTTTTTATAACGGTCATAAACAGAAGAAACAGATACAGAATACATACGGTCAGCATTATCGGAGAAATAATACTGTAGTTTTCATGATCGTCGACAAGAAGGGATCCCAGATTGAAACAGTTAGCCGAAACGAATGAATAACCCCCAATCTGATTGAAAAATACTGCGAATACATCTATAACTTTCCGCCCATATATCAATCCCGGAATGTTAGTCACTATCATGGTCACCGGAATCAGAAGAACATTGGCAATCGAAAATTTCTTAGCCTTGAAATACCAGATAACAAAAAACGGAACTATAAATATCGCTTGAAGCTTAAGCGCAAAAGCTACACCAAGCATAATGAATGAAGCTATATTTTTCTCTCTCCACAGGAATATCAGGGACATTATAATGAAAAATGTAAATATACAGTCGCACTGCCCCCATACCGCAGAATTCATAACTACTATCGGTGAAACGATAATCACGCTGTACGTAATCACAGCATTTCTCAAAGCTTCCTTTGTGCGCCCCTGAATCTCCCAAATAAGGGTTCCCCCGGCAACACCAAGTGCAAAGTCGATCAAAACGCTAAGAAGCTTGTAGGAAAAAACCGGAACAAGTGGGATATATGTCATAATAGCGATTATAGTTTGGTAAAGTATCCCGTAATCACCGACCTGTTCACAAAGAGACGCGAAACCTCCGCAGTTTTTAATTACGTTAAACCAGGGATATAGAGCGTCGCGCATATCCCCGCTAATGAATTCCCACGTTTTCCACACAATGAACGCCTTTATCAAGGTGAAAATTACGGCTGCAATTATCGGCATCCTTTTTTCAACCCTTGAAATCGCATTCCTCTCAAGATTAGTCATCTGATATTATCCCTTTCTAATGTAATCAGTATTGAAATAATCATTAGTACAAGATATTTATAATACCAACATCCGTAAAAGAACAGGCTGGCAGCAAGAAGCCTGATTGTCCTGTATTTCTACGGCATAATCATTAACACCAGAAAAACAACCGGTAAAAAACGGTACTCATATTAACAGAACGACATTTCACACTTTCAGAAGGCCGGCAGCCTCATGGTTGTAGCTTTTCCCGGCTTCCTCGGGGTGATTTATGTACCCTTCAATGCCTACGGTGCTTTCAAGGCAATCTTTGTAAACCGGCCCCGGCGTACCGGTAAAACCGTTGCGCCAAAGTACACTGTCATCGCGGCGCAGAAGAGTAAAGTTTTGAATGAATCTGCCTCGGACATAACCGTCTCGGTAGATTGTATCACAGCTTTCGGGAAGCTTGCTTACCGAAAGATCGTGGAAATCGCTGGGAACTCTGCGAAAAACGTGCCCTTTGCTGTTCATGATATCGGCCCGCAGGACGCACGCTCTGCGTGAAACCCCGGCCGGAACGGCCATGAATATCACGTCGACTGTATAGCCCCGTTCTGTTATGGTTCGCATGAACTCAAGCGGTTCCTCCGGTTCTTTCATATCCCATTCAAATATTATATTATACGCCCCATCTTCGTCGAACGTTGTAAGATATACGTCGACCATATCCACCGCTTCACCCGCAAACCTGTGGGTAAAGCAGGCGATGTCGTTCCCTGCCGAATCAGTATCGTTCTCGGAACGGCCCACCCAGTGTTTCCGGATGGATTCCTCTATTTCAAGATACCGCGGATGGTAACTGCGGTAGTCGTCCATGGCCACAGTGACGCTATTGCGGCCTTCCGGAGAATTGTTCATGCGCAGCATAAGGGTACTTTTTCCGCTGCCCGGCTGTCCCCCGATCATCACGCATGAGGGTTTCTTAACTCTTTGAACTCCGTCGGTAATGCGGGCAATTATTCTATCCACCGTTTCGCGGGTTTCATTCGGCGTTACATAGGAAAGATAGGCTACCTCCTCTTCGCTGTATCCGCGCGACACAAGCGCTTTTTCACGTCCGATAAACTTCATCCGGGACTCCTTATTTATACTAAAGATAATTACTGTCGATTAATCGCCGCGTTACAAATTACCCTTGCCACGGCAGCCATTTCTTCGGGTTCCACCTTTGTAACCCTGCGGTCGTATGTCAGCAGTCCGTTGGTCTCATCCTCCACATCCGACAGCTGAGTGTATATCGCGGCGGAAAGGCCCTGATTCACAAGCGGCAGAAGCTGTTCTGTGAGAAGTTTTGTAAGAGCAGCCCTGAATTTATCAGACTTGAGGAATTTCCTGTATCCGAATGTAAATATCCCGGATTTGAAGGAATGTCCCTTTATTTTCAGCGAATAGCCTCCGTATTCAGAAAGCACCAGAGGTTTTTCGGATTTGAAATGACGCAGCTTTTTGAAGTACACGTGCCTGCTTTCAACGTCGGTTTTCTCAACCTTAAACCATCCGGAAGCGGTATTGATAATGCGACTGCTGTCCAGATCACGCAGAATATCATACAGCTCGTTTCCGCGGAACTGGCCCCAGCCTTCGTTGAATATTGTCCACATACCGATGCAGGGATGGCTGTAAAGCAGATCAACGGTGTCCTTCATCGAATCAAAGAAAACCTCACGTGTATCAGGGTCTGTATTGATTTCGCTGTCGTCGATTTTCCTGAACCCCAGTGTCGGTCGCAGCGTATCCCGCTTGAAATCGTATTCGCCGTTGTTGACCATGTCCTGGAAAACAACCATTCCCAGGCGGTCGTACTCATAGTAGAAAATTTCAGGTTCAATTTTAATGTGCTTGCGCAAGGTGTTGAAGCCCATGGATTTCATCGCAAGGATGTCCTGACGGAAAGCCTCCGGCGATGCGGGTGTGTAAAGCCCGTCGCTGTAATATCCCTGGTCCAGCACACCGTAGAAGAAATACGGCCGGCCGTTGAGCAAAAGGCGGTTCACACCGTTTACAGCGCCCGTTCCGAATGTGCGAAGTGCGAAATATGACTGCACCCGGTCCTCGCCGCATACAACCGTAAACGGATATAAAACAGGATTCTCCGGTGTCCAGTTGCTGGGTACAGCAACTGATATATGCACTCTGCCGTTATGCAGCATCAGTCTTCGCCCGGCGTATTCCACATATCCTTCCGTTGCGCCTGATACCGTGATATCCGCTGAATTAAGCGAAACATCCAAGCGGATATCTGTGATATGTTTCTTCGGCAGTATCTCTATCCACACAGTCTGCCAGATGCCGCTGGCAGGTGTATACCACATACCGCCGCGGTCGTTTCTTTGCTTGCCGTGGGGGTATTTCGGCGAAAGGTTATCGGTTGCTTCCACCCTCAACTCGTTGTTTCCGCTGTGCAGTGCGGACGTAATATCAAACGAAAAAGGAATATATCCCCCTTCGTGGTGACCCGCCGGGGAATCGTTCACAAATACGTCTGCGATTTGATCAACCGCGCCGAAATGCAGAATAACGACTTCGTTAACGGATAAAGGGTCCATATAGAAGCTGCGAGTGTAAGTCAGCTTTGCACCTTCGGGATAGGTTTTATGCACGCCGCTCAGAATACTTTCGGGACAGAAAGGCACGCGGATTTCACCTGTAAACCCGGCCCCGTCCTCAAAAGACCACATCCCGTTCAGGTTTATCCAGTTATCACGCCTCATGCGCGGCCGCGGATATTCATCCCACAGCAAATTTTTGCTGTCTTCTCCCCACGGGGTGTATAAGTCGTTGTATTTCAAGTAAGAATACTCCTTCTATTAGTTAATTCCGCATTCAAGTGCTTCCTGCACCATACGGTCCTTTTCTTTCTGGGAAAGGCGCGGAAATTGCTCAAACATATCTGCCCCAAGTTTGGGACATGTATCGCTGTCTTCGGGAAAAACAAGCTCTATGAAACACGGTTCCCAAGAACGCAGCATTTCTTTCGCAGGTTCAAGCCCGTCCTTTTCTTCAACTTTTATATATTTTAAACCGTAAGCTTCCGCTATTTTTTTGTAATCGATACCGTGAAGTTCACGCACAGTAGCCGTAAATCGGGACTCAAATACCTTTGTCTGATAGTCCCTTATCATTCCAAGGCACTGATTATTGTTAAGGATAATGTGTACCGGAAGACTGTCACGCGAAAGCATCAGCAGTTCCTGGATATTCATGTGCAGTGCGCCGTCCCCGACAAAGCAGTCGACAATTTTATCTCTGTTCGCATATGCCACACCTATCGCAAGCGGAACCGCGCATCCCATCGCTCCGTGCCCGGCGGATGTTATGCATTTCTGTGCACTTCCGATAACTATCGACTGGGCTGTGCTCATCTGACTGATACCGATATCAAGGCTGAATACAGTATTCTCCGGAGCATTTTCTGAAATAGTTTTAACAATGCTGTTTATATTCCATCCGTCTGCTTCAGAGGGATACCGTTCTTTCCATCTCTTAATTGTTCCGGACCATCTTTTGAAAGAAAGAGGCGTATCTATTGAAGTAATCAACTTTTCAAGGAAGTCATTTATATCCGCTTTTATCTGAAATTCATATGGAAGAATCCTTCCAAGCTCAATCTCATCTATATCTACATGAAAAACGTTCTTCTTTTCAAAAAGGCTCTTATCCGAAACGTTTAAAAATCTTTCGTCCAGTCTTGCGCCGAGAACGAGAATTGTATCTGCGTGTTTTATTGCGTAGTTTGCCCATCTGTTCCCGTACGCGCCGCCGAAGCCGGCATAGTTATCGCAGTCGTGAGCCACAACTGCAAGACCTCTTAGTGTCGAAACAACCGGCACATTCCACTTTTCAAGAAGCTTCCCTATCATCTGACGGGATTTACTGTTTGCCGCCCCGCCGCCGACAACTACAAGCGGTCTTACCGAAGCAGTCATTTTTTCTTTTAAATCTTTTATTCCGGAAAAATCACTTTTCTCTTCCGCCGGAGCCTCGAATCCGGTTTCATTCATGAAATCGAGGTCAGCCTTTTGAATATTATGGGGTATATCAAGGAGCACCGGTCCCGGTCTTCCGGACGCTGCAAGATACAAAGCTTTATCAAGATGGAATCTAAGGTCATGCTCATCCAGAACCGTAACCGCGTACTTCGTGATTTTACCTACCATCGAGACAATATCGTTCTCCTGAAAAGCATTCTGGCGCACGTCGTTGCTCTTCTTCATTGTAGGGAGTGAAACGTTGCCAGTAATAAACAGACACGGGATCGAATCATAATAGGCATTTGCTATTCCGGAAATAAGGTTGATAGCACCGGGGCCGCTGGATGATATAGCAACGCCGAGACCTTCGCTTTCCAGGGCATAACCGCACGCGGAAAAAGAAGCACCTTGCTCATTATAGGTGGAAACAAACTCCATATCTTCTCTATTTCCTATGGAGTCGATTATATGCGCGATATTCCCACCCTGATATCCGAACACCACCCGGACACCATTATCCGCAAGACAACCGGCGATATAATCCGATGCTTTCATCTTTACCCCCCCTTTTTGAGCTGAATTTCTGAAAAGACAAATGCTTTTCACTCTTACCAATTATTTCTGATAACATCTTTTAACTCATCAAAATACGGTAAAAGAGGGCCGTTATCAAATTCGCAATTATCCATATTTAGTAATTCCGAGATATATTCTGTGGCTTGTTCAACGGTTTGTGCATACTTAATGTAAGGCAGATAACTTATCCAGTCATATGATCCTTTAACTTTATGGTTATAGTTACTGAATACAATACATGGTGTGCCTGTTATTGATGCAAAAATCATTCCGTGCAATCTATCTGTAATTACCAATTCACAGGAAGCAAATTCTTCCATTTTAGCCTTAACTACGCCCAATCTGTCTTCTTTTTTTATTATGGTATCATTAAGCATATCAGTTACTGAAATTTGATAACCGTAATCAGAGACTATGCATTTGAGCTTATCTCTGTCAATATCCTTCATTGACCGTTCTTCATCCATCCGCATTACAAACAGGACACCTGATCTTTTACATTGATCTAAATCAAAATCCTTCGAAGTATTTGAAAGAACAATATCAGGCGTAAGAATAATCTTTGTATTCGGATATATTTCTTTCATTAATCGGAATGAATCTTTTTCCCTCGCCGCAATAGTAAGATTATCTTTATCTTCATAGTATATTAAGGATTGTTCTTGCTGTTTCTCTCCATAAACATCAGAAGCGTAAAAAAACGTCTGCGGGAAAATGACACATGATCCGGCCTCTATGTTTTCAAGTACTTTCCTGCGGAACAGTTCTTCAGGCGGGTATTGATTACCCATATTGCCACCGCCTTGGAGGCAGACCAGGCATTTGCGAAACTTGTTTACTCGTTTTAATAATATTGATTCGTAAGTTATATATTCTTTCTGAGTTATTTCTACTATATCTTCAGATTTAAAACCGCAAGCTTTTAAATAATTCACTTCAGCCAGTGCGATAGCGCTGTCTCCGATATTAGTGTGCTCGGACGTACCAATCAAGAAAATGCTGTTTCTGTTTATCTTCTTTTTTCTTATTAACGAGATGTCCCTCTTTTTCTGTAATAACGACTGATAACGAATATAAAACCAATCTACAAAAGCATTGTTTTTCATCCTAAATATCAGAGGCATTTTCAATTTCCCCGGATTCTTAAAATCAGCATGAAAAATCCATCCGAGAGATTTATCATTTCGTAAATCCGTTCGGTTTTCTTTTAAACGCTTTTGAATGTATGTCCATGGGCGTTGTAAAGTCCCGTAATATATATCTTTGTTCAATACCAAAAGTGATTGCAGCATAGGCAAGCCTTCGGAATAATCACAGAACCCAAAATTTTCAGGATTACCCCTTTCTGCTATGATACCTACAATCGTGCGTAAACATTTTTCACATTTACAGCAGTTTCCGCCTTGCTGAGACTCCCAGCAAACATGAAGCGGAAAAGCAATTTTATTTTCTCGGCAAAAACTAATAATATCCCTGGTTTTATCCTGGCGGGTGATTTCAAAACCGTCATGGATGACTCGGCATGAAGCAAATCTCACTTGGTTATCCATCAATGGATGCGAAGCACATCTTACGTTTACGTCTGTAACACAATTTGATGAAGCAATATAAAACAGAGAATAACCATTTATATAGCTAAGTGGCGCAACATGACTTAAAAGCGCTATTCCATGTTTTACTCCGTGCCACCATCCGTCTTTCAGCAGGTCTTTATAAACCCGGTCCAGTTCTCTTTCATTATCAAATTCTCTGAATGAACTATGTATGACATATTCGTTCAAATCTAATATCTCAGATACTTCTGCTAAATGAGAATGGACTGCTTCCCATCCATTTGTATTTTTAAATCCAATATCAGAACCCCAAATTGAAATTAAGTCCGGTCTTTCATCTAAGTGACTGATAAGTGTATGCGTGGAATCCAAACCACCGGAATAAAACATTGCACTTTTCTGCGCTATTCTCAGCGGTTTATTCTTAGTTATGTTGTTAACCAGTATTTCCCCTTTAAAAACAGTTTCAGGGAACAAGGTCTGGTAACCCTTCTTTATTTCATGAATACAATAGAAAAAATCTTCATCAAGATTGTCTATTATCAGTTGTGAATCAGTGAGCCATATGATCGGCAAAACATTGCCGGCAAACGGCACAGTAAGAATTGAATCCGGAACATTTTCTATATTTTCGGGATACTCAATTACAAAATTTTCCCCTGAAAAATACTTTTGTAAATTCGCAGAAACTACGAATTTATAGACAACAGTGCTTTCTTTTTTTTCAATAGTCACCAGTCGAATAGAATCCATCTATATAACTTCTTTCTTTTTATAGCATTTTTCAGGGATGTGAAGACCGTTGTATTTCAAGGAATATGACTCTTTTATAGAAAAATATGAATTGATTATATCATTGATAGTTACGTAATGTAATGTATAATATTAGCTTATATTGCGAACATTTAAAGTATATAGACATCAACCAAATACTAATAAAGGATAAATACATGACTAGAAAATGCATACTGTTGATCTTCGACAAGGATGGTATTATCGACGATTATCTTAAATATTACATCGAAAGTCTCTCGAAATTTGTAAATGAATTTCTTTTTGTCGTAAACGGAAAGCTTGATGACACCGGGAGGGATTATCTTTCTTCTTATCCCGGGGATATTCTTATACGCGACAATGAAGGATACGATGCCTCCGGATATCTCGCTGGGATTACTCATCTTGGATATGAATCATTAAAAACCGTTGATGAACTGATAATTGCAAATGACAGCGTTTACGGACCTATTTTCCCATTCAGCGAAATGTTCGACGAAATGAGCAGTCGAAATGAATTGGATTTCTGGGGTATTACAGGGCATCGTGCTTTATTCGACGGGACAAAATTAATAATGAATGCTCATATTCAAAGTTATTTCATGGTATTTCGAAATCGTCTGATTTCTGATGAGGCCTTTCGTAAGTATTGGGATAACATTCCCGTCATTCACAACCGTGATGAAGCAATTTCAAAACATGAAACATATGTTACACATTATTTTGAAAGAAAAGGTTATTTATGGGAGACATATATTCCCATTAACCACAATGAAAAAACACATCCTAATGATTTAATTGTTGATCCTATTCGTTCACTTTCAAGTTACAGATGCCCAGTTATTAAACGATCAATGTTTTCATACAACGATTCATCCTATTTGAATGATGCACGAGAGTCCGGTCTTAAAGTCCGTTCTTTTATAAATAATCATACAGATTATAATTTTTCGCTTATTGAAAAAAATCTGTTGCGAGTTTACCCTTTAAATGAGTTGATGGCTTCGTTGAATTTGTATCGCTATGTATCTCCTGCTTTAGGTACAAATATGCCCTCCTCTTCATTAAAAAGCGCAGCTATAATTGATTTGTATTATCCTGACAAATTGGACGAAATGTTGTCATGGATAATGAACCTTCCGGAAAACATAGATCTTTTCTTAATTAGTAATAATTTGTCTGTTAATTATATCAAACAGAAATTTGCAGTAATACCGAACCATATCGAAATACGTACTGTACCAAATCGCGGTCGTTTTGCAGCCGCATATCTGATTGGTTGTAAAGATATTTTTCCAAAATATGACATTTTTCTATTGTTCCATGACAAAAAATCCAGTTATTTAGGGCACGCTGAGAATGCCGAGAACTTTTTTTACAAATTAGCAGCCAATGTGTTAGCCTCAAGACAATACGTAAACAATATTCTAAACCTGTTTGAACAAGAACAGAATCTGGGACTATTAGTACAGACTCTTCCTGTTCTGGGAACATATTATGGGATGCTTGGAAACGAATGGGGCGATGATTTCCTATTTTCAAAGCAACTGTTATTTAGATTAGGATGTCAAATCGATATAAATGAAAACTTTCCACCCGTTGCTCCTTTCGGAGATATCTATTGGGCTCGATCAAAAGCATTGGCCCCGATATTTGAGTATGATTGGATGTTAAGTGACTTTCCCAACGAACCTGTACCTCCTGATGGAACAATCTTGCATGCCTTGGAAAGAATTCCCTGTTATGTAGCACAAAGTCAGGGATATTACTCTGCTTATTTATTCAACACGGACTATGCCGGGATCGAACAGGAAATGTATCAAACATATTTGAGAGGTTGGAACAAGCTATTTAATAAATATACTGCAGGACATCGCTGGAAAGAAGCTTTGGAGTATATAATGGGAGATGTTAATATTTCTATGTTGACAGAATTCAATACTTCAGAAAATATAGTATTAACACGTCAGATGTTATTTCTTCCTTTCAGCACCAGATTACGCCTCTGGTTCAGAAAGTATTTGCCCAAAAAAATCTACCGATATATCGAATCATCAGTAAAAAAGATCAAGAAGATTCCCGGAGATGTTGTTGAGCCTTGGGAACCAACTGATTTAGAATTAAAAAAGACACGCATTTTCAGTGTCCCAAACTCTTTAGAGATTGACGGAGAAACTATTGTTCTTCCTTTCACTACCAGGGTCCGTGTGCGTTTGCGGAAGCTGCTTCCCGCAAGAATATATAATATATTCAGATTGTACGGAAAAGATAAACCTGAGTTTGAACCTTGGGAAAAAGAGGTCCTTGGGATTCCGGTGTATCAGTCTTTTGCTGAAGATGTAGAAATTGACAATTACAGCGAATCTGACATAAGAGCCATACACCGGTATTCTCAAAATGCAAATCAAAAAGAAGGCGTTTCCGGAACGGTTTCTGTCATTATACCCTGCTACAATCACGCTAAATTCCTACCTGAGCGGATCAATCCCATCATCAATCAGGATCATCCCGTTTTCGAATGTATTTTCCTTGACGACGCGTCGACGGATAACAGTATTGAAGTCGCCCGTGAATGCCTGAAAGATGCCCCCTTCCCCGTTCATTGGATTTTAAATGAAAAAAACAGCGGAAATGCTTTTTCTCAGTGGAAAAAAGGTATTGAAAAGGCTTCCGGTAACTACATCTGGATAGCAGAGTCGGATGATTCCTGTGCTACCGATTTTCTAAGCGTCGCACTTATCGGGATGACAGATAGCCGTGTTGTACTCAGCTATACGGACTCCTCAATGATAGATGAAAAAGGGGACCCTCTGTTCACTTCCAGTCGGGAAATATTTAACATAATTCATAAAAATCCCCGTTGGAATTCCTCATATATAAACGACGGAACCGATGAAATTGGGAATCACCTTGCAATATCAAATTATATTCTCAATGCATCCGGAGTAGTTCTTCGGAATATTCCCCAATTGCTAAGAGCAATATCTGAAGCCGGAAACTATCGGATCTGCGGAGACTGGTATGTCTATCTCTCCATCCTTCATTACGGAGATATTGCCTATTCTTCCGAAATACTGAATTATTGCCGCATGCATGCAGGGAACGTCCGGTCGAGCGTTTCAAGAGATACGGAATATCTTGAGATTTGCGATATTCATTCAAAAGTATTGTCTGATAATAATATATCTTTAAAAACAGTGAAACGTATGCGTGAACAACGTGATTCACTCGGTGTAGTATCTCTCTCCGTTCGCAAAAAGCGGATAGCTTGGGTGGTCGATACCCCGATAACAAAAGGTTCCGGCGGACATCGAACCGTTATTAACCATGCGAATGCCCTGGTGTTGGCAGGTTACGACTGTGATATCTATTTTTATAAATATAATAATAATGTTGATATTGCTAGATTAATTGAAGAAAACTTCGGTTATTGTTGCTGTAATATTTATATAGGTGAAAAATTAAAGGAAGATTACGACTTGGTTATCGCAACCACATGGGACAGTGCATATGTGGTTCAGCGTGCTAATTGCAGAAAAAAAGCCTATTTTATTCAGGACTATGAACCATGGTTTTTTGATGAAAAAAAACTTATTGACGCAGCGGAAGCTACCTATCACATGGGATTTTATCCTGTTACAATAGGTTCCTGGCTCCAACACAAAATATCCTCTTATTCGGAAGTCCCTGCCCGGTATTATGACTTCTGTGTTCAGACAGACGACTACTACAATCTAAATCTCATTCGAAAAAAAGCCGTCTGTGCTGTTTACCAGCCGGAAAAAATCAGACGAAACGCCCCTTTGGTTGCGGAAATACTTAAAGAAGTACACCGTCTTGATCCTACTGTCGAGTTAATAACTTTCGGTTCGGGCAGAAAAAACTCAGATCTTTCGGAGATCGGGGTCAATCAGATTGGGGTTATTTCAATATCTGACCTGAATAAAATGTATAATGAATGTTCTGTAGGGGTATGTCTTAGCTTTTCCAACCCATCACGGATTCCCTTCGAGATGATGGCAAGCGGTCTGTGTGTTGTAGAAGTTAAAGGCGAATCGACAGCATATGATTATCCGGAGGATATCATTTCGATGGTTGAACCTGATGCAGTAACAATGGCAAGTGAAATTGTCCGTATGATAAATGACAAATCCGAATGCGAAGCCCGTTCCAAGGCCGGAGCAAAACGGATGAAGGAATATCCTCTTCAGCGCGCATATGATACCTTTATTGAAGAAATACGCGCTATTTTGGCAATATAGTCTTTATATATCGAATTTAAAAAATCCGATAACAGCGAAGTGCCGTATTGGAAGTAAAATCTATAACAGCCCCTGTGCTTTTTCACAGGGGCTGTTATTTTTGTAAATTTTTCGGTATCAGTAATTTGAGAATTTGGTATTATGCTCTCTTGTTTCTGATTTTCTTTTTGATTTTATCTTTTAAAGTACAAAAAGGCCATAGAATCAGTTGCCCTAATCTATAAGAAGAAGAGGACAGTATCTCACGGTTCGTTTTTTTCAAAGATGCGATCAGTTCATTTTTTTGTTGAAAAACTGAAGTTTTTCCAGCCATTTGCTCAAAATTATACGCACAATTATCCACCAGCATTTTCAGAGAAACTGAGAGGGCATCCCTCTGATAAAGAGGAACTTCATTTTCCTTCGGTGTCTGTGACAAAGCAATTATCTCAGACCAAAATCCGGCAAAGTCGACATCATACAGTTTTTCAATGCTGTTACGAGACATTTCCCCGTAATTTTTTCTTTTGTCTTCATCATTTAGTAATTCTATAATTTTCAAGGCTGCCGTTTTTATATCTCTTTGCGGAACTACAATTACTCCGCTGTCAGGCTGCCGAATCATTGTCATGTTAGGCAATTCATATGTCACTACCGGAAGGCCGAATACTTTAGCCTCCTGAAAACTCATCGAAAATCCTTCAAATTCAGATGTAACCAGAGCAACACTTGACTGCAGATAGAATCGGTCTACATTTTCCTGGAATCCTTCAAAAATTACGAAGTCGGACATTTTCTTGTCATTTACGTACTCCATGGCCGCAGTCAGAATATTATCATCATCCGCTTTACCCACAATATGGAGTTTGAAATCCGGAACAGATTCATGGACAATTTTCGCAATGTCGATTGCATCGTAATATTGTTTTTCAGGTGACAATCTTGCAACCCAGCATACGTTATGGGAGGCCAGATCTGAAACCGGCATTTCATCAAGAGAATATGTCAGCGGGTTTATGGTCTGGACCGCTTTGATACCCAGTGCGTTGCACCATGCAAGATCAACCTCGGAAAGAACAATCACCAGGTCTGCAAAAGCGTATATTTTCGACTGTTTAAACCAATTCCATTTCCAACCGGGTTCTAAGTATCGATATATAAACTGAAAACTGTTATGACCATGAATAATAAACGGTATTCCCATCGATTTGACTGCCATGGAATCAATGACAATATTGTCATCCAGCCAGGCGTGATAAATCACGGCATCTATTCCGTATTCCTCAATTATATTCTGCCAGCAGGAAATCCGTTCTTTGCTTTCGGACGAACATGATGGAAATTTTATATGTGTTACCTGTTCGGGTAAAAAGTAATCCTCTTTTGTCGGACCGCTATCTGTAATAATAACCACGTTGAATCCGGCTCCTAATAGAATCGGAGCAAGCAGGGAAATTACCCTTTCCACGCCTCCGTTGAACATACGATGGTAATACATTCCTATTGTATGTACTTCTTTAACATGAAAAGAAGGCAATGATTGTTGCAGCAATGCTATTGCGTCCTCTTGCTGAATTCTGGAATAATCAAAAAAAATAAACCAGGCATATTCCTCAATAACGGTTTTCAAATCCCAATACGAGAGAACCACATTCAAGAAGCGTTGCGAATCCTCCGGAAATATCTGATGGACAAAAATCAAAAATACTTCTGACACTATATAATCATGGGAATAATTTAAAACCATTTTCCGAAGATTTTCATTTAATCCGGTTTGAGGGACCCACTCTTTAAGCAATGAATATACTTTCCCAATTAATGCATAAGATTCCATATTTTTCGAAGGAATTATTACTTGGGTAGATATTCCGCTTCCTATCCGGTAATTTATGAATCTATGACTGGTTCCGCTGTATGACTTGGTAAAACACAATGCCATAGTAAATATAAGGAAATCTTCAGCATACTGAACTCGTTCGTTATTATAGAATTGAAGCGCTTTATCCAGTATGTCTTTTCTGTAAATCTTATTCCAAACATTCCATGAGATTTTTCTTTCGGTGAATAATTTGATTAATCCCGTTTGACTCATAGGAAAATATTTCGTAGGGACCGATAAATAAGTCTCCAGGTTTGCATGTCCTTCTAAATTCATTAGAGATTCATCATAATTTAATGCTGCACCGAATTGATATATATCCCAGTTACCGTCATCCATTTTTTCAGAGAGCTTCTCACATGCATTTGTTTCAAGATAATCATCCGAATCCAGAAACATAATATACTTGCCGGAAGCTTTTTGCAGCCCAATATTTCGTGAGTATAACATTCCAAGGTTAGTATTATTATTGATTACAACAATACGCTCTTCTTTTTCAGCATATTCGTTGATTATTATTGGAGTACTGTCTGAAGAACAATCATTGACAACAATGATTTCTATATCTTTCAAACTTTGATTACATGCGCTGTCCAATGCCTGTCGAATGTATTTTTCCGCATTGTAAGCCGGCATTATTATTGACACTTTTGTCATAGAATTCTCCATCTGTTTCTTGTTATTTCTTTCTGTTTATCTGCATATTTTCGTATTTAATAACGAATAGATATTGATTATATATTATCACCTTTTTCCTATCTGATAAAGAAAGCCAAAGTATATACTATGTACTGCGGTTTTACAAGCGTTCCGTTTCCCCATAAAATAAGCCCTCCGGAGCTTATAATCTCCGGAGGGCTTCTAAATTACTAAATACTTTTTATTACTCCATATACTCCCTTACCTGTTTCAGCAGGTTGGGAATATCAAGATGCTGGGGGCATGCCTCAACGCACTGACCGCATTCAATACATTCGGCAAGATTGCCGCAGCTTCGGTCATAGTTGCGTTTCTGGCTGCCTGGGTTTCGGTACTTTTTAGCATCGTTGTAAAGGCTGAACGCCGTGGGGATGGAAATATGCATTGGGCAGCCCGCTACGCAGTATCGGCAGCCTGTACAGGGGATATTTTCCGAATGCCCAAGCAGATCCTTGATTTCGGAGATGGCCCCGTATGCGCCTTCAGGAAGACATCCTACTCCGCATCGTTTGGCTATCTCAATGTTTTCCTTCATCTGGTCAAGGCTGCTCATTCCGCTCAGGACAACCATAAATGCGGGGTTGTTCATAACATAGCCTAGTCCGAGCTCGGCGTTGCTGATGTTGCTAATGCCATACTTTTCCTTTATGGCGCCAATCTCAGGATAATCCGGGAAGATTATACTTCCACCCTTTAGAGGCTCCATTACGTTTAGCGGTATTCCTCTGCTGTTGGCGAATGCCACTCCCCTGTCTCCGGCCTGAATTTCGTTGTCAAGATAGTTGTACTGTATCTGCGCAAAATCCCAATCGAAATCATTGATGATTTCTACAAACTTGTCGTAGTCGTCGTGGAATGAAAACCCGATATGCTTGATCTTGCCCTTTGCCTTCAATCCTGTAATCCAGTTCTTGATGTCGTGCTTCTCGCACAGCGTCTTCCACTGTGCACCGTGAAGTCCGTGCATCAGGTAAAACTCGATACAGTCGGTCTGAAGACGGTTAAGTTGCTCATCGAACATTGCCTGGGGGCTGAAATCCGGGGCGTCGATGCCGAGAGTAAACAACTTTGTAGCCACGTTTACCTTGCCGTGAAGTCCGTTATCGGTAAGAATCTGACCGAACGTCTTCTCGGAAAATCCGTTATGGTAAGGAAAAGCGGTGTCAAAATAGTTGATGCCGTGTTCGTAGGCATAAAGGACCATTTCCTCGACCTTTTTGCGGTCCACCTTGCTCTGATCGTCGTCGATTACCGGCAGGCGCATAAGGCCGAAGCCCAGGCGGGAAATGTCCTCGCCCTTGAATCTTGTGTATTTCATGATAAGGGTCCTCCTTAGCCGCGGCAGCGGCTTATAAATTCAAATACCTTGGGAATATAGAGATTCCAACTGTCCCAGTCGTGCATACCGGGCTCCTCGTACCATTCGATATTTACACCGAGGCTCTTGGCGTACTCACGGTAGTTAATATTCCCCTGTCTTGTGAAATCCTGAAGACCAACGCACATCAGATATTTCGGAAGTTCAACACCGTTTTCAATGTCCTTCTTCAGCAGCCAGTAGCAGTCCTCGTCGGTTTCAAGTATTTCCTTCGGGTTATCTTCATGTCCGTAAATGCAGGAGAAGAATCCGGGATTGTCCTTGAACCGTCCCTCGCCCGCGGCGTAATTTGGTACGACCTCAACGCCGGAGGAAATGGGAACGCATATTCCGAATCTCTGGGGATCGTGAAGCGAAAGCTTAAGTGCACCGGCGCCGCCCATGGACATGCCGCTGATGAAGTTGTCTTCTCTTTTGCTGGAAATCGGGAAATGAGTGTAGATATATTCCGGAAGCTCATTCCTGAAATAGTCGAGCCAGCGGGGACCGTACGCCATGTTTGCATAGCTTGATGTCTGGGTGTCCGGCATAACGACGGCGTATCCGTATTTGTCCGCAAGTACCTCAACAGTTGTGCAGTTGTGCCAGTCAGCGTAGTTATCGCTTCCGCCGTGAAGCAGCCACAGCACGGGATAATCCTTCTTTGCGGCGTAGTATGCGGGATAATCGCTGCCCTTGACTCCGGCGCGGCCTGTGGGAATAATGATACGGACCTGTGTTGCAAGACCCAGCGTTTTAGAATTGAAGCGTAATGTCATTACAGCCATTATTCTCTACCTCCTTTGTCCAGAGGAAGCCAGTCCAGGAAGTTCTCGACATATCTGTCCCAAAGGTCGAATGAATGCTCTCCCACATCGTACAGATCGGTCAGGGGTGCTCCCGCATCCTTAAACTTTTTGCAGGCACCGGATACCTGACTGTATCCGAAATCACTGTAGCCTACAAGCGACCACAGCGGCGGGCATTTGCCATTTTTGGCAAGGTTTCCGGCCAGCCAAATGATATCACCGGCGGTCTCACTGATATTGGCCGCGCTTCCGAAAGCAAATTTGAACGTATCGGGAAGATTCTCATGGCCGTCCTTCGCTGTGCCGCTGAGGATACTTATGATATCCAGCGCGCCTCCGAAGGCTCCTGCTGCTGCGAATTTGTCAGGATTGTTCAGGCATAGTTTGTATGCCACATATCCGCCCATGGATGCGCCGGCCGTAAAGTTTTTCGACGGATCGTCGGAAAGGCAGGGCAACAGCGCACGTATCGCACAGGGAAGCTCCTCGTTCAACATGGTCCAATAATTCATTCCGTAAACCATGTCGTTGCCGTGGCCGTTGCTGCCCGTAGGCATTACAACCGCGATGCCCCGTTTACCGGCATAGCGCTCGATTGATGTCTGACGCAGCCACTCGGTGCAGTCCTGATTTGCGCCGTGGAACAGCCACAGCACAGGATAGGGCTCCTTATAAGGTCCGTCGGGCAGGATCACAACGACTTCCTCGTGGTAACCCAGGGCACCGGACCTGAAATCCAGTTCTATCAGTGCCATATATTGCAGTAACTCCTTAATTTAAACAGTTTACAGCTTTTATTTCAGTCCAAAGCACCGAAAGCCATGTTGCGGATGCGATGGTGTGTGTATTCCTCATTGTTGGGAACGCTGTTGTGCATGTAAACAACGGATACCTTCTCGGAAGGATCGATGTTTACGTATGTGCCCATAGCTCCGGTCCATCCGAATTCGCCAACACTGCTGTTGCTTACGCGGGCGGGATCTATAATGGTGCGGACGCCAAGGCCGTAACCGTAGCCGTCAAGATAGGAATTGGTGAATTCGCTCATCTGGACGTCGTTCAGGCGGTTCTGGCGCATTAGATCGATGGTCTTGCGGCCGATGATACGCTGACCCTTCAGTGTGCCGCCGTTGGCGAGCATCTGGGTAAATGTGACATAGTCGCGTACGTTGCTGAACAGGCCTGCGCCGCCTGCCTCGTATGTGGCATCGGGTTCATGGCGGGCGTCAAACATACCGTAGGTCGGTGTTCTTGTGCCGTCTTCGTTCAGCCTGTAGGCTGTAACCATGTTCTCGCGCATATTGCCGAAATAACGGTAGCCGGTGTGGTCCATGCCCAGAGGCTCAAAGATTTCCTTCCGGAGGAATTCGGATACCTTCATGCCGCTGGAGGCCTCAATCATGCCGGCAACAAGCTCGTGACCGAAACCGTAAAGCCAGTGTTCACCCGGATCGAACGCCACAGGTACAATGGACATAGCGCGGATGTCGTCGCGAAGTGTGTATTTGGGATCATTGGCTTCAAGATTGGTGCGGACCTGAGCCATCACCTTGTGAGTGTAGTCGGTACCGCCGTAGCCGATGCCCATGCACATATTAAAGCAGTCTGCAACCTGAATGGGGCGTTTTACAGGGCGTACTGTAACTGTACCGTCGGGTGCTGTTACGGCAACCTGTGTATTGCGCCACTCGGGAAAATATTCATAAATAGGATCCTGAAGCAGAAATTTACCGCGCTCGTAAAGTATCATCGCCGCTGTGCAGATGATAACCTTTGTGGCGCTGAACTGGCGGTATACCGTATCGGAGGTAATAGGCTTTTTCTCCTCGAGATTGGCATAACCGAAATAGTTCTCGTACAGTGTTTCGCCGCCTTTGGCAACGGCAACGCCGCAGCCGGCGGGGCCGGTCTTGACATATTCGGACAGGAATTCACCAATAGCCTTAAAGTTTGCCATTATTATATATCCTCGTTAATTAGTTATTGTTCGGTTGTTCGGGATTTCCTTCAGAAAGGGCCTCCCTTTCGGATTTGTTTTTGAAAAGACTGACGAACTTATCAAAAGTTTTGTCTATCCCAGGCGATACCTTGTTCACAAGAAGCATAAACAACCTCTCTATCGTGTTCTTGCGGATGAATTCAAGAATAAATCCGACAATAAACACAGCCAGTATCAGCCCCAGTGTGTAAAGCGCGAACAGTTTGTCCTGCGCGTGCGACGGGGTATTCAAGATCTGATTCCAGAATGTTCTGCGGAACTGCCAGTTGTCGTGCAGCATGTAAATACCAAGTGTGCAGGAGGCAAGAACATTGATTATCTTAGATTCCTTCATCCTGATATTCTTGAAACACAGGAACAGCAGTATCGACCGCAAAACCGTCAGCAGGCTATACTGGTAGTTATACAGATATGGTATAAGCCTAACTGCAGCGGGCGAGTTCTTTCCGATTACGTCAAGCACTAAGACCGTAACGGCAGTAACCGCCAGTAAAGCAACATCCCCGAGGAAATACCTCACAGGCTTTCCTTTGAAATCTTCTGAATATAGCCTGAAATATGCAGCAAGAGAGTACATATAGATAAAGAACGCAAGGTTGCTGCCGTTGAATGTAGTAACAGCAAGCCCGGGTATCCAGCTTATATTGGGTATAAGCACCCAGATTATTCCGACTACTATAAGCATCCTGCGGTAAAGATCCTTGTCTACGCTGGTAAGCAGCTGATTGATAAAAGGAATCAGGATGTACAGCGCGAGATAGCAGCTGATAAACCAGTACTGGTCGCTGCTTATCGGGAAAAACTTCCCAATCGGCTTGTCCTGAGTCATTCCGTTCCCGTTGTACCCCGGCATGAGAAAATAGAAAAGCAGTACGTAAAACAGCGTCTGTCCCCAGAGGCGGATAATATTGGCTGTTTTTATACCCTTTGCCGATACCATAAAATACCCAGTAATCATCACAAACAGGTTGACGCCGAGCTTACCACCCATGAAGAGCATCTGGTACCACACACGGTTAAACGTTACCGTCGTTCCAATAAACAGGAAATTGCTGTGGAAAGCTAAATGGAATGCGATGATCTGTAACATCGCCAGTATACGCAGCATCTCAAAATTCGAGCTTCGGCTGTTTGAATTCATAAAAAATGTACCTTCATCTTTTACTTTTTTGTTTATGCAAGCGGAGACGGTGAAAAACACCGTCTCCGCATTTCTATTGAAAAAGGCCTAAAGTTTATTTGCGCCACTTGTTGCGTGCGGTCTCTTCCAGCATAATCTGTACTGCGGGAAGCTCGCGCTCGGTGCACATTGCGTCTACGTCAAACAGGTCCATGCTGAAGGGAGCTTCGTTAGTGAATTTTTCCCATCTGGGCATCGGCGTACCGTCGGCGTCAAGGCCGTTGGGGTCACCGTACTTGACAAAGTTTGTCCAATAGTTGCACATGTGACGGGCAAGATCATATGCCTTGCCCTTAAAGGGGCGCCAGCATTTTGCCACTGTTTCGAATATGAACCACAGGTCGCTGGAATGGAATGCGCCGGGATTGTCCCAGCCGGGGATTTCCGGTCCGAAACGGTAGAAATACTCTGCCAGACCGTGATCCGCGCCGTTCATATGCAGCAGTGTGATGCCGAAGCGCTGGTTGTTTATGCTGAGGTTCTTCTTCAGTGTGTCGAGGTCAGCATTATCGTAATCGGCAGCGCCCAGGACCTTTTTGGCACCCTCTTCGCCAGCGAAAGAAATAACCATGTTCCTGATCTCTTCCTTGCTCTTGCACATGAAAAACACGTCGAACATGTCGCCGGTGGTATGTCCGCACATAAGAGGAACCTGCAAACGCTCGTTGCGGGCAAGCTTGTCTGTGGGATCGTCGTCAATGAACACGCCGTCGATGTTGAAGCCCCAGCGTTTGTGAGTCTTGTCCATGAACTCAAGCATCTTGTCACGGATTGTGAAGGCATCGATAGCTTTTGCCTCGGCCAGTGTCTTTACGCCCAGGAAGTCCAGGAACTCGACTCCTAACTGCTCCGCCTCTTCCATTGAGGGATAGCTCATAGCGAAGTTGTAGTTGATGCCGCCGCTTGACATACTGATTGCGCGCTTGATATGGTCGGTGTCGTTCAGGGGGCTCAGCAGCTGGAACAGCGTGCTGCGTCCGCCGGCGGACTGACCGGAGATGGTGATGTTGTCGGGGTCTCCGCCGAAAGCGGCTATATTGCGTTTGGTCCACAAAAGGCCGTAACGCTGGTCGTAGCTTCCGAAGTTGGTATAGCAGTTGTCTTCCTTCTTCGCCTCGGCCGTGATTTCCGGATGAGCAAAGAATCCGAATATGTTTACACGGTAGTTCACGGAAACCAGAATAACGCCTCTGCGGGCAATACGCTCGCCGTCGAACTCCATCTCACTGGGATGGCCTTCCTGCAGGCCGCCGCCATAGAACCATACCATAACGGGAAGCTTCTCGTCTGCGGATTTTGCGGGAGTCCAGATATTCAGCTGCAGACAGTCCTCGCTCATGACCAGCTTGTCATCCACGTTCCACTCGCGTGTGTAGATGTTGTCAGGGTCAAGGCCGGGATATTTCTGCATTGCGATGGGTCCGAAGGTGTAGCATTCACGTATGCCTTCCCAGTTTGCGGCAGGGCGGGGTCCTTTCCAGCGAAGATCACCCACGGGAGGAGCCGCGAAAGGGATGCCTTTGAAGGCGTTTACGCGGGGATCGGCTGCGGCAATACCTTTTACCCAGCCGTTTTCTGTTTTAACAACTTTTAACATTTAATATTTCCTCAGTTTGAATTATTTCAGATTGCGCTTAACGAAGAACTTTATTACATCGCTGGGCTCGTCGACGATTGGCTCACAGACATCATTGAACCACATCATGTTGGGGGTGTCGGCGTTGAATTCCTTCCACTCGGGCATAGGAGTGCCGTCATTGTCAACACCGTTGGGGTTACCGCTCTTGAAGAAGTTAGCCCAGTAGTTGCACATCTGACGGGCAAGATCATAATGCTTTCCGGTGAAAGGTCTCCAGCACTTGGCAAGATTCTCAAAGAAGAACCAGAGGTCGACAGAATGGAATGTACCGGGATTGTCCCAACCGGGGATTTCAGGATTGAATACGTATGTGTAAACGGGCTGTTTCCAGCCGATGGCTTTGTTCTTTTCAGCAAGAACACGCATTGCAACCTCGATTCCGCTGACCGTGGAGGTCTTGACGGCATTCTGGATGTTATCTCCGCAGATCTTAACGAACTCGTCGGCGTCATCGCCCAGGAATTCCTTCGCACGGGCCTTGAATGTTTCCATTGTCTCGGCGTTCAGACGGTTGGGGAACTCATCCTTAGTGCGTCCGACAATCAGAGGAATGTTCAAGCGTTTGCCTTCGAACATAAGCTTCATGGAGTCGCCGACGCTGAATTTACCGTCGGGAACTGTTCCGAACATAGCACCGAATGCCTCGCATTTATCACGTAGGGTAACCTGGTCGATCTTGCGGGCCTCTTCAAGGGTCTTGACACCGAGATATCCGAAGAACCGCTCGCCCTGTGCCTGGGCTTCTTCATAGTTTAAGCGGCGGCGTTCTACATACATACCGGGAATCATGCCGGACATGATAATAGCTTTCTGGCAAAGTCCCACGTTCTGAGGGGAGGTCAGCTGACTCATTACGGAGCCGGCACCGGCTGACTGACCACCAATGGTGATGTTGCCGGGATCACCGCCGAATGCCTCGATGTTCCGCTGCACCCAGCGTGTACCGGCCTGTTGGTCAAGGTTACCGAAGTTTGAGGGAGCGTCGGGCTGTTCCTTGGAAAGCTGCGGATGAGCAAGGAAGCCAAATACGTTAAGCCTGTAGTTGACCGTTACAAGTACGACGCCTCTGCGTGCGATTCTCTCGCCGTCGAACTCCATCTCGGCAGGGTTGCCTTCACGGAGACCGCCGCCGAAATACCATACGAATACGGGGAGCTTTTCATCGGTGGATTTTGCGGGTGTCCAAACGTTCAGATACAGGCAATCCTCATCCATGGGGATTTCGGGATCTACGTTCCACTCACGGGTGTAGATGTTATCTTGATTGGCGCCGGGAACATGCTGCATGGAGATGGGAGCGAATGTCCAGCATTTTTTCTCGCCTTCCCAGGGGATTACAGGCTGGGGTGCGCGCCAACGGTTTTCTCCAACCGGAGGAGCTGCAAAGGGGATACCTTTGAAAGCAGTGATACGGGGATCCGCTGCAGGAATACCCAGAACAACGCCGCCTTCTACTTTAGCTTTTCTGATCATACTGTAGTTCTCCTTTCATAATTCGCGGAGGGATACGACCCCCCGCAGGTTGTTTTTTTGCCGCTTCATATATTATGTACAAAGTATACAAATCTGTAAATAACAAATATACCGAAGATTTGCAATTTTGACGTAATCGACGCTTTAAAGCAATATGCAAAAAAACCGCAAGCGCCCTGTTTTCGGGCATTTGCGGGTTTATTCGTGAAATTGCACAAATATTCGAATCAAAGTCTGTTAAGAAAACATCCGGTCGAGAGACGGAATGCCAAATAACAGGGATACTATTACGCAGGATCAGCTCCGCCTGAGGAGTATAAAATAAAAACATGAAATTCCGGACTGATAATATATACTTATAAATAAAACAGCGCCGTGCAGAATATCACGGCGCTGTTTGTTGTTGTGAATAATGAATACTTAAAGTTCAACCGGAACCGGATTGGAAAGGGACTCTGCAAGAGCTTCGGGATGTTCCAGAAGGTAGTGTGTAATGCGCAATGACTTTGCAAAATAAAAACCGTCAGCGATACGTTCGTCAAGAATAAAGGTGATGTCAACCTTGTCGCGCTCTTCTTCTCCGGAAGCATTGCGCACATATTCCCTGTGCATGGTACCTATGGTTATCATTATACTGCATGTGCCGTAGTTGCTTAGGTGGTGATATGGTGCTCCCGCACCTATCGAACCCAGATTGGAAAGAAGGACCGTGGAATAATTCGGATCGCCCTTCATAAGGGAAACAGGCATTATACCATGATACTCGAATCTTTTCAGTATCCAGAACAGTATTTCCAGGGCAAAGCGTGGAAGATTTCCCACAAATTTCATGGTTTTGTCAAGATCGTTTCCGTTCTTTTCACGAGCCTTGGATACATCTCCTGTGATAATCGAAGAGACTTTGTCGATGTTCATTTCCGGGTCTGCTTTAATGAACATCAGCACCTCTTCGGAGCTGTCCTCTAATTTTTTCTTAGCCACAAAACTCAGCGAAATATTGTTCCTCTGCCAGTAGCACCGTCCGGCGATGAAAATGTTCATCTTTGGCCGTAGATAAATTGTGCGTGCAACGGCGGTGCATACCGCATGGAAAAGCTTGAGATTGAGGCCTTCATCTGCATTGCGGCGGCTCATATATTTATTCAGTTCTGTTACATCAAAGCTTTCAGTGATGGAAACCTCGGCCTCTGTGCGTTTAGGCATTATATAGGGAACGACAGAGTGAAAAGGGTCCTGATTCTTAATCAGAGAAGCATCGCTTCTTTTATTCATGTAAACTCCTCAGACTGTCTTACCGTATTTTTTTTCGTCATAACGTGACTTAAAAAAGAATATGAGGCTGCTGCCTACCAGCAGCAGGGAGGCGTATCCGGCAAACATTATGCCGTATCCGTAGTTGTCGGCTACCATTCCACCCAGGCTGGGCGCCAGTGCGTTGCCGACATCCTGTCCGATGTAGCAGGTACTGCTTACGACGCCGCTCTTTTCCTTGCCGAGCTGTTTAATGCAGGTAGCCTGTATTGACGGTGAACCGCTGCCCTGACCCAGAGCCTTCATTATTCCGGCTATCATTAACGGAATAAAGGCCTTTGCGCCGCTCAGCAGGAACATTCCGCATGAGGCAATTACAATTGCCGGATAAAGGACAAACTTGATTCCTTTTTTATCAAGCAGCTTGCCCACAAAAGGACGCGTACATACCATCGCAATGGAATAGACCGTAAAGAAGAGGCTGACGTTTGCTATTCCGCGTTCCTCTCCCACGAGAAGCAGGAATGCGTTGATAAGCCCGTTTCCACAGCTGAACAGGGCCATTATGCATGCGTAGGGAAGAATACGAACCGAGATAAGATTCTCAAGTTTGATACGTGGCTTTCCTTCGGGCACAACGGTATTAACATCGGGAATTATGTACGTTACGAATATTCCCGCGATATTGACCAAAGCAGCTACTCTGAAACAGGTCTGGTAGCTGAAACTTTCAACCAGCCTGGCTCCGACAGCCGGTCCTAATGCCTGGGAGGCAATATTGCTAAGGCCCATCCATCCGATACCCTCGCCGATTTTATCGGAAGGGATGTACATGGTGATAAGGCTCATCATGGCAACACTGCTGAATGAGAAGAACACTCCGTGGAATGTCCGCACGGCTGCAACTCCCGCAACGCTATTAACCAGAGAGTACGCGAAGATAACAAGGCCGGTAGCAATCATAGTGAAACGAATTATATTTTTACGGTTGTAGCGGTCGCTGCACATACCCGAAACCGGCCTTAGAATAAGCGCTGAGACCGAGTAAAGACCTGCGATGGTTCCCGCGATTGTTAGGGGGACATTGTCGAAAGTCATCACATACTTCGTGATAAGGGGAGTAATCATCTGGGTGGCGCCTTGATAGAAGGTGTTGAGCAGCAGCAGCAGAATAAATGCGCTGTTCCACAGCTTGTCAGGCTCTTTGTAGGCAGTTCTCTCTGACACGGAATTATCCTCCGGAAATTAATAAACAACGGATTCGATTATAACACAAAGAATTGTATAATTTCAACAATAAATCGCGGATATGATATGCAAAACAACCAATAATTCTGTTGAATTATAAAAAACATAATAGTAGAATATCACCGTATGTTCACATATAAATATTAGTTTGTTTTCATATTCCAAGCATACCATTTCTGAAACAATTATTAAATCGGACGGTCAAGTTAAGCACAGCTGAATTCATAATATGCTGTGCTTAACACAATTTATTACCTGTTTTTCCAGGAGGAAATAATCTTGATTGAGGTAAAACACCTTACAAAAAAATACGGTGACAACACTGCCGTAGAGGATCTGTCTTTCACAATCGAGCACGGCCACGTATACGGATTTCTGGGGCCGAACGGCGCCGGAAAATCCACCACAATGAATATAATGACAGGATGTCTGTCTGCTACATCCGGAAGCGTTACTATAAACGGTTTCGACATATTCGAGCAGCCGGTCGAAGCTAAAAAGCTTATAGGATACCTGCCGGAAATTCCGCCGCTTTACCCCGAACGCACACCTCGTGAATATCTGCGTTTTGTGGCTGAGGCTAAGTGTGTGGAAAAAGGACTTATTAAGGAACAGATAGACCGTGTCTGCCGGGAAACCCGTATAGAATCCGTTGTAGACCGTCTGATTGGAAACCTTTCAAAGGGTTACCGTCAGAGAGTTGGATTTGCTCAGGCTCTTTTAGGCAATCCCGAGGTACTTATTCTTGACGAGCCCACGGTAGGGCTTGATCCCAAGCAGATAATAGAGATCCGTTCTCTTATTCAGGATCTGGGCAAGCGCCACACAGTTATTCTAAGCAGTCACATTCTAAGTGAAGTCAGCGCTATCTGTGACACAATAATGATTATTTCAAAAGGTCGTCTTGTGGCCTGCGACACGCCCGATCATCTTGAGCAACTTTTCGCCGGTGAAACAACAATCACTGCTCTTGCCGATGCCCCCGTGAAGGAAGTACAGCCGATCACCGCGATGTTGGGCCAACGTAATACCAAAGTAAACAACGCCGGAAAGAACCGCAGCAGAATCACCATCCGTCCCGACGGCACCGATGCTGACGACGTATGTCGCAACATGTTCTTCACCTTTGGAAGCGCGGGAATTGCCCTACTGCAGATCAACACCGAAAAAGCCAGTCTTGAGGATGTGTTCATCGAACTTACCGAAGGAGACGATGTTGTCCCCGGTCCGGAAGAAATATCCATAGAAGAAAAGGAGACAACCGCAAATGAAAGCAATATTCAAGCATGAACTCAGCGGTTTTTTCAACAGCGTCAGCGCTTATGTTTTCGGTGCTTTCCTGCTGTTGTTCGCCGGGATATACACAATGGTTTACAACCTGCGCAACGGCCTAACCAATTTTGAATACGTAATAGCCGGAATGGTGATAATTTTTCTTATAGCTATTCCCGTCCTTACTATGAAGGTGATTGCCGAAGAACGCCGCCAAAAAACCGATACCCTGCTTTATTCACTGCCCGTAAGCATGACGCAGGTGGTTTTGGGCAAGTATTTCGCAATGCTTGTGGTTATGGCTCTGCCGCTCTGCATCATCGGGCTTTATCCGCTTGTGCTTAAGGCTTACGGAAACGTGAATATTACAACGGCGTACAGTACCCTTGCCGCGTTCTTCCTTCTGGGTGCGGCTCTGATAGCCATGGGACTGTTTATCTCCTCACTTACCGAGAGTCAGGCAGTAGCCGCCGGTGTATGCTTCGCAGTAATGCTTGTAAACTATTTTATCAGCTCACTGGCTTCATACGTGTCCGATGCTCCCTTCGCCTCATTTATGGCATTTTTCCTGCTTATAATTATTACGGCAGTCCTTGTACGATTTATGACCAAAAGCGCTGCGGCAGCAATTTTGACCTTCCTCGTACCGGGAGGAGTACTTATAGCGTTCTTCAGTGTCGACAGTAGCAAATTTCAGTCTGTTTTCCCGAATTTGATGGATAAAATATCAGTTTTTGAGCGCTTTTATACTATTGTCGACGGAATTTTTGACGTTACAAGCGCTGTATATATGATTTCCGTGGCAGTACTTTTTGTATTTCTGACAGTACAGTCAATGGATAAGAGGAGGTACAGCTGATGAAAAAGTCCGATTTGAAATCTGCTTTCAAAACGTCCGGCGAAAGTCTCAAGACCCGCAGTTTCAAAGTCGGAGGCTACAGTGTTGCCGTCACTGTAATCGTTCTGGCTCTGATTGTACTTGTCAATGTCATCGTGGGCGCACTTCCCTCGGGTATTACAAAACTGGATACCACTTCCGACAAGCTATATACAGTATCCGAGCAGACACGCGTAATGATGGAAGCCCTGGACAACGATATCATCATCTACTGGGTCGTCCGGGACGGCTATGAAGACACTTATATAGGTACGCTGCTTGAACGGTACAAACAAATGAGCAGCCATATAAGTGTTGTAAAAAAAGACCCCGACGTATACCCTTCATTTGTAGCAAAATACACCTCTACCCCCACAGACAACTCGCTGATAATCGAAAACGGAGATAATTTCAAGTACGTCAGTTACTATGATATCTATGAATACGACTATACCAATTATGAAAGTACAGGCAACTATGATGTAAGTTTCGCGGGAGAACCGGTCCTGACATCGGCCATTGACTTCGTAACGAGCGACAGCCTGCCCCGTTTGTACACTCTTGAAGGCCACGGAGAGCTGACCCTTTCCCAGGACTTTTCATCTGCAGTTAAAAAGCAGAACATTAACTGCGACAGCCTGTCCCTTCTCAGTAAAGGCTCAGTACCGGATGACGCCGGTATGATTATAATATATTCACCCGAGCATGATATTTCCGCCGCGGAAAAACAGATGCTTTCTGAGTATTTGCTTGTCGGAGGCAAACTTCTGTATGTCAGCGATCCTCCCGCAAATAAGGATGTGTCTTTTGACAATATCGAGGCTCTTATCGAAAACTACGGTGTAAAGCTTGTCGACGGAATCGTTATAGAAGGTAATCAGCAGCATTACTACTGGTCATATCCCTACTACCTACTGCCGGATCTTGGCAGCCACGACACAACCGCCTCACTTATAGAAGCAAACCGTCAGTATATGCTTCCTCTTGCCCAGGGCATCCTGATTGATGAAAATCTTGATGTAAGTTTAACCGTCTCGCCTCTTTTCACCACAAGTGATTCTGCATATTCAAAAATTGCCGGTCAGAACCTTGAAACCTATGAAAAGGAGGTGGGAGATATCGACGGCCCGTTCAACCTCGGCGTTGCAATCTCACAACCTCTTGCCGACGGAAATTCCACCGAGATTGTCTGGGTGACCTCCGGAGCGCTGATGAATGATAACGTAAACGAAATGACCTCCGGTGCAAACATGGATATGTACCTGAATATCATTAACTGGATGTGCGGCCGAAGTGAAAGCAGCCTTCAGATTCACGCTAAGGAACTTACATACGAATACCTGAATATAGAGTCCCTTACCGCCACGATGCTGACTGTACTATTTGTAGGTATTATCCCGGTGTCATATCTGGTTTTCGGTATTGTCCGTTGGGCAAGGAGGAAAAAAATATGACACGCAGTAAAAAGATGATTGTTCTTCTCTCTATTACAGCGGTTCTTGCTGTCGCAGCGGTTCTGGTTCTTCGTGCGGATTTCAATGCCGAAGTACCCACTTCCGACGAGGAATTCAGCATTTTCACGTCCGATACCTCAGCTGTTACCGCTATATCACGTATATATGACGGCATAAATCTGACTTTTGAAAAGAACGGAGAAAGTTGGAAATACACAGGTGACAATGCCTATACGGTTGACTCTCAGTACATAACAGACATGCTTGGTAAAATAGCGGATATTACCACATCCAAACAGATTACCGGTGTTACCGAACTTGCTCAGTACAGTCTGGACAAACCGGAGCTTACGGTTACTATTACCGAACCCGAAGGAAACCGAACGCTTTATTTTGCGGGCGAGGCCGCATTGACAGGTAGAAAATACCTGAATACCGGAGACGGCAATGTTTATCTTGTAGACCAGAATATCCTCGATCCGTTCGAGCTCGGTCTTCTCGAGATGATTCAAAAAGATGAGATACCTGCACTCGACGGTCTTTCATCAATTCACATCGAAAATCCCAAAGCCCGGTTCACTATGATTAAAAATACAGCCGACGCCGGTGGGGACGGAAATGAAACGGAAACCGAGGCATACACCTGGTCTGTTGAGGGAGTAAATCTTGCAGTGGACAACGGCAAATCCGATGCCCTGGCGAATTACATAATCGGCTTTTCCTGGCAGCAATGTGTATCATTTAACGCCGGCACGGAGGAACTGTCCGGCTACGGTCTTGCCGATCCTGCCGCTGTGATAACGGCGGAGTACGGCGGCGGTAAAAGTTTCAAAATATATATCGGTAACGCTTCGGGCGAAAGTTATTACGCCAAAACCGACAGCAACCTTGTATATCTGATAAAGGCTGACGCTGCGGAAAGACTTCTTACTGCCGTACCGGAAGAATTGACAACTGATATTGAAGGATAAAGAAAAGAGAGCAGTTTAAACTAAACTGCTCTCTTTTCTTTTATGCATGTATTCTGCTGACCGCGTCGGCAAAAAGCCTGCGGGCGATGTTAATATCTATCGTTGTGTATTCTCCCCGCTCGTACAGGATATCCCCGTCAACCGCCGTCATTATCACATCACCGGCCTGGGCGCTGTATACCAGCAAATCCAGAATATCATCCGCGGGATACATATGCGGCGCTTCAAGTGATACCGCTATAATGTCAGCACGCATGCCGGGTCTCAGCATTCCCGTGTTATGCCGTCCCAATGCTCTTGCACCGTTTACAGTGGCCATTCTGATAGTTTCAGCCGCTGTGCACAGAGTCGGGTCACCGCCGGTATTTTTCCGGATAAGCGAAGCTATATGCATTTCTTCGAACATATTTAGATTGTTGTTGCTGGCACATCCGTCGGTGCCCAGTGCAAGATTAATTCCCGCTGCAGCTATTTCGTTCACAGGAGCGAAACCGGACGCCAGCTTGCAGTTGCTTGAGGGATTGAATACCGCTGTGATGTTTTTCCCGGACATTATCCTTATGTCCCCGGGAGTAACCCATACACAGTGAGCAGCATAAACCCTGTTTTCAAGCAGGCCGGTCTCGTTGAAATACTCCACCGGAGTCATACCTCCGTGGCGGACCATGCATTCCTCATGTTCGGATCTTGTTTCGCTGATATGAACATGTATTCCGGCGCCGTACTGTTTACAGGCTTTTGCGATATCACGCACAATCCTCTCTCGGGTAAGATATTCCGAATGAACACAGAAATCGGCTGTAACACGTCCCCGGGAATCGCGCCAGTTCTCCACAAAATCAACGCACTCGTTAAACCGGTTGGGGGGGATTTCTTCCGTATCAGAAAATGAAAGACCGGCACGGCAGATATTGCCCTTTAATCCGGTTTCCAGAAGCGCCTGTCCTGCAGCACGCGGGAAATCATACATCTCCGCAACTTGTGTGGTCCCGCCGGCAATCATCTCAGCCGCAGCCCACAGCTCTCCGGCGTAGATATCGTCAGGCGTCATCTTTTCCTCAAGCGGGAAAATCACTTCGTTTAGCCAGCGTTTAAGCGGAAGACCGTTCCCCGCTCCGCGGAGCAGGTTCATCGGTCCGTGCCCGTGAACGTTTACAAGCCCGGGCATCAGTACAGAGCCTCCCATATCCTTTTCTTCATCACAGACAGGCGCACCTGACTGAGGTCCGATATATGCAATATACTCTCCGTCCGAACAGAGAACACAATCCCGCAGCACAACGGGGTTATCCTTTTCGTCGGAGGAAACAATTACGCTGTTTTTATAAAGTCTTTTCATTTTTTAAAGAATACCGCCGTTCCTCTGAATTATTGATTCCAGTTCCTCAGCAAATGACGCAATGCCCTTGGCGTCCGATTCGGTAAAACGTTCATATTCCGGGCTGTCAATATCCAGAACGCCCCAGACCGACCCTTTGTAATGAAGCGGAATAACGATTTCCGAATTGCTTGCGGAATCACAGGCAATATGTCCCGGAAATTTATGTACATCGGGCACCAGTTGTATTCTGTCCTCAGCTACTGCGGTACCGCAGACACCTTTTCCCGGTATTATCTCAGTACAGGCGGTTTTCCCCTGAAAAGGGCCCAGAATAAGACGTTCGTTACGCATAATATAAAATCCGGACCAGTTAAGCCTGTCCATTCCGTGCCAGAGAAGAGCCGCGGCGTTGGACAAATTAGACACAAGGCTGTCCACATCCTCACATAGGGAGATCAGCTGCGATACAAGTAATTTGTAATCATTCATTGTTTTTGCTCTTTTCTTATTTCGGATTCAGTATTCCTCTTTTTATGACTTTATTCTGTAATTCCAGGATTGAGAATACCAGAAACACGTACAGCACCAGAATCAGGATACACGGAAGAGCATAAACATAACGTATCGGAATAAATCTAAACAATATTTCCAGAATTGGATTGCCTTCCGGATCGTAGGTGTAAAAATAATTGGCGGTACCGGAAAGTCCGGTTGTGCGGAATACTACGTTGACAATAAATGCACAGAAAGACAGTACCACAAGAGCTCCCACCATTCCGGGCGTATCCTTGATACGAGGCCTGTAGAGACCGAATGCGTAAAGCGAGAGGCCCAGAAGCACAATAATCATATGGGTAAGATAGAATCCCCAGATTCGGGGCAAAAACAGGCTGTAGTCTGAAAAACCTATTGACGGCATTAAAAGGGCCATCAGCGCGCCAAGCGGGGCAAGGAAAAAGGCAAAACTTTTTAGCGAACGTTTTCCCGTGATCACGGCAATCGGCACAACAAAAATATTTATATTACAGAGATGAAAGGGGAGCTCGTTAAAAATGTTGAAGGGAAGCAAGCCTGCCGATACAAGGATTTCAGAATAAGCCGCATCCTTGGAAAGGAGGAATTTGTAGACTATAAATATTGCCAGCGTTACAGCCGACATTATTACTATTGCCATTTTTGCGCATTTCTCGCCGCGTTTTATAACATATCTGCGGATAAGAATAAAGATAACAATAAGAATCAGCCAGGTAACGAAAAAGGTAAGGTTAAAAGGCTTAATGATCAGGATATTCTTCATTTTTCAAACCTCATGTTTATTTATAACAAACTATTTGATTATCTCGTCTGAGTCAAGAATAACGGTGAAAGGCCCGTCGTTCAGGAGATCAACTTTCATGTCCGCACTGAATATCCCTTTTTGAACGTCGGGGACATATTCAGCAGCTTTTCGTACACAGTAAAGGTAAAGGTCTTCTGCCATTTCCGGAGGTCCGGCTTTGATAAAGCTGGGACGGTTGCCTTTGTGGCAATCAGCATATAGAGTAAACTGGGATATCATCAGAATACCGCCCTTAACATCAGCCAACGCAAGATTTGTTTTACCCATTTCATCCTGAAAAATCCGCAGCCCGCAGAGTTTTTTTATCATTTTGTCGGCAATTTCGGCTGTGTCATCCCCTGCTATGCCCACAAGAACCAGAAACCCTTCACCGATGGATCCGACAACATTGCCGTCCACAGTCACGGATGCCCTGGCAACGCGCTGAACCACAAATTTCATTCTGGAATATCCCTTCCGCATAATCAGAAATATATAACAAAGCAATTATAATCAATAAACCGGAAAATTGCATTACTAAAATTCATTAAATCGATAAAGCGCATACTATGCTGTTTTGATTTTGCTTCTGAAATATGTTAATGTATCTTTAGATTTCATTGAAATCAATCTTAGTTCGAAACGAGGATAAAAATGAATCACGACTACATTCTTTCATGTGAATCCACGGCCGATCTTCCCTACGATTATGTAGCAGGCAGAGATATTTCGGTTTTATTTTACACCTATACCATCGACGACGTTGCATACCGGGACAGTATGCTGTCCGATCCTGAAGCGCGTAAGAATCTTTACAACGCTCTTGTATCCCCCGACAAAGTAGTGAAGACCTCTCTGATTAATATCGGAGAATATTTAGATTATTTCGACGCCCTTTTACAGCAGGGTGATGTATTACACATTACCTTAGGTTCCGGTATGACCGGAAGTTATTACAACGCCAACGAAGCGGCAGATGAAATGAGAGAAAAATACCCTGAACGAAAACTGATAATCATCGATTCACTGTGCAGCTGCGGCGGATACGGTCTGCTTACCGATTACGCCGCGGATATGCGCGACAACGGATACACGATTGAACAGTTGGAACAGTGGGTACTGGAACACCGTAAGAATGTACAGCATCACTTCTTCAATGCTGACCTGAAATATTTCCGCAAAAGCGGGCGTATGTCCGGCCCAACAGCAACCCTTGCCACCCTTCTGAATATCATCCCTGTTATGAGGTTGGACGATAAAGGAAAAATACTTGCCTACGACAAGGTACGTGGCAAACAGGTAGTGATCAAACGGATGACCGATATTATGCTTCGCCACGCCGAGGGAGGCGCGGCCTATTCCGGAAAATGTATTGTCGATACTGCTTTCAACGAGGAAGACGGACAAAAACTCATTGACAGCATAAAGGCATCCTTCCCCAATATCAGCGACCTGCGCTTTCTTGATATAGGCGATATCATTTCCTCGCACTGCGGTCCGGGCACCGTATCCTTTTATTTCATGGGAGACGAGAATGTTCCTGAAGGCGAGCCTGTATAATCAGGCTCCTGCAGCTGAAAACATATTGTTTCGGAGAGACCTGTTTTTATGCGAAAGTTTTTGGGGTATCCTTTCAAGGGAGTATTTTACACAGTTTGCATATTCTTTATATTGTATATGGCTGCATCCTATCTGGCCATGAAATACTGGCTGGCTGCGGCTGTTTTCGGTATTATTTTTGCTCTTTTCTGTTGGGTATTCATAGGAAACTGCAACCTTGTAAAAATGGACGAGAAGGGAATCACTCAGTACAGTTTCTTTTTTTTTAAAAACAAGCATTACGACTGGGAGGATATTAAGGACGTCGGGATTGCCTTTACCAATCCCTTACAGCGCCGCAATAAAAAAAAGGGGGCTGTAAAATGTGCTTTCTACTTTTCCGACAAGCAACGTACTCCTCAAGAACTTATGAAGCTTTGCATCAGCTGGCCTCCAAAAGAAGTAATTCATATGGGCTACAGCGAAAAGAGACTTGCGGCTGTTCTTGAATACTGGCCTAAAACCATCACTCTTTACAACACAACATATAAAGCTCTGTTTGAAAACGCTGTCGTTTCCGGGAACCACGGATTTACAGAAATTGTTTACTAGGGTTAATAAGTACGGGATGGACTGACCCCGTACACAACAATAATTAACATATATAAGGAGACCGACAATGACACTGGAAAACAAAAAAGAATACGATGCCAGAGTAAAACGTGTCAATGACGCAATTTCACTGCGGGAACCGGACAGGATTCCTATTAAACCCTCCCCCGCTATCTTCCCAATCCTGAATGCGGGTTATACGGTAGCTGAAGTAATCTATGACGAATCGCTGGAAAAATACAAAAAAGCTCTTTTCAAATACCTTAATGAGTTTGAGCCGGACGCAGGTGTCGGTACAGGAAACAACTATGCCGGTCAGGGTAAAATAATGGAGCTTCAGGCTCCGAAGAACATGACCTGGGCTGGTATGCCGGGCAGCCGTATCAGTGAAAACAGCATTCAGCAGTATCTTGAGTTTCCTTTCCTTGAGGATGATGAATTTGATTTGTTCTTCAGCGACCGTACCGCATGGACACTGAACAAAGCCTTCCCTCGCCTGAGCAGCGTCACCGAGTCCTTTGCCAATCTCAGTTTCAACCATTCACACGGCGGCATTTTCGGGACCGCCGCTTCATTGTCCGATCCCGAAGTAAAGAAATCCATTCGGGCACTTTGGGAACTGAACGACAAGATGGAGGAATTCCGCAAAAAGGCCGCGACATTCTCGGCAGAGGTTGAAGAAGCCGGCTTCCCCATTTTCCAGGGAGGCGGTGCCGCGGTTCCCTTTGATGATTACAGCGACAACTTTCGCGGAACACTTGCGTCACTCGCTGACCTTTACGAACGTCCCGAGGACGTGGAACGTTATATAGAGGAATCCCAGATAAAAACTCTGGCAGCCATTCGCGCAACAAAGGGTAAACGCGACGGAAAGCACGTATTCATGGCACTCCACAAGGGCATGGACGGTTTCATGAGTGACGAGCATTATGAAAAATACTACTGGCGTCACCTCCAGGAAATAATTGAAACTATCATTGACGCCGGCCAGGTACCGTATATTTTTACTGAGGGCAACTACAACAGCCGTTTAAAATTCCTGGTTGAAGTTCCAAAAGGCAAGGTTTTATATCATTTTGAAACAGTTGATATGGCTGAAGCCAAGAGAATTCTCGGCGACACTGCCTGCATATCCGGTGGATTCCCCACTTATCTGCTGAACTACGGCACACCGGAAGAAGTAGAGGCCGAATGCAAACGTCTGATAGACATCTGCGCTCCCGGCGGCGGATTCATCTTCGAAACATCCTGCGGACTTGATAACTGCAAACCGGATAATGTAGAAACTATGTTCCGCACAGTTAAAGAGTACGGAAAGAGATAACCAAAATCAAAAAATAAAAAGGGCCAAGGATTAATCCTTGGTCCTTAATATTTTATAAACTGTCTTTTATACAGTAAGAATATTTATACATATCTTCTCCGGAATCATATTCAAACAGGCGGAATTCTTCTCCGATCGGGTTGTCGACGGCCCAGCCGTTCTCCACCGGATAAACCCGGAATGATCCAAACGGCATATTGAATCCGGTCCCCACACATTTTACATAACTTTCTTTAAGTGTCCAGATTAGGAAGAACAGCCGTTCTCTTTCTTCGGGAGATTTGCAGACATCAAGCAATGCGATCTCTGACGGATGATAGAAACGGTGTGATATGTCCTGATTCACTTCATGAATAAGCTCAACATCGCAGCCAACCGGTTTGTCCGACATCACGCACATGGCTCTGTCTCCGGAATGCGAGAGGCTGAAATACACCGGAATGTCCGCAAATCCGGGTTTCCCTGATTCGCTGACGGTAAATACTGCAGAATTGTAATCAATACCGAAATCGGTGCAAGCCTGCATCAGCAGTCTCTCAGCAGCAAGCGAACGACACTTGTCCTTTTTTAGCCGTTTTTTTTCTGTTTTTACCCGGCGGCTTTCAGAAACAGTTGAATAAATCTTTTCAAATAAATTTTCATTCTCAAGCTCTGCAGCATTTCCGACGTAAATACCGGTATTCGGATCAATAATTGACAAAATATCGTCCTATCTCCCAGTCGGTAATACGCGTACAGTATTCCTGCCAGTCATTCATCTTGGCATCGGTGTAACGGCTTAGAATATGCCCGCCAAGAGTATCGCATACTAACGGGTCTGCGTGCATAGCGGTTAAAGCATTATACAAAGAATCAGGCAGCCGACCTATTCCATTTTTAACAAGATCTGCCTCTTTTAGTTCATAGATATTGCAGTCAACGGGTTTGGGTGGGGTAAGTCCTCTTCGAATACCGTCCAGTCCGGCCTCCAAGCACACGGCCAGAGCAAGATATGGATTAGCGCTGGGATCGGCGGAGCGAAGTTCTACGCGTGCGCTTCCGCGTCCACTTTGGGTAGGGATTCTTATAAGCGGGCTGCGATTGCGTGCGGACCAGGCAATATAACAGGGAGCCTCATATCCTGCGACCAGACGTTTATATGAATTTACAAGCGGATTTGTAACCGCTGTCATTCCCTTGATATGGTCCATAATTCCCGCTATAAAAGAATATGCTTCCAGGCTGAGATTGTAATCGTCATTGTCATCAAAGAAAATGTTCCTGCCGCCTTTCGACAGAGACATATTCAGATGCATGCCGCTTCCTGCTATACCGTATACCGGTTTGGGCATAAAGGTAGCGTGAAGGCCATTTCGTTTGGCTATGGTCTTAACAGCCATTTTAAAGGTCATAATATTGTCCGCAGTTGTCAGAGCTTTGTCATATCTGAAATCTATCTCGTGCTGGCCGGGTGCGGTTTCGTGATGACTGGTTTCGATTTCAAAGCCAATCTGTCCGAGGTTCAGACAAATCTGACGGCGTACTACCTCACCGTAATCAACCGGACCGAGATCGAAATAACCGGCCTGATCTTGGGTTTGAGCCGTTGGTTTACCGTTTTCGTCAGTCTGAAAAAGGAAGAATTCACATTCGGGTCCGACCTCAAAGCTGTAGCCCATTGCAGCGGCATCCCCGATTGCCTTTTTCAGCCTATATCGGGGGTCACCGGAAAAATGCTGTCCGTCGGCGTTGCAGATATCACAAATTATACGCGCAACACGGCCGTTTTCCTCTTCCCATGGAAGGATGCAGAAGGAAGAGATATCAGGCACTAAAATCTGGTCGCTTTCCTCAATACGCACAAATCCCTCTATGGAGCTGCCGTCGAACATGCATCCATCATCCAGCACTCTGCCAAGCTGGGACGGCATGATTGTGACGTTTTTAAGCTGGCCCAGAATGTCCGTAAACTGCAGGCGGATAAACTGAACGTTATTTTCGGAAACAATGCGTAAAATGTCATCCTTTGCAAAGTTTGGCATGGGATTTCCTCCTGATAAAATAATTATTGCAAGTATATTACTTTAAATTCATTTTATCAACAAAAACCAGACAGGTTTTTAATGCCTGAGCCGTCAAATGGTTGACCGCACCGGCCGATAGGTAATAAAATAAATAAAATACTATTTCCGCAGGTATAGAATGAAATTTGATAATATTCTACAGTACTGTATTGATTTGGAACTGAACAACAACCGCACATGGTTTCATGAACACCACAAACAGTATGAGGCTGCCACGGCGGAATTCCGCGAGCTGCTTGAACACATGCGTCTTACAATATGCGAAGCCGCTCCGGAGCTGAAACACGACATTCTGTACTGCAGCGTTAAGGATTGGTGCTATCGTATTCCAAGAGATATGCGCATGCCCCGCAACCGTCAGCTTCCTCCGTACAACCCCTCCTTCAGGGCATACTTATCTCCCGATCGCAGATCGAACCGCCCTGTAGGTTATTACGTTGTGATATCCCACGACGGCTGTGTTTTCGGCACCGGGCTTTGGTACGCAGATAGCGACGTGACTGATAAAGTACGGCGCTATATTCAGAACAACATCATCGAATTCGAAGAAATCATCACCGACGGAGACCTTTTTATTGACGGAGACGCCCTACAAAAGGTTCCGAAAGGATTTTCCGAGGACAATCCCACCGCCAAATGGGTAAAATTCAAAAACTGGAACACAATGTTCAACCTTGATCCTGATGAACTTGGTGATTTTGACAGTTTTTGCACCACTGTAACCGGATGGGTCGAACGCGCGGAGCCCTTCAGGCTTTTTCTACTCAGAGCGTTAAACAGCGGTGCTACGCTGAAGGAATCCCTCACCGATTTCTACAACGCCGGCCGATGGAATTAGCATACTAAATAATAATTATCCGCATTCTAAACACGCGTTCTACTACTTAATACTGACAAAGAGAGTATAAATATGAATTCGGAAAACTTCAAAATAAGTCTCATAACTCCTGTTTACAATGCTGTAAATTATCTTGACAATGTTTTCAAATCTGTTCAAAACCAGACCATAGGCTTTGAAAACATCGAATGGATTTTGGTAGATGACTGCTCCACAGATGACAGTTTTAAAATTATCAACGGCTGGGCAGACCGGTACAGCAACATCAAGGTTCTTCAAACGAATGCCAACACCGGCACTCCGGCAGAGCCAAGGAATATCGGTCTTGACAACGCTACAACCCCGTACGTTATGTTTCTTGACAATGACGATGAACTGTTTCCATACGCCGTTGAGCTTTTGTACAGTGAAATTGATAATAATGATGTTGATATCGTCACCGGTGACGTCGCCTTAATGGATAGTAAACAGTTTTCACGTGGTGAAAGTAAGAAATTATTAAATTACAGTCCCAACTGGGAGGCCGGCTTTCACGAAATGGTACACCCGGTCGGTGACTGGATAATGCCATATTTAAATAACCACTGGTCCAAAATATACAAACGCGAAATAATTGATGCAAATAAGATCCGTTCACTAAAGGGTGAACTATGGGAAGACATTTTATTTATATTTCAATACATGACTTATGTAAAAAGCATGATATATATAAAAAAACCGATTATTCAATATAGAGTCCGTCGGGAATCGCTTTCGCACGTTTTAGATGCAAAGTTTTATTGTTCTCTGCCAAAATCAATAGATTATGGAATGGAAAAAATGATTGCCATTGGAGGGCAGCATCCCTTCGACTATGTAGAATTGATGGATCGCGGTGGGCATGTTGAATTCTATATCGATAATTTGCTGAATTGTGAAAATCTTTCAAAGGATGATCTTGCTAAATGCCTGCTGGCATGGAAGCAACCGCTGGTACGCACTCCTCTATACGGCGGCCATTTTCATTCGGCTTACGCCAAAATACTGTCCGATGACTTTACACTCGGTGATGATGAAAAAGCTGTTTCCCATTTCTTTGCATTAAAAGAATTATACAAGCAGAGACAAACTGAACTTAATAACATTTTCAGTTCAAATTCTTACAGGTTTGCAAAAAAACTGTCTGATTTCAAAGAAAAGATTACAGGCAAAAAGTGAATGTTTTATGAAATAAAAAAAAGACAACCCGCGAAAAGCGCGATGTTGTCCTTTTTTTATATCCTTAATTTCTCCTGATTTCTGTGGGTTTACTTGTTGATAACAACCCTGTCGGGTTTACGTGGAGCGGGATTTGGTACAGGCGCTTCACTGAAGCCGATGCATACTCCTGCGAAGATATTTTCGTTTTCTCGCATTCCAAGCCTGTACATTTCCTCACGGATTTCAGGCGCTTCGGTGACCCAGTGAGGATGATTCATATAACATGAACCCAGACCGAGCGCACATGCGGCATCCATAATATTCTGAATTGCGCAAGCGGTATCAGCCATGCTGTTTCCGTGGTTAACCGGTGCTACTCCCAGTATCAGCAAAGGAGTTCCGTACGTACATCTGTAATTATCATTCTTCCGGCTGGCACGGATTGAGGGAGCCTGGTACGTGTAAATCTTTTCGTCAAGTTTACATATCTCCTGACGTACCAGTGATGCGAATGTATTGACTTTTTCGTATCCTTCAAGAACTATAAAGCGTACAACCTGATGCCCCCCGCCATTTGCGGCGTAGAGTCCTGCGTCCAGAATAGCCTCGACATAATCATCCGGAACGGCATCCGGACGATAACTGCGGATACTCCGGCGGCTGAGCAGAACGTTCAAAGCAGTATTTTTTGTTTTTAAATCGGACATTTTCATACTTCCTTCCGGTTATTCTATTTATAAGGCACAGGAGTTTTCAAGCTTCCGGCTTTTCATAAAAACATATACATAATAAAAAAGACTCTTAAATCGGGCTTTCTTTGCCGATTCCTATCTGCGTTTCACCATCATGATAGTTTTCAACGTCATTCATTCTATTTCTTTGCGAAGCTGCACAAGCGCGCCTTGGCGTTTTTCGGGAGGGAATTGATACAGCCAGGAACACATGCCCCTAAACCAAGTATTAAAATCTTTTGCTGAAAACAGTCCTTCCATGTTTTCCAGACAAACAGATTTAAAATACTCAAAAGCTTTTCTCTCCGGGCTGCTGTCAGATACATCAATATTCCAGTATTCAATATCTTTCATCAACTGATCGTCCAGTTGATGATTTGCTGAAAGGGCCAAACCATCGTTAATTTTCCCACACAGAAAACCGCGAAGTTTTTCTGAAGATTCATTATACCAAAGCGTTTCATCCTCAAACTGCAGGCCGCGATACTCGCGATAGGCAGTGTTTCGCTGTTCTATCTGTTCGGATGACGCCGGATTCACAAAAGCGGAAGTAGCATAAGGAACCACTTCCCAGAGTGCTACTGTCATCATTTTCAGCCATAAAGACCAGTCTTCATGAGCATGAAGTTCTTCGCGCATCCCCCCTACTTTATTCAAAAGATTACGGTTAAAAAGAACTCCGTTATCCGGTGTAACACAGGATATTGACATGGTAAATTCATCTATACGCGGAAAATTCATTAGATGAGAATTAATAACATTAAAATTATAGGGTTCTTGAGAATTGACCTCCGTTTCCAGCCCAAGCCCATACAAAAAAATTATATCAGCACCGGTAGCCTCGGCTTCAGTTATTCCGGCAATAATATGCCCGGGATACAGGAAATCATCATCGTCCAACAGATTGATATATTCACCGGTTGCCATACTAAATCCTGTATTCGCTGCGGCAGCACGTCCGATATGCACGCCTGTTGCAAAATAATGAACAGGTAAATCCGAGAAATCATTTTTAATCATCTGCTCGGCAGTCGGCTCACCGTCTTCTATTACAATTATCTCCATGTTATCGTAACATTGATGATGCAGACCCTGCAGAGTTTTTCGAAGTACCTCAGGTCGGCTGTGTGTACGAATGACCACTGATACCTTAGGCCGTCGGTCGGGCTTCATTTTGTGCAATTCTGCGCAGCCTCTTGTGAATCCGGGATCATAATACCCCATACTTTCAGATCGCGGGCTGACGCGTCTTTTCCTGAAGCAATATAATAAGAAATATTTCAGAAGTATCGGCAAACGTTTTAAAAAAATACTACGAGAATAATTTCCGATACTGCTGTTATATCGGATAGCTGAAAAAAGCTGTTTTATAACTCTGCTGCGAAGCTTCGGATCGCCAAGTTTGAAGTCAAGCAACAATGAAGTCAGCCATGCGTCTGTAATGTCTGAATCCGTCTTTTCAAAAAACGGAACAATGATATCATTTGCATAATACACTCTTCCGCTATGTTCTTTAATAAAAGAAGCCAGCTCTGCCACAGCGGCACTTTTTAGTTTTTCATCAAGACCCCCGAATTTATCCATCCAGGACGAACTGACAGCAAAGGCTCCTCGGACAGGGCATAAACAGTCCATCGTGACAGGATTAATATAACCAAGAGAAAGAACAGGACCTTGCCCTAATATCAAAGCATCGGCCCCTTCCTGTTCAAAACGTTCATCGATTTGCTTCAGCAGCGTTACCTCGCAAACCTCTGTACCGAAGAACGTACAATATTTTCCTTTCGTCTCAACGAAATTCATCAAAAGTTTTTCTTTCTCTCTGATTTTTTCCGGCTGACAATACTGCTTTTTTAATAATCAGTCTTCTTTCTCCGCGCTTCCGCCAGGTTTGACACTCCTGCGGAGCATCTTAATAAAGTCGGGCAGTATGCGCGAAAATACGACCGCGGTAATTATTCCGGCCAGAATTCTGAAGATCAACGCACCGAAAACGTATTCTTTGCTGTAATATCCGTACATTTTACTGTCAACATACATAGCAAGGGTATTGAACGCGGTAACGACAAGAGCGCTGATCACGCAGATCAGCATTGACTGCCATCTTTTCAGATCGAATTTGTAATTTTTTGCATACAGGCCCACCAGGAGTCCGCTGAGTGCGTGCGGCAATATCCATAGCAGAGTTGTAGGTGTAAGGCCGTAGGTCAAAAGTTGCTGGAGCAGGCTTCCTATTCCGCCGACAAGCAGTCCGTCGACAGGACCCAGTAACATAGCTGCCGTCAGTATAGGCAGAGCTTCCAGTGTGATTTTCATGTTTCCCAGAGGTATCGTCACAAATGCGCTTAGGATTACATAGATTGCCGCAAGCATTGCGTCGATAACCATCCGGCGGGTGTTAATTTTGTTTTTCATATTTTAGTTTTCCTTTCAGCCGCCTGAACCACGTGATCCAGCAGTATGGAGGTGGTAATGCTTCCCACCCCTCCGGGAACCGGGGTAATGGCGGATACTTTATCAATTATTCCGTAATAATCAGCATCACCGGTAAAGGTACCGGTGGTTTCAATATAATTCAAACCGATATCAATTACAACAGCACCATTCTTTAAAAAATCGGCGGTAACCAGTCCGGGCTGTCCTACTGCAGATACCAGAATATCTGCGTTCCGGGTAATCTCTGCCTCCTCATAAGTCCGGCTATGGCAAAGCGTAACAGTAGCATTGCGCGCCAGAAGCATCATTGCAGCCGGACGGCCGACCACTTTACTGCGTCCCAGAACAACCGCATGTTTCCCTTCCGGGTCTATTCCGTAATAATCCAGAAGCTCGATAACTGCGCAAGCAGTACAGGGTGCGAATCCGTCGATATCTCCGGCGAACAGGGTTCCAAGATTGAAGCTTGTACAACCGTCAACATCCTTTGCGGGATTAATGGCATTGCATGCCGCTATTTCGTCATATCCGGCGGGAAGCGGTCTTAAAAGCATTATTCCGTGAATATCCGGGTTGTCGTTCAGAGACTTTATTGCGTTTCGTAGTGCCATGTCTCCCGCGTTTTCTTCAAGCTCAGTATCCTTCACCGATATTCCGTACACTCCGGATCTTTTTATTATGCTGCCTCGGTAGGATAAATCATCAGGGCGGTTTCCGATGCGCACCAGAGCCAGTGTAGGTATAATATTCTTTTTTTTCAGCTCTTCTATCCGTGCCGACAGACTTTCGTATATTTTCTCAGCTACCGGAGCTCCTTTTAAAATATCAACCATAGTCTATAGCTCCGTAAATATTTCACTGTACAGTTTTTCTGCTTTCGGCAGATAAGTCGCATTCAACAGGGTTATTCTGTTTTCCAACTGCTCAGTATAATCCCGGTCGGTCATTGCAGAACAGTTGATTTTCACATTCAGGGCGGCGCCTTTTAACGCAGCGCCGGCCATTACGCTGCCAACGGCAATATCGCTGATAATCGACTGTTTAATATATGGACGTATATCAAAAAGCAGCTCGATTGTCCGGGCGGCAAGTTCGGCTATTTCCATCGGTACTGATGCTGCTTCACGCAGGGAAGTCTCCATTATTATAAGCTTTTGAGGGTCATCCGAAGGCATTTTGTATACTTTTATCAATTTTTCAAAAGCAACCGTATCACGATCCACACAAGTCAAAAGACGTTTTCCGACAGTATCAAGTTCCCCTGCCACCGGAGCGTATTCATCATAATCAGCCTCTGTCAGAGCAGACGCCGAAACGCTCCCGGCCATACATCCCAGGGCAGCACCAAGTGCTCCGGCCAGAGCTGACGCACTGCCCCCTCCGGGAACGCTGCTGCGAGAGGCAAGGGATTCATAATAATCCGATATAGTTGTTTCTGAAAATGTCATTTGCTACTCCGAATACATTTCATTCAGCTGAATTATACTATACGTCAGCACAATAAAAAAGAATATAAAACGCCGTGTTACGTGAGAGTATCGCGTAATACGACATTTATCTGCCTTTTGGGGACTGTCTACTCTTCCTGCTTTTTAATCCCTGCCCTTAGATCAAGGACACCTATCAGCAGGCATATCTGACCGGCTGCGTTGATAACTTCCGCAACCCAGTTTACCTCAAGGCTGCCGTTGTTCTGACTTCCCAAAAATTCCATGCATACCAGAAATACAAAAGAAGCTATGAACATGGCGGCGGCAAGCGGGCGTCTGCGCCGCATAGACAGCAGAACGTAACCGGCGTTAATACCCGTTACGCCGAGGAGCATCATAATAATAAATCCGACAGTACCTGATATGACAGGCACGGAGGCAACAACTCCCAAAGGTATCTCGACCGCCGGAGCTCCTTCGTCACTTTCCGGCACCGGTAAGTCTTGATCAACGGGTTGCTCGGGCTGTTCGCCTGATACGGCCGGAACATCGGATGATTCGGTCGGTTTCTTTATTTCCTTCGGAAAAGGCTTTATCTTTCTGCCGAGCGTGAAACTCAGCAAAGCAACGCCGGCAATCAGGAATCCGACGCTCTGAAGCGGGATATTGCTGCTGTTCAGCACTTGAAAATCACAGAAACCCAGTGCATAGAACAGCTTCCACAGTGCCTTGAAAAGACCACCTACAAAAACCATAACGGTTCCTGTTGAATAAAGCGTATAGCATACGCTGTTCATATATTGATAGAAGGTCTGCTGCATAAGTATGACAGCCACCAAAAAAACTGCCACGGGGATCAGATCAAACAGGGCCAGCGAAACAGTGAATTCCATTTTAAGTCCTCCGGGTATGAATAATCGTGGTTATTTCTTTACCTTTGAACGTTTGTCGTTGATAATCTTCATCTCGACGGCTGTGATCAGTTCACAGTCGTTCTCTTTTGCCCAGTCGATACATCCTCTCAGGGCAGTGGGCAGGAATACGCGCGGAACATTTTGAATCATCTCAAGAGCGTCGTCGGTGAATTTAATTTTGTCATCAATGCGGTCTGCGGCGTAACGCACCGACTGAAGAGTCTGCTTGCGTATAGGCAAAAGCTCGGGTACCGGGCGGCGATGGCGCGTGTACCAGAAGTTTTTGCTGTCACGATATCCGTAATCCACAGGTACCGGCGGGAAATCGGAAGCCTTAACACCGCTGATAATTGCGTTGTAATACTTTTCCTTCATCAGAATCTTATCAATTCTGAGGATGAAATGCGCGCCGTATTTTGAAGTAATACCGTTAAAATCATGGAAGAAAGGACCTTCGTAGCAGTCGGCGTCGGTGGGCATATCGCGGTCGGCACCGTCAAGCTCTCTCATCCATGTACATTCAACGACCTGAAATGCCTCTTTAACAACCTTCGGACGTTTTTCCCCGGCTTCGCCGAGAATGCTTTCCTCAAGAACAAAACTGCAGTCCTTCATCTTTTCGGCAGGAGAATCTCCCGGCCATCCGAGGCGCACTACTTCTTTAAAAGTTTTACGCCCGTCGGTAACAAAGTTGAGTGCGCATTTTCCCGTTTTCAGAAGATTCTGGCAGGTATTGCTTGCGTTGCGGCATTCAAGCAGCATAGCGTAATAGTCTTTGCCGGCTATGTAATATGGCTGAACAAGCGAATAGGGACCCAGTGAGGTTGTACCGTCATCACACATGGTACTGACGACCACTGTGGGCATGGGAAAAAACAAAGAAGTCTGGTAGAAATTGTCCACCACGCGAAGGTCTTTAAAACTGCCCATAAAATACCTTCTTTCAGATAAGTAATACTTATGAGCAGTATATCATTTCACGTTTAAAATGAACAGTTACATATATCCCGTTTTACTGTTTCTTTATCAATCAGTCGTCAACATCGAAGGCTTCGATGGACACTTTTGCGCCGGGTATGCTGTCACCGTGGCGCACCTGCTTCATCGTCAGAAGCGCGAGAGAAACGCAAATCGCCGCGTATGGGAACAAGGCCTTGTAGCTGATGCCGCGCAGCAGCCATCCGCTTATTACAGGAGTAAGACTCTGTGCGGCCATACTGAAGGTATAGTAATAACCGGTGAATTTACCGATATCGCTTCCCTTGCACATCTCAACAACCATAGGAAGCGAGTTAACGTTTATGGCGGCCCATGCAACGCCTACCAGGGCAAACAAAACATAAAGCAGTGGGGAAAATCCCGCCAGTACCAGTGTCAGAATAAAGCCGCAAAGGAAGCATGAGCAAAGCAGAACCACGCCGAAATTGATCGTCTTTTTGCGGCCGATTTTGCTGGCAATAATACCGATCGGAATATAGGTTATAATAGCCCCGACACTGCCGATAGTCAGGCACATACTGCTCTGGCCGAGGGCCATGCTCCACATTTGTGATGCGTACACTGTGAACCATGTCGTCACGGCGTTATATCCCAAAAACCAGCAGGAGATTGAAAGGAGAATGAAAATAAGGCTTCTTTTTACTTCCTTCGGAAGAACAGCACCGCCGCTTCCGTCATTCTCGGTAAGGTTTTCCTCCGGATGGGCTGCCTCGTACTCTTCCAACGCCTTGTGAAGCTTATTTTCTTTTATTGTAAGGTAGAGTATAGCCACCGACACAACCATTATGGCTGCCACTATAAGGAAAAGCGGCATATAGTTGACATGCTCTAGGCCGGCCGTACGTTTCGCGGAATATAAAAACGATGTTATTATCAAATATATAATACCGCCGATTGCACCCATAAGATTAATAACCGCGTTTGCCTTGCTTCGCAGAGGCTTGGGTGTTACATCCGGCATAAGGGCAACCGCCGGGCTGCGGTAGGTGCCAAAGGCAATCAGCAGCATTCCCAGAACAATAGTAAACATCACTACCTTCAAACGGGAAGGCTCCGCAAAGAAGGAATTGTCGATTGCCGGAAGGAAAGTCATCAGTATTACCGCCGCGATAGTACCGAATACAACAAAGGGCATTCTACGACCGATACGGGTGCTGCATTTATCACTCAGCGCGCCGAACACCGGCAGGAGGAACAGGGCAAGGACGTTGTCTGCGCCCATGATGACACCGGACAACACCTCGTTCATTTTAAACGTTTTGGTCAGAATCAGTGGAATAACGTTGTCGTACATCTGCCAAAAGGCGCAGACGGACATAAAGGCAAGTCCAACCAAGAAAGTACGTTTGTAATTAAGCTTCATAATCAACCTCCCTAAATTATTGAATTTATTATACAATCCGGATCGTACAAAACACAAATATAAAGAAATTGGGGACACTTTATTTTTCTATTTACATCGTCATTATGCACAAACAACGTGATATAAAAAATGGTGAAATGTACATTATTTCAATGCAGATTGAATTTGGAGCCTGTTGCGTATATTATATACTCTAATAATATAGGGGGTAAATATTATGTCAAAAAAACCGGACAATCAGGCCTCCTACTTCTTCCACGAAGGTACCAATTACAACGCCGCTAATTACCTTGGCGCCCATCCGGCTGTTTTGGACGGCAGGGAGGGCTATCTTTTCCGTGTCTGGGCTCCTCACGCCATATCTGTGTCGGTTGTGGGTGATTTCAACAACTGGGACCCCTATGTTTATGCTATGGAGCGCACGGAGGGTGACAGCAGTATCTGGGAACGTTTTGTACCCGGAACGAAGCAGTATGACTGTTATAAATACTGCGTTCATACAGCCAGCGGGAGCATGCTTTTTAAAAGTGACCCCTACGCATTTCACAGCGAAACACGGCCTGCTACCGCATCCAAACTGTTCGATATTTCGGGATACAGATGGGGTGATTCCTCTTTTATCAGGTCCCGTTCCGATTACTATGACAGACCGGTTAACATTTACGAACTTCATCCGGGAAGCTGGCGCCGTAATCATGACGGCAGCGTTCTTAGCTACCGTATGCTTGCGGATGGATTGGCTCCTTATCTTAAGGATATGGGCTACACCCACATCGAGCTAATGCCGGTAGCGGAGCATCCGTTTGACGGAAGTTGGGGTTACCAGGTCACCGGCTACTTTGCGCCCACAAGCCGTTACGGCACCCCTGAGGATTTCATGTATCTTGTCGATACTCTTCACAGGGCTGGTATTGCGGTTATTATGGACTGGGTTCCCGCCCATTTTCCCAAGGATGCCTGCGGCCTATGCGAATTTGACGGGGATTACTGCTACGAGGATCCCAATCCTCTGAGAATGGAGCATAAAGAATGGGGTACCCGTGTATTCGACTATGACCGGCCGGAAGTTCAATCTTTCCTTATAAGCAACGCCCTGTTCTGGATGGAAAAATACCACATTGACGGAATTCGAGTGGACGCGGTCGCCTCTATGCTTTATCTTGATTACTCCCGCAGGGAAGGCGAATGGGCGCCAAATATCCGGGGCGGCAGAGAAAATCTTGAAGCCGTGGCTTTCCTTCAGAAACTGAATTCTGCCGTGTTTGCACAATTCCCGCATGCACTTATGATTGCCGAGGAATCCACTGCCTGGCCGCTGGTAACACGGCCCGTTTCGGACGGCGGTCTCGGGTTTAATTTCAAATGGAATATGGGCTGGATGAACGACATACTTTCATACATGGCCACGGACCCCTTCTTCCGCAGGGGCAGTCACAACAAGCTGACCTTCAGCATGTTTTACGCCTTCAGCGAAAATTATGTTCTGCCGTTGTCGCACGATGAGGTCGTGCACGGAAAATACAGTCTGATAAACAAGATGCCTGGGGACTATGACAAGAAATTTGACAATCTCCGTGCCCTTTTAGCGTATATGTACGCACATCCCGGGAAAAAACTTCTGTTTATGGGGCAGGAATTTGCCCAGTTTACTGAATGGAACAACGAGCGTGAGCTGGACTGGATTCTTCTGGATTTTCCGAAACATCAGAATTTTAAAAGTTTTATAAAAGCAGTCAATAAATTTTATAAATCCACATCGGCTATGTATCAGATTGAGGATTCCTGGGACGGTTTTTCATGGATAAGTGCCGATGACAGTTCCCAGAACGTTATATCTTTTTACCGTACCGATCATGACGGGAATTCGGTTCTGGTTGTATGCAACTTCGGTGATGCGGAACACAAGGCCTACCGTATCGGCGTCCCGGTACCGGGAGAATACCGCATGTCTCTATGTTCCGGCTGGCAGGAATTCGGCGGTTCTGTCCCTAAAAAAGCGGTCAGACGCACTTCCTCCGCCGTTGCTATGCACAGCTTTGATCAGTCAGTGTCACTTAACATTCCTGCGCTTTCGGTTTCGTATTACCGATTTCCCTCAAAGCCTGTAAAAGTGGAGCAAAAGAATAAACCAACCACTAAAAGGAGCCGTAAAAAATGAAGGAATGTATTGCTATGCTTCTGGCCGGCGGTCAGGGCAGCCGTCTTTACGCGCTGACCCAGAAGATGGCAAAGCCCGCGGTGCCTTTCGGCGGAAAATACAGAATAATCGATTTTCCCCTTAGCAACTGCATCAATTCCGGCATAGACACTGTAGGCGTACTCACCCAATATCAGCCGCTGGAACTTAACGAGTACATCGGTGACGGACGTCCCTGGGACCTTGACCGAATGAACGGCGGCGTCCGAGTTCTTCCCCCATACCAGCGTGCTGACGGAAGCGACTGGTATCTCGGAACGGCTAACGCAATTTACCAGAATATCAATTTTATTGAAAGATATTCCCCGAAGTACGTTCTCGTTCTTTCCGGCGACCATATCTACAAGATGGATTATTCCGATATGCTTGCGCGGCACAAAGCCTTGAATGCCGACTGCACCATTTCGGTACTTCAGGTTTCTATGGACGAAGCCTCCCGTTTCGGCATAATGAACACCCGCGACGACGGCATAATTTACGAATTTGAGGAGAAGCCCGTCAAACCCAAAAGCGACCTGGCGTCAATGGGAATATATATATTCACCTGGGAAAAGATGCGCAAATACCTTATCGAAGACGCAGACAACGAGAACAGCAGCCACGATTTCGGCAAGGATGTCATCCCCGCAATGCTGAACGATGGCTGCAGAATGGTAGCCTACCGTTTTGAGGGATATTGGAAGGATGTAGGCACTATAGGGAGCCTGTGGGACGCAAATATGGATCTTATCGACCCCAACAGGCCCTTCGATCTCTGGGATTCCTCCTGGAAAATATACAGCAGAAACAATGCCGCTCCTCCCCACACCGTCGGTCCCGCCGCCGAGGTCACAGATTCGGTAGTCAGTGAGGGCTGCAACATAGACGGAAACATAGATTTTTCGGTAATATACCACGATGTTATCGTGGAAGAAGGCGCCGAGGTAAACTACAGCGTGGTGATGCCCGGAAGCATTATAAAATCCGGTGCCAAGGTTCAGTACAGTATCATTGCGGAAAATGTAACGGTTGAATCCGACGCCGTGGTCGGTGAAACCCCTGAGGATATCGAATCCGAACGTCCCTGGGACGTTGCAGTTATCAGCAACGGCCTTGCAATTCACAAGGGAGCACAGGTTAAAGCCGGCGCCATGGTATACGAAGACGTTATGGAGGACCAAACGGTATGCTGACAAACAATACCATGGGTCTTATATTCGCAAATATGCACGACAGTGTCCTGGGTGAACTTACTGCGCACCGTTCCATGGCTTCCCTGCCTGTAGCAGGGCGCTACAGAATGATCGATTTCGCCCTTTCTTCCTTTGTTAACGCCGGTATCACAAAAGTAGGCGTTATCGCAAAAAGCAACTACCAGTCACTTTTGGATCATCTTGAAAGCGGGCGTAGCTGGGATATGTCCCGAAAAAACAACGGTCTTATTATATTCCCTCCCCGCAGTTATTATGACAGTCCCGCCGTGTATCACGGAAGAATTTCGGCTTTGAAAAATATAAGGGATTATCTGGTTGAAAGTACCGAAAGCTATGTCCTGATGACCGACTGCGATTTTATATGCAGCACCGACTACAAGGAAATCATCGAATATCACAAAAGTTCCGGCGCGGATATAACCGTTATCTGCAGCGACAACTGCAACATCCCCGACGGAGAAGACGACACATCATGTGTAAAATTCGACGAGACCGGCAGAATAACCTACTTCAGCTACGGGAAAATGCAGCCCGGATGTATCGCCGGAGTTGATGCTTTTATATTCAACCGTGACCTTCTGATAAGCATACTTGACGATGCCTCGCAAATGGGACTTACTATACTTGAACGCGACGTAATTCCCGAACTGGTTAAAAAATATACCGTTAAGGCGTTTCTCGTCAGAGGCTTTATACGCAGAATCAACAGCATCCGTGACTATTACGACGTATCAATGGAGCTTGTGGAAAGAGATACCATACGAAGCCTCTTTTCTTCCAAGCACCCGGTATACACAAAGGTGCGGGATGAAGCTCCTGTACGCTACGGAATTAACTGTTGTGTAAAGAACAGCAGCATAGCTGACGGATGTATTATTGAAGGTAAGGTTGAAAACTGTCTGCTTTTCCGAAGTGTGTATGTTAAAAAAGGAGCAAAGCTTAAAAACTGTGTGATTATGCAGGATTCCGTTATCGGCGAAAACGCCGATCTGGAATGTGTTATCACCGATAAAACGGTTACCGTATGCGATAATATCAGCCTCCGCGGAACGGCTATAAAACCTTTACTTATCCCCAAAAAATCCAAAATATAGCACATTACGCAATATCCGAAAAGAAATTAAAAATCTCAGGAGAGAAAAACGATGGACGCAAAAATACTGTTTTGCACTTCCGAATGTACTCCTTTTATCACCACCGGAGGTCTGGGGGATGTAGCCGGAAGTCTGCCAGGCGCGCTCTGCAAAGCCGGAGTGGACTGCCGTGTCGTACTACCTCTGTACGGAGACATAAGCCCCGAATACCGTGCCAGGATGAAATATATAACGAATTTCCAGGTCCCCGTCGCCTGGCGTAGCCAGTACTGCGGCCTGTTTAAGCTGGTAAAAGATAAAGTCACTTACTATTTTCTTGATAACGAATACTTTTTCAAACGCAGCGGGCTTTACGGTTTTTATGACGACGGCGAACGTTTTGCGTTTTTTTCCAGAGCAATCCTGGAAATGCTCTGCAATTGCGACTTTGCACCGGATATTATCCACTGCAACGACTGGCAGACCGCTCTGACAAACGTTTATATCAACGCTTTCTACAGAGAAACTCCCAAGCTTGCTGGAGTCAAGACCCTCTTCACAATCCACAACATCGAGTATCAGGGTAAATACGGTCTCGATATGCTTAACAACGTGCTGGGTTTAGGTGAAGAAAACGCCCATCTTGTCGAGTACAACGGCTGTGTGAACTATATGAAGGGTGCAATCGAATGCAGCGACAAGGTCAGCACCGTATCCCCCACCTATTCGCGTGAAATACTCGATCCTTGGTACGGTCAAGGACTTGACGGACTTCTTCGTCAGGAACAGTTCAAGCTCAGCGGAATACTGAACGGCATCGACACAGATTACTACAATCCGGCAAAAGATACTGGCATTGCAGCGAATTTTTCACCCAAAGCGTTCCTGAAAGGCAAGGCCGCGTGTAAATCCGATCTTAACAGTGAGTTCGGTCTTGATGATGACGGCAGCCCTATAATAGCTATCGTCTCCCGTCTTGCGGATCACAAGGGAATTGATCTTGTTAATCAGGTGCTTGAATACATTCTCCTGAGTAATATTCATGTCGTTGTTCTGGGAAGCGGGGAATACATGTATGAAAACTGCTTTAGGGATTTTGCCGCTAAATATCCGACAAAATGCGGTGTCAGAATAGGTTTTGACAGCGCCCTTGCGCGGAAAATATACGCCGGTTCCGACATGTTCCTGATGCCAAGCAAATCCGAGCCCTGCGGCCTTTCACAGCTTATAGCTCTGCGTTACGGCACGGTTCCGATAGTAAGGGTTACCGGAGGCCTCGCGGACACTATCCGCGACTGCGGCGACGGAGAAGGCAACGGCTTCACTTTCCTGAGCTACAACTCACACGACATGCTTGACGCCTGCCTCAGAGCAAAAAGCGCCTACGAGAACAAAGATCTGTGGAAAACTCTTGTACTGCGCGCGCTGAATTGTGATTTCAGCTGGAAACATTCGGCCCAGATCTACAAGGACCTTTATGACGAAATGCTGACTCTCTGGTAATATCATTTTTATATTTATAGGCTTCTCATATTGAGAAGCCTTTTTTATTGTAATGTGCATTAAAATACAATAGAATATATTTATTAAAACCTTTCGCTATTCAGGAGCGTAATTTGATGGAAAATCAACCGGAAAGAGCCGTTATAATACTGGCCGACTGCGGCGAATACGATGTTGACGAGGCTTTGTCAGAGCTGTCGGCGCTGTGCGATACCGCCGGTGCCGAAGTTATTGCCGAAGTTATACAGCAGCGTGACAGGCCCGACAGGGGCACATATATAGGTTCCGGCAAACTTGAAGAAACAAAAGATCTTTGCGAGCGGCTGAATGCTGACCTTGTGATAGTCAACGATGAGCTGAGCGGAAGCACTCTCAGAAACATGGAATCGGTGCTGGATATCGATGTCATTGACCGTACTACTCTGATACTTGATATTTTTGCCCGGAGCGCCATAACCGCGGAAGGCAAACTTCAGGTAGAGCTTGCCCAACTTAACTACCGGCTGCCGCGTCTGATAGGCGCCGGCGACGCCCTGTCCCGACAGGGCGGAGGAATCGGTACCCGCGGCCCTGGTGAATCCAAGCTGGAGAACGACCGCAGGTACATCCGTTCCCGCGCCACCGCTCTGAAAGTGAAGATAGAAACACTGAAAAAGGAACGCGAACAGACCCGACGTACCCGTACAAAATCCGGGGTGCCTGTCGTAGCTCTTGTAGGATATACTAATGTAGGAAAATCATCGCTGATGAACGCCCTCACCGGAAGCGATGTGCTGGCTCAGGACAGACTGTTCGCCACCCTGGACCCCACTGCGCGAAAGCTTGAGGTAGCCAACCTTCAGCAGGTTGTACTGGTGGACACGGTCGGATTTGTCAGCCGACTGCCGCATACTCTGGTTGACGCTTTCAAATCCACCCTTGAGGAAATATGCTACGCAGACCTTATACTGAAAGTAGCCGACGCATCCTCAGACGCATGGGAAGAACGTATGGCTGTGACTGACGAAGTCATTAACGAACTGGGCTGCAGTAATATTCCCGCCCTTACCGTTTTCAATAAGTGCGACATAATTGACACATACGTTGCCATGCCAGGCATCCACGTTTCCGCAAAAACCGGCATGGGTCTCGACAATCTTCTTCAAGCGATATCCGAGGCTCTTTCCCAAAGTGTGGTGGAATGCCGTTTGTGCATTCCTTTTGACCAACTCGGCCTTACCGCACAGATCCGTCAACAGGGCAATATAATGTCGGAGGAATATACGGACGGCGGTTATATTATCAGCGCCACTGTCAATCGCGCACTTTTTGACAAAATATCCAAGTACATTATTCCGGAGCCGTAATTTAAAACGGATAACGGAAAATGATAATCGGCAATGAGCTATTTGCCGAACAGAGAATTTTAACGTCTTCCGGACATAACCTTTTACCAATTGACGTTAAAGGTGATGTCACAGGCAATCTTCTGACAGCAAAAAGCATAGGTGAATACGACTAAAAAGCAAACCCGGAGCAGCAATGAAGAATACACGTATTAATTCCTTAGTCCGGCTTATTTCTTCCATGGTTATTTTCGGTACTATCGGAATATTTCGCAGTTTTATTCCCCTTTCAAGCTGTACGCTGGCAATTCTCCGCGGATTCCTCGGCGCAGGATTTCTGCTGCTGATATCTCTGATTTCCCGAAATAAAACAAAAAATACCATTCATAAAGGAACCTTCATTTTTCTCGCTCTATCGGGTATATTTATCGGTATAAACTGGATGTTGCTGTTTGAAGCCTACAATTTCACTTCTGTGGCTACTGCTACGTTGTGCTACTATATGGCTCCGGTATTCGTAATCATTGTCTCACCATTTATATTTAAAGAGAAATTCACGCCCGTTAAACTGATCTGCATTGTCCTGTCCGTTGCCGGAATGGTACTGGTAAGCGGCATACTCTCCTCAAAAGAAACCGGTATAAAAGGCGTTCTGCTTGCCCTGGGTGCCGCAGTATTTTACGCCACAGTGATAATCATCAACAAAAAACTATCCGGAATAGACAGCTATTATAAAACCATCATCCAGCTTTTCTTTGCTACTCTGGCACTTATTCCGTTTGAATTTGCCGGTGGAAGTCTGAAATATATGGAGATAGGTTCGGGCACCCTGCCCGTTCTAGGCCTTATAGCTATCCTGGGCGTTCTTCATACCGGTATAGCCTATATGCTTTACTTTTCGTCCATTGACGGACTTTCTGCACAGACTGTATCAATTTTCAGCTATATCGACCCTGTGGTGGCAGTGATTCTTTCCGCGCTTCTGCTGCACGAAGAAACCGGCATCGGGTGTTTAGTCGGCGGCATCCTTATAATAGGTTCTGCGATATTGTGTGAACTGAATCCTCAAATAAAGATAAACAAAACAAACTGTTGAGAAAGGGGAAAAAATGAAAAAAATAATCTGCGTAATCCTCTGCGTAGTTATGTGTCTGTCCCTTTGCGGCTGCATTAAGGTTGTCGTGGGCAAGGACGATGACAATGTCCCGTCCTCCCCCTCCGCCAAGACCGATGACAAAAATGACGACAAGGAAACCGGGGACAATCCCGACGCTTTGCTCAAACAGGAACTCTGGGGCAAAGTCAGCGGTATCTGGATGACTCAGGATATTGACAACTGGTATTTTGCCGAGTTCCGCAATGACGGCGACGGTTTCTTCCTTTATCAGGGCATTCCCTCCAGTGAGTACGGTTTCGGAGGTCCGACATCAGACCTTATGAAAGAAAACGGAGAGTATCAGTTTACAGTCAGCGTACCGGCGATGGAAGCCACCGAGGAATACGAAGCCCGCGACGCTTACACTCTTGAATACTGCTGCGAACCTCTGTCGGACAGCTCCATGATGCTTACAAATCATGCCGGAGACGGAAGTTATGTCGAATGGGAGTACAGCTGCGACAGCTGGGATTCATTCGACTGGGACAGTTTCTTCAACGACAATTCGGGCGTATCTCTTGAAACGGCCTGGAATGAATTAAAAGGCGTATGGACGGCAAAGGACACCAACGGCAAGACGTGGTTCGATGTCTTCGGCTTTGAAAATGATGAGGCGTTCTTTAGTACCGGTATCCCCTTTTCCGGCTACGGAATGAGCGGAGAAATCACCGGTTTCGAGGACCGCACATACGATTCCACCTGGTGGGTCAATCTTCACTTCGACGCCGTTCCTGCCAACGAGATGGACAGCGGCCGTGCCGCGTTCGACGTGCTTATTATGGTGGACTACAGCCAACTGGCAGCCAAGAAAATCGACGTCACAAACATCGCGGGAGACGGAAATGTTCTGACCTTCGAATACCGCTGCGAAACACTTAACCAACTGACTATTGATTAACGGCATTTAAGCGAAAAAGAAAAAGACCGTATCACAGGCTGATAACCTGACGTGCGGTCTTTTTTTAACATTTCCGGATGATGCTGGAATACGATGGTATAGATATTGTCTTCATCATTTCTCACCCTTTGAATAAAAGATAAGCGTCATGCGTTCGTTCACTGCTTCTCTTTTTCCGGTATCATGATATCCAAGTTTCTCATACAAGTGGCAGTTGCCCTTTTCTTCAAGTATGGTATCAAGTTTCCAGATTTTAAACTCATTATGCCTTCTCTCGATTTCCAAAAGCGCTTGCGATGCAATTCCCTGCCCCTGATAATCAGGATGTACTGCCAAACCTGAAATAAATCCTATTTTAGGATCCTCTCTGTCGCGAATTATTCTTACTATTCCGGCAATTATTCCGTCCTTAAGAAATACATAACCTGTATCACGTCTGTATTTTGCTAAAACAGTCTCTTTGGTTTCCAAATACGGGCTTATTGAATCCGAATATTTATCATAAAGCGGTTTAAAGGCAGCCTGCTGTGTTTCATATACGCGGTCAAGGTCGTCTTCTGTAAACAGTCTTACTTCCATGTCTTTTCTCCGTTTTATTTTTAATGAAATAAGCTAAACAGAATATTTTTAAAAATTCATGTTATTCTTAATCTTTTATATTTCAGTTTAAAGATTAAGATATTTATATTCTGAATAATACAAACACAAGAATGAGGATCGTCACAATACATACAGCCCCGATTGCCGCTGCCATAATGTAAAAGCCCAAAAAATAAAATCTGGCCGTCCCCGATACCAGGTATGGCTGTGTACTGGCTTTATGCCATGTGGCTATACAGGAAACACCTGTATATAAAATAATCAGCGCTAACACAGTACAAATGATGCATGGCAAGATTTTGTTTATCATGAACATAGCTTCAGCTCCATTTTTATACCGTCATGATAGAAAAAGATTTCATGAGACCTTGAAAAATCTTTGTCGACTTCGACACAATCAAACTCACTTAAGGATCTTTGCAATCTTTTCGGCGTATAGACAAGGGTTTGTGTTTTTAGCTTATATATTTCACTCACCACTTCATTCCACAATTGAAGCGACCAGCAACTGCAATTCATTCCGAAATTCCAATCGTCATTTAAGTCAATAAAATCCTCAACCTTCTTCAACTGCAATTCATCGATATTTACGCTCAACGACTGTCGGCCGACGTATCGGTCGTAATTCAGAATAAAGTTTGATTCCAGGTTATAAACTACGCCCCGATGGCCGGATATTGCCCAAATCGAGAAAGTAATTATTTCGTTGTTTTTCACTTCATTATCTTTTACATATATATGATGACCGGACCGGTTTTCAATAGAAACCCAGGCATGTCCTAAGCTTTTGATAAACGGTCCTGATTCAGTATCTCCGTTGAAAGATGTAATCGACATAATAATTCCGTTTTTCTCACAGGGAATTGTTCTGGATTGTAACTGATAAGAATTTAAGTCGAGCCCAAAGAATAAAGTCCTTAGCAATCGAGAAAATAACATGAACGGTTTAGTAATCTTTTTTTTCATGCATACTCCTCATCGGTTTAGATAATTTAATTATGATTTGTTTCCCTTCCCGAACAAACGGTCGCCCCTACTATTACAAAAAGGCTAGGAATAAAAATAACGTTTGCGACAAGGATAACGGCGTTCTTTGCTTTTTTAAATGTAAAGTAGTAGAGTATCAGTGTTACGTGTATTGAAAGGAAAATAAAACAACAGACGGCTAAATACCATCTGTGTCACTAATCCTTAAACTAAACACCTATATTATATATTACAATATATTGTTTCACAACTTGCGCCGGGCAAGGAAAATGCCGGCACCAAAATACGATGCCGGCTGCACTCTGACTATCTTTCTACTGAAATTGTACCCGGTTCCCCGTCCATAACCATTTTCTCAACTGCTTTTAGCAGCTTGATGAAATTTTCGCTGGTTTCTGTAGCGCCCGCAACGACGTCAATGCCGTCTGAGGTAGGGTTCTCGATGTACTGGTTGATTAGGTCGCGATAATATTTTTCGGGGTAAGTGTTGATTACAGAGGACATGGAATCGCGAAGTCCGTCGTCCATTGATTTCAAGGTGCCGTTCGCCCTTACGGCGTCGGCCGCTACAGATACTGCAAGGCCGTGTTCAAAGGCGACCTCGACAAAATCTTTGTAGCCTGAAGAATCGAAACTTTCAAATTCGGCACGGTAGGTACCGTCGGTGATTATTACATTGGGATCGGAACATCCCGTAAAAATCAAAATAAGGACTACCGTAATAACGGCAAGTATTGCTTTCTTAACATTCAAATAAATACCTCCGTCAGAGTAAAGGCATAATACCACAAAACCGGCAATTCTGTCAAATTCCACAACCAGAACCCAAGGAAAATATACAAATGAGCGAAAGTCAAAACAATAATAGAAAGTTGAATCCCGCCGTCGCGGCTATATCTGCCGCACTGCTTTTAATTGTTCTTATTCTTCTAGCTGTTTTAGCCGGCGCGAACAAAACCTCGACTGACGTTTTCGACGCTATGAGCACCACTATAACTGTACAGCTCAGCGGCAGACGCTCCGGGACAGCCGTAAAACAAATCCGGGCAGAAACCGAAAGGCTTGAAAATCTTCTGTCGATGTTCGATGAAGTCAGCGATATTTATAAAATAAATAACGGTTCCGGATTTATCCCCCTTGAACCCGAAACCTGTGACATGCTTGAAAAATGCCGTGAATACAGCACCGAAAGCGGTGGAATATTCGATGTCACGGTAGGCAATATTACCCAACTGTGGGGAATATGTTCGAACAACCCTGCCGTTCCCCTGCCCGCAGAAATTGCGGACGCGCTAAAAACCGTAGGAAGCAACAGCCGCCTTGATATTATCGAAAAGGACGGACTACAGGGAATAATAAACGACGGCAGTCTCTGTATCGACCCCGGTGGAGTGGCCAAAGGGTATGTTCTGGACCGGTTCCGTGAAATACTGGACAGTAATCGTATAAAGAATGGTATAATATCCATAGGCGGCAACGTGCTTGTATACGGCGACAACGAAGGGAAAAACTACAGCGTCGGTCTGCGAATTCCGGCTAAGTATTCCGAGGGTTATTTCTGCGCACTTAACCTTTGCGACACCGTGGTATCCACCTCAGGCGGCTACGAACGGTTCTTTACCGCACCTGACGGCACAGAGTATAATCATATTATCGATCCGCGGACCGGATATCCCGTTGACAACGAGCTCCTTTCGGTTTCGGTAATATGCAGAGATGCGTCCCGGGCAGATTACCTCAGCACAAGACTGTTCATTCTCGGCGAAGACGGTGCCGCAAAACTCATCAGTGAACTTGCAGAATCCGGAATATATGTCGTAATTGTAAACGAAGACAATATTGTCCGGTGCTCAAGCGCTCTTGAGGACATTATGCCGTCAGACAAACGGAGCCTCGACTATACTTTTATATTTGAGTGATAAATTCTGATGAAAACTTCACAGAAAATTGCCAGGACCGCCATACTTTTTGCGCTGGCCATGGCGCTGTCGTGGCTGGAAAGCCTGCTCCCCTCTTTCATACCGGTTCCCGGGATAAAGCTGGGGCTCAGCAACATTGTAACTATGTACTCCCTGTTCTTTTCGGGCGCGCCGGCCGCGTTTGCCGTAGCAATCCTGAAATCCCTGTTCGTTATGCTTACTCGCGGATTTTCGGGCGGACTGCTCAGTCTCTGCGGAGGTTTGGTATCCGTAGGAATTATGCTGGTTTTCCTCAAAGCCGGGTCCTCCAAGGGCTTTGTTTCGGTAACGGGAGCCGTATTCCACAATCTCGGGCAGCTTGCGGGCGCTATGCTTTTCCTTCAAACTCCTGTGATATGGATGTATATCCCTGTTCTGATAATCAGTGGAATAATTATGGGCATTGTGACAGGAGCGCTTCTGACTCTTACCCTTCCGGCCGTCAGACGTGTGGATCCTCAAGACGACAGCACTGAAAATACAAATAACTCCACAGAGGATGATATATAAAAATATGAAATACATATTTATAATGAACCCTGTTTCGGGGACAAAACTTAACAAAGAACTGATTTTTTCAAAAATTAACGACGTAATGAGACACCGCGGTGCGGATTACGAAATTCTGTTCACCGACAGACACGGTCATGCTGCCGAGCTTGCCCGCGAAGCATGCGAAAAATACGACGAGGTCACTGTCGTAGCGTGCGGCGGCGACGGTACACTGAACGAATGCGCCTCCGGCGTGGTCGGTCACATGAACGCCCGCTTTGCTATATACCCCTGTGGCGGAGGAAACGATTTTTTGAAGTGCGTCGGTACAATTAAGGATTTCACTCTGGATGCCGTTATCGACGGTAAAGACGTAATAATCGACACCCTTTCGGTTAACGGTGTTTGTTGCCTGGGCATTACCTCGATCGGTCTGGACGCCGACGTAAACTACAACCGAATGAAATGGCGCAATATACCCGGATTTCAGGGTTCTCTCGGTTATGATGCTGCATGTCTGGAAACGGTTTTCAAGCCTCTGGGCAAAAATCTTTCGGTAACGGTCGACGGCAAATTATTCAAAACCGGTTCCTTCCTTCTGACCACCTGCGCCAACAGCCGCGAGTACGGCGGCGGATACAACGCCGCGCCGGAGGCAATCCTGAATGACGGATACATGGACTTGATTCTGGTCGAAAGAATGCCTCTTGTAAAAGTTTTGAAGACTCTGAATCTCTATAAAAAAGGTATGCACATCAAGGACGGCACGGTCATTCCGCAGTTAGCGGATTACGTGCACTATTTCCGCGCGAAGACCCTTGAAGCCGTCGGCCAAAAGAGCGTTTACCTAAATAACGATGGCGAGGCTTCGGAATGTTCCGCCATTTCAGTCTCGGTCGTACCCAATTCGCTGCGACTTGTCATACCCCCAAGAGCGTCGGGATACGCCATTGCTAAAAAATAATAACTTTTACTATTGACAAATCTAAAAAATAGATTAAAATATTGTTAGCACTCAGAAATAAAGAGTGCTAACAATATTATTTGGAGGAATATAAGTATGAAATTACAGCCTCTCGCAGATAGAGTTGTCTTGAAGTTGGTTGAGGCCGAAGAGACCACTAAAAGCGGAATTATCCTTACATCTTCTGCTCAGGAAAAGCCTCAGATAGCCGAAGTACTTGCTGTCGGCCCCGGCGGCATTGTCGACGGCAACAAGGTCGAGATGACCGTCAAGATCGGCGACCGTGTTATTATGAGCAAATATTCCGGCACCGAGGTCAAGATTGACGGTCAGGAATATACCATCGTCCGTCAGTCTGACATTCTTGCCTTAGTAGAATAATCTTTAAAGGAGCGATATTATAATGGCAAAAGATTTAAAGTACAGCGAAGACGCCCGCAAGGCTCTTCAGGCCGGTGTCGACAAGCTGGCCGACACAGTACGTATTACCATGGGCCCCAAGGGCCGCAACGTTGTTCTTGACAAGAAATTCAGCAGCCCTCTGATTGTCAACGACGGCGTAACCATCGCGAAGGAAATCGAGCTTGAGGACCGCTTCGAAAACATGGGCGCACAGCTCATCAAAGAAGCCGCCGTCAAGACAAACGACGCCGCGGGCGACGGTACCACAACCGCCACCCTTCTTGCACAGCAGATAATCCATGAAGGCATGAAGAACGTTTCTGCCGGCGCCAACCCCATCATACTCAAAAAGGGTATCGACAAGGCTGTCGAGGTTGCTATCAAGGCCATCAAAGCCAACAGTAAGCCCGTTAACGGCACACAGGACATCGCCCGTGTAGCCACAGTATCCGCAAGCGACGAGTTCATCGGAAACCTTGTTGCCGAAGCTATGGAAAAGGTTAGCAAAGACGGCGTTATCACTATCGAGGAAAGCAAAACTGCCGAAACCTACAGTGAGATAGTCGAAGGTATGCAGTTTGACCGCGGTTACATCACCCCATATCTTATAACAGATTCCGAAAAGATGGAGGCCGTATTCGACGAGCCTGTCATCCTTATGACAGACAAGAAGATCAGCAACATTCAGGAGATTCTGCCCCTTCTCGAGCAGGTGGCCCAGGCCGGCAAACGCCTTATCATCATCGCCGAGGACGTCGAGTCCGACGCTCTTGCAAACCTTATCGTCAACAAGCTCCGCGGCACATTCCAGTGCTGCGCCATCAAGGCTCCCGGCTACGGCGACCGCCGCAAAGAGATGCTTCAGGATATCGCCACTCTTACTGGCGGCCGTGTCATCAGCGAAGAGGTCGGACTGACCCTTCAGGACGCCACACTTAACGACCTGGGCTCCGCAAGCAAGGTTGTTGTCAAGAAGGAAAACACCATCATCATGGACGGCCACGGCGATAAGGACGCTATCAACGCCCGCGTCAACATGATCCGCGCACAGATGGCCGAATCCACATCCGATTACGATAAAGAAAAGCTTCAGGAACGTCTTGCCAAGCTGGCCGGCGGCGTAGCGGTTATCCGCGTAGGCGCAAGCACAGAAATTGAGATGAAAGAGAAGAAGCTTCGTATAGAGGACGCCCTCAGCGCCACCAAGGCAGCTGTTGCCGAGGGTATCGTCGCAGGCGGCGGCACAGCCTTTATCAACGCCATCGATGCAGTCGCGGCAATATGCGACAAGCTTGACGGCGACGAGAAGACCGGCGCCCGCATCATCCTTAAGGCACTTGAGGCCCCCGTACGCCAGATCGCCGAGAATGCAGGCCTTGACGGCAGCGTAATCATCGACAAGATCCGCTCATACGGGAAAGTCGACTATGGCATGAACATTATTACCGAAAAATACGGCGACATGATTGAGCAAGGTATCGTTGATCCTACCATGGTCAGCCGCAGCGCATTGCAGAACGCGGCATCCGTTGCTTCTATGGTCCTTACTACCGAGGCATTGGTGGCCGACATCCCCGCACCCGAACCCGCGATGCCCGCTGGCGGCCAGGGAATGTATTAATAAATAGTTGTATGTAATGCAAACCGCTAGTTAGTTTCCAAGCGTTCGATCCGCTGTCAATTTTCGCGCAGCGAAAGCACCATATATAAAATAATAACGAATATATCCAAAGGAGCCCCGGACAGTAATTTCCGGGGCTCCTTCCTTTTGCCTTGAGAACATAATGGCGCAAATCAACCGATTTGTTATAATAAGCTGTGAGTTACTTAATTAAATGGAGAAACCTATGAATAAATTGTTTTTAAAAATCAAACTTTTTCGGGTTAAACCTGATAAGGTTGAACCGTTTGAGATGATGATAGAAATAATGAAATTGATATAATTAGTGCGATATAATTTTTAAAGACTATTTACTGGGTAAACAGACAATTTTATGGAGGAAAAGCAATGAAACCGATGGGAACAAAGGAACTTGAAACCAATAGACTGATATTACGAAAGTATGTAATTGATGATGCGGAGGATATGTTTTTTAACTGGGCATCAGATCCGGAAGTGACAAGATTCCTTACCTGGCCTACACACTCAAGTCTTGAGATATCAAAAAAGGTTTTATCAGAATGGATACTGAATTATTCTGATGACAACTATTACAACTGGGCAATAGTATTTAAGGAAACCGGCAGAGTAATCGGGAATATAGCTGTAGTAAAACTCAACAATATTGTTGATTCAGCTGATATCGGATATTGTATGAACCAGGGCTTGTGGGGAAACGGAATAATGCCTGAGGCATTAAAAGCGGTAATCGCTTTTCTTTTTAAAGAAGTAGGTGTAAACAGAATTGCTGCAAGTCATGATGCCAATAATCCCAAATCCGGCAGGGTCATGGAAAAGGCCGGAATGAAGTTGGAAGGTGTCTTGCGTCAGGCGGGAGTTAATAATCAGGGAATATGTGACGAAGTTTGGCATTCAATAATCAAGTCAGACCGGATATAAATAGTCCGTGATATTTCAGTTTAATCGTGCACCCAATTACAGTAAAAGGAGCTCTGGCAGAAATGCCGGGCTCCTTAATTATTTTATTTAATTCTTGTACCATAACATGTTCACTAAGCATATTAACACATGCGATCATATCAAATGGTTGTTGACATTTCAATATGTCTGTGATATTGTCTGTACTTGTTGATATTTCAACATGGATAAACTAGAGGTACATACATGAAAGAAAGATTTGAAACATTTACTGTGCTAATAAACAGAGTCAAACGAAATATCCGCAAAATCATGAATCAGGAAATGAGGGAATTTGATCTGAGAAGTGCTCACATTTCTTGCCTCTATTATCTTTACACGGTAGATAATATTACCGCCACCGATTTGTGTGAGCGCTGCGAAGAAGATAAAGCTACAATTTCCCGTTCGATTGATTATCTCGAAACAAACGGATATCTGACCTGCGAGTCCACAAAAGCTCAGCGTTATAGATGTCCTTATGTATTAACAAAAAAAGGTATAGAAGTGGGAAAGAAAATCGCCGATAAAGTCGACGGTATTCTTAATGAACTCAATGACGGACTCAATGAAGAAGAAAGGGTTGCTTTTTATCGCAGCTTTTCTTATATAAGCGCAAAACTTGAAGCTATTGCAAACAAATTCGGCACATAAGGGGTGATAATGCATTTAAATAAAAATTATAAGAAGATCTCCTCATTCATGCAAAAACGGCAAGACGCCGGCACAATTATTGCCAGTATAACAAAATATAGATAATAGGAGCCATTGACATGAAAACAAGAATTATTATAGATTCCACAGTAGATATATTACCCGAATTTAAAAACCGTGTTTATACGGTACCTCTTACAGTTAATTTTGGCGAGGAAGAATATATAGACGGTGTCACAATAGATCATGAAACCTTTTATAAAAAACTTGTGGAAAGCGACGTTTTACCTTCTACAAGTCAGGCAACTCCCGCTGCGTTCATGAAGGAATTCGAAAAAGTAAAGCAGGCAAATGAAAGTGCCGTTGTTATTACACTTTCTTCAGGGTTTTCAGGCACATACCAAAGTGCGATAATTGCTGCGGAGGAATATAAGAATATCTATGTAGTTGACAGCACAAGCGCTGCTATGGGAAGCGGTATTTTGGTAGAACTGGCATTTAGATTACTGGATGCCGGAATAAGCGCAGAATCGATTGCAGCGACACTCGAATTAGAAAAGAAAAAGATTGTTGTTGTCGCATTGCTTGACACCCTTGAGTATTTAAAAAGAGGCGGACGAGTTTCGAAAACTGTCGCATTTGCAGGTACATTACTTAATATTAAGCCGGTCATTTCGGTAGTTGACGGTGAAATACATATGCTGGGTAAGGCACGCGGCTCAAAGATAGGCAATAATTTGCTTGTTCAGGAAATTGAAAAAGCGGGCGGTGTTGATTTCAGTAAACCGGTATTACTCGGTTACAGCGGGCTCTCCGACGTTCTTCTGGTTAAGTATATAGAAGACAGTAAACATATTTGGGAAGGTAATATAGACAACCCGCGTTATACATCTGTTGGCAGCGTTATCGGTACTCATTCAGGTCCCGGAGCTGTGATTGTAGCATTTTTTAAAAAATGCTAAAAGTTCAGCATATATACAGAAATATATCTAAAAAACGGCTCCGAGACGGATTGCTATATTTTGTTAAATAACCAGTCAGGCAAATATTTCAGTATAAACGCTATAATACGCCATCTCTTGGTAACATAAGCTACATCTTTCTTTTTTTTGATCTTGGCATAAATCTGGCGTGCGACTTTTTCAACCGGCTGAACCCAAAACAATCCGTCTCCCTTGGCCATTTCAGTATCAACCAATCCCGGTCTGATATCGGTTACGGTTATATTCAAGTCATCTTTTTTCACCTTGCATCTGATGCCTTCCAGATAATTGGAAATGTACGATTTCGACGCATTATAAGCGGGACAGTCTCTGCCACCTCTTAAAGCGGCAACAGAGGATATAACCACAAGCTGACCTGAGTTCTTTTTAATAAAATATTTTAAGGACACGTTTATCATCGACGTAACGCCGCTTACGTTTACATCAATCGTGTCCTTTTCTTTTTGCCAATCAAGATCGTTATTTATATACCCTGTTCCGGAAGTAATGATGATAATATTGATATCCTTCATTTCGGCAATAAGTGAGGACAATCGGCTCATTGCTTCGTCGGGTCTTGAAATATCTATATATTCTACAATAGTATCTGTATCAAGTTCTTCTTGTAGTTGATGTAACAATTCAACTCTTCTTGCTGCCAGCCCTAATATGTAATGATCTTTTGAAAGAATTCTTGCTAATTCTTTACCGATTCCACTGCTTGCGCCGATAATTATCGCTTTTTTCATGAAACTCCCCTAAAATCACCTACACGGTGCAATTTATTGATTAAGTATGTAAAATAGAGATTGAAGGTTAACAATTTTGTTGCAACAGTCATGTTTCATATGTATATTATGTTCTATAATTAATAATATCCTTATTCCCATTCTGAAGGCAATGAATAATACATATGTTACTATTTAATTGATGAATTATGTGGGTTCTTCCTGACGATAAGTCAATAAGGCGATAAAAGCAACGTCTATTCTTGTCTCACTAAGTCCGCCAAAATATGATTCACTCAGAGACAATAGGGAGAGTGCAAATTTATGAAAAACATAGATTACGGATTTGTAGCAGACATTTATGATGATTATGTTAATGTAGATTTTGATATACCATTCTATAAATCAATATGCAGAAAGTACAATGGCAATATCTTAGAATTAATGTGCGGAACCGGCAGGGTATCACTGCCCCTTTTAAAAGAAGGTACAAATCTTACTTGTGTGGATTATTCCAGAGAAATGCTTGAGGTGTTTCGTAAAAAACCAAATGGAGAAAAAGCTCTGCTTTTATGTCAGGATGTATGTGAACTTGATATTAACAAAATGTTTGAGTTCATTTTCATACCCTTTAATTCATTTTCCGAAATAACTGACAGAGAAAAGAGAAAACAGGCTGTAAAGAAAATTACCGAACATCTTGTCGACGGTGGCGACTTCCTGATTACTTTATATAACCCAGATTACAGAAAGCAAACAGCTGACGGAAATATGCGGTATTTAGGTAAGTATGATATCTCAGATAATCGAACGTTAGTAATATCATATTATAATTCATTTAGCAGTACTTCAAATCTGGTTTCCGGTATACAGTTTTATGAAATCTATGACCTAGGTAATAAGTTGATAGAGAAACGTTTCATGAACATTGCATTTTCGCTAATAACAAAAGAAGAAGTCGATGAACTCTGCGAAGAATTTGAATTATCCATCAAGGAGATATTTGGAGGATACGATTATGATGCTTTCAGCAGTAAAAGCCGGTTCATGAATTTTTTGCTTACCAAACGAGCCAGATCATAGTATTATTTTTGCTATCTAATTATATAGTGTGTGTATAATCATGCGCATCAACACAAAGGGGGAATTGTTTGTTGGAACACATCATTGAAGTTTCCGGGCTGCACAAAAGCTACGGACCGGTACACGCCGTTAAGGGTATCGATTTCTACGTTGAGTCGGGAAAAATCTTCGCGTTTCTCGGCCCGAACGGCGCGGGCAAATCTACCACCATCGATATCATCTGCACGTTCCTCAAACCGGACGCGGGCACAATAAAGGTGGACGATCATCTGCTTGGTAAAGATGATAACGCCATCAGGCAAACTATCGGTGCGGTGTTTCAGGACGGGCTGCTGGATCCGCTGCTCACTGTCTCCGAAAACTTACGCATCCGTGCCGGTTTCTACGGTCTGAAGGGGAAACAGCTCGAGAAGACCATCAGCGATATCGCTCTGCGTATGGGCATTGTCGAGATCATGAAGCGTCCGTACGGCAAGCTTTCCGGTGGGCAGCGCAGACGCTGCGATATTGCGCGCGCGCTGGTCAACACGCCGAAGATTCTCTTTCTCGACGAGCCGACCACCGGTCTCGACCCGCAAACGCGCAAAAGCGTTTGGGAGATAATCACGACGCTCCAACACGACACTGGCATGACCATCTTCCTCACTACACACTATATGGAAGAGGCCGTAGAGGCAGACTACGTAATCGTCATCGACAACGGCAGCATCGTCGCCAAAGGTACACCTTCCGATTTGAAAGAGAGGTTCACTAGTGACAAGCTCACGCTGACCTCGAAGGAACCGGAAGCACTCTCCGAGCGGTTAACCGATGCGGGGCTCACTCCAGAGGTTGTGGCAAATCGCGTTACGCTAAAGATTGCAAACACACTCGCCGCGCTGCCGATCCTCGAAATATACAAGAACGACATCACTGGTTTTACGGTCACAACGGGCACAATGGACGATGCGTTTATCGCTATCACCGGAAAGGAGATTCGCGAATGATTAACTTTATGAAGCGCAACCTGCTTGTTTTCTTTAAGGATAAGGCTTCCGTCTTCTTCTCGCTGTTGTCAGTGTTCATAATCATCGGTATGTATGCGCTGTTCCTCGGCGACGCCTGGTCGAGCGGCATGCAGGATATTCCCAACGCGCGAATTATCATGGATCGCTGGATCGTCGCGGGTCTGATTGCGGTGACATCCGTAACCACCACAATGGGTGCGTTCGGCACGATGGTCGACGACAAGTCCAGGAAGATCATCAAGGACATCCACTCCTCGCCGATGCCACGCGTGAATATCGCAGGTGGATACATTCTCAGCGCATTTGTTATCGGCGTGATCATGTGCGTAGTCGCGCTCGTGTTCTGCCAACTGTACCTGCTCAGCGGAGAAGACACATTGTTCACCGGCATGCAGTATCTAAAGATCTTCGGTCTGATTGTACTCTCGACTTTCTCCAACACAGCATTGGTGCTGTTCTTCGTCTCGTTTTTCGAGAGCAACAACGCGTTTTCAATCGCGAGCACGATCATCGGCACAGTCATTGGATTTATGATGGGCATCTACATCCCAATCGGACAGCTGCCCGCGGGTGTGCAGACGGTTATCAAGGTTTTCCCTCCGTCGCACTCCGCGCTGCTGCTGAGGCAAGTGATCATGGAAGACGCAATCAAAACCGGGTTTGAGGGTGCGCCTGCGGAAGCAGTTAACGGATTTAAGGAGATGTTGGGTGTTACGTTTAATGTCGGGGACAAGATTGTGACCCCGATGACCAGCATACTATTTCTGATCGCAGCGGGCTTCCTTCTCCTGGGGCTTTCGATGTTAAACCTCTCCAGAAAAAAGAAATAACTACTCGTTATAGATAATGAGTTATTTACCCCCGCTGGCAGTTGTCGGCGGGGGTACCGTTTTGTCAAAAAGAGGCCTATTGTGGGAGGAATGATATTTAGCCTATAATGTATTAAAGGGTAAAATGCACCGAGAACGAAACAATGCAGACAAAATTAGCTGAAAACATCGGGTACACTAAATCAGAGGTATTATGATGGATAAAGAAATTCTAATATGTCGCTTAAAACAAAAACCGGACTTGAATCTATGTGTCATAGAAGCCGTCGATAACACAACAATCATAAATTACTTAATCGACATTATTTTAACAGAAACATCCAGCGTTAAATATTTTTGCACAAAAATTATACGTTTGATAAGTGAGCAAAAACCGGAACTCATCTACCCATACTTTGATGATGTTTTTAAATGGCTCCATCACGAAAACAGTTTCATAAAATGGGACGGAATACTTACCTTGTCTAATCTCGCGGCAGTCGACTCTGAAGATAAGTTTGGAGCTATCTATCAGGACTACTTTGCATTGATTCATGATCCGCAGATGATTACCGCAGCTAATGTTATTGGAAATGCCTGGAAAATAGCGATTGCAAAGCCTGAACTGGAAAGTGACATCACCAGGAGAATGCTGGAAGCGGAAAGAATAGTTTATATGTATAAAGGCGAACCTTCACCTGAGTGCAATTGCATCGTGTGCGGGCATGTGCTGGAATGCTTTGAGCATTATTTTGACATCTCCGAAAATCAAACCGCGATGATTGATTATGCAAAAGGACAAGTCAGAAGCAGCCGAAAGGCAGTGGCGAAAAGCGCCGAGAAATTTTTAAAACGCCATACACCCCAAGAAATGTAATCCTTAAAACTTGGGGCTCAGGGATAACGAACCGGAGGATAATATCGACGGGAAAAGGGGTCAGTATAATGCAAATGGAAAGCAACTATGAAAGTATCATGTCAATTGCAAAAAGTGATTTACCAAACGCATCGAAGACCTTGGAAAAAGAGGATATTTCTGAATTTATCGGATGGTTAGGCGTAAAGGGTGATAAAATCAGATATCAGGCTTTTCTCCTGCTGCAAAACAGATCCATATCCTTCGCTGATGTTTATCCGTATTGGGATACTTTCCGGAACAAACTGAAAAGCGATAATTCTTACCAGAGAAGTATTGGTCTTATGCTGATTGCAGAGAACGTAAAATGGGATACCGAAAACAGGATTGCAGATACGATTGATGAATACCTGACGCTTCTTAACGACGAAAAGCCCATAACGGTACGTCAATGTATTCAAGGATTGGAGAAGATTGCTTCGGATAAGCCGAGCTTGAATGATAAAATAGCTTCCAAACTTATTTCCTTTAGCCTCATGGCTATTAAAGAAACCATGCGAAAATCTATATTACTGGATATCATAAATGTCTTGCTTCTCATAAGGAATGAACATAAAACAGATGAAATTGAAAGCTTCATTATAAATGCACTGTCAGGTGAAATATTAGATAAGAAAACAAAGAAACAGATTGAACTTCTATTATAGAGGCTCTGCTGAGATCCTATATCAGATCCGGTGCCGATGAGTGGCTGCGATAACTCTCGCTGAGTTGAACAATTTCAAACATCCGGATTACTGTCTGTTCATCGAGTCCCAGCTGCCTGGCAATTACATCTGTGCTTAATCCCATCTGTAGTCCTAACAGTATTAACTCGACATTTAGAAAATCCATCCCGACATATACCCTATATTTATCGGTTATACCCGGCAGGATATCCGGATTTGGCGAACGGTGTATAATTTCGGGCAGTATAAAAATCACTGAATATACTGCAATTACAATAAGTATATGAATCCCCTTTTCCGAATGCTTCTTTTTTAGTAATGGAAAGTATCTGTTTATAATAATTCAAATTGATTCTTATGAAAGTTCAATAATCCGTCATTTCTAAGCTTTGAAAGCTCAGCCGACATCGCACTGCGCTCGACGGAAAGATAGTCCGCGAGTTCCTGCCGGTTGAACGGAATACAAAAGTGACTGCTTCTCGATTTCTTGGATTCATCCGAAAGGTAGGCCAGGAGTTTTTCACGGGTAGTGCGTTTCGAGGTTAATTCAATTTTTTGCATCAGTACAATATTCTTCATAGATACGATGTTTAGCATGTTCTGGATGAGCCTGCTGTGAAATTCGCACGCTTTCGCGCACGGGACGGAAAGCCTGTTACAGTCAATAAACAAAAGGTCGCTATCGGTCGTTGTAATAACACTGACCGGGAGCGTTTCAATTTCTGCGAAGGCAAAGGATTCCCCAAACAGATCACCTTTTTCTAGTTTGGCAAGAATACTTCTGTTTCCAAAATAGTCGTCCTGAACAACCACAATCTGACCCGATAAAACAATACCGAATTTTCTGATACTGTCACCACTTAAAAAGACAGCATCTCCTTTTTCATAATGAATCTCTTTTGCGCACAGGCAGGACAGCAATGGCTGTAAATTCGTTTCTTCTATTCCTTCAAATAATTCGATTGTTTTAAGTACGTGCAAATAATCTTTCATAAGCTCCTTTTATGTTGGATTTCCAACATATTTATATGCTTAAGTATAGTAAACTTAACTCATAAAGTCAAAATATCGTGACTGGAGGATAAATATATGCTTAGGAAAATAATTAAGATTGATGAAGAAAAATGCATTGGTTGTGAATTATGCGCAAATGCCTGCCAAGAAGGGGCAATCGGAATGGTGAACGGTAAAGCAAAATTACTACGGGATGATTATTGTGATGGTTTAGGTAATTGTCTGCCTGCCTGTCCAACAGGAGCCATTACCTTTGAAGAAAGAGAAGCTAAAGAATACGACGAAGCAGCAGTAAAAGCAAAACAAAAGAATGATCAAGGAGAAAAACTCCCCTGTGGATGCCCCGGAACAGAGTTAAAATCGATTAATCACAACAGTAATAATTCTTGCTCATGCGAGGATACTGCAAACGTCAATAGTCACTTATCACAGTGGCCTGTTCAAATCAAACTTGTCCCTGTTAATGCGCCGTATTTTAATGATGCTAATCTGTTGATTGCCGCCGATTGCACAGCGTACGCTTACGGTAATTTCCATAATGAGTTTATAAAAAACCGTATTACGTTGATTGGCTGTCCAAAACTGGATGAGGGCGATTACAGCGAAAAGCTTACAGCAATAATAAAAAACAATAATATCAAAAGCGTAACGATTGTAAGAATGGAAGTTCCATGCTGCGGAGGTATTGAGAACGCAGCAAAAATCGCTTTACAAAACAGCGATAAATTTATACCATGGCAAGTAATCACTATTTCTACAGAAGGTAAAATATTAGAGTAAATGGAGGTTATGCAAAATGGTTGAAAAAGTATATAGTTTTTATACCGGAAATGATAAAGTTATTGAAAAGATCATAATGGATGAAAATCTGCACTATATGCATATGGTGTTCAATAAAAACGAAGGACTGCCTGAGCATTTTTCAAATTCAAATGTCTATATGACGGTTTTAAGAGGAACACTTTCCATTGCACTTGATGAACAGGAAGTACATGAATACAATGCAGGGACATTATTAAAAATCCCTTTTCAAACTAAAATGAATGTAAAAAATTATAATTCTGAAACATTGGAGATTATTATTGTTAAAGCGCCTGCCCCTAAGGGTTGAAAAAACGAAGGATGATTCTGAAATTGTAAGAATAAAGGAGGATGAGAAATGAGTATGTATGGTGAATTTACTTTTACTATAAATTCTTCGACATTGAACTGTTGATTTTGTATGGCTGAAATTCCTGACAAAGTTTCTTGAGAGGAATTTTACACATTCTTGAAATGTACTTTAATTTAAACCAGTCAAAATTTTCCAAAGTTAATTCGTATCGTGCTGCAGTATAAAGATTAATTATAATCCCTATAAATAATGATAATATCGCAAGCATAATAGGACCTAAAATTAGTATGCCGATTTGTATATACTGTCCGATAAAAATGAATGCCGCTATGGCGATAACATAATGTAAAAATAGTCGACAAATTAGTTTATGCAAAGTTGATATAAGTGTAAATGGATAGAAGAAAATAAATATAGGATTGTAATTATAGAGATACCCAATGATGCCAGCTACACATGAATAGATTAAGACTTGTAGCCAAGACATTCCTATTAGAGTTGTTGTTACGCATGTCCAAAAGAACAGATTGTGCGGCAAACTATATAGTATGTTTGACCAATGATAGGTTTGCTTTGTCCAGACATGTGGATCACTTGGTGAAAGCTTTGAACCTGAATTTGCAAAACATGTAAATACAAATTCTTCGGGCACATTTGTTTTGTGTTGTGAAAGCGAAAGCATAAGCAGTACCTCCCAATTGGTTGACTTCTCAATGTAGCTTTTATAAACAGTATATGGCAGCAAATCTTTAATATCAACAAATGAAGACAAGAACCTGTTTTTAAAACAGTACGTTAAGAGAGTGACTGTGTTGGATCGGCAAATCATTGAAATCAAATTTATGGATGAGATTGAAAAACTTTTTAACTTTGTTGCAAATGCAACAGAACCTACTGAACCCCTAACAAATAATGAAAACATCAGTTAAACAATTTAGAACTTTTAAAATAGAAAGGGTTAAGGTGAATCTTATGTTTTGTTATCAATGTCAAGAAACTGCCGGAGGAAAAGGCTGTACTGTACGCGGTGTATGCGGAAAAAGCGAGGAGGTCGCAAAGCTGCAGGATCTTCTGATTTACACTCTCAAAGGCATTTCGGAAATCGTTATCAAAGAGAAAATCGATATTAGCAAGATCGACAGTACAAACCATGAATTGCTCAATAGTCTTTTTATGACGATCACTAATGCAAATTTTGATGACAGCTCTATTGAAAAACAGATTGTGAAAATGATTGCCATTAGAGATGAGTTGAAAAAAACTGCTTCAATAAATACTTATAGCGACGCTGCCATATTCAGTGTGGATTCCAGAGAGTCTATGCTCGAAAAAGCTTCTGCCGTGGGTGTCCTCTCGACTGAAAACGAGGATGTGCGTTCTCTTAGTTGGATGATTATTTATGGGCTTAAAGGTATGGCAGCCTATGCCGAGCATGCAAAAAACATCGGGAAAGAAAGCCTTGAAATTAATGCTTTTATCTATGAGGCGCTTGCAGCGACACTGGACGATTCCCTCTCTGCAGACGATCTTGTCGCGCTGACGATGAAAACCGGTGAATACGGTGTCAAAGTTATGGCACTTCTGGACGAGGCTAACACATCGAGGTTCGGCAATCCTGAAATCACCGAGGTCAATATCGGTGTCAGAAAAAATCCTGCCATACTGATTTCCGGTCATGACCTGACAGATTTGGAACAGCTTCTAGAGCAGACCAAAGACACCGGAGTGGATGTCTATACCCACGGCGAGATGCTGCCTGCTCATTATTACCCTGCTTTTAAGAAATATGATAATTTTGCGGGCAACTACGGCAACGCATGGTGGAAACAGATCGACGAATTTGTTTCCTTCCATGGTCCAATCCTCTTTACCACCAACTGTATCGTTCCGCCAAGGAGCGAGGAGGTCCGGGGAAGGATCTTTACCACCGGATCGACCGGATATCCCGGCTGCAATCATATCGTAGCCGATGAAAACGGCAAAAAAGATTTCTCCGAAATTATCTCGCTTGCCAAGACGCTTCCTGCACCGGATGAAATTGAAACAGGAAGCATCGTCGGAGGTTTTGCACACAATCAGGTGATTGCTCTGGCCGACAAGGTAGTAGATGCGGTAAAATCCGGAGCGATTAAAAAGTTCTTTGTTATGGCAGGCTGCGACGGCCGTATGAAATCAAGGGAGTATTACACCGAGTTTGCAGATAAATTGCCGAAGAACACAGTCATTCTTACAGCAGGTTGTGCTAAATATCGCTATAATAAATTAAGTCTTGGCGACATAGGCGGTATTCCGAGAGTATTGGATGCCGGTCAGTGCAATGATTCCTATTCGCTTGCTGTTATTGCTCTTAAGCTTAAAGAAGTATTCGGACTTGATGATATCAACAAGCTTCCGATTCAATTCAATATTGCATGGTACGAGCAGAAAGCTGTCATTGTTCTTCTTTCACTTCTTTATCTGGGTGTGAAGAATATCCATCTTGGCCCCACTCTTCCGGGTTTCCTCTCTCCGAATGTCGCAAATGTTCTTGTAGAAAAGTTCGGAATCGCAGGCATCGGCACTGCAGATGATGACATCGAGCTGTTCATGAACGACTGACAATCGAAGATTAGTATGTAAAGCAATTATTCAAATATAAGATTGTTTTTCTTACAGAAAAACGTACTATTAAGACAGCAGATTTCAATGGAAAAATCTGCTGTCATTTCTTTTTCATAAAAGAAAATTAATAAGTGATAACATCACGGAACGTTGTTTATAAACCGGATATAATTAAAACACAATAAAACATAGGAGGACACGAAAATGTCTGTTATCAAAATTAACAAAGGAAATTTCGAAAATGAAGTTATGAATTCCAATCAACCGGTACTTCTTGACTTCTATGCTGATTGGTGTGGTCCTTGTCGAATGGTGAGTCCGATTGTAGCAGAAGTTGCAGATGAAAGAAGCGATGTCAAGGTTTGCAAAATCAATATTGACGAACAACCTGAGCTTGCAGCTCAATTTCAGGTCATGAGCATCCCGATGCTCGCGGTAATCAAAAACGGTAAGGTTGCAAACCGGGTTGTCGGTTTCAGGCCAAAAAAGCAGATATTAGAAATGCTATAAGGAGAAATAATATGGGACTGTTTGATTTCTTACGTACCCCCGACATTAATGAGGGCGTTGCGGAATTTAAAAAGACTAAAGGTGCGGTTTTGCTTGATGTAAGAACTGTAGAAGAATATCGCGGTGGACACATTGACGGAAGTATTAATTTACCGCTCGATAGAATTAATTCTATTGAGAATATAGTAAAAGACAAGAGTACGCCGTTATATGTTCACTGCTTTAGCGGCAGCCGAAGCGGACAAGCCGTGTCCTATTTGAAACGAAGCGGATACACGAAAGCGAAAAATATTGGTGGTATCAGTAACTACCATGGTAAGGTGATCAAATAATGAAAGTTGTAATCATTGGCGGTGTCGCAGGTGGTGCTACAGCAGCGGCAAGAATACGCAGACTTGATGAGCAGGCGAAAATTGTTGTTTTCGAGAGATCGGGCTTTATATCCTACGCTAACTGCGGATTGCCATATTATATCGGCGGTATCATTGAAGACCAAGACGATCTGACGCTACAGACACCGAAAAGCTTCTGGCAACGCTTTCGTGTGAAAATGAATGTACATCATGAGGTCACGGCAATTCACCCCGAAAATAAGACCGTTACCGTAAAAAACCTCGAAAGCGGTACAATCTTTGCCGAAAGTTATGATAAGCTCCTGCTCTCGCCCGGCGCAAAGCCGACTAAACCAACCCTGGAGGGCATCGACAATGATAAGCTTTTCACTCTCCGTACCGTTGAGGATACGCTGAAGATTAAGAAATATGTAGAGCATCATCGTCCGAAATCCGCTGTTGTCGTCGGCGGAGGCTTTATCGGAATTGAGGTCGCAGAGAATCTGCAGGAACTGGGAATCGGCGTTACACTCGTAGAAGCTACTGAACAGCTTATGGCTCCCTTTGACAGTGATATGGCATCTTTTATACATGCAGAGGTTCGTAAGAACGGTATAAATCTTATGCTCGGCTGTATGGTTGATGGCTTTGCAGATGCAGACGACGGTATTGATGTTAAGCTAAAAAATTCTTTAGCACTCCACACAGACATGGTGGTAATGGCAATTGGTGTTGCTCCTGAAACCGGGCTTGCTAAAAATGTGGGTCTGGAACTCGGTATCAAAGACAGTATTGTTGTAAATGATAAAATGGAAACCTCAATTCCAGACATTTATGCAGTCGGCGATGCGGTTCAGATAAAGAATTTTGTAACAAATACTGATACGCTTATTTCTCTTGCCGGTCCGGCTAACAAACAAGGCCGAATTGCCGCTGACAATATATGTGGAGGTGACAGTCACTACACAGGCGGACAAGGCAGCTCGGTAATTAAGATATTTGACATGACCGCTGCCGCAACAGGGATTAACGAAAAGACAGCGAAAACGCTTGGGCTCTTTACCGATAAGGTTATTCTATCCCCTATGAGCCATGCCGTTTATTATCCCGGCAGTAAAATTATGACCATGAAAGTCATTTTTGAGAAAGATTCATACAACCTCTTAGGAGCTCAAATTGTAGGCTTTGATGGAGTTGATAAGCGAATTGATGTATTGGCTACCTCTATACGTGCCGGAATTAAAGCATATGATCTTGCCGAACTCGACCTTGCTTATGCACCGCCATTCTCCTCTGCAAAGGATCCCGTGAATATGGCAGGCTACATGATAGAAAATCTAAAAAACGGTGTTGTAAAGCAGTGGTATTATGATGAGGATGAAACTCTTCCGCGTGACGGAAGTGTAACACTTCTTGATACACGCACACAGGTGGAATACAGCTTGGGTCATGTAGAAGATTTTATTAATATTCCCGTTGATGACCTGCGTGAACGTATTGACGAACTTGAACGCAGCAAACCGGTATATGTCATTTGCCAAAGCGGATTGAGAAGTTATATTGCGTGCAGAATCCTGGGCGGAAACGGTTTTGATGCTTATAACTTTGCCGGAGGCTTCCGTTTCTATGATGCAATCCATAACGATAAAGCGTTAAACAGCAGATCCACTCCTTGCGGAATGGACAAAAACTGAAAGGACTACGCTTTGTACGCAGTTAAAACAAAGCGTTGAGTCATTCTTTCGGAAAACTCAACGCTTTTTACTTTAATTAATAATTTTCTGCAGTCCGTCTTCGTCTTTAATCTCTATTGTTCCGCGAGAGAGATTTATAAGTCTTTCGTTCACAAAATAATTAAGCATTCGTGTTACCACTTCTCTGGGGCTTCCCAAATGATTGCCAATGATTTCGTGAGTGATTCTGAGTGTGTTTGTACCTTCGATACCGGCTTCACTCAAAAGAAATTCTGCAAGCCTTTTATCAAAGCTTTTCCACATGATTTGATCTATGAGCCACATAACATCGCTAAATCTACTTGCCATAACCTCGTTTGTGTAATTGGCAAGGGGTGCGGAAACCTCCATAATCTCCCGATAAACTTCAGATGGGATTACTAGAACCTCGGTGTCATTTTCTGCTGTAACGGTAATGTCAAACTGAATGCTGTTCATAATACAGGACGCAGAGAAGAGACAAATATCGCGCTTAAAAAGACGGTACATTGTAATTTCTCTTCCGTCTTCGGATATAGTAAAAGCACGAAGGAATCCGGACAATACAAGAATAAGACCCGTGCATTTCTGTGAGCCGCTATGCAACACTTCGTTTTTACTAAACTTTTGAATAAAAGCCGACCTTGTAAGCATGTCTTGCTGGGATTTTGTCAGTTGATTAAATACGGGAAGGTATGTTAAAAAATTCATAATTATAATCCCTTCTTTGTATTTTATTATAGTATATTTTTACTTCACAAACCAGAAAGCGTTGAAATATCAATGCTCACAACAAAGGAGTAATTACATAAATGCAATATATTATCTCATTTCTTGAAGGTATTATAACCTTTATTTCTCCCTGTCTTTTACCTATGCTTCCGATATATATTTCGTATTTTGCAGGAGGTAAAAAAGAGAAAACAATAAAGAAGACATTAATCAACGCGATTGGTTTCGTTCTTGGATTTACCGTTGTTTTTGTAGTACTCGGTGCTTTAGCCGGTACTGTCGGCAGTTTTTTAAGGCAACATACCGTAGTTGTTAATCTTGTAACCGGACTTGTTGTTGTATTCTTCGGGTTAAATTTCATGGGAGTATTTAAATTAAATTTATTCCGCGGTGTAAAGAATCCGTTTGACGGGAAAGAACTCGGTTTTATTTCGGCGGTTCTGTTCGGGATCATTTTCTCTATCGGTTGGACACCGTGTGTGGGAGCGTTTCTCGGTTCTGCGCTGATGCTTGCATCACAACAAGGTCATGTAATTGAAGGTATTCTTATGCTGCTTACCTATTCACTCGGACTCGGAATTCCATTTATTGCAAGCGCGTTGCTTATAGATAAACTTATGGGTGTGTTCGGATGGATCAAAAAGCATTACACAGTAATAAATATAGTCTGCGGCGGAGTGCTTACCGCTATCGGTATTCTAATGATGACAGGTTTTCTAGGACGATTCCTTTCATTTCTTGTATAACGGAGGTATATGAATGAACAAAACAATAAAGTTAATTGCGATCATGCTATTTGTTGTGCTCGCGTTTGTCGGTGTGTATTACTTATACACGAATTTATCCGCCAGGTATGCCGAAAATACCTTGGTGACCGAAGAACAGCAACCATACGAAACGAATCCCGGAGGTAGCCATGAGTCACAGGAATATTCAAATAACCCAGCCCCGGACTTTTCGGTTATTGACGCTGATGGTAATAAAACAAAGTTGTCTGAGATGAAGGGAAAACCGGTCGTTATTAACTTCTGGGCGACATGGTGTTCCTACTGTAAAGACGAGATGCCGGATTTTGAGAAGATGTACAAGAAATACGGCGAAGAAGTGCAGTTTATGATGGTTGATTTAACAGATGGCAGACTTGAAACCCTCGATGGTGCGAAAAAGCATATAAGCGATAACGAATTTACATTTCCTGTATATTTTGATACCGGTTCGGAAGCCGCGAAAGCATACGGGATTGCAGGAATACCGGCGACATATTTCATAGATGCCGAAGGTAATCTTATTACTTATGCAAACGGTATGATTGATGTGGAATTAATTGAAAAAGGAATTGAAATGATAATTAAATAATAGTATCGAAAAGAAGACGGTAATACTCAGCAAACGTGATAAAATCACGGAAGTATAACGGTTTCTCCTTTATACTATAATAAAAAAGAGGAGGCGTTTCATTTATGAAGCTAACAGCAACTTTTAAAAAATACCTTCCCGCTTTTATCGCAGGAGTCATCGGTGCTGCGGGAGGATACCTTTACTATCGATTTGTCGGATGCGCAAGCGGAACCTGCGCCATAACATCAAACCCTGTTGTTTCGACTTTGTATGGCGGGGTAATGGGCGGACTGATCGGATCGATATTTACACCCGGAGCTTGTACTTGTACCGGAAAAAATGAAAAATCTGATACTGAATGAAAGGATATGGCTCCGTCAATCGTATTGTAAGCGAAGTCTCAAATGACTTACAAAACTTATGGAGGTTAATTTCATGAAAAAATTGCTTTTTGTTCTTTTAGCTGTAGTATTGGTGTTGTCTATCGGCGCTACCAGCGTATTTGCCGCATCGGAGACGCGTAGAGCTAACTTTGCAGATGCGGACAATGACGGAGTTTGTGATATTCGCGGCGGATCCGATGCTGACGGTGACGGTGTATGCGACAACTGCCCCAATGGCGGCGTTCGTCCGCAGGACGGTACAGGCAGACGCGCCGGTCGAGGCGCAGGCCAGGGAACCGCATTTGTAGATGCAGACGGTGACGGAGTATGCGACAATTGCACGAACCGGGGTGTTTGCCCGCAGGATGGTACCGGCGCGCAGTACGGCAGAATGTGCGGACGGAATAAATAACAAAGAAGGGTTAATATGCGGAGTGAGGCGGAAGCTAACCGTGCTATTGAGTTGTATGCCGACATGGTCCGGCGGATATGCATGTTACATCTGAAAAGCTATGCTGATACAGAGGACATATTCCAGAACGTGTTTCTGAAATATGTCCTCAGCTCCGCTGAGTTTGAAAACGAGGAACACGAAAAAGCGTGGTTCATTCGTGTGACATTAAACGCCTGCAAGGATCTGCTGAAAAGCTTCTTCCGCAGTCATACCGTCTCGCTGGAGGAAGTCATACCGGCGGATACAGGCGTTACAGATGATCACCGTGAGGTACTTGTGGCGGTGCTGGCGCTGCCGACAAATTACAGAGACGCGGTATATCTCCACTATTACGAGGGTTATACCGCTGTGGAGATCGGACGTTTACTCGGTAAAAACGTCAATACAGTCTATACACTTTTAAATCGTGCCAAAGGTCTGCTGCGCCAAGCATTGGGAGGTGAAGAGGTTGAATAATAAAATCCATGATGCCCTAGGCAGCGTACGCGCGGAGGAAGCCCTCAAACGGAACACCAAAGCATTTCTTGCATCGAAGACTACTTCCGTGCACAAATCGGTATCTTTCATGCGGATGGCAGCTGCGTTTGCCTGTCTAGCGCTTGTTTTGTTGGGCTTCGGCGGTTGGCGCTTATATGTGACGCCGGTATCCGCCATCAGTGTGGACGTCAATCCTTCCATTGAGTTGGGCGTGAACCGCTTTGACCGCGTCGTATCTGTGACGGGTTATAACAATGACGGAACGGCGCTTGCCTCAGCTGTGAATCTTAAAAATCTAAACTACTCCGACGCGCTTGACACATTGCTGTCGAGTGAGGAGATGAAACCCTATCGGGAAAACGACGGACTTGTATCTATTACGGTCATCGGGAGGACCGAGCAGAAAAGCGAAGAGATGCGAAATCAAATTGCTTCTTGCGAATATGCCGCCTCACCGAATGTGGAGTGCCGTTGCGGGAAACGTGAGGACATAGCGTCGGCTCACGAGTTTGGTTTGTCCTTTGGAAAGTATATGGCTTTTCTGGAGCTGCAGGCACTTGACCCATCTATTTCCGCAGATGATATAAAGGGCTTGACTATGCGGCAGATATGGGATTGGATCGATGAGCTGTCCGGCAGCTCAAACAGTTCTCAGCGTGGTAACAGCCCCGGTGGGTACAGAAACAGCGACGGTCAAAACGGCATGCAGTATCAAGGTAGGAATTAGAAGTACAAAGCTAACACTTATTAAACAAAAAGAATGTTGCAGTAACGATTTGCTTTGATAACCAAATTAGAAAAAGCGGTTAAGATGTAATATCTTAGCCGCTTTTTTGACTCATTATGTCTTTTCTCTATTTGCCGAGTTATCACTAATATTGTTATGAATACATAAATAGGCGCTTTCACATTGAGTGAAAGCGCCTACAAAAGATTTATTTGCCGAGTGATCGATTTAACTTTCTTTAACTTTTATCACAGTATAACCGGCGTCGGCTACGGCACCGATTAACACCTCATTTTCTACTGAATCTGTTAAAGTTACTACTGCTGACTTATTGTTAAGATCAACTACTGCAGCTTCAACACCCGCGACGGATTTTAATGCCTTTTCTACAGCCATTTTGCAATGGTTACAGGTCATACCTTCTACTATTAATTCCTTTTTCATGTTATACCCTCCGTTTTTATAGTTATTTGATAAGTCTTTTTCTATGACTTTTGCATCATCAAAGCTAGATATTTCTACTGATTCTTCTGCCGTTCTTACAGGCTTGAAGAATTTTAACCTTAAAGCATTTGACACTACTGATACTGAACTTAAGCTCATGGCAGCTGCAGCAAACATGGGGTTTAATTTCCAACCAAGCATACCGTAAAACACACCGGATGCTAATGGTATGCCTATTGAATTATATATAAATGCCCAGAATAAATTTTGTTTTATATTTTTGATTGTTGCTTTGCTTAACTGTACTGCTGTTACTGCATCTAATAAATCACTTCTTAATAAGACTATATCTGCTGAATCTATTGCTATATCAGTTCCAGCTCCTATCGCAATGCCCACATCGGCTCTTGCAAGAGCAGGAGCATCATTAATTCCGTCACCAATCATCGCAACCTTTTTGCCTTGTTCTTGAATGTTTCTAATTTCTCTTTCTTTGTCCTGAGGTAGTACCTCTGCTATGGCTCTTGTTATTCCAAGCTGTTTTCTAATTGCTTCTGCTGTTTTCTTGTTATCTCCTGTTAGCATTACAACTTCAATTCCCATAGCTTCAAATTCTAATATAGCTTTTTTGCTTGTGGGTTTTATAACGTCAGCCACTGCTATTATTCCCAATACATCTTTTTCATTCGCAATGTATAAAGGCGTTTTTCCTTCTTCTGCAAATTTAGAACTTTTTTCTTCCAGATTATTTAGATTTATATTCTGACTATTAATAAGGCTTAAATTCCCTATGTAATATTTTATATTGTTTACAGTAGCTTTAAGCCCTTGACCAGGTATCGCATTAAAATCAGTTACATCATATAGTATAAGTTTTCTTTTCTTAGCTTCTTCAATTACAGCATCTGCCAAAGGATGCTCTGATCCCTTTTCAGCTGATGCAGCGATTTTTATAATCTCTGTCTCGTTTATACCATAAGCAATTACATCAGTAACCTTTGGTTTGCCTTCTGTAATGGTTCCTGTTTTATCAATAACTACCGTTTGTATCTTATGAGAAGTTTCTAATGCTTCAGCAGATTTTATCAATATACCGTTTTCTGCGCCCTTTCCTGTACCAACCATTATAGCTGTAGGCGTTGCTAGACCTAACGCACATGGACACGATATAACTAATACTGCAATACCAATTGACAAAGCAAATTCAAATGATGCTCCAAACAATAACCATACAATTGTAGCTAACAATGCAATTGAAATTACTACAGGTACAAATATACTGCTTATTTTATCTGCAAGCTTTGATATTGGAGCTTTTGAAGAGCTTGCTTCTTCTACAAGCCGGATTATTTGAGATAATGTTGTATCTTCTCCAACATGAACGGCTTCAAATTTTAAATAACCTGATTTGTTTGTGCTTGCTCCGATTATTTTGTCTCCAATTTTCTTTTCAACAGGTATGCTTTCTCCAGTTAGCATAGATTCGTCTACAGATGAATTACCGAAAGTAATAATACCATCAACCGGAACTAGTTGACCGGGCTTAACAATTACGATATCCCCTTTTACTAAATCCTCCACAGGAACTTCTTCTTCTTTTCCGTTTCTTTCTACTTGCGCCGTTGCAGGAGACAATTTCATTAATTTTTTAATAGCATCAGATGTTTTACCTTTAGCTCTTGCCTCTAAAAACTTACCTAATGTAATAAGAGCTAAAATTACTGCTGCTGACTCAAAATATAAGTCCATGTAATATTTCTTAACCATGGCCATATCCATATGCCCATAACCATATCCGATTTTATATATAGCGAATATGCCGTAACCAACAGCTGCTGTCGTTCCGATTGCGATAAGAGAATCCATATTAGGTGAACGCTTAATCAAGGTTCTATATCCTACAGAATAATATTTCCCGTTTACTATAATGACAGGAAGAGCAAGTAAAAACTGTGTAAATGCAAATGCTAAAGCATTCTGTTCGCCGTGAAGAAAGTCAGGTAAAGGTAAGTGAAACATGTGACCCATAGCTAAATACAAAAGGGGTACCGCAAATAAAAAAGAAATAATTAGTCTTGTTTTCATTTCTTTAGATTCTGATTCTGCATCTAGTGATTTTTGTTCCCCGTTTGCTTTTGCACGTGTACCTTCTGATAGTGAAGCATTATAACCCGTATCCTGAACAACCTTTATGATATCTACTTCTTTTAAAATTGAGTCATCATATTTTATAGTCATATTATTGTTCAAAAGATTCACATTTGTCTCAAGAACACCCTCAGTTTTATTTAAATTCTTTTCAATCCTGCTAGAACATGCGGAACATGTCATCCCGGTTATGTTGAATTTTTGAAATTTCATATATAACTTCCCCCCTATTTATTCAATTTATCAATTAAATCAATTATTTCATTTATTTTTTCTTCTTCATTACCTTTTTCAAACGCCTCTTTCACACACATTTGCATATGTACCTTTATGATTTCAAGGTTTGCTTTTTTTAGAATCGCCTGAACTGCGAAAATTTGAACAGAGATGTCAATGCAATATCTGTCATCATCAACCATTTTAATTATTCCTTCTATTTGCCCTGCAGCAGTTTTTAACAGACGATTTACACTTACTTTATCAGCCTTCATAATTGACCTCTCTTAAGTTCATACCGTACCCCTACCCCCGGGGTGGGGGTACATGTTAATATTACATCGTTTGATAATATGTGTCAATCACTTTATTCAATAATAAGCTTATGAATTTCACCCCCGAAAACAAACAATATAACCGCCAACACGGACGTCACCGGCTTTCTCTCATTTTATGCCCTGTTTTTTGGCTTTAGGCAGCGAAACCTATCCTTTTAAGCAAGCAAACGGTTCGGACAACCCGCGCAGAAAGAAGCCTGAAAGGCCTCACATACTATGGGTTTGGCAATAGGTATCCGTTTCCGAACTGGTCCGCGAATCACCATCGTGAGGGTGACAGTCGTGGGAAAGCGGCGGTAGCAAAGATCATAGTGGACGGTATGCTTGGAGAGTGATAAGATATTTAGTATTGAATCTGAAGTACGGATTATTTACAAACTGTGACGATAATCAGAAAGGCTGTGAACTGTTTGAACGAAAAGAAAGTAATAATTGCCAACGTTGAAAGCACACCGTCAAAGCACGAGAGTCATGAGGACTATGAGTATTATAAACATTTAATTGTTTCTAAAATATCGGAAAATCAATGCACCGTAGCTATCATGGAGATTCCACCGATGAAATCGTCATATCCATATCATTTTCATGCGTGTATTACCGAAGTCTTTTATATTATAAGCGGTGAAGGTAAATTGGAGACTACAGATGGAGATAAAAAAATTGCAAAAGGAGATGTGATTGTTTTTCCGCAAGGAAAAGAGGGTGCGCATCGGATATCAAACACATCCGAATCAGATATGCTCGTATATCTTGATTGCGATACCATTTCTAAAGCAGATGTCGTGTTTTATCCGCATTCGGAGAAAATCGGATTCATCATTGATGGCCAGCCGAATACATTTTTTGAATTAGAAAATAGCGTGGATTACTACAAAGGAGAATGATCAATTCTTGATTAAGAATACAGATTTATTTGAGGAAAGAACTTATACAGTGTTCATTTGATGATATAAAGAAACCTGCTTGCTCGCCCATTGTCAAACAGTTTTTTCCCAATTAAAGTTTCTTCGAGCTTACTTTCATAAAGATCTGCACACCCTTCGATGCAGAAATCAAGATATGCCTTACTTTTAGTCAATCGCCCGATTTTATTTTCAAATTCATTTTTGAATTCCATGATTTCTCCGTAATATTGAAATTTATAGTTGTATAGTTCTAGATGCTATCATATAAAAAACGAGGACATAACACAATCCGTTATGTCCTCGTTTTGTTTGCTTGAGCATAACGGATTTGATTTTATTACATATGCTCTCGATCACATGTATAATCTCTTTTTACAATAAAGATATACGGACTTCTCAGGAGACCGTTTTACTGTTAATCAATACATGATCAAGCAAAATTTGTGCTATAATATTATTAATATAGTATCGAAAAGGAGTAGATCGTCTTGAGTGTTTCGAATATATTTTCAATGCTGACAGGCATCGCGTTGTTTCTGTTCGGGATGTCGCTAATGAGCGAAGGTATCAAGAATGTCGCCGGAGGAAAGCTCGAATCGGTTTTATGGAAAGTATCGGGTACACCGGCGAAAGGTGTGCTTATGGGAACAGTTGTCACATCGATCATTCAATCATCCTCCGCAACGACGATCATGATGGTAGGGTTTGTCAATGCGGGCATTATGCAGGTGTTTCAATCAATCGGAGTGATCATGGGTGCGAACATCGGCACAAGCATCACAGGATGGATACTTTGCCTTTCATATCTCGGAAGCGATCAAAGCGGTTTGGTACAGCTTTTTTCTACAGCGACGCTGACGGCCGTCGTAGCACTCATAGGAATCATTTTTCGGATGTTTAGTAAAAGATCCGCCAGCAAACGTGTAGGCGACATCATGCTTGGTTTTGCGGTTTTACTTTTCGGTATGCAAATCATGAGTTCCTCAGTCGCGCCTTTGAAGCAGAATGAGGCATTTATTAGTTTGTTGACCCGTTTTTCTAACCCTTTTCTCGGTATTTTAGCCGGAATTGCCGTGACGGTAATTATTCAAAGCAATTCAGCTGCAGTTGGTATTCTGCAGGCTTTATCCATCACCGGCGCAGTCAAGTTATCCAGTGCTTTCCCGATTATTCTCGGTATGGGGATCGGGGCGGCGACTCCCGTAATTTTGTCCGCAATCGGAGTGAATAAAAACGGCAAGCGAACCGCGTTGATCTATTTGTTTAACGACCTTTTTGGTGCAATCATCTGGGGCAGTGTTTTCTATATCACTGATGCTATTTTTAAGTTCGATTTTATGAACCTGACTATGGGACCTGTTTCCATCGCGGTTTTAAACTCGGCTTTCAGAATTGCAACAGTTGCAATATTGATGCCCTGCGTGCCACTTCTCGAGAAACTGGTCTTTTTTCTTATTAAGGATACGGACGGAAAGCATACACCTGACTTGGTTGACCGGCTTGACGAGAGACTCATAGAGCATCCTTCCGTAGCAATCGCCCAGTGCCGGGAAGCACTTAATGATATGGCGTATAAAGCAAAACACAACATCGCTCGGGCCTTCGAGTTGCTATATAATTACAGTGAAAGCGGATATTCCGAGTTGCAGGAGAAAGAAGATGAAGTCGACCATTACGAGGACAAACTGGGGACATATCTTGTGAAGCTGACCGGGAAGGAACTTACCCAAGTCCAGACACGAGAAATCTCCAAATTTCTGCATACCATCAGCGATTTTGAGCGAATCAGCGACCACTCGGTCAATCTTTCAGATGTCGCAAAAGAGATTTTTGAGAAAAAGACGGAGTTTTCCAGCGAGGCCAAGCGAGAGCTTCGAGTGATTGAAACGGCCGTCGCAGAGATAGTGTCGATTACCTTCGAAGCCTTTACGAAAGATGATATGGATCTTGCCTACCATGTCGAACCACTTTCACAGATGATTAAGGTGCTCTGTGACGAGGTAAAGCTCCATCATATCGATCGCGTTCAGCGCGGTACCTGCACTTTGAATCTGGGGTTTGTATTCAACGATCTTCTGACCAATTACGAGCGCGTTTCCGACCACTGCTCCAATATTGCCGTTGCAATGATCGAACTGCTGTCTGACTCGTTTGATACCCACGAGTACCTCAACAGAGTAAAATCGCTTAGAACGGGTGTTTTTGAGCAATATTTCGACGAATACAGCAAGAGGTTCGACTTGAATCAGGTGAAGCTGTAGAATTATAAATTAAACTGCATTTACCACAAAGTGGATAGCATATTATTATAGAGGTTATTCAAAGCTTCGCTAAAAAAGTATTCTGTATTTTGGGCATAACAAGAAAAGGAGAGTGTATGAAAGAGCTTACAATGTTTGTTCTGAAAACCTGTCCGCACTGTGTGCTGGCAAAAAAGTATATCGCGCAGCTTTGTGAGGAGGATATCTGCTATGCCGCTCTGTCAATCCGTGAGATTGACGAACGTGTGCAAAGCGCGCTGGCAGATTCTTATGATTACTGGTATGTTCCCTGCTTTTTCCTCGGTAAAAAGAAGCTGCACGAAGGCCATGCCGAATATGCGGATGTAAAAAAAGTACTGGAAACAGCCCTGATTGCTGAGTGAAGGAGTGGTTTATTATGAAAGTTGCCCTTTTTGATGCAAAGCCGTATGATATCCCCGGTTTCGAAGAAAGTATTGAAAATAAAGGTATCACTATCAAGTTTTATGAAGCTAAGCTGAACCCTGATACAGTGCAGCTTGCTGAAGGATATGACGCAGTCTGTATTTTTGTGAATGACACGATTAATCAAGAAGTTATTGATAAACTGTACGGATATGGTGTGAAATTGATTGCACTTCGCTGTGCCGGATACAACAATGTAGATATAAAACATTGCTATGGAAAAATTCACGTGGTGAGTGTACCTGAATATTCTCCATATGCAGTTGCTGAGCATGCCATGGCATTGCTTTTAGCCCTGGTCAGAAGAATCCATAAGGCGTATAACAGAACTAGAGAATTCAATTTTTCGCTGAACGGATTTACCGGTTTTGATTTACATAACAAAACAGTCGGAATTATCGGCACCGGAAGAATCGGATGTGTCTTCGGAAATATCTGCCGTGGATTCGGTATGCGTACGGTTGCTTATGACCGGTTTCCTAAGGAAAATTCAGGTTTTGAATACCTGCCTCTTGATGAATTATTTAAGCAAAGTGACATTATCTCCCTCCATTGTCCGCTGAATGCTGAAACGAAGCATATGATTGATGAACATGCAATCGGGGAAATGAAAAAAGGCGTCATTATTGTCAACACATCCAGAGGCGGCTTGATTGACTCGGAAAGCTTAATCAAAGGAATCAAGGATCGTAAAATCGGCGGCGCATGCCTTGATGTATACGAAGAAGAAGAAAATATTTTTTTCAATGATTTTTCCGGTCATATTATGGATGATGATACACTGGCGAGACTTCTTTCCATGCCGAATGTGATTGTAACCGGACATCAGGCTTTTTTAACTGAGGAAGCCCTTAACAACATTGCACAAACCACGGTAAATAATATTATCTCCTTCTTCGGCAGTGACGGAATCTGCGTAAACGAGTTATGTTATCAATGCGGAAAAGTGGAGAGTTGCAAACATATGAGGGATAAGAAGTGTTTTTAAACTATTCCCAGTTGAATAAATACAGGTTCAAAGTTTGAGTAGAAAACAGGATTACCGAGAATTGGCAACCGTCAAACTGTTAATTGCTTGAAGGCCTTAACTCAATAAAAACTCATTTTCCGGGAGGAATATAACAATATGAAAATTGGAATTATACTTTATTCTTGCACAGGAAACACCTTAGCGGTGGGAGAAAGATTTACAGAAATGCTGCTCAAAAAGGGGCATGAAGTTAATCTTGAAAGAATTAAAGCCATTAATGATAGTCCTCAGAGTCGGGATCCCATTCAATTGACTGAGATTCCTGATACCAGCCCATATGAAGAAATCATACTTGGCGCTCCGGTTCAGGCATTCTCTTTGAATCCCGTTATGAAGACTTACCTGAAGGATATTGAAGACCTGAATGGAATAAAGATAAAATGTTTTGTTACGCAGCAGTTGCCAAAGGCTTGGATGGGCGGGAATCAAGCAATTAAACAAATGAAGAAGCTGGTTCAGGTTAAAAACGGAAATATTGCTGACAGCGGCGTAATCAATTGGTCCAATGCAAAAAGAGAAGAACAGATCAACGAAATAGTTGAAAGATTCAGTAAATAGTAGAAGGTAGAGAGTATTAAAGAAATACTAAAATTTGCAAAATAGCCTCATCAGAATAATTACCCTTTTCAAAATAAGACAGCAGATTTTTCATGAAAAATCTGCTGTCTTTTCTGTATTAAAACCTCCGGTGCGGTGTTTTAGTTCTACACCACATCGGAGGTTAACATATAGCCCGGGATAGTCTCTTTCCCAAGCGGTTTTTTGCCTTTCAAACCGCCGGCTAAAAACTGTTTATTTATTTACAGTCTCAGGTTATTACTTATTAATAGAGTGCTTTCTTTTTCAGGATGACGGTTTTAAACTTCCAGCCGTTTGCCTGAGCTATTTCTTTTACGGTTTTTGGGATAGCGCCGAGATCAAAGCTGTATTCAATAACCTTACCTTCCGGCCCATATTGTACGCTCTTGACTTTGCGAAAAAGAGTAGTACCGCTCTGCATCGTAGAGCTCCCGCCCATGCCAAAGGAAACGCCGCTGCTAATCTCAGCGGTCTTTTCATACATTTTTACCGTCTGATCCGACTCGTCAGCTAAAATCATAGATTCATAGTGAATTTTCTTTTTACCAGTACTGAAACTTGCGTCCAGCAATTCAACATCAATAGCAAGATCGGTATGTGCATCCGGCTTTGCCTGCACGCCGATTGCGGCAAGCTGGGATTCGATTTCCGAAAGAATCTTTTGTTTCATAAACATACCCTCCAGTCCGATTTAATGCAGTATTACTATAACACGTTACCGCTGTAAATTGCAATTACGTTTATTTCTCGCATCGCGTTTGTTTTTTCAATTAAAGCAAATCCTGAAAGATATTATAATAACAGATTTGCCCCCGATACTACTTGCCAGTTACATCTTTGCGCTTTCCGATAGAGGTAAAAGAGCAGCTGTGTTTTGATTAATATTGATGCACTTGTACCTAGTCGTCTATACAACTATAATTATCTTAAGAAATGAGCAGTCGAGAATACACAAAGAAGCATAAGAAAGGAGTTGATACCATGGCAATTCTTGCAGCGGCCGTCGTGCCGCATCCCCCAATCATTCTGCCGGAGATCGGCCACGGCGAGGAACGGAAAATCGCAAAAACAGCCGAAGCCTATGACGAGGTAATGCGCCGCCTCGCTGCGCTGAAGCCCGAGACGATTGTCATCACTAGCCCACATTCTGTGCTGTACAGTGACTACTTTCACATCTCTCCCGGGAAATCCGCGGTCGGGGATTTTTCTGCATATGGTGTGCGCAGTATAAATCTCGATGTTGAGTACGACACTGAATTCGTGTCAACTCTTTCGGCAATCACGCAGCATGAGGATCTGCCCGCCGGTAAGTCGGGTGAACAGGAAAAAGCGCTCGACCACGGCACCATGCTCCCACTGGTCTTCCTGAACCGGCATTGCAGCGATTTCCGAATCGTGCGCATAGGTTTGTCCGGTCTGCCTGTGCTCTCTCACTACCATCTTGGTCATTGCATCGCGCAGGCCGCGGAGCAACTTAACCGGCGTGTCGTGCTGATAGCCAGCGGTGACCTGTCCCACAAACTTAAAACAGACGGTCCATACGGCTTCGCACCGGAGGGTCCGCAATTCGACAGAGAACTTACCGATGCCCTCGCTGCAGGGGATTTTCTATCCATACTGCGTATTCCTTCTGCTTTTGCTGATGCGGCGGCGGAATGCGGCCTGCGCTCTTTTCAAATTATGGCCGGTGCGTTGGATGCTAAAGCCGTCACCCATGAGCTGCTGTCCTATGAAGGGCCGTTCGGCGTGGGGTACGGGGTAGCTTTCTTTGAAGTGACTGGTGAGGACGAGAGTCGGGATTTCGGTAACCAATTCGAAAAGGCGGAACGAAACCGTCTGTCTGCGCAGCGGGAGGGCGAGGACGCCTATATCCGCCTTGCACGGCTAAGTTTGGAAACATATGTAAGAACCGGGAGGCGCGCTGCACTGCCCGAGAATCTTCCTGAGGAGATGCTTCAAACCCGGTCAGGTGCTTTCGTTTCTTTGAAAAAGCACGGACAACTGCGAGGCTGCATCGGTACCACAGCCGCGACGACAACATGCGTCGCGGAGGAGATTATCCGCAATGCGATATCCGCCGCGACAGAAGATCCCCGTTTCGATTCGGTAACAGAAGACGAACTGCCGGAACTGGAGATCAGCGTGGACGTCCTTGCAAAGACAGAACCCATCGACTCCCCGAAGGAACTCGATGTCAAGCGCTATGGGGTCATCGTGCAAAGCGGCGGGCGGCGCGGGTTACTTCTGCCCAATCTGGATGGTGTGGACACAGTGGATGAGCAGATCGCCATTTCCAGACGAAAGGCGGGAATTCGCCCCGAAGAGCCCATTAAGCTGTTCCGATTCGAGGTGGTGAGGCACGAATGAACTGTACCCTGTGCTTCCACCACTGCAATATTCCGGAAGGTAAAACCGGACTATGCCGGGCCCGTACGAACCAAAACGGCGCGATCGTCTGCAGCAACTACGGAAAACTAAGCTCCATCGCGCTGGACCCAATCGAGAAAAAGCCTCTGGCACGCTTTCATCCGGGCAGCAGTATTCTGTCCGTCGGAAGCTACGGCTGCAATCTCCGATGCCCGTTTTGCCAAAACCATGAGATCGCAATGGCCGAATGTACATCAGAGACTATATATGTGTCTCCCGATACTCTTGTCCGGAAAGCTCTGGAGCTTGTATCATTGGGAAACATCGGCCTCGCTTTCACCTATAACGAGCCTCTCATCAGCTATGAGTATGTCCGGGATTGCTCCACACTCGCCCGCGAAAACGGACTCAAGACGGTACTCGTCACGAACGGCACCATCTGCCGTGAGCCGCTTTTAGAACTACTGCCGCTAATCGACGCGATGAATATCGACGTGAAGGGCATTACGCATGAATATTACGCGTGGCTGGGTGGAGATTTGAATACTGTCCTGGAAACCATTTCGCTGTCACACGAGCGCTGCCATGTGGAGATCACGACTCTGGTCGTCCCAGGCAAAAACGACAGTGATGAGGAGATGGAGTCACTCTCCTCATGGCTCGCGTCCCTCGATCCTACAATCACGCTGCATATCAGCCGATTCTTCCCACGTTATAAAATGCTGGACAGTTCCCCTACGCCAGTCTCCACAGTGTACAGACTTTGCGAAGTCGCAAGAAGGCACCTGCGATATGTGTACGAAGGCAACTGCTGAGTAACTGCCCGCATGGGGACACAATAGCTTGACTAAAGGGATCTATTTGTCTATTTATTCGTTTTAAGATTATTACATACATAAGGAAAATGAAAATATGAAAAAACTGATGTCCCTTGTGCTCATCGCCCTTGTTATACTCACGGGATGCTCTGTAAAAGACTCGGACGGAGCATCGTCATCAAAAACACCAATGCCTGAAATCATTGATACTCTCTGCGTTGATCTGCGCTGCAAAGGAGTCGATGTCCCTGCCTATGAAGCGACCGAACTGACGAAAGAGAATTTCGAATATTTCACTTTTATACCATATACAGATGGGCTGACAGGTTACCAGGCAGATGCGCTCATCAACGCGACACCCCATTCGCTGGTACTTATACGCAGCGAAAACGGGGATACTGCCGATCTGGCACAAAAGATGCTCGACAATGCTGACCCCCATAAATGGATTAATGTTTCAGCGGAAGCAGTACAGACCGCCTATACGGAGCACTATGTGATTCTTGCCATGTCTTCTGAAGTGATCGTCGAGAGTATAATTACAAACTTTAAAACCGCCGTAAACGATGGTGAGGCGACGAAACTCGACGTGATAGTTATAAGCGACGAATCAACTGCAGACTGATGCATATTCAAAAATTTAGAAAGGGCATTATATCGGTTGAAACAATTATGCTCTCCTTGCAGTTATAAAATCAAAGAAACTCCGGTCATAACACCGAACCCTTGGCCGGATTGATATATCTAAGAAATAAAAAAAACCTGCCGAGCGGCAGGTTTTTGCATTTTATGAGGCGATTTTAAAAATATGAATCTCTTCAGTAAATATCATACCTAATCTTTGATATTGTAATCGACTCTCTCCAGCGCGCTGAGGAATACTTTTACAGCTTCGGGATCGAACTGAGTTCCGCTGCATCTGTTCAGTTCTTCTATCGCTTCATAATATGACTTTTGTCTTTGATAGGGTCGTAAGGACGTCATAGCATCAAAGCTGTCGATTACTGTGAGTACTCTGGTCAAAAACGATATTTCAGCGCCCTTCAGACCGTCCGGATAACCTGTGCCGTCAAATCTTTCATGATGATGTAAAATAATTGGATTTGTATCTTTTAGGGAATTGATGTTCTCTACTATTGCGGCAGCGCTAGTAGGATGACCTTTCAGTATTTCCCATTCTTCTTGAGTTAGTTTTTCTGTCTTCATCAATATCTCTTCTGAAATATTGATTTTGCCGATATCATGCATATACGCGGCAAATATAAAGTTTTTCTTTTCGTCATCATCAAGCTTAAGGATTTCAGCTACTATCTTACTGAAATATACAACACGTTCAACATGACGGAAAGTATACTTATCTTTGGCATTTATAACGGCTATCAGAGCTTTTACAGAAGCAATTGCCTCTTTATCATTCTCTTCAATGTTGTTCTGCAGATCATCAAGAATCGAGTAATACTGTTCGACACGATTCTTGCGGAAAAACTTTGCCCGATAACATGCTTCATCCGCAAATTTGACTAGCTCAAACTCGGATTTGGCGTTTACCGGATATGAAGATACCCCGATAGATATAGTCATATTAGATCCCGGCAAATTTTCCTGCCCATCAAATTGATGGACTTCAACAGCGCTTCTGATCTTTTCAGCTATCTTAACAGCTTCTTCTTTGTCAATATCCGGCAGGAGAACAGTAAATTCCTCTCCCCCGTATCTTGAAATTACAACATTTTCAATATCACGTAAATTATCAGTCAGTATTTTGGAAATTATCGTTAATGCCTCGTCGCCTTTTTGATGGCCGAGAAAATCATTGTAATATTTAAAATTATCGATATCCAAAAAAAGCATCGACAGAGGTAAATTATCTTTTTGACTTTTCCCCCAAAACTCCGATAAGGATTCGTAAAAATATCTGTGATTATACAAGCCCGTAAGCCCATCCACATTGGCAAGGTCTTTCAGGTTTTCAATATGCTTTTTCCTCAGATCCACATAAAAACTGATCGTCCAGGCAACAATCATGAAAACGCAGGCAAGTATAATATCACTCTCAAAATATGAATTAATGCCGTTATCCGGCACACAAATCAAATCCATTGCAAGAACAGTAGCACCGGATGCGCCCGCGACTAACATGCTTGCCTGCATACTGCATTCTATACTGGAATACAGTATTACAAAGAAAAAAAGGAATTTATACGTGCTTTGATATGTACCGGTCAGTAAAACCGACAGGAAGGCAATCACAATAGCTACTATCGAATCTATCCACGACCTAATATGGGCAGGAATTTTGATTTTTCGAAGAACATTATTCCATACGATATAGATCACTAATATTGTCAGCATGACGTATATAAGCAACATGTCATGCTGAATAAACAATACGGAATCATATCTTTTAGAATAGTACTGAAAAAAAGCTATTGCCGGAAACGATAAAGATGCTATCTTGATAAGATTGAGCACAAGATCAATTTGTTTCCTCGTATCCTTCTCAGAACTAATCATATAATCCTCTAATTCTCCAACTGCATTAGTTGCTTAACCGCATGGGGGAATAATCCCCCATGCGGTTATTTGGCGCTAAGCCATGGTTATTTTTCTCTGAGGGACTTGGGCTCCTCTGGCTGATAAAACCAAAACCAGCACGCGGAGGAAGCAAGCATCGCCGCTACTACTGTTGCGACAGTCGCTATAACACCGTAGAATTTTTTCATTTTTGGTCCTCCTTTCTCAACAAACTGATAAAGTGATTTATGCCGTTCATAAACAGCGTGCCTGGTGTCGTAAGTGTAAAAACCTGCCAAGCTACGCCGAATAGCATGCTGATACCGTAAGTACCAAATTCCTTGCGGTTAAAGCTAAGTATGTAAAAGAGCCCGGAAAGCAAAAAATAAAATGTAATCAGAGTGAAACTTCCGCGCCGCATACGCCTGATCTTCGTTTCCGATGTTATCGGTTTATTCGGAGAATCGACGGGTACATTTTTAAAGATGATAACGAAAGACAGTAGATATATAACAACGATCGCTATAAGCATAGGCGTCGGGTGATATATGCCGGCAAGCAGCCATTTGGAAGCTGCTGCAAACAGCGTGCAGATAAACGCACTGATAAAAACACACATACCCGGCGTGTTAACGTGCACGCCTCCGCTGTATTTCTTCAGCAAACTGACTGAAAAGCACAATATTGTCGCCTCTATCGGCGCACCTATAATAAAGCCAAGCAGTATTATCATCGCGGTCGTCAGAAAAATCTGGAATATGCCGAACAGCCCGTACGCTATGACCGCCTCTTTTTCTTTGTCATATTCCAATGACAAAGCGATATCACTCGCCAGCTTCTTTGCCAGCTTCTCCATTAATCAGCTTCCTCTTTTTTACAGCTTTTAATATTATAGACCCTGCGTAAATGAATAAAATAAAGAATATATTGGAAGGAACGATGCTAAATATTTCAGGGAAAGAGTTGGTTGAAGAGTACAATTCCTGAGCTTTTTGCAAACCGAAAAGTAAAATAAGAAGTATCATGTTTGCTACTTCTGCTAGAGCCACCAATACAGCACTTGCTACAGCAGCAATAATGGTTCTGAATATAGTAGTAAGTTGATTTTGGTACTCAATCTGAAAGACGACGATTTCCAACATGAATACCAGAATAGTATTGACGCCAAGAGATATTGGCAACATTCTGCTCAGATATGTAGCACAAATTATAATAGTGCTCAGCAACAAGCATCTTTTAATTTCTATTTTCGTTTCGGTAAATATATGCAGGGCATAAGCCATTAAAAAGCCCTGTGGAATGCCTATAAATAGAATAATAAATATGCTGGCAGGCGTAACAGCCATTCAAACAATCCTCAATTCTTTATAGTATCTTTTCGCGGTACCTGCCGTAATGCAGGTTAACCGCTTTTATCATGTAAAAAAGCATTATACAAGTATATAAATGGATCAGAATATCTCCGGGGCTCAAAATGCTATAGCCTATATCGATATAATCGGTAAGAAACTTGTATTCAGTCGCTGCGCCGCCGAGAATATGTATGCCGTCAACACTTCCTATAACATTTAAGTCAGTATAACCAGTAATTAACGACAGGCTTGGAAAGACAGGCATTTTGCCACAGTTTTGAGCAATGACAAATTTGTTTAATACCGTACCAAGTGCTATACAACACGTTCCGATTATTGCGGGTTTATATATTTCATAAACAATAATGGGAAACAGAAATGACAGAATTATTGCGGGCGCAACCAAAAATGAAAAACGTGTAAAATAATAATTATCAAAAAATACGCCCACTTGTAAAACTATCAACAGCAGCTGCGCAGCCAATACCGGATAAAAGGTCCACGAATAGAAAAGGTATTTTAGTTTGTACCGCTTTATTTTAGCAAGAAAACATACCGCAAATAATTCTAAAAACATTCTTGCCTCTGCCCCTGCTTTAATAATTTAAATAATTGTATAATACCAGTTGCTATTTAGATCATTATAGAAAGAATAAATGAAATAAGCAAGAAAAATATACAATAAATATAAATATTCCACAAAATAGATGAAACTCAATTTTTATGCGTATTAAAAATACCTGCAGTACAAGGGATTTGACCCATACGGGTATTCAAAATCCTTTATATTGCAGGCGGTCCTTCAATTCAAATTCCCTAACATACTCACTGCAAACTCTTCAGCATGTTTGAGATCAAAATTATCCGGTTTACACTTATTCATTCCACCGAAATATTTAAGAAAACTGTTTGTATTATATCCTTTGCAGCTGAATTCATCTACTATAGTATAACCCTTTGATTGCAGTTTCTGCCTGAGCAATGAGTGATCCTTCTCAACCTTGGACTTTTCCTGAACAGCACTCGTAGAGAATATAAAGCATGGCTTTTGATCAACTTCAAGTAACCTGTCGGCAAGGTCTAGAAGAGGTTTATAGTGCTTTCCGCTGTCTATACCTGATCCAAAACCTATAAGCTCATAATCTTGAAGGTCTTCGACAATTACCTCTTCCGGGGCCAGTACCTGTGCATTCAACACCTCGGAAAATTTACATGCAACTTTAGCAGTATTGTTGTGATGATATGAGCTGACAATTATGAGATATTTATTATCTTTGTTTGCTTTTTCGTTGTATATTTCATGCATAATTTACCTCGTACATGAATTGTCACTTAGAACTTCTTATATCCTGTTTTCTTCTTTGAGCCAGTTCACTGTGTCAATCAATGTATCTCGCATATCTCTTGTTGTATATCCTAATTCGTCAGTTGCTTTTTGATGTGAAAATTCTGAGTTTGAGTTAAGAGTGTAAATAGAATAGGAAGTAAATAATGGCGTCTGTTTTAATATTTTGTAGTAAAATTCAGCTATCGGTGCGGTGAATTTTACAAACCAAATCGGCAGGAAATTTTTAATACTTTTCTTGCCTGTTATCTCATGCAACAGCATAAGGATATCTTTGACCTTATAATATTTGTTTGACAGAATATAACATTCGCCTTTTCTTCCTTTGTCGGACGCCGCAATTATACCGCTCGCAACATCGCGAACATCGACAAAATCGTATCCGCCACTAACTCCGGAAGTTAACCTGTTTTTATAATAGTCAATTACTAAGGTTGTTAAATGGCCATTTCCATTATCATACGGTCCGGCTATTCCTGACGGATGTACTATACATACATTCAATCCTCGATCAGCAGCGCCAAGTACATATGCTGTTGCTTCAGCTTTTGTCTTTGCATATAATCCCACAACAAGTTCAGCATTAAACACCGTTGTCTCGGTTATCGTTGTTCCATGCGGTTTTTCGGAAATTGCATGTACCGAGCTTACATAAATCAGCTTTGAAACACCATATTCCATGCATAAATCGACAATATTCTTAGTTCCTGTTACATTTACGTCATATACATTCTGATTGAATTTTGAGGCTATTGAAACAATACCTGCACAATGTATTACAACTAATTGATGACCATTTAGATTTTCAAAACAAGGTCTTAAACTGTCTTTTTCACAGACATTTCCAATAAATATTTGCGCTTTTTCGGGAGCATTTTTTTCGTTCGGTAATACGAGAGCGCGTACTTCGCTGCCGTTATCGACTAATTGTCGGGTTATCACATTTCCCAAATGCCCGGCTGCTCCTGTAACAAAATATATTATTCCCATTTTGCTCCTCAAATCTTTACATATATAAATTATCCGGTTCGCGACAATCATATCAGCACAACAATAAGATAACCTTAATACCTACCGACGTCTGAACAGTAAGTAATTTTTACACCGTGTTTCAGGGGTTTACGGAAAATATCCCAATTAACCTTTATAATTACATTATATTCATGAATGTGTGGAATCGGTGAATTCTATGTATTATTCATATTAAGAAAGCCTGTAATAAAAGGAATTTACCCCTTTAGGGTATTAAAATCCTTTTATTACAGGCTTTTTCAGCGTTATTGATTTTTACCGGGACTCTCAGTTCAGGGGGATAATTTTAAATACACAAAAGAGTTGGGCCTTTTACCTACGGGCAGGAATGATTTCCAGCCAGTATCCGTCAGGATCCTCTATGAAATATATACCCATGGAGGGATTCTCATAACAGATACAGCCCATTTCCTTATGTTTGGCATAGGCAGCATCAGAATCATCCACCCTGAAGGCAAGATGAAACTCGCAGTCGCCGAGATCATAGGGTCGATCCATATCGCGCATCCAGGTAAGCTCAAGCTCAAATTCGCTTTCAGCGTTGGCAACGTAGACAATGATGAAGGACCCATCCGGAGCATTTCTGCGGCGTACTTCGGTAAGGCCCAGTGCTTCCCTGTAGAAAGCAAGAGAAGCATCCAGATCTTTTACGTTATAATTTTCGTGTACCATTTTAAATTTCATCTGTATAACCATCCTTTTCAATGGGGCATATCCTGTCGCGATAGGGTTCTGAACAGGGATCTGCCAGAAGCTTTTTGATGATATTGAATTTTTGCCAGCAGTGCATTGGATAAATCCGTTTGATATCCGCAAGACGCGCTGTGTTATCCAATCCGAGATAAGCATCGCGTCCCTGTCTGGGATCGAGAGGAAGGAAAGCGGCATCGATGGTAAGCCCGCGCAGTTTTTCCATTTCTATTTCAAAGGCAGTCTGCATATCTCTGTCTTCCTGCGGGTCTTCACGCCAGAGCCAAAGGTGAAGGTCTCCCGCGTGGTACAGAGTTTTGCCCCCGGAGCGGATCAGGTAAGCGTTGCCGATATCCGTTGCACGAAGTGTAGAAAAAGAAATATCAGTGCCGCCGAGAGAGATCGCATAGTTGTTGTCAGCAGAGGCAACGGTGACATAGGGCATCAGTTTTGCGGGAACACATTCGGGGTCAATATCGTCTGAAAGGATCCAGTGAACGTTTTTCCACCGCTTTCCATAATCCAGCACGGCCGTATTAAAATGATCCCTGTGCCCGTGACTGACAAAGATAAACAGCGGAAGTTCCGACGGCTCCGGCAAAGGCCCCTTGAAGTAATCAAACAGAAAACAGGCGCGCTCCTGTTGAACAAAAAATCCGCTGTGGTGAATATAGGTAACCTTCAAAGCATGCCTCCTTTTTCATTATTTATTTTAATTTTAGCACGGTGTTAAAGTATATCATAGACAGTAAATGTAAATCAGCATCATTTAATGAAGGCAGCCGGTTAAGTCCTGTGAAAAGTGAAGCCAGAAAACCGGAAAAACCCTTGGTATTAGAACTAATATCACAACTTTGTTGTATGTGCAGGATAAATCTACTATACTTATAGTATTATATATAATGTGAATTACATGTTTCAACCGATGATCATTCTACAAGGGGTAATCGAATGGCAAAAAACCTTATTTTCATCATACTTGATTCCGTTACCCAAGGCCAACTTGAGGGTACGGAGCGCAGAAACTGCACAACGTCGTTTCTCCATGAGCTTCGAAATAACGCGCTGTGGTCTGACAGGATGTTTTCACAGGGTCCCTACACCGAAGCCGCGCTGACCTCAATATTATGTGGCAACGACCTTCTGGACGGCGGCGGCTATATGAAGCGAAACAAATACAAGCGCAACGTACTGGAGGTATTTAAGTCTGCCGGGTATGAAACCTTTGTTAATCACTTTGCCCCTCAGGTGTACCCCAGTGCCATGTTCGTTGGGGCTGAGCCAATGTATCACCAAAGCTACTATGTATTCCGCGAATTCTGGAATTACCGTTTATCATATTATTCGCCGCTGTTCCTCAAAGGTGAACTTACCGACACTGAACTGAGCATGCTCAAGGATATGCTGGATGAGAATCTTGAGGCTTGGATAGGCCAGCTGGAGCTGGTGCTGAGTGACAACCCCATGGCCGTGATACTTCGTAAAAATTCCACTCTGACAGGCGCCGCGGAGGAACTTGACACAATTAAGCAGGAGTATAGCTCCTTCACCGCCGATCCCATGAGCTATCTCAAAGAACTATTCACTCAGAAGGAAGAGCATACACTGCTTTCCTTCCCCAAACGCACCTGTGACGCCCGCGTGCCTGCAAATATTCAGGCCGAAGTGCGGCAAAGATACACTCCCCTGTTTCGTCGGATGTGGCGGAGCAATTTTAAACGAAATATAAAAAACCTGCCATATCCCCTGAAGCGTATAGTGAGAGCGCTTATGTCGGGCAAGAGTGAGGAGGCCAAGGCGCTCAGAAAGATGTATGGTGAAGCTATTTGCGACGCCGATCTTATGGCCCGCATAGGCGAGAATTACACAACTTTTCGTGCATCCGTATCATGCCGCGGCTATTTTGAACATTATCTGGAATGGTTGGACAGCCGCGCCGACCCCAGTCGCCCCCTAATGAGCTATCTGCATCTGGATGACGCTCACACGCCTGAGACATTTTTCTCCTGGGATTCCTCAGATCTCTCCGTTATTGACGGTGAAATGGCGGCGATAAGAAAGTATCTGGACGAGCTTCCGAAAGCCTATCGCGGCGCATTGACGAGCGACCTATCCTTATTATACGTGGATAATTGCCTGCGCTGGCTTTTTAATGAACTGGACGCCCGGGGCATATTCGAAGATACCGATGTTATATTCATGGGTGACCATGGCTTCAGCTTTTACTACGATCCCCTACGCGACGACTACTGGCAACATTTCCACCGTGAGCTTATGAATCCGCCGTTTATGCTATGGCACAAGGGTGGTTCAGAGGATTACAGACACGGATACTACATGTCAAAGGACATTTCTCCCACGCTTCTGGATGACTGCGGTCTACCAATTCCGGAATGGATGAGTGGGCGCTCACTTCTTTCCTTCGCCGGGCGTGATTATGCACTGCACGAATACATGGGTTCGGGCTGCCCTGATATGAACAGACGTCCCGTGCGTATGGGCATACACACTGACAATTACTATGTTTTGTATGAGGCGCACGTAACGGGACCGTTTGAAAACGGCGTTGTTACCGAAGTGTATGATCTGGAAAAAGATCCTCTTGAACTTCACAACATAGCAGACACGACGGACTCCTCGCTGATCGCACGGGAACTGGCTATTTTGAAGGAGCGATTTGAATCCCTATACCGGAATTTCACCGCTGCGCCAAACGCTTTCAACGACCCGGACCCATACGGAGACAGGCTGAGGCGCGCCGCCGGAGCCGATCTTGCAGCAAGCCGACACGAAAGGAGTGCTGATGACACAAACCGCCTTTAAAATACTCACCAAGCTTGAACGGGCACATGACGGACTTTCCGCCCGACACGTGGCTATGTTCCCCATTGAGGAGCTCACTGCACTGAATGATGCGGGCTATGTGCGCTTTTATGCAGGAAAACGGCTCATAACCCGCGCCGGACTTTCCGCTCTGGAGCCATACATGGTACGACGGGCAGTCATTCTGGCTGCCGGTTACGGCTCACGGCTGTTGCCTATAACCGAAAGCACTCCTAAACCCATGATAAAAATCAACGGCGTGCGCATCATCGACACCATACTTGACGCACTGACAGCCGCAGGCATCGGCGAGATACATATTATCCGCGGTCATCTGGGGAATGTATTAGACGAGCTTACGGAGAAATATCCGGGAATACAAATGACCGATAACCCCAGATACGACAGCGCAAACAATCTGTATTCCGCACTGTGCGCTAAAGACTGGCTGCAAAACGCCTATGTGTTTGATGCCGACCTTTACATCAAAAACCCGTGCATCGTGCGGAGATATGAGTACCGCACCAACTATCTAGCCGTTCGGAGCGGGCAGACGGATGAATGGCTTCTCAATACTGCCCGGGACGGTGTGACCATAAACGGGCTTTCCTTCGGAGGTTCCGGCGGATACAGAATGTTCAGCCTTTCCTACTGGGACGCGGAGGACGGTAAGCGGCTGTCGGAGGATATCCTTCGCATATCACAAACGCCGGAGGGCGACTCCCTGTTCTGGGACGAGGTCCCGCTGCGCTGCTGTAAGGATAATTACCGTATATCCCTGCGCTGCTGTGAGAACAGCGATATCCTTGAGTTTGACACTCTTGAGGAACTGGCGGCTGAGGATCCGACCTATAATAAATATTTGAAGGCCGAGTAAGAGACTTAGCACGCATTAGATGCAAAATATGGTATATTGTATAGGTGAAATTCACGAAACATATATTTTTAAATAAATTACCCAAGGAGATAAACTGATGGATAAACTTATTGAAATGCTGCCTTTTTTGATTCCGCTTGCAGTAGCGGAACTTGCTCTTTTAGGTTATACTCTTTGGCACATCCTGACACAAAAAAATTACAAACATGGTAACCGTGTTCTATGGCTGATTGTTGCTATTGTAGGAATGGAGTTTATCGGACCAATTCTTTATTTTCTCATCGGTAAAGAGGAGTCTTGATGAACATCTTAGAGATTTCTCATATAAAAAAGAACTTCGGAAATCGTGAGGTACTGAAAGATCTGAGCTTTTCTGTGCCTGAGCATAGCATTTTCGGTTTTGTTGGACAAAACGGTGCAGGCAAAACAACAACGATGAAAATCATTCTCGGACTGTTGGATAAAGACGGCGGAGAGATCACAGTACTCGGTGAAAGAGTGCATTTCGGGCAAACAAAAACTAATCGCTTTGTTGGTTACTTACCCGACGTACCGGAGTTTTACAGCTTTTTGACGCCTGTTGAATATCTCCGCTTTTGCGGGGATATTTTAGAGCTCGACAAACAACATACACAGAAAAAATCGGAAGAACTGTTAAATCTGGTAGGGCTGGCAGACGAGAAACATAAGATCAAAGGTTTTTCAAGAGGTATGAAACAACGGTTGGGCATTGCACAGGCACTGCTCGGAGAACCTAAGCTCCTCATATGTGATGAGCCCACCTCGGCGCTTGATCCTGCCGGGCGCAAGGAAATTCTTGATATTCTTATTGCGGCAAAGGAATATACAACGGTACTGTTTTCGACACACATTCTTTCCGATGTGGAGAGAATTTGCGACGAAATAGCATTATTGCATAACGGAATAATCATGAAATACGGTACTGTCGAGGAGATCAGGCAAAGCCGCAAGAGAGGCGATTTTGAACTTGATCTTGAAATTCACGACGACATACATAAACTGACTTCCGTATTTCCCGCTGCAAAGATAGTTGACAGAAACCGGCTTGTCTTTTGTGACAGTGAAAACATTGAAAATATCATGAAATATTTGCTTGATAATAGAATATCTTTTACCCGGCTTGAAAAAAGCGAACCGACACTGGAATCTGTGTTTTTGGAGGTGATCGGTAAATGAAATCTTTTTTTGCATTTTTGAAAAAAGAATGGCTTGAGCAAATAAGAGGCGGAAAGCTGCTGGTTCTTTTTATCATCTTTGTACTTTTCGGCATCATGAACCCTGCAATAGCCAAGCTTACTCCGTGGATGATGGAAATGTTATCCGACACACTGACCGAAAACGGTATAATTATTACCCAGATCGAGGTTAACGCCCTTACTTCATGGACGCAGTTTTATAAAAATATACCGATGGCACTTATTATATTTGTCTTGATGTTTTCAAGCTCTCTGACAGGTGAATATCAAAAAGGAACTCTTATTCCGGTATTGACAAAAGGGCTTTCAAGATGGAAGGTTATATGCTCCAAAACTCTTACAATGCTGGGGTTCTGGGCAGCCGGCTTCGCATTAACCACCTGTATAACATTCGGCTATAATGCAATTTATTGGGACAATTCTGTTGTAAGTTACCTTCTTCCGTCAGTATTCTATTACTTTTTGTTCGGAGTGTGGATAATCTCACTTATAATGTTGTTTTCATCTATATCAAGCGCAAACACAGGAGTTCTGCTTGGTACAGGCGGCTGCTTTTTTGGATTATACCTGGTCGGTATGATACCAAAATTCGGGAAATATTTCCCTACAAAACTAAGTGAGAGTATGACCCTTCTGACTTCTCAAGCCGAACCTAAAGAATACATGCTTTCACTGATAATCACATTATTGCTTATTTTAGGAAATGCAATATTGGCAATTGTGATTTTTAACAAAAGAAAATTATAAAAGTGTCTATTAAGGGCAAGACGACTCGGAATACCGACTTGAGCATTACAAATATTGCTAAATCAAAATATAAAGTAACCCACCCCGGAAAGATTCCGGGGTGGGTTTTTCTTATTTTCAGGGTTCACAGCAAACTGCTGTATTTATACCGGACTATTCCCCTTTCATGTCGATGACATCACTTCTGCCGTCTATGATTTCGGCACACAGCCTCATGGATTGGCCGATAGCTGCATCGATATCATCCTCGGTAACACCCAGTTTCTCGCAGCCAAGAGATTTGTCGATAAAGGTTTCCGCACACATAACATTCGTAAACTTTACCATGTGAAGTCCTCCCTCATGTCCGGCTTTCTTCTGCTTGGCCATAAGCTGTCTTCCACCTAAAGTGTACATCCAATTCGGGATAGTCTTGATTTTTTTCTCCGGGCAGCCGAGATGCTTTTTCGCTATAGTCAGGAACTCAACCCACGTCAGATTGTACCAGCCGATAGGATAGCAGTTACCTCCCTTGTTGCGCATCAACGCGCCGGCAAGTGCCTGACCGACCTGGCGCACCGTGACCATCGTTGTGCCGCCTTTGGGATACATAATAGAGCTTTTTGCTGAGCGTATCATTTCCGCGATGAACAACCACACAGGCTTACGGCCTTTTTGGGTGCCAAAAATATATGGTATTTCCAACATTGCAACATCAAAATTTTCATCCGCAAACGACAGCGCCATATTTTCCTGGTCGATGCGGGAACGGATATACGGATGCCATCTGCAGAGCTCTTTCTCAGGCCATATCTTGGCAAAATATGAAAAATACGAGCCGCATATTGAAACGTGCTTCACTCCGCATTCCTTGGCAATCCGCAAAAGCCGTTCCAACGCCGTGATGTTGAACTTTTTGAACATCTCGTAGATTGGCGCAGGTCCTTCCACGCGCTCGTCCACACCGGCTGCAAACACAAAGCCCTCGCAACCGTTAAAGTACTGCCGAAACTGTGCATCATCCAGGTCCAGATAGCTTCCGAATTCTATCCTCATTTCGGGCGGCAGTTCTGCGCCCGTGGGAACCGGCGGCAGTGCCAGCGCTGTTACCTCGTGGCCAGACTCAATGAGCTGCCTTGCGCACTCACTGCCCAAGAGACCCGTTCCGCCAATTAAAAACACCTTCATATTCCGTCGCTCCTTCTATTTGATTTATTGAAACACATAAGTTTCATATATTTATATATTACACTTTTGCCGATTTAAAAAGCAACGAAATTAAAATCAATCACTGCAATGTCCTCCCCATGGCAGATTCACATCGCCGATAACCATAAAACATTCGGGTAAAGGCTCCAAAAATCTCATTGACAAGGGAGAGGTTTGCTGTAAACTGAAGACAGCCGATTATAGTTCATCAACATTGCGATATGGAACTAATAGTATGATCAATTTAACCGGAGTATGGAGCTTGAATCATGATAAGAGCGAATTTCAGAGTCCGCCATCGGAGTCTAGAGAGTATAAGCACCATAACATATATATATTTGACAGGGACGAATCTAAATGCCCGTCCCGCATTTGATTTGCAGATGCTTCGACTCCGCTGTGTTTACAGCGGAGTTTTTTGTTAGGTCAAGAGATGGTGTGGAACCGTTGAAAAAAGATATAAAATCAATCATAGGATGGATAGCTGTGTCCATCACAATTGCTTTTTCAAGCGTATGGGCATATTGGGGAGCGACTGAGAACTTTCATGAAGGATGGTATTCCGTTTCGATATGGGAAAACCTTTTCATGTTGTTCTTTCAGTATCTCTTAATAACGATAATCTTTGTATCGCTGTCTGTCATTATTCTATGGAGTAAGACAGTTGGGCTTTTATTACATATTGCAACTGCAATTATCAGCGTTTGGTTTTTGGGGGACGCAAGCTTCAATGTTATCGGGCTGTTGATTGCAATTCCGATAATCATTCTTGGTTTGGGCTATTACTTCGGAGATCCAAAACCAAAGAAATGGGCTATAAGGTTACTGATTGCAGTACCTTTGATTATTATTATTGCGATTTCAATACCTCAAGGTATAAAGGTTTCACAAAGACTCAATGATAATAATTTTGATATAAGAACCGTGCAAGGCAACGGGTTAACATTGATCTGGGCGCCGAGAGGACCCGGTTGGCCCGACCAGGGTACATCATGGGATGAAGCACAGAGAATATGTAAATATCTGTCTGAAGACGGAACTGTCATTATGGAAGAAGAGCAGAATATCTGGCGATTGCCCACTGTGGATGAAGCAGTTCGTTCAATGATGCTTCACGGACAGAACGCGGGCGGAATATGGAATTCGTCCGAAGGCCTGGCCGTTTATGAGCGAACCCCTGATAAAGAGTCTCCTCTGTGGGATGTTCACTCAAAGGTCATATATTACTGGACGTCAGAAACCTCCGTTCAAGATGAACATAAGGCGTACATCATTGTGTATCATGGCGGTGTATATGAAAAAATGAAATTTGACGGGCAAGACTACTTAAGTTTCCGGGCGGTGAAGGAATCCGGTTAAGAATTGCACCCTATCGGTGCAATTAATGAAACGCAGGAGAAAAAGATGCAGCTTGATATCATTGAACAAAACGGAATAAAAATTGCCGTTGTTGCAGGCGAAGAAAAGGTGCTTACCGACCTGCAGTCAGCGCTGGATCTGATGGTAACGGTAGGTTATGAAGCTAATACAAACAAGATCGTAATTAACAAAGATAATATTATCGATTCATTCTTCTTTTTAAGAACGGGACTCGCCGGTGAGATTCTGCAATAATTCGTCACATACCGAACCAAAGTCGCAATATATGGCGACTTTACAAAGTATACAAGCAAACCTCTGAAAGACTTTATAAATGAATCAAACAGAGGAAACGAAATCTTTTTCCTGCCGACCAAAGAAGAGGCAATAGAGAAACTGGTAAATAATTGAAATCACTATAGCAATAAATGACCTTTTAAGAACACTAAAATATGCTTTTGTCTGTTTTTTGGCATCAACTGGTTGGCGAACTTATTTCCCGGAATAAATGATTGTATGAATAAAGTCAAAATGGTATTATCAAATCATACATAACATATTATGATAGGAAAGTTTTTTGACAAACCAGGGCAGGCAAAGGCGAGAAAAAGTCAAAACGCAAACATCAACAGGCGCAAGTTATACAGATTCTTAGAAAATATGTAGAAAAACACACGAAATAGAAAGGATAGGAACCGCAAATGAAAACACTGAATGTTGTTAATGGTCCTCAGAATATCTCCGATATCATTCTGGGTTGTATGCGGATGCCCACTTTATCCGTTTCGGACGCAGCTGATATAATCTGCACAGCAGCGGAAAAAGGCATCAATTTCTATGATCATGCACCCTGTTACGGAGATGGAGAGGCAGAAACCCGTTTCGGCAACGCTTTCCGGACGACGGGACTGAATCGAGAAGGAGTAATCCTTCAGAGCAAGTACGGTCTGAATTTAGATCACCAAGAATTTAACTGGAGCAGCGAGGACATCCTGAACAGTGTGGATGGAAGTTTGCGCCGTCTGCAAACCGATTACCTTGATGTACTGCTGCTGAACCGCCCTGATCTGCTGTATGATCCGCAGGAAATTGCGGATGCCTTCAATAAATTGGAAAAGAGCGGGAAAGTGCGCTTTTTTGGTGTCAGCAATGTTACTCCGGGTCAGCTGACATTGCTTAAAAAGTATGTACAGCAACCGTTGATATTCAATCAATTACAGTTTTCTTTGAATCAGACTCAGCTGATCGATAACGGGCTGTATATGAACAACCAGACAACTGAGCGCTCTATTGACAGGGATAACGGGATTTTAGACTACTGCCGTTTACACGACATCACCATTCAGACCTGGTCACCACTGCAGATTGGCATGTTTAGGGGTAGCTTTATCGATCATTCGGATTTCCTTGAACTGAACCTTATCTTGAGTATACTGGGAGATAAGTATGGCGTATCCAAGAGTGCGATCGCCATTGCGTGGATTCTCCGACATCCGGCTCATATGCAGGCCATTGTGGGAACAATGAATCCGCAACATCTTAAAGATATTTGCGGCGCTTCCAATGTTCGTCTAACCCATCATGAGTGGTATGAATTGTATATGGCAGCCGGAAAGTTTCTTCCCTAAATATGGGATTTTATGTTGTCAAGTTTGTACAATACCTTATTTCACTTTCCAAAATTAACACAAGGCCTTGCCTCTCGGCAAAGCCTTGTGTTTCTTTTACTTCAATAAATATATACTAGTATGAACCTAAATACTCTTCGCTCTTTACTAGCCTCACTAAATTTTCCCGGTGTTTGATAATGATGACCGTGGTTGCCGCCAACACAATTAAAACGGAGATGTTGCTTTTTTGGGTTATTAGCATATACGCCGGGTAACCGATCACCGTAACCATCGTGCTAAATACCATATACTTTGTACGCATAGTAATTAAAGAGATAATCACGGCAATCACAAAAAACACAAGAAACACTCTCCAGTCCATCGCGAGTATTATCCCTGAAAAGGAGGCAAATCCCTTTCCACCCTTAAAACGCAGATAGAATGGGAAAATGTGCCCCAAAATGCAGCAAAGCCCTGAGAACTCGCCTATGTAAGCCGCGTCGGGGAAAATGAGCATCGCAAGTCTGACCGCAAGCGCTGACTTGCCTATGTCAAGAATGGCTACAAGAATCCCCCATCCCCAGCCCATTGTTATTTGAGCGTTCGTCGCCCCGGAATTGCGAGATCCCAAAGAGCGAATTTCAAAACCCTTCCGCTTTGCGATAAAATGTGCGGGGTTTATGCTTCCCAAAATGTATGAGCCAACCGCACAGATGATATAAGGTATAAGTCCCATCATTGTCTCCTTATATAGTTGCAGTAGCAGATTATCACATCAGCAACGCAGAGCCACAACTATTTTACAAAATAAAGTTCGTCTTTCATTCGGCAATTCATTACATAAAGCAACCCGTTCCGGAGTTATTTCCGAGGCGGGTTTCCTTTTTTTGAAATCGCGGCAGGCTGCCGTATAAGTATAAGCAAGTCCCTTAGGTATATTAAAATTTAAACTTATATTCTTCGCCTTTTGCAATCTTAACCAAATTTTCCCGGTGCTTGATAATGATGACCGCGGTTGCTGCCAACACAATCAAAACGGCGATGTAGCTTGCTTTGGTGAATAACATATACGTCGGGTAACCGATCACAGTAGCCATCGTACCTACTACAATATACTTTATAGTCAGAGTAATTACAGCGACAATAACGAAAAACGCAAGAAATACTCTCCAGTCCATTGCGAGTATAAGCCCTAAAAAGGATGCGAAGCCCTTTCCACCCTTAAAACGCAGATAGAATGGGAAAATGTGCCCCAAAATGCAGCACACACCAGAGAAAACGCCTATATACGCCGCGTCGGGGAAAATGAGCATCGCGAGTCTGACCGCAAGCGCGGACTTGCCTATGTCGATAACACCTACAAGTATCGCCCATCCCCAGCCCATTGTCATCATAGCGTTCGACGCCCCGGAATTGTGAGATCCCTTAGAGCGAATATCAAACCCCTTCAGCTTTGCTATAAAATGTGCGGGGTGTATACTTCCCAAAAGGTATGCGGCAACCGCACAGATGATATAAGGCAAATATTCCATCATTGTCACCTCCTATAAATGTAATTGTAGTTTATCATATCACAAACTCAGAGTCACATAATTTTTTATAGATTGTTCACCGGTAAAGCGCGGCTGTACGTCTTATGAATAGCACACAATATATGACTTACTTTCCACGATTTTGTTGTACACACAGGAAAATGCTACTATACTTACATTATTGTACTGTAAAGCATAAACTAAAGAAGGGCAGATATGAAAACTGTTCCAATTTTCTTAACACGTTATTATACACGTGGAGAAGACCCGTTTATTTCATTAAACGATTATCCGCTCGAAAAGGCTAACGAAATAAAAAAGAAGCACTGTTTAATAAATAATATCGGCGGTTTCTATGCAGAAGACGATTATTTGGTTCACAGGAAAGAAATTGAAAAATGGATCTATAACCAACTGATTGCAAAAGGTGGAAATCCGCAGGAAAAAGTGCCAATATACATGGTTTTAGGAGAATCGCCTACCGGTGAATTTGATATCCGCGGAGATATTCAGAAGAATACGGAAGAGATAAAGATCCCCTTGAATTATTTGGATATTTCTGCTATTTCGTTTACATTTCCGGATAGTATGTACCGTTTCATTCTTGATGATAACGGAAATATTGTGGATGGGGAAAGAACAGATACTCCAAATGTATATCTATATAATGAACTTGAGGAAGTAATTACTAAGTTTAAAACAGATTCCCATTATATCGAGGCACAGGTATGGAACAGAAAGATGTTATATGATTATATTTACAATAATAAATATATTGACCAAAGTGGACAAAAGTGACATGGCTTCCAAAGCTTGTACCTGTTCCAAAGTTTGTGGCAAAATGCTAAACTAACAAAAATACGAAAAATAACAGAAAGGCAAATTACATTGGACAAGCAAATTAAAGAAGACATTCTCTCATTGGTCGAAAACGCAAAGACTGCTTACGTTTCGTCTGTTGATGAAGATGGTTTCCCAAATACAAAAGCAATGTACGCTATAAACAGCGATGGTTTGGGTGTCCGTTATTTTTCAACAAACGTGTCCTCAAAAAGAGCGTCTCAATTCAAAGCAAACCCGAAGTCGTGTATATATTATTGCAGCGAATCAGATATTAAAGGTGTAATGTTTACCGGTACTGCAGAGGTATGCGAGGATGCATACCATAAAGAGCTGTTTTGGCGTGAAGGTGATGAAATGTACTATCCTAACGGCGTTACCGATGAGGATTACTGTATTTTAAAGTTTACAGCCATAAAAGGCAGATATTTTCACGATACTTCGTATGCATTTGACATATCGGAGTTGCTTTAAGAGCACTGGATTAGTAAAAAACAATGGAATATTATTTACGGGAGTGCACCGTTATGAATTATAAAGTGATTGAAGGATATGATAATCTGATTCTTGATGATATTGTAAGACTCCTGAAAATGACATACTGGGCGGACAAAAGATCTGTTGAACAAATCGAAAAGTCAGCAGAAAACTCATCTTGTTACGGAATATTTCTTGAAGATGAAAAGAAATTGGTCGGTTTTGCACGGGTAATCAGTGATTATACAACAACGTATTATCTTTGCGATGTAATCATTGATCCTGAATATCAAAACATGGGATTGGGCACAGCCTTGGTATCATATATTGAGTCTCGTCCTGAATACGCATGCCTTCGCGGAATTCTGCTTACCCGTGACGCGCACGCTTTATATCGGAAATTCGGATATGAAGTAATAAATGAAAGAGCTATGGTAAAAGGACTTAATTGCTGAAAATAAAAATTATCATAGCTATGAGGACAGCTATTTTCTTAAAAGGATAACCTTATGAATCACGTGATGATAATTGCGCTTGGTCTGATGATTCCACTTTCCGGAACAATCCTCGGTGCGGCAACAGTCTTTTTACTTAAAGGCGAAATGAAACCTAAAGTGCAAAAAGCCTTGCTCGGATTTGCATCAGGTGTCATGATCGCAGCATCAGTCTGGTCATTGCTCATTCCGGCTATTGATATGACAAAAGAACAGAGCGGCATCATATGGATTCCGTGTTCTGTCGGTTTCCTGCTTGGCATGGGATTTCTCCTTCTGATTGATACTGTAATCCCTCATCTGCATGTTAATTCAGATAAAGCGGAAGGTCACAAATCAAAACTCAGCAAATCGCTGATGCTCATTCTTGCTTTAACATTACACAATATACCCGAAGGGATGGCAGTGGGTGTTGTGTTTGCAGGATTATCTTCCGGCAGTACATCCATTACAGTTGCCGGCGCATTTGCACTTTCGATTGGTATGGCGATTCAGAACTTTCCGGAAGGAGCAGTTATCTCAATGCCGCTGGTTGCCACGGGTATATCAAAGCGGAAGGCTTTTTCATATGGTTTTCTTTCCGGTATTGTAGAACCTATCGGTGCGATTTTGACTATTATACTGACCTCGCTTATCACGCCTGCCCTTCCATATATCCTATCTTTCGCCGCCGGAGCAATGATTTATGTTGTCGTCGAGGAACTGATCCCGGAATCGCAGTCCGGTGAGCACAGCAACATTGGTACAATCGGCGTCGCAATTGGATTTGTATTGATGATGATTCTGGATATAGCGCTAGGTTAATGGTGTTAGAACAGCGAAAACGACTTTAGCGTATCATCAGTACTATGACTTCGGTTTCCAAATAAACAATCACGCCCGGTCTTTGAAAAAAAGACCGGGCGTTTTTTATTTTTTTGACTGCTTTCCGATATATTCAGCGAGCGTTTTCACTTCGCAGCCCTTTTCTGCGTAATATCTGAGCATCTCGTCCATTCTTTTAAGATTATAGCTGGTAATACAGTCAGAAATTACATGTACGGTGTAGCCGGCCTTGGTCATGTTGAAGCAGGTGGATTTCACGCAGGCGGTGGCATCCGCACCGGTGATATAAAACTCGTTTATGCCTTTTGCCTTGATAAATGCGGCAAATTCTTCACTTGTCAGTGCGTTACCCTGGGTTTTCACGAAAATGTTATCCGATACGATCTTCATATCGGGAACAATCTCTGCGCCTTTTGTACCCGGTAAAAATGTGCGTGCGCTTGCGATAATAAAATTGTGCTTGATGTACACAACATGCATTCCCTTGATCACAGCCCAATCTATGGCTGCGTTGATATTGTCAATGATTCCCTTGTAGTTTTTTGTAATATCGTTCTGAATATCTATGATAACAAGTGCTTTCGTTTCCATATTTCTTCTCTTTTCATTTCTATTAAAATAATCGGTAACATGTCGTATGGATACAAAGTACCATTACTGTAACCATTTTCATTATACTATGAAATTTATTCGAACAGAACTTTTATAATTTGAGGAAATACAATTTCCTTAATATTATCTAATCAAAATAGAGGCCTTTGGCTAATTGCCAAAGGCCTCTGAATACTTCGCTGTTATGATATTCCACCTGCAGGAATTTCTTGTTTTCCGGTTTGTTTTTCTTTACCTACAGCATTTTGTTCTGCATTCTGTTCTGCATTCTGTTCTGCATTTTGTTCAGCATTTTGTTCTGCATTCTGTCCTGCATTTTGTTCAGTATTTTGTTCTGCGTTTTGTTTTGCTTCTTCCGCTCTCGCTTTACCTTTTGCTCCCTTTGATGCTGTGTATTCTTTCATAATATCTTTTATGGAAGTATCAGCATAATCATTTGCATCTTTCCCAAGTAAGTTAACAATGATGTTATATTTTCCCGGTGTCATTCCTATGTTTTTTGCTGCCTGTACCATTTCGTATCCAATAACTCCGGCTGTTACTTCAGCCTTTATACCATTTTCCTCAATATCCTCTTCCACAGCATTTTGAAGCTTGCCGGCCAAACGTTCAGCCTTATCTTCGTTTTTTGAAGCAGTAGCTATTAGGATGTTTCCGCCTTCTCCGTCAAAATAGCCTAATTCCGCAATACGCTCAACAGACACGGCTATTGCATCACGGACACTTATGTTTTTTAAACCCAGTCCTGCAAGCACTTCTTTTGCATCCTCATTGGCCGCCTCCATCCCAATGACACGTTCAAACATATTGACTTCCATTACTATACCCGGATTGACATCAAGACTCACATAGTAAGAAGGTGTCACATATGCATAAACCCCGCCGCCCAATAGCATGACAAACAACGCGGCTGCCGCCAACATAGCACTGAATCTTCCTTTTTTATGTAATTTTGTTTCATTCATGTTTACCACATCTCCAATATGTAAATTTCTACTCTTCATTTTTATAAAAGTTCCATCTTTTTGCATTAATGCAGCAAAGCCTTCTTTAATCTCCACTACAGTTGCTTTCATCACATATACTCCTCTCTTATATAGCTTAAATATTCCGCGAGATAAGGATAATCTCCATGGAGTATTTCAGCCGCTGCTATTATATATTTACGATGTCGTTCTATTATTTTTCGGGGTATACCCGTATTTTTTTCTATTATTTTAACCGGCAATTGTTTTGCTTCCTGCATTTCATTCATCAACAGCGTATTCTTCAACAGATAAGAAACGGCTTTGGCACAGGCCGTCTTAGTTTTATTTGCTTTCGGAGAACATTCAACTAAATCCATAAAGGAAAACCTGTAATCATTGAGAACCTGTGCGATAGCTTCTATTTCCAATTTCAGGTTATAATCGCTGTATTCAACATTGGCTTCATCTTCAATCCGCTCAACCTGAATCTCCTTATTGCGTCTGCTTTGGACTCTATAGTGATCAACCAGTTTTTGACGGATGATCAGTTCAGCAAACGGAATAAAGCTGCCCCGTTCGTAATCATATTTTTTAACAGCATCAGAAAAAGCAACAAGTGCAATTGCCCACTCATCGTCGCTTTTTGATATATAATGCCTGGCTGTTTTTGAGGCGGTTCTCAAAATAAAAAATTCGTATTGCTTAATAAACTCAGATAATTTTTCGTTATCATGTGCAGCCTCAAAAGCCATTTGATCAATTTCGCGCAGTTTAATCACCCTCCTTGAGTGTATGTAAGCACTAAAATACAAAAATGGAGTATCTGAAAAATACTCCGTTTAGTTGTAAACTTTCATTATATATTTACGATGGTTTGCTGCAAATTTTCGGGGTATGCCTGATTTTACTCCTCATTTATATTCATTCGGAACAGGAATACTAAATCTCTCGCTAAAAACCCTTAAATCATGAGCATCGTTCTAATTGAGTTTATCTACCAAATATATTCATTATGCAGTGCATTAACATGGTAGAATAACAGTTCCTGGTTTTTAAACGAACGGCGCCTAATACTATTCCAAAACACATACCAACGATGACCTTCCATGTCATCACATTCAGCAAACCGTCTTCTACTCTGAACGCAATTGAACTGATATACCCGAGATGCCACAAGGCAAAAAGAATGGTGGTAACAACATAAGTTACCCATTCCTTTGAAAAAACCTCATTCAGTTTGTTCCAAACATATCCCCTAAAAATCAGTTCTTCAAAAACCGGTGTTACAATACACGAATATACAAGAAAGAAAATTGATTTAATACCATCGGTATAGTTCGAAGGATTTATAACTAGCAATATGCCTGTAATAATTGAGACGCTTATATAGAGTGCTGTGAATTTAATCGGAAAAATTGAAAGATTAATTTTAAGTTTTTGCGATAATACAAGAATAAGACTTGTCATAATAATCATAGCAGCCATAGTTGCCATGTGATCAGAAAAGTCTGTTCTCGGAACAATGAGGAATATTGCCTGTTCAATAATAAATAATGACAGACTTAACGATGCCAAAATAAGTATAACAAAAAAGATTGTTTTCATTTTTGTTTTACTCAAATGATGAACCTCCTAAAATGTAGACAATCTATTCAACAACTACCGTAATGAACATATTACTATGATAAGTGTTGTTCTTTTCTTTATATCCATGACCTCCTTGCCAAATTAGAATTTGTTACACGTCTACTTTTCTAGATTGTAATTTCTTCCGAATGACGAGTTTCGCAATCAGAGAGATAACCACTACAAACAGGGTTACTCCACCATACAGTAAAATACTTGTGTACCAAGGAGCAGATTGCATTGTATACAGATCCGGATTATTTGTGTAATCAATGTACCTGAACAAACTATGTCCAATAAGCACACCGACAGAACTTCCCATAATGATATTAAGAAACTGATTGAGTTTTTTCATCCCACATATCTCCTTTGACTTGTCGATTTAATCGGTGGCTGACTGTAACCGTTTTGAGCCAAGATCAAAATCCTTTTCGAAATCATTCTTAGTAGTGTGTAGAAATCACATTTGCGGGGAAAACACTCTTAGTATCGACCAAAACATTTTTTTAATCCATGAGATCTTTTTCTGCTCTTCGGCAGTGATTTCACGTGAAATTTCCATTGTTTCAAGAAAATCTTTTTTTATATCAAGCAAGCAACTGCAGCGATACAGCCAGACGCCGCACTCAAAATGAAGGTATAGGCTTCGATAATCCATGTTGATGGTACCTACGAAACCACATTCATCATCGGCAACACAGGTTTTCGAATGGATGAATCCAGGTAAATACTCATAGATCCTGACTCCGCTTTCGATCAGCGTACTAAAATAGGATCTCGACACCGAGCGTACATACCATTTATCATAATGATACGGCGTTATAATTCGAACATCGACACCACTCTTTGCTGCCATGCAAAGCGCTGTTTGCATCTCATTATCAATGACCAGATATGGTGTTGTTATATATACGTACCGTTTTGCCTTGTTTATAAGGTTGAGATATACGCCCTCCCCCACTAACTCCTGATCCAGGGGACTATCAGCAAAAGGCTGGACAAAACCGTCGTTATGTGAATCAGTATCCGAATTCCGAAAATCCCGACATGAAAGATACTGTTTTTCCTCATTTAATGTCCCCCTGAGATAATCCCAAACTGAAAGGAACATAACTGTAAGGCTCCAGACCGCCTGGCCTTTGAGCATGATCGCTGCATCTTTCCAGTGACCAAACCTCTCATATTCATTGATGTATTCATCGGCGAGATTGATTCCGCCGGTAAAACCTGTACATCCGTCGATGACGCAGATCTTGCGATGGTCTCGGTGGTTCAGTTTCACAGATATGACTGGGATCATGGGATTGAACACGCAACACTTTATACCCAATTTCTCAAGCTCGTTATTATAACCGTAAGGCAAGGACGTCACGCTGCCTATATCGTCATAAATAACACGCACATCCAGACCCTCATCTACTTTATCTATCAGAATATCCAGGATGCTGTTCCACATGACCCCCTCTTTGATGATAAAATACTCAAGAAAAATGAAATGCTCGGCTTTCTTTAGTTCCTCTTTCAGTTTCTCGAACTTTTCCTCACCACTGGGAAGGTATTCTGCATATTCATTGCAATACGGCGGATATAACGAAGACTGCCCAATATATCTTGATTGGTTTGCTGCTTCTAAGCTTTGTTGCCGAATCATTTCCAGAGTATGACTACTACCATTCAAATTTTCTGCTGTTTTTTCCAGAATGGATCCCATCTTCTCTTTTGTCTTTTTACCCATCCTGTTCCCCCCGAAAAACAGATAAAACAGCCCCCCGAAAATCGGAAACAGCATAATGGGAATGATCCATGCCATCTTGTAGGCAGGATTCATCTGGTTATTTACAATCCTAATTACCGCAGCAAAACTAATCAAAATACTGATTACGTAAAATATTGCAAAGTATCGGTTAAACCAAATAATAATGCTGATCAAAACAGCAAATTGCATTAAAATTGAAATGACGAATGAAATTATTCTAAAACCATTTACCTTATGATTTTTTTTCATCAGTCATTCCTCCTCAGCAATTAAATACATATAAATACATTATTTCTATACCTGATCGCCGTTACATAAGGGCGGTGGGTGCTATGTATTACAATGGATACATCAGCATAATTACTCAAGCTCTGCAAACTTTGCCGCCATTGTCGGATTACCGTGTGTCAGCTTCTTTATTGTTACGTCCTGCGCTTTATCATTGGCCAGGCGAAGGTTGTTCACTGTACCCAGCAACGCGTCTTTTGTCTTCTGCAGATGATCGATTGACTTGTCGATTTCATCAATGGCCAATTGGAACCGTTTTGAGGCAAGATCATAATTTCTTTCGAAACCATCTTTAAAGTTATTAAGTTCCTTTTCGAAATTAGTTATGTCTATGTTCTGTGCCTTCATTAACGCAAGCTCGGCCTTGTATTTAAGTGAGCTCAAGGCTGCATTGCGCAATAAAGTAATCATGGGGATAAAGAATTGCGGCCGGATGACGTACATTTTAGGGTACCGATATGAAACATCTACAATACCGGTGTTGTAAAGCTCGTTGTTTGGTTCCAGCAATGACACTAATATTGCATACTCGCAAGTCTTTTCATTGCGGTCCTTGTCAAGCTCTTTTAAGAAGTCCTCATTCTTTTTCTTGGTTGCCGTCTCATCATTTTCATTTTTCATTTCAAACATGATAGAGATAAATTCTGTGCCGTCATCGTCTGCCTCACGGAATATGAAATCACCCTTGCTCCCCGTCTTGGCATCATTATCCTTCTCGAAATATGCTTTTGGAAATGCCGTGGGGCGGATTTTATTAAACTCAATCTCACAATGCTGTTCGAGTGTTTCACCGACCATCTTTGTAGACAACTTCGCTTTCATGTCTTTAAGCCGTTCGATTTGGTCGTCACGATCTTTTATCTGTGTTTCATATTTATCTTTTAAGGATGCTTTCAGCAATTCCTGTTCAGTCTTCTGTACATCGAGATCACGCTTCAGATCATCGCGTTCCTTCTCAACTGAGCCAAGTGCCTCTTTGAGAGCCAGCTGCCTTGTTAGATCCGCAGCTCTCAGTGCTGCATTCAGACGTTCAATCTCAATATCTTTTTCTGTAGTTTTTTTTGCCATCTCACCGGCAATTTTCGTCTCTGCCAGCTCTATCGCTGCCTTTGTATTCTGAGCGGCGAGTGTTAACCGTTCATGAATTTCTTGTTCAAACTCTTCGGTGCGGACTTGAGTCAGTATGTCTGCATATCCACTTTCATCGAGAGTAAATGTTTTGCCGCAATTCGGACACTTAATTTCATGCATAATCAAGGCTCCTTTGTATAAGAATTATATATATGAAAACGTATTTGTATTCAAGCTTGAGAACAAATTAATATACATACTTATTATATCAAACTTGAGGTTATAAGAAAGGAACCCCGGACATATCTGTCCCGGGCTCCTATTCTGGAATTCTTGTTGAATGACAGATAAAAGTAATCATTCGGTCTTTATTAATGAGTACATTTTCATATCAAGGACCTTGCCGTTTTTTACTGCATTTTTTCTCAAAGTACCCTCGTATTGGAATCCTGCTTTTTCAAGTACTCTGCATGAAGCCGTATTAAACGCAAATGGTTCAGCGTAAATTCGGATAATATCACTGTTTTCAAAAACGTGCTTACATATCTGCTGTACCGCCTCGGTCATGATACCGTAGCCCCAGTATTCCTCAGCCAAATAATAACCCAGCTCGGCAGTCAACCTGTGAATATTTCCCTGACGAGAAACGCCAATACTGCCTATTACTTCACCGTCAACTGTGATGGCAAAAGAAAACTTATCGTTTTTATCCGCAGAAAGCATTGCCGAAATAAACTCAATTCCATCCTGCTCAGTATAAGGATACGGCAATCCGTCACGAAGATTATCCTGTATTATGGTATTGGAAAGTACGGTAGCTAAAGGTCCTGCATCTGACAATTCCCAAATTCTTAAATTAATTTTCATTTTTTTAACTCCTTAAAAAACAAAATAAGCTCAGTTATTTGTATTCATTCGGAACAGCAATATTAAATCTCTCGCACAAAAGCCTTACATCATGAACATCTTTCTCGTCGTGCTCATATCCCTGGTGAAATAAAATTGGATTCAAATAAATGAAGATCAATTATCCTGCCTTTTGCGTCCATCCAAACCGTGTGATCTGCAGTGGTATATGCTTCAACAACTTCAGTAAAGCCCTTTTCTTTAATAAAATCAAGAAATTTTTTGCTGTTGTCTTTTTACATAAACAAATCAATATCGTTGTGGTCTCTTGTTTCCTCACCTAAGAGGGCATCGACTACCAAACCGGAATTCATCAGTCGGTCTTTTTATCTCTTTGCCTTAACAGTTTTTCAGGTTCTTTCAATAATTCTTTCAAATGATTAATTTGCCATATTCTCTCATCTTCCATCAATTCAAGAACATTGTTTTTGCCTAAATTCATCAGCTTTATTGCAGAAACAACATACATTGCTGTTCCTTCGGAATGAGTCGGAACATGGCAGGTAGCTAAACAATGTGAAGCAGCCCTCACTATTTGAGAATAGGGTTTATCGTCTTTCCCCATACTTTTGGCTAAAGCCAAAACTGTATAGGTGTATTTTCTGGCATCCCACATTTTTATTGCATCATTTATCCACTTATTCAAAGTATATACTGCTGTATCCGGAATCGTCTCTTCCGGATATTTATTTCTAAATAACGGAAGTATTCTGTTCAAACAATCAATTGCCCATATCGCTAAAATCTTATGCTCATCAGAATACTGTTTTACGGGATTGATTATTTTATATAATTCATCATCGTGTTTTGTCAGCGAAAACTCACGCATATCAACCATATAATTTCTCCGCCTATTATAAAATCCCCTAATTATAAATAATGTTTTCTTAATAGAAAATTAACACGATGGAGCAGATGAGGACACCATCATTATACCATTTCTGCTATTGTAACCATAACAGGCAGGAGGTATAAAATGACTGTATTTCTAATCATTATGCTCTTATGCATATTCATACTCGGTTACTTGGTTATGTGCCGTCTGGATAATTTTTTCGATAAAGGTGGCATTATTGACAGCCCGAAGCGGCGCGTAAATCAAGGCGTTATGGTATACGGCGCATCGGATGTCGCGCAAAAAATTCGCAATTTCGGAATAAAATGCCGCGTCCTGACGGAGCCGGTTTTCCCTAATGACGGTTATTATTCCACGCTTTTTGCACTATCTTCTGATGACGGCAACAATTTATTAATTTGCAGTGCGACAAAACAGGAAGAACCCGGTGTTTGTGTTATCGTACGAAGCAATTCCTCTCAATCTGACGAAGTATTTAAGACTGCGGGCGTAAATTTTATTCTTGGCCCTGGTGAACCCATTGACGGATTGCTGACGGAAATGTGGGGTACCGGCAGATGAAAACAACGAACTGGAGCGCAACACGAATCGTTGCGTTTGGATTTGCTTTTATTATTCTGACCGGAGGATTACTTTTAACCCTGCCTGCAGCAAACCGCAGCGGTGTCGGTATTCCATTTATAAACGCACTGTTTACCTCGGCATCTTCTACTTGCGTAACCGGACTGGTTGTATATGACACATGGACTCAGTTTTCCGGGTTTGGGCAGGCTGTCATTTTACTGCTTATTCAAATCGGAGGACTGGGTTTTATGGCGGTTGCCATTCTGTTTTCTATGGCACTCGGACGGCGAATCGGTCTGCGTGAGCGCTCTCTTTTAGCGGAGACAGTCAGTTCAATGCAGGTAGGCGGTGTTGTCCGACTCGTACGCCGGATGCTGATTGGAACGGCAGTTTTTGAAAGCCTTGGAACAGTCCTTTTATCAATACGGTTTATTCCCATGTTCGGTGTAGGGAACGGGCTTTGGTTTTCGGTTTTCCATTCAGTATCTGCCTTTTGTAATGCGGGTTTCGATCTGATGGGTATCCGGGTTCCCTCTTCCTCTTTGACGACTCTTTATAATGATCCGCTGGTGGTTCTTACCATCGCAGGATTGATTATTGTGGGAGGAATTGGCTTTGTGGTATGGAACGACCTCATAGAGAGTCGATTCCGTCCAAAAAAGCTGCACCTCCATACTCGCGTTGCATTGGTATCTACACTTATGCTTTTGACTGCCGGAACGCTTGCTTTTTTATTCCTTGAAAGAAATGGCGTTCTGTCTTCGATGAACACGGGAGATCGTATACTATCGTCGTTTTTCCAATCCGTAACACCGAGAACAGCCGGATTCAACTCCGTAGATATAGCGGCCCTTTCAAATGGCGGAAAACTTGTAACAATGCTTCTGATGTTCATCGGCGCAGCCCCCGGGGGCACAGGCGGAGGCGTAAAAATAACGACTCTCGTTGTCATTCTGGCAACGGTGAAGGCTTCTTTCAGAAACAGTGAGGATGTTTCGATAGGGCATTCCCGCTTGGAGTCAGAAACCTTACGCCGTGCTTTCAACAATGTGGCAATTTATATAATAATGACGTTTTGCGGTATTATGATTCTCTGTATTCAAGGTCAGCCGATTGCCGATTCAGCTTTTGAAGCCTTATCCGCAATTGGAACGGTGGGGCTTACCACCGGCATCACCTCAACGCTGGCACCATTGTCGCGCATAGCTGTAATCCTGTTGATGTATGCGGGACGTGTAGGCAGTCTGACAGTTTTTATGGCACTTGCAAAGTATAGCAACGGCAGTAAATTAAAAAATCCTATCGGCAAAGTCATTGTCGGTTAATCAGAAAGGAAGAAATATAACATGAGATCAATGCTTGTAATCGGCGCAGGACGTTTTGGAAAAAATCTTGCTATTAAACTCACAGAACTTCATAATGAGGTTATGCTCATAGATGTGGATGGGGAATCCATAGAAAAGCTTCAACCGTTCGTTACGCGGGCACAGATTGGTGACTGCATGGACATAGATGTCCTCAATGAATTAGGCGTACGTAATTTTGACGTGTGTTTTGTCTGCATAAGTGATAACTTCCAATCCTCTATGGAGATTACTTCTATGCTAAAAGAGCTGGGTGCTGCCTATGTGGTTGCAAAATCCGATAGTGACAGTCATACAAATCTGCTTAAAAAGATCGGCGCTGACGATGTGGTATGCCCGGAACGTGACATGGCGCAGCGCACAGCGGTCCGATACTCGGCAAAGGGCGCTTTTGATTATATCCAACTGTCACCGGAATATGCCATAATGGAAATAGAGGTCCCTGAAAATTGGGTTGGGAAAAATGTACGGGAATTGAATGTTCGTACTATACACCACGTCAATATCATCGGAGTACGAAATGAGAACCATGTCATCCCGCTGATAAGCGCAGATTATGTTTTTAACGCGCAGGGGCATATTATTATAGCGGGAGAACAGAAAGATATATTGAAAATGCTAAATAAGTAATAGCTGAACGGGAGGTGTCTGTTACGATTATTAATACTGTAAAAACATTTGTTGTTGCAGGATTAGCTACGGGTTTTGCGCTCCTTATCGACACTTTAGGCGTGGGGAATGAAAGCATTATCATGGTTTTTCTGCTCGGCGTATTGTTTACGGCAGTATTGACCAGCAGCAGGGGCTGGGCGATTGGCTCGGCGTTCCTTTGTACGTTGCTTTTAAACATTCTGTTTACGGAGCCTCGTTATTCTTTCTTCATATACCATACTAACGATGTGATGTTACTCCTGTTTTATTTAGTAACAGGTATTGTTTCGGGTACTGTGACTTCCCGTTTAAAGAGTGAAATTACTCTGGCAAGCCAAAATGAGCGCATGGCTAAGATCATGTATCAGGTTGCTTCCGGCTTTCTCTCCGCAAGCGGCAGGGAAAGTGTGTTGAAAAAGGCGGAATCCCTGGTTCGGGAATATTCCGGGCTTGAATGTACAATCCACTTAGGGGAAGATGTATCCGTACCGGGTCTGGAAATCAATGGTGGCTCCGGTACCCTTGGCAAACTGGAACTTGCCGGAAAAGAACCGGGAGATCAGCAGACACTGATTATACAGGCAATTTGTACACAGCTCGGCATAGCGTTGGAACGAGAGACTCTTGTGGCGGAGCGTGAAAAAATCAGGCTTGCAATGGAACGGGAACATCAACGCGGTACGTTTCTTCGGTCTGTCGCTCATGATCTAAGAAGCCCTCTTACAGCCCTTTCCGGAGCCGGTAACCTTCTTGTGGATAACTACGATGAACTGTCCGATTCAGAACGCAGAAAACTTGCTTCCGATATCAGTGAAGAAATCGTATGGCTTATCGATCTTGTTGAAAACATCCTAAATATGACACGTATCAGTGAAGATAATATTGTACTGCACAAGCAGGATGAAGTAATTGACGATGTGATAGGTGAAGCGGTGAAGCACACCGAACGGTTACTCCGCGACCGAAGCTTCAAGATTAAGCTGCCGGATGAAGTTGTTACAGCGCCTATGGACGCAAAACTGATTTCACAGGTAATCATTAACCTCTTGGAAAATGCGGTTCGCCATACGCCTCCGGACAGCAGCATAGCGCTGACGGCGGAAGCCGGGACTTGTTTGAGTGTCTCGGTGGCTGACACCGGAGGCGGTATCCCAATGGGCATCCGCAGCCGCCTATTTGATCAAAGTATAACACAGGATCTAATAAATTCAGACGGGCACAGAGGCCTTGGTTTTGGGCTTTCCATTTGCAAAACAATTGTGGAGGCGCATGGAGGTACACTTTCTGTTTCGGATAATACACCTCAGGGCTCAATAATCACCTTCACGCTACCGATGGAGGAACGTTATGAATGACAAACGGACAATACTCGTTATTGAAGACGACAAGTACATTTCGCACTTCATCGATATATCACTCTCCCAAGAAGAATATAACGTATTAAGCGCAGGGACTGCCGAGGAAGGCATGTTCCTGTTTAGTTCGCATCGGCCTGATATCGTCCTACTGGATCTCGGTTTGCCGGACAGAGACGGTATTGACCTGCTTCGGGAGCTTCGGGCTTTTTCTGATGTGCCGGTATTGATTGTCTCGGCGCACGGGCAGGAGAAAGAAAAAATCGCAGCGCTCGATCTTGGAGCCAACGATTATATCACCAAGCCTTTTCACATGGGTGAGCTAATGGCTCGTATTCGCGTTGCTGAGCGTTCTCTGGAAAAGCTCCAGACGAACGCATCTGAAACGTTTTTTTCCTGCGATAGGTTGAAAGTGGATTATGAAAAACGAAAAGTCTTCGTGGAGGACATCGAGATTCACCTGACTCCGACAGAGTATAAAACTTTAAGACTTCTGATTGCCAACAAGGGAAAGGTGCTGACTCATAATTATATTATCCGTCAGATTTGGGGTTACGACAGCGGAGACAGCAAAAGCGTGCGGGTCTTTATGGCGAACCTGCGCCGTAAGTTGGAAAAAGACACTACTCATCCGCGTTTTATTTTAACTGAGGTAGGCGTAGGTTATCGTTTTGCTGACGAATAAGAGATAATAGCATCAGAAGGCTGTTACAAAAGCTCAATTCATATTTGATGGAGGCATTATTTATGATAAAAGTTGAAGAACTGTATCATTCGTACTCAAATGATGACAAATATGCCGTAAAGAATATTAGTTTTGAGGTTAAAAAAGGCGAAATCTTTGGATTTCTTGGGCCATCCGGCGCAGGAAAATCGACAACCCAGGGCGTATTAACGGGACTTCTGAATTTACAAAAAGGAAATGCAGTCGTAGCCGGTTATGACTTAAAACACCCAAAGAACGAGATGTTCAATCATATAGGGGTTTCGTTTGAACAGTCCAATTTATACAGTAAACTGACCGCAAAGGAGAACCTTACTTTTTACAGTAAATTGTTTGATATACCAACCCGCGACCCGATGGAGCTTATCAGGATGGTAGGGCTTGAGGGTAAAGAAAACATACGGACAGGTGAATTTTCAAAAGGCATGAAACACAGACTGACTTTTGCGAGATCAATGTTGAATAATCCTGAACTGTGGTTTTTGGATGAGCCAACGACGGGTCTGGACCCGGCTATCGCTGCAACAATCAAAGACATTATAAAAACACGTAATGAGCAGGGCGTCACAGTATTTTTAACGACACACAATATGTTTATTGCGGATGAACTCTGCGATCGCGTGGCTTTTATTGTAGACGGGGAAATTACACTGATTGATTCACCGAAAAACCTTAAGCTGCGATACGGTGAAAAGATGGTAGATGTAGAGTATATAAAAGGCGATGCGGTTATAAAAGAAACGTTTTCTACAATACTGTCAGATGACCTAGCCCGACTTAAGCAGATAATAGATGAACACGAGATCCTGACCATGCATACGAAGGAGGCAACACTTGAAGAAATCTTTATAAAAGTGACTGGAAGGGAGTTAGTTTAATATGAAACTCATCAGCAGTTTTAAAAAAGAGCTTATACTGGCTACCCGGAGCTTTTACTTTTATATTGAGATCGCGTTTGCTTTGATTTTACTGGCTGTATTGCTTTTTGCGATTCCGGAGCATTCTCAAATTAAAGAAACGAGATACCTGTATCTTGATCTACCCAAGCAGACAGCGGATATTGTCAGAGAAAGTTTACTGAAAGAAGATACTGATGGAAAAATCGAAGAAGTTTCCTTGGAATCCGGAGGTCAGAAATATACTGCGGAATTTATAGAGAAAGAATCCGAAAGTATTTATATACTAAAAAGTGAAGACACTGTCAGAACGCTTGCCTACGCAAAGGAAAAAGTCGGCGCAGTCGTTTCGCTGGACGCAAATAATGAGCTTCACTATAAATATTACCTGCAAGGATATGAATCAGAGAGACTGAAAAATCTGATATCTGTGCTGCACAATATCAACGAAGAAGAACTGGAGCAAAGCTTTGACAGTCAGAAGGTATGCTTAGTTGCAGCAGGGTACGCGCCTTTGAATGACAGGGAAAACGCTGTTGCACCGCTGCTGGCATTTAACAGCTGTATTATGGGTATGTTTGTGATGGCGGCATATGTTTTCCTTGATAAAAAGGAAGGTGTGATAAAGGCATATGCGGTTACTGCATCTTCGGTGGCGCAGTATCTTATGAGCAAGATGCTTGTGGTTCTTTTGACTGCAACGGTGTCCGGACTGATTGTGCTGGTGCCCGTTATGGGCTTTAAGATCAACTACGGGATCATTTTACTTTTGCTTCTGTCCACAGGTTTTTTCTTTTCAGTTGTGGGTCTTATGATCGCGAGTTTCTACGAGGACATAACAAAAGCTTTCGGGACGATCTTTTTCATCCTGATACTGATGATGGTGCCTGCTATATCATATTTTCTGCCTGGCTGGAACCCCAGATGGGTACAAATAATTCCCTCGAACCCCGTCATACAGGCATTAAAGGATGTAATTTCCGCGAACGCAAACATGATGTTTCCCTTTGTTGCCTGCGCCGGCTTCCTTGCTGCGGGTGTATTTCTGTTCATGATAACGGACAGGCGATTCAGAAAAACGCTGAATCTATAGGGGGAGTTGGATATGATAAAAAAAATACTGTCGATTTTTGTAAGAGATATAAAGGTCAACACACGGGAAGCGATACCGCTTTTAATAATTATCCTTCCTTTAGTGGTTGCTGTCGGGATCAATCTGATAACGCCGGGTATCAACGATACTACTGTAAATATTGCCTTGATTAAAAACGAAAATACAGAGCAGGCTGATTACTTTGGTAACTTTACCCATATTGAATATTTTGACAGCAGGCAGGCTGTAGAGGAGCGTGTCTTGGAAAGGGACAACATGCTGGGTGTTGTCAGTGAATCAGGAGAATATATCATATTGGCACAGGGTGATGAACCCGAGGCGGTTTCAGATTATACCAAACTGATCAAGACACTTTATGAAAAGGGATCAAAGCTTGAGGATTCGCGCACCGAGATTGAAGAGTTCGGGCGGGAAATACCCCAACTAAAAAAGGTCATGGTTAACGCGCTACTTCTCTTAAACGCAGTTCTCGCAGGCATGATAATCGCGCTGAACATATTGGAAGAAAAAACTGACCGCACAGTCAGCGCAGTCAATGTTTCACCGGTGTCGCGCTCTGCCTTCATCTTTGGTAAGAGCCTTATTGGAGTTATATATACTCTGGTATTAACGATCGCTTGCATATATATTACGGGATTTCATGAGGTTAACATTGTCAAGATTATGCTCGTCGTTCTCGCGACAACTGCTATAAGTATGATGATCGGGTTTTTGCAGGGAATTAGCAGCAGCGATGTGATGGAAGCCGCCGGGAGCGTCAAGCTGATGTTTTTACCCCTGGCCGGATCAATAGCCGGCTATGAGTTGGTACACAGCGGATGGAAGGTGCTTTTTTACTGGTCTCCTTTTTACTGGGCTTACAAAGCAAACGACTTGATTCTGTCGCAAAGGGGTACCTGGTCGGAACTGATAATTTGTATTGTGATTATAATGGCAATCAGTGCTATTGTATATTTACTGATGGCTCCCCGCATCAGGAAGGGTCTTCAGTAACGTTTATTTTGGAGGTGTATGAAATGAAATGGTATTGGTGGATACTGATCGCAGCAGGCGTGATCGCTGTCGGGTATTTGAAACTTAAGGTATGGAATTTAATAAAAGAGAAGCGCAAAAACAGACAACAGGATACTGAAGAGTAAACCATATCCAAAAGTGACGATATTATCATCACGGCAGTCAATGAATAATGAAAATAAAGCAAGGCACTCTGCGGAATTGAACGCAGAGTGCCTTGCTTTATCTCGTGATTAATCCTGAAAACAAACGCAGATCATAATTTGTCATATCCCAATTTCTCTGTAAATCCTCTCGACAAACGGAGACTTGTATTCTATGTACTTATCTATATCATACGGGTAGAGTACTGCTCCTTCTTCTTTGATTCGACTGTACTCACTCACAGCTTCGGGATGGGACCGAAGAAAGTCCCGAAAAGCAATATGTCTTTTCAACTCTGTTGAATCCTGCGGGCAAACGTACAGGTGATGATTTTGCAGATGGTCTTTTCTATCATATTTAAACGCTTCCCGTCCGGATATACCAAGGTCGCCTTCATGCTGATAACCAATGTCACTCAACCTGGAAACCACATCATCAAATAAAGAATAATCTTTGATGACGATATCAATGTCAATGATTGGTTTTGCAGACAGGCCTTGCACGGAAGTACTGCCAACATGCTCGATACTCACCACCAGTTCTCCAAGGGCATCTTGAATTTCGGCTTTGATATCTGAAAAATTCTGTTCCCATGCCTCATCATATGCTTGAACTGCAACATGCTTTGTGACCATTCTCCTGTACCTCACAAATGTCGAATTGTACTCCCCCTGTATTAGTCGACAAATCGGAATTTGTCATACCCTCTTAAATGGATGTCTGATAACAGTCTTCCATTTTTCAGGAGATAATTTTCTATTTTTGCAATATGCAACGCCATCAACTTGAAATTGCAAACCATCTTCTCCACCTTTATGAGCAAATTCTGTTTGAATTGATTTTCGTACAGGATATTTGCCTTTAAATCTCTCGTGAATTACTTTTTCCATTATTGGAATATTCCAAACATCTCTAAATAAACAATCCATTTGAACAACATTTTCAAGCGTTAAGTCTAGCAGAGCCAATCTTCTTTCCATATCATCAAATGCACCGTTGATCTGCTCCTCAACCGTACCTCCAACATTACCAACACAATAATTTAAGAAACAAAAATCTCCCGCTTTAATAATTCCGGAATGTGCCATGTCTTCGCTAACATCTAGTCTAATAATCTCACTCATATTATTTCACCTTAACAATATTTTTTACTTATCTTATTATGTTTTATTATTCATCAGTTTTCAATCTGTGATTTTGAAGGACATTGATATATAGACGTCCGGTTATTGACTGTTAGTTTATTAAGTGCGTCTCTTACACATCCCGACGCTCCACAAACCAGCGGTTTTCTTCAAGGAATAAGTACGTCTCCTTACGTCCGATCCTGACTGTGTAGCGCATCCCTATACCTCCGGCTTTCAAGCTGGCAGCCCGGCATACTCCCAGCACCTTATCTATCTCATACTCATGACCGTCTTCCCAGACAACAGAAAGCGGCTCGATGCGGCCGTCAGGGTGGTATCTGACCTTGACCGCAACATAAACCTTCGGATAAACATCCACGGCAAAAACCTCCTCATTTAAACGTTATAGAAATCCTACCGGATGTACTACGTGATCTTCGCGGGCGTTCAGCGAACCGAGCTTGTTGTCCGTCAGCGCTGTGCCGCGCTGTACGCTCGCGTAGCCGAAACGACGGCGTAAATCATCCACCGCCGTGTCCAGCAAGTGCAGACGGTCACGTTTGTCATTGTCAGTAAACAGGTCAAGCTGCTCACAACAGTTTGCAGGCACGAGGCTTGATGCACGTACACCAAGGCTGCGTATCGGTTTTTTCCAGCGATAGTTCGACCGGAACAGCATCATGGCGTGATCCAGAATCTCGCCGGTGATATCGGTAGGTGTCGTCAGTTTCTTCTGCCTTGTAAACCAGCTTAGATCATTGTCCCTCACGGATATTTCAATCACATTCCCTTTGAACCCGTTCTCCCTCAGCCGTGCGCCCACACTCTCGGCCAATGTGAGAAAGACAATATATGCGTCTTCATCACATGTCAGATCCCGAGGAGTGGTAGTGCTGTTGCCGATAGATTTGATTATAGGCTCTTCGTTCTCCCGGGAGACAGGCGAGCTATCTGCACCGTTGGCAAAGACATATAGCATATAACCGATCTTACCGTATCTTCCGTTCAGGTCTTCCGGGTTCATTGCTGCAAGCTGGCCTATCGTGTTTACACCGATCCTGTGAAGCTTCCGCCCCGTCGCGCGGCCCACATATAGTAAATCGTCCACCGGCAGGGGCCAGACGATATCTTGAAAGTTATCCTTTCTGATAACCGTAACGGCGTCCGGCTTCTTGTAGTCTGAACCAAGCTTGGCAAATATCTTGTTCCACGATACGCCAATGGAGACCGTGACCCCCAACTCAAGCTTGACTCGCTGCCGTATCTCTTCGGCTATACGCTCAGCGGTGCCCAGTGTGCCGCTATTCGTTACATCAAGCCAGCTTTCATCAATACCGAACCGCTCGATCTGGTCGGTGTAATCGCAGTATATCTCATTTATCAATCCGGAAAACCGCAGATATAAATCCATTCGGGGCTGCAGTATATTAATCTTTGGGCATAGCTGTCGTGCCTGCCACAGCGCCATCCCTGTCTTTACGCCAGCCTTCTTCGCTAACTCGTCTTTTGCAAGTATGATGCCATGCCGTGCCTCAACATCGCCTCCGACGGCCAGAGGCGTTCCCCGCAGCTCCGGATGATGCAGCAGCTCGATATTCGCATAGCAGGAGTTTATATCTGAATGCAGAATTGCCCGCTCCATATGCCACATCTCCTCTCTGTCGACCAATACTATTATAATTCGTCTATATGTCGATGTAAAGATTATATTATCGCCATTTTGTCGATTTTATAGAAATATTTCTTGCAACATGGTGATTATTCATATAGAATAATAGATAATAAACAAGGAGGTGACATGCATGAGCAAAACGATCGGGCAGATCCTCGCAGCATATCGTGAGGAATGTCAGCTTTCGCAGCAAGACGTGGCGCGGGAGCTTAGGGCCGCAGGCTTTGACGTAACAAATCAGGCGGTTTCGCGGTGGGAACTGGATCAGCGGCGTCCGAACGCGGAGCTGTTTATCGCGCTGTGCCGGATACTTGGTATCTATCATCTGACAGCCTTTTTTATGGATGACTCCTATTATGGCAGGTTGAACCCCGTCGGACAGAGAAAGGTGGACGAATACGCCCATGTTTTGGCTGCTAGCGGTTTATATAAGCGTGAGGAAAATATCTATGCTCTACGCAAGCTTCCAGTCTATAATGTGGCCGCCTCCGCCGGTAAGGGCCAGTTTCTGGATAGCTCCGATTACGATCTGACGGAGGTCGGAAACGATGTGCCAATGAGTGCGAACTTCGGTGTTTATATCACAGGCGACAGCATGGAGCCGCGATATAAGGACGGTCAGCTCGTCTGGATACAGCAGCAGCTTACGCTGGAGGACGGTGAGATCGGAATCGTTCTGTATGACGGCAATGCATACTGCAAGAAGATGTCATTTGATCCGGACGGTATCCGGCTTATCTCTCTGAACCCCAAGTATGAGCCGATTTATATAGATACAGAATATTCAGAACTGAGAGTGTTTGGAAAAGTAGTGAGCTGAACATAGCAAAAAAGCACCGAAATCATATGATTTCGGTGCTTTTCTTTGCTTTTTATTACTGTTTATTTATTGACTATTGTTATCCTGATGTTACCTGTATCCGCGGTAATCGTGCATTTACCGCCGGTATCTGTTTCAGGCACATCGACCCGGCCTGTAGAGCTATGTGCGGTAAACACCTTGTCGGACAGGAGAGACCCCGTCACGTCCCCGGTGTCAGTATCAATAATCAACTCGCCGGCATCACATTTCTCGAATCTCACATCACCTGTGTCCCGCTCAATGGAAATCGTTTCTGTGGTAATGACATTATTCAAAGTGATATCACCTGTGTTTCCGACAGAGCTGATGCTCTTACATGAAACATCCGTGAGATTCGCTTTTCCGGTGCTCACGTTAACCCCCACATTGCCTTCGCAGATGACCGTCTGAACATTCACGTGACCGGTTAATACAGACAGGTCGAGTTCCCCGGCGGATAAACCTTCCGAAATGATATTGCCCGTACTTGTTTGGATACGAATCAATCCCGATGAAGAGGCACGGCAGTCAACATCGCCTGTACTGAGGTCGATATCCATACTGCCGAAAAGAAAATTCTTTGGAATAAAGATATTTCCCGTGCTTTCTTCAATGGAGAGGGATGCGTATTCAGTTTGCGGAAGATAAACTGTTATTGTCGGGGATACAATCGATAAAAGTGATATATGATCGTACCATTTCCCAGAATCAATACACTCGATTGAAAGCGTTTCGTCCTGTACTAAAACTGTATGCTCAACTTTTTCTCTATCACAACAAACCACTTTGCATTTTCCATCGTCCGACAGACGGAACACTATATCCTCTGTATCTGAATTGATAGAAATACTCCGGAAATTCTCGTCGATGTCAAAAGTTTCAGTTCCTAATTTTTCACTGTTGAGCAGGTTGAAATCCCAGCGGTTCGCTGACATCGAAAGGCTAAAGACCGTGCTGCCGACTAACACAAGGCAGGCCGCGACAATAAGCCAGATCATAATAGACTTTTTCATTTTGCGTTCCCCTTTCCTATAAACAGAGATTTAATCCATAATGCGATTTCCTTTGACAAAATCAATACCCCTTTAGCTGTAGCCCAACAACCGAAGAAAAGGAAAATCGACAAACCGGCAATGACCATGCCTGCACAGAGCAATACGAGGCCCTGCAGACCGTTGCCTGTGAAGAATGACCAAAACCCTAAGATAACACCGCCGAAAGCGCCGGCAATAAGCGAGACTTCTGTTGCCCATAAAGAGATGATTACGGCCCAAATTACAATGTAAACGGATAACAATACCGCAAAGGCGGCAATGAGCAGAGGAAGCCAAACGGGAAATCCCAATACTATAAGAATTATTTCCCATACCTGCGGGCGACGTTTCGGTTCCTCTTTTTTCTTTACAGGTCCGGTACTCGGAATCTCTGACTGAACCTGTGACACAATTTTTTCATTTGTCTTGATCTTTTCCGCATTAGATATGATGGCGAACAGTCCCCACGCAATCAGAATAACCGGAACGGATATGGCGGTCGCTATCGGGAAGAAGCGGGGAGCCTTCGTATGCAGTCCAATGGTAAGCATCATGACCATATACAAAAATGTATCTGATGCCATTACCGCAAGTCCCTGCCGGTTTTCCAGATATCTAGACAAAACCCTGCTCTTTACAACAAACGGAAGCAGAATCACACCAAGGCCGAACAGCACGGATGTACTTACAACAAAGAACCATCTCCCGCCGGTGTACAGACAGCACACGCCGAAAAGCAGAAGCAGAGAGGCGGTAAAACTTCCGATTGTCCACAAACCTTTGTTCTCCGACACCATCAGCGGTACAATCGAAAGCGAGGCCGCCACAAGCAGAGAAGATAAAACGATAAAGAACCAATCAAGGCTTGATCCTGCTGCCAGATTTGCAATCAGGCACACTAAAACCGGTATCATAAAGATTCCCGCGATGACACTTCCGATGACTGCGGATTTACGCTTAAAGAACTTGCGCTGCCCGGCAATTACATTATCTTTCTCGTCCGTAATTGCGTTTTCAGTTTCATTGTTCTTCAATCGACTGAGAATGTTTTGGCAATCTGCACATTCAGTAAGATGTTGTTCCACCATCTGACGGCTGGAGGGGCTTGCCACATCATCGATATACAACGGGAGCAAATCCCGGATAATTTCACAACTGTATTTCATATATTATCCATCCTTTCTTGAATTTTCAGTCTGGCGCGATGATAGGTAACCCGTGCCCAGTTCTCTGTTTTTCCGAAGACGGTACCAATCTGCCGGAAGGACAGCTCACCGAAGCAGCGGAGCTCAAAAACCTCTCTATACGGCTCTTCCAGAGAATGCAGAACCATATGTATTCTTAAAGAATCATATTTGTCCGCAACGCTCTCATCGGGTCCGGTGTCTGTGTCCGGAATATCTTCCGGAATTTCAGCATCTGTCTGGCGGGCACGCTTTCGCATTTCATCATAAAACAGATTCTTTGCTATAGCGCAAAGCCAGGTGAATTCATCGCTTTCACCGCGAAAGGATTGCCTGGCAGTAATTGCCCGGTAAAAGGTTTCCTGTGTGATTTCCTCAGCCGAATCTTTATCTCCGGTCATGGTAATCATAAAAGAATAGACCCGCATGTAGTAAGTCTCATAAAGCCTTTGTGAGGTTCCCTCGACCGTAATCATCGCCTCCTTTCTGAGTATTCGCAGGTTAGACGGAGAAATCGGAGTTTCGTTACAAAAATATCAAGAATTAATTCCCCATTTTGAAGTGGCAATTCATATCGATCTTATCATAACTTTATATCTATATTACCTTTTCAAATAAATCAAACCAAGGAAGACCATACCTTTCATACCCAAGACTGACTGTACTGATGTATTGAAATCCACATTTTCGATAAAGCCTTTCGGCAGGAAGATTCCCTTTAACCATATCAAGGCGTATACTCAGACACTTTTCTTCTTTTGCCTTCTTCTCTGCGAAATCCAACATTACTTTCCCTACTCCACGATGCAGATAGTCAGGATGAACTGCCAGTGTATACACTACGTATATTCTTGAATAATCATTTTCCGTTAACCATTCAATCTGTTTATAACCTTCTTCCGGAACATGTTTTAAGATAAAACTTCCAACTACTCTCTCTCCGTCTTTAGCTACATATAATACTTCATCGTTAAATCCGTTGAATGCATCTTTATAGGTTGGATATTCTCCCTTTGTCCATCCCGGATAGTTTTGCGTATTCTCCAATAGTTCGCATAAATTATCATATAGCTCATTGACCCTTTCTATGTCTGTTAAGGTAGCTTGTCTGATTTCCAGATTCATATATTCTCTCTCATTTCATTTCACGCAGGTGGTTTATCACGTCTGCAAATGTCATTGTAATCCTATTTGGCATTAAACATCTATTCATATGGCATTCCAGACAGGTATCCCGACAAGCTTTGAAATCTCATTTGCATCTGTCAACGCCTGATCCATATTTATATATGACATCACATACCTTCTGCTGCCATCATTCAATATCAGATTTAGTTCATATGCATAAAAATAACTATCTCCGTGATAATTTTCAGAACTGCTGCTGACATGACCTATCTTTTTCAACAGTTGAATTGTATGGATTTGTTCGAAAAGCACTCCACACCTCAGGTCAGTCATTAATTCAATTTTTCTTTGTTTCCATCCTCTGTAATATGCCCTTTTTCGGCTGTCAAAGCCGATGGGGATCATGCTTTGAACTACAAGGGATATTCCGATCAGCGCAAAAACCGGTCCAATTACAAGCATAATAAAATGTCTGTTTATGACAAAAAAATACAAAGCCGGTAATGCCAGCCCAATAATGATGAAAGGTATTCCGAAAATTTTCATCAGTAAAGATGACCGATATTCTAGGTTATTTCCTGAAGTATGAATTAATCTGTGAGTGGTAAAATTCGCACTGCCCTGTTTAAGGCATTGCCAACCGCAGAGCAAAGCTACCGGATCATTAAATTTTTCGGGATGCACGGTTGGACTCCCCGGCAATCCTAAAGATAAGGATTTTAATTTTCTTATCCAGTCACTCAACATGCTGATCTTTCCTCCCTGCTGCACTGGCGTAATAATGCAAATGTATTGAATCGTGTTGAAGCTTGAGAATAATTAAACTCACGAACTTATTATATAACAAATCGGCTAGTTTGCATCATTACACTATCACGGTAAAAAGAAAGGAGCCCGGACATTTCTGTCCGGGACTCCTGTTCTTGAAGTACGATTTATATGTCAGCCCGACAAATCGGGATTCAAAATCTGAACTGTGTCACAATAGAGAAGTTTTATACTTTATTACGTGTCAGGAAAATACCGACAATTGCTCCGATAAGAACGAACGGTGCAATTCTGACAAACAACCACTCAAATGCATGAAGTCCGACTCCGACAACTGCGGTTTCAGGATTGCTGTAATCCCAGTTTAAGTAAGCACTATCTAATATGATAAAAAACACAAAAACTACTATTATTACAGCACACAACACGATTAAAAGCCCTTGAATCAGCTTTCGTCTTGCCGTTTTTCTTTGCGCAAGCTGCAAGTTGATCACTTCAAGTTTTTCAGAAATTGCTTTTAAGTTATCAACTTCCCGTTCAATAATGGGTTCTCCAAGCAGCGCACAAACCGGAGTGTCAAGAGCTTCTGAAATGGAAATCAGCATATCAGAATCAGGAACCGACAATCCTTGCTCCCATTTTGAGACTGTCTGACGCACCACATTCAGCTTGATAGCGAGTTCTTCTTGCGAGAGCCCTTTTGATTTTCTAACTGCTTTAATGTTTTCGCTTATCATAGATCAGTTCCTCCAATGTCTTTGATGAGCCAAATCTACACCAAAAGTGCCCATTGCCTCAAGCAATGCAAGTTAACATCCCCTTTTTTGCGAGTATGCAATATCTATTAACATTTCAGAGGAAAAACTGAGTTCATTGCTTAAAAAAACTTTAAACGATAAGAGTTTTCGTGTTATCTTCACTCAAAGTCGTATTCGATGTCTAGGGCGCCGCCTTCAAAGTCGGAGATAATCACGTTATACTCGCCGTGTAGAAGTTTCAATTTCTCATTGGAAAGATCATAATCACTTCCCGTCTTTTCAAACACGGTCTTTCCTGCGCCGTCGGTGATGCTGAACGTCACATCGGTATCTGCCTTCACCTCTAGATCCAGATAGTAACGGTCGGTATATTTAACCTCAAAGGTGTTTAAAATCGTACCGTTATCCATGACCGCAGTAATTGGGTTGTAGTATTCTGCGCTCATGTGGCATCCGCCCATGGGCCGAGCGGTACGCAGTAGGGAACTGGCAAGAATACCTATGATAATAACACCGAATAGGACCGCAAGACGCAGATTGTCGCGCTTGTCGTTTTTACTTTTTTCGGTATCTTTCATAATGAGATAGCCCCGCAGGAGCATGATAAATTCAACACCAATCGCCGCATTCAATACCAACGTGGGAAGCATGGGCACAGTGATATAAAGAATGCTGCCAATCAGAAGAAATACACCCAAAAGGATCGTTATCATCATCGCAATATTTGCCCAGCGCCCGTTCATTTCTTTTAATGAAGCACGATCAGTAAAAATCGCGTATTCCTCCTCAGAGAGGTCAGGATTATAGAGCTTACGGAAGTAGTACCAACCGTTGAAAGTGTTGTTCACGAATTCCCAGCCCTGTTCTCTGTATGTTTCCAGATATCTGGCTAAATTCATCTGACCCGGCTGGTAGTCCAACTGATAGATATAGTGTATTTCGTCGTTTCTGACAAAGCGGGATCCGAAGCTGCCTCCGTGTTCAAGCTGCCATCCCTGCGCAGAAAGTCTATTCAGATTCTCAATTTCATTCTCGTAGTTCCAGGCTGAATACATTCTGATATTTGTTTTTCTGCTGCGCGGCATTTTACATGTCCTCCGCTATCGTTATCATTTTTCTGAGCCTCGCGATTTCCGAATCAAGAGCTTCCCGCCCGGCATCGGTCAACCTGTAGAGTCTACGGCGTTCCACTCCGGGTTCGCTGCTCATAATCTCTTTGATCCAGCCCTTTTTTATCAAGTTGCTTGTGGCTCCGTACATGGTGCCGGAGCCGATTGACACGTCACCGCCGGACAGTTCTTTTGCCATCTGCATGATGCCGTAGCCGTGATTTGCACCCTTAGCCAGACAAATGAGAATATAGTAATAGCTTTCCGACATGGGTTCAGTATTCTTCATATCGTAACTTCCTTTCTTGTGTCGACGTGCGATATATCGTCTTATGATATATGTTATATCACGACATATGTCGCCTGTCAACATATATTTAAAACATTATTAAATAACCCGTTTAGTATCACTTTCCTTAAAAATAAGCGAAAAAAAGGAGCCCCGGACATTGCTGTCCGGGGCTCCTTTCAGGATTTATATTGTCCTCATAGCATCCAATTTTTTGGCTTTATGGTATGCTTTATTCAAAAATTCCTGAATTGATATATTTTGATAATCCCAGTTCATTGGCTCTAATGTTGTTGAACCCTTATATCCGGTAAGTGATATTTTTTTCATGACTGTTGTCCAGTCTATCTTTCCGTCAAAAGGTAATTGATGTTGGTTATTTCTACCTCCATTGTCCTGTAAATGTATGACCATCAGTCTGTTGCCATATTTCCCTGTCAAATCATTATCAGGAGCATAATTTGCATGATGACAGCTGTCATAGCAAAAGCCTGTGTTCTTTGAATTAATACTATTCAATACTAGATCAAGATTTTTAATATTGTCTAAATTCTCAAAGGCTACATTCACACTACTTTCTTCAGCCTGGCATATTATTGTTTTTATTCGTTTCATTCCAAGTTCGTCTATCGGATAACTGTCGTTTGGTAAATGGATCACCATTGTAGGTACACTGTGTTTAATACAGTCTTTCACACATTGTAAATAGCAGTCATATACTCTCTCTCCTTCAATATTGTCCAACGAGAGACAGTTTTGCTCATGAACCGGCGTATGTATGTTTTCAATAATTAAACCGGCATCCCGTGCATATTGCACATCTTCCTGATACCCTGCTCCTCTTCCGAATTTATCGCTCCACCATAACATTACACTGTCAAAGCCGGCATTTTTAATTAATTTATATCTTTCTCTAAAAGGTACATCGTAACCAAAACAATCATATATTCCTATCAATTTAGAACTTCTCCTTAAATTCAGGATGGTACGTTGATACGGGGATCAACTTTGCTTTATTTGATGATGTTTAACAGAATAAATATACAGCGGAATTGCAGCAAGTTGAGTTGCTACGGAAACTATTATCATTGTTGGCATGCTGATATCATATAACACGCCGAGCAGCCAGCTTCCGAGGAACCAAAAGAAACCGAACGAGCATTCAAAAATACCGTAGCCTGTAGCCCGGCTTGTTTTCGGAACCATGCTTGTAACAGCAGCTTTCAGAATTGATTCCTGCGCACCCATGCCAATGCCCCACAATCCTATGCCAAGCAGTACCATCGGTATTGAATTGAAGGCAAAAACAAATAAGGCAAACGGTGCCGAAATAACTGTAGACAATACAAGCGCCCTGACGCCTTTTTTATCGTACATATAACCGAAGAACAGTGCAGCGACTGCGTCAACGAGCATTGCTCCTGCATAGAGAAGCGGGATCGTACCGCTATTGACAATCGAGGATGTTTCAGCAAGCCCCGAAGCAATGCCGGTCAATGTTTTTGTGACATGCATGATAATAATGGAATAGTCTATAAAGCCGAAAGCAAACAGGCTGATACCTGAGATGTACAGTACAAACTCTTTCTTCATTTTGAAAGGAACATACTCTTTTGGCTCCGGCTCGAAATTCTCCGGATTGGGGAACTTATGCTTTGTGGCAAACAGAAGAATGACAGTTATTGCTCCCGGAATTGCAAGGAAAGCAAAACAGGTGGAATAGATTTGAAATGTCGTTCCCTCGGTTTTGAATAACATAACGATGTATAGCAGCACCGGGCCAAGGAACGCACCAATCTGGTCAAGCAGTTCCTGTATACCAAAGCTTTTCCCGGCACCTTCCTGCGAAGCTGCGAAGGACATGATTGTATCCTTGGCAGGTTTCTTGATTGCTTTACCCATCCGCTGAATCACAAGAAGCATACTTGCCATGATCCAACCGTGATCGCCTACAAGTGCGAGTGCCGGGACAGCAATGATATCAAGCAAATAACCAATAATGGTCATTGGCCAGTACTTTTTAGTTTTGTCGGTAAGCTTACCAAAAACGTATCGCATGGAATAACCGATCAGTTCACCAAGGCCTGATACAAAACCGATGGTTCCGGCGGAAGCGCCGAGAAGCGAAAGATATGCACCCCGAATGCTTGATGCGCCTTCATGTGTCATATCTGAAAATAAACTCACAATGCCAAATAAGACAATAAAAAGCATCGCCTGTGACAGCCTTTGTTTATTCTTTGTGTTACGCATATTATTTCTCCTCCGCTATTATTTTGCTAATGGTTGAAAAGTCGGCTTTGCTCTCGTTCTTGCAGCGCTGATATAGAATATCAAGCAGTCCGGTAAATTCCTCACGTTCATTTTCGCTTAATGGCTCTGCCAGCCATTCGTAAAATTTTGCTTCAACGTGTGCTTTTGAGTTTTTCAGACTTTCTGATTTTTCCGTTGCATACAGGAGTTGACTTCGACCGTCTGCCGGATTTGGCTTTCGTATCAGATAGTCTTTCGACTCAAGACTTGCTGCCTGTCGGGCAACAGCACTTTTATCAATTCCAAGCTTTATGCAAATTTCCGTTTGTGTGATGCCAGGGGTCTTGCGAACGACATGTATAAAATCAAATTCTGAAGTTCCGATTCCATCGGCCTTTAAAGTCCTCACGGTGAACTTGCTGACTTCCCGGGCAATCTTTGTTATTTTTCTCTGAGTAATATCCAAAATGGTCCCTCCAAACAAGTTGATGCGTCAACTTGTATAGATGATATATCAACTTGTTTATGTTTTCAAGATGAAATAATCGCCGAGTTCTATCCGACGTTTCGGATCAGCCTCTCGGATTTTGTCACGATCTACAGAAATGCTGATGTGCGGGGCATTTTAAAGACGGGACAGCGATTAAGCAAAGATAAAGAAGAGCTCCTCGCCGCCGTGATGGTTGCGAGGAGTTCTAGATCGATCAATAAAGCCGTTAGTACGTTATCCTATGAGATATAATTCGTCATATTCATTCCGAGCAACTACTTTCGCGTTTGTGCATGCGTCAGAAAGACATTCATAATTTTCTTCAAGTGTCGATACTACGCTTTGATCCAATGACCCGTTTTTAACCATATTTGATAAAATAGAAACTATTTCTTCTTTTCTCATCGCTTCTTTATACGGCCTTTTTTCCTGAAGAGCAGAAAATATATCTGCAACAGCCATGATTCGTGCACCAAGAGGTAAATCATGCTCGTCCAGATGAAATGGATACCCTTTTCCATTCAAGCGCTCATGATGAAACGCAGCCCACTGTTTAATCTCATCCCAAGCAATAATATCGTCCAGTAAATAGTATGTATAGTAGGTGTGAGACCGAACGACATCGAACTCCTCCGGGTCCAACGCCGCTTGTTTTTCCAATATACTATTATCCACTGTAAGCTTCCCCAGATCATGCAGATAGCCAGCAATCAGCATTTTTTGACAATCCGTTGAGGAAAAGTGCATCAGTTCAGCCAGCTTTTTTGCTACATTTGCCACACCTGCAGAATGTGTCGAGGTAAAGGCGCTCCGAAAGTCTATAAGATGAGAATATATCCGCGCCAGTTCACTGAGATCATCTATGGACACTTCTGTGCTGGCAAAGTACGTTCTGTCAATCCTTTCTATCGGATCGCGGGAGACAATATCCAGCCATAGTGCTTCCTGACCTGCCAAAGCCATAAAAGCTTCTGCATGTTCCGGGGCAAACAAGCACCCGGTGTTTTTTTTGACATATTTTTTTATTTCCGGCACCTGGGACAGTATATATCCGGAATCTGAAATGCACGAACAGACACGATCAGCCAGATGTAAGAGCTGGCTTTCAAATGGCATGTCCGGATTATTTTTAGCGGCATCTCCAAATTCCCAGTGGAAATGATGATATTTAATAATTCTTGCGATATTTCTTTCCGGTAAAAACCCGGAAATTAAATAAGCACCGCGAAAGGCATGTATGTTCACATCGATAAGTTGTTCAGAAATTGCGTCTTCCTGTTCCTGAAGAGAAAGGGCTCCAATATCATGCCATAACCCTGCAATAAGCAACGTAGTCTTTTGATCCTGTGTCATATTTAACTGACTGGCGATATGATAAGTGAGATACGCTACCTGTTGCTGATGAATTCCAACTTTGGGTGAAATAACGCTCTGTGCTTTGCTCAAGCTTTTCAGCACATTTATGATATTGATTTTCACGCAAACACCTCCTGTACCGCGACCAACTCCTAGGTCAGCATGTAAAGATACTTCATTTCAAATCTAGTTATTTCCCCGTAAATGTTCTCTTAAAAACAACTTATATACCTTCACGCTTTTTTATCATCTGAACAAATGATTCAGCAATTTGCGGGTCAAACTGTGTTCCTTCACCATTCTTAATAACATCAAGAGCAAAAGATTTTTGATCTTCTGAAGGACGTTCGTTCCTGTTTATAATACGGTCGTAGGTTTCCACAATAGAAATAATGCGCGACACAATAGGTATTTGTTCACCTTTGAGCCCTCGCGGATATCCGGAACCATCCCATCTTTCATGATGTCCGTAAACATATTCCGCCAAATCCAGTGTAGTGTCGAAGAGATTGAGGATTCGATATCCGACTACGGAGTGCTGCTTCATTTCATCAATCTCACCCTCAGTAAGTGCATCCTTCCAATCTTTTAACAGAATACTGTCATCAAGAACAATTTTCCCGATATCATGCAGGGAACCGGCTCTTCTCATTTTACTAATTTCGGGTTCAGGCAGACCTAAAATGTAGCCAAAATCTGCGCAGAGATTGCTGGTACCAATTGCGTGTTGCTTCTCGACAGGGCTTTTCGTATACAGTGTTTCACTGATCGTATTAATAATATCATTGTTTATTGTTGAACGATTTAGGGTTTTATCCTTATACATAGCATTTTCCGCGTTTGTTATGATCTCATCCATGGACTGTTCCGGAATTCGTTTTGTATCATAACCCAGCGACATACTGCATTTAATCGCTTGCACTTGGGCGTTCTCAAATTCGGATTTGATACTTGCAACAACTTTCTCGGCGGTCTCTCCGGATGTGTTGGGCAGCAAAACGATAAACTCATCCCCGCCGACGCGAGCGATAAAATCGGTTTGCCTACAGGACTTTCTAAGAATATCAGACGAGGTTTTGATTAGTTCATCGCCTGCGCTATGTCCGAATATATCGTTTGTCATCTTTAATCCGTTAACATCTGAAAAAATAACAGAGATAGGAAGGTTGTCCTGTATATCTATTTTTGTAAGGTTTTCCTCAAAGCATCTTCTATTGTACAGTTTTGTAAGTGTATCGTAACAACTCAGGTATTGAATTTTTTCTTCTCTTTTTTTACGCTCGCTTATATCCCAAAAAGTTACAACAGCACCGGTTGTTATTCCGTCTTTTGTCTGAGGATATGAATAGTACTCCACATCAAAGAAGGTACCGTCAGGCCGCCAGTATACATCATCCGATGAATGATAACTTTCTCCATTGATAAGCGTTCTGAAAATCCCACACTCCTCAACAGGAAAAGGGGTGCCGTCACTATAAGTATGGTAAATCAGTCTGTGAATACTTTGCCCAATCAAATCTTTCTGATCACTGTATCCCAGCATCCTAAGACTGCTTTTATTACAGAATGTTATGCTGTTGTTTAAATCTACACCCAAAATGCCCTCAGCTGATGAATCTAGAATAAGTTGGAGTTCGCTATGACTGTCTGCTAATTGCTTATTAGTTTTTTGGAGCTCGGCCCAAATTCCATTTTTACTCTTTTCGTTAAATGTAACAATCAAAACTATGCAGAGTGCTACCTCTGCAATATTTATTATCGATACAATATCGAACTCTGCAGGACTCCAGGTCATTTTGTTGCTGAACATAAAGTAAAGCATATAGCCACTGAAAATGCCAACGATAATACTTGCTTCTTTAACTTCAAATAAAGTATACACAATAGTAGGGAAAATAACTGCCCAACATAAGGCATAATATTTATTCTGTGCAGTATTAAAATAAATAATCAGGAATATAAAAATGGTTGCTATAGTTAGGTAAACAGTTACTTTATAATTGTTTGATTTTTTAAAGTACAACAGAATGATTATAGATAGGAATGCGCATATGGCAGTAGCCAGCGCAATTTCGTACAGTTTACTAATATATAAATCAAGAGCAGCAAAAATGAAACATTCGACAGCCGTCATTACAAGAACAATATTTAGCAAAAATACATTCCTATACAAAATATTACTTTTTGTGAATTTGCCGTTGTTGGATAAGTAATTATCCATCCAAGATAATTTTTTCTTCATGGCACTAACCCCCGTAATTACGGCCGTCAGCAGTGGCCCTTTTATACACTATTTTCAAATTATACGATATGCTATTAAACAGTGATGTCCCAATACTTCGAAAATAAGAGGGTTATGATTCACCCTGTATAATTTCAATTTACTATGCAAGCGGACGGATGTCAAAGGAATAATTATAATGTGTCTAACTCTGCTTGTACATTTGACCATCCAGCGAGAAAGAGGAAAGTCACTCGGTTTACAGTCATAAGAAAAGGCAGACGGTATAATTTCTGTCTGCCTGATTTATGCTTCTACTTCATCAATATAGATGTTGAATCACGGACGAATATAGGAAAAGCCTTCCATTTGTTTTTTTGCCAGCTCTATAGTTCCGGCAGGTACTACTTCTACAACTTTAGGAAGAGAATCTTCCCGAATCTGATGCTCGTTCAGGGCGTTGCGACAAGCCTTAAAGGATACTCCTTTATTTACCAAATCGAGCCAGTCTGATTCCAAGGTCTTTGTATGGATCATAAAAAAAACAACTGCACCACCATTTGCCAAGACCTCAATCATGCTCTCCGGCTCGGCAACAAGAGAATTTCTTACATTTTTCAAAACCATAGGCCAGCGATCAATTTCGTCGATATGAAAAATCATCTTCAGCATAATTGTTTCTCCCTTTCTCAATTCTATACACAAATTCTGCATGTATTGCAATAATGGCTTTTCTACCTTTTAATATATTATACTATTAACAAGCAGGTAATATATATAAGATAACATAATAACATTAAATGATTATCGAGGAGAATTTAGATGGAAAAATGGGAATATAAAACGATTATTATAGACAGAGAAGGAATTTTTAGAACAAAATTTGAAATAGATGAAAATTTAAACGAAATGGGTAACGAAGGTTGGGAGCTTGTATCTATTGTATCTCCTGTCGCCGGAAGTGGAATGTCAGTTCAGATGTTTGCTACATTTAAACGTAAGAAACAATAATTTTGATTATGAAGTTCATATGCAGTTTCTGGAATCAGCCATAATTTATGCTATCGAACATACCGCAAAGAAATATTTACACCTTGAAAAGCTCAGTAATACTGAGCTTTTCGGCGTTTATGGCAGAAAAGTCAGAATTTACTGTTTTGACTCTTTCCAGAACACCATAGTTAACCCAACAACTCCAATAATCGCAAATATAACAGAAAAATCAAAATCCAAATCGAAGAACGGTTCATTGCCCATTACCAAGGTTAATAGAATACTAAACAACAACAACGCTATTCCCTGTAACTGTCTTTTCATGTTCATAACTCCTATAACTATTGATTACACTTTTTCAATACTCTATGATAGCTCGGCATATCTTTGCCACTCACATTCACAGCCACTAATTTTCCGTCATGTATCATTTCTTCTATACGTAATGCAATCCAGGAATCCCCAATACCCAGTTGGTATTTACCAAGCACTCGTCCGATAATCTTTGCTTCAAGAAATTCTTCACCTTCTGTTTCGATTTCGCGAAGAATAAAATCATCATAAAGATTTTTTGGTGTACCAACCAGCTGTCCATTCAGCACGGCTCGCAAAGGTGAGCACTCTGCTTGAAGTTTCTGCCAATGAGATGCACAGTCTTGTAAGAATAATGGAGGCACAGTCTTTTGCAAATCAAGGTAATAATACCATTCTTCCGGAGCTACTCCAGCCCAGCCATTTCTTTGAATGATATTTCCTTTTTCATTAGCTTCCCATTCCGGAAGCTTTACAATCGAGACCTGAACATCATCAACGTTCCACTGATTCAACTGACCCATGAACCAGTAAAGTCCACACATTTCGTCGGGCTGGTTACTGTACCAGATACGGAGGGCTTCTCCTGCTGCTGTACGTTCATGAATTGTTTTCAGATCTTCGTTTGCTCTTTGAGATATTTCTTCCACCGCCTGACGCCCTTCGTCATTCGGATAAACGCTGTATAAGTTTTCTAATGTCAGTTTCCTTTTGATACCGGACTGATTTTCCGAAATATCACCAATGCTCAGCATCAAATTGAATCCGAAAATATCTGATGTATTTCCACCCATAGGGGCAGCACGCTCCCACGCCAATCGTGCCTTTTCCTCTGCTTCCCTACGAGCAGTTTCAATTTCCTCTTTGGTTAGTTTAGTTCCATCATCATGACTACCAATAATGCCTATACATCCAGCTTGATATTTTCCTTTGCCACAATGCTGAGCCATCTTAAGACTCCCACAGGCACTATCGCTGAATACGATATCCATCATAACCGTTATCCTCTATTTCTCACATCTACCTGCAAATCCATATAACTGCTTTGTGCTCAGAACTGCTCGATAAGTTTATATTGCAGCTTAAAGGGAACAAGTCGATAGTGGTTTCTTATCTTTTCTTAATTGGTAACCAAAACTCCACTAAACTACTATCCTCAACGGGATATACTTCTAACTCCGGAGCGTAGGCATGTTCATATTCAGAATTTGGCAGCCATCCCATAAACGTATGCATTTCTGCCTCTACTAAAGACATAGGCAGTTCTCCACTATTAGAAAAAATAGCCCAGGTACAGGAAGGAACGGTGTATTCATCCGTATTTGGTATTACTTCATCTGACTCCAGTATCTTTTCAGTCGCAATATAAAAATCAAACGCTCTATTCGACGGATCTTTTTCCACGCGTGAAACGCCAAATGAATTACTCTTGGTTACTGCCCCCGGTACACCTTTGCGGTAAGCAATTATCTCGTCAATGTATCCGTTTTTGTGTGACTCATCCCAAAATCTACTAAATATTTCATTGTCCTGTCCGAATATCCAGGTTTTTCGTCCAATGACTTGAAATGCATCTTTTTCTTCTATTCGCATTTTTATCTCTGACATACCGGTATCCTCCATTTTTTCAGTTCATACTCCGGATGATCAACAACTGTGACCTCACTGCTTTGAAGCAAAAATCCGGTCGAGACTGATCTTATCTTATTTAAGTAACGGACACTTGCAGCGTGAGCAGATATCATCGTTTATATCGCATATTGCCCCGCAGGCGCTGCAGGGAATAATCACATCTCCGGTCTTGTCATACTTCTCATAAGTGTTAAGCCCAGCATGGTGACGTACCCGGTCGCCGATTCGATAGTAGTTATACAGGATATCGTTGTTTTGTGATGTGATAGTATACCGTTTTCCAACGTCGCTGCGAATGATTACGGAGTATTCAAGATAGTTCTCATAATCGTCGTCATCACCGCTTTGTTTGGTTTTCTTTTTGATCTTTTTGTCTTCTACCGTTCCGTCCCAGGTCTTACTGCGTTTCCTGCCGAGTATCTGAAACAGTGCGATCACCAAAAACATGCCCCCAATCCCTAAGCCGATATATAGCGATTCGGGATTATCCATTTCAGAACCTGCTTCGCCGTATATGTAGAAACCGATCACGGCGGCAACGGCAAGAATCAAAGAAAATATTGCCGCCCAACGATTTGAATTTTTAACATATTTGGCTAAGGCTGGGTCGTTGATACGGGGTGAGAAGCCACGCAAAACAGTAGACTGTGGAGCTTGAGACGCTTGTTTGATTTCACTGCCGCAAGAGGGACAGAAACTTGTGTTTTCTGATATTTGTGTGCCGCAATTAGTACAATACATAACTCATACCTCCAATTTTTTAACTAAATATTTCTTATTGGGATTTTACAGTCCTAAGGCCTACTTCATAGTTGATAAAGAATAGGTTGCAAAGTGTATACCCATAAGGGTCATCCTTATATCTCCACTGATGAGCATTTGGCTACCGCTTCTGCTCACTGTCCCATTAAAAACTGCGTAGACTGAATAACCGTCCTCCTCCATCTTCACGGAAAAAGAAACTTCATTCCCGGCGCACTGTGCCTCGCCCTCATATCCATATACATTTGCGATACCAGTTCCGTTTTCACTGAACTGAATTGTTACCGGAAGGCTATCTTCGGTTTCGACGTCATCAGCAACATATTGCAGGACCGCAGTACCTGAAAAAGTACCTGCAATTTGCTGTAGAGTAATCGGACCCGCCTCGGGTGTGAGCGTCATGTATGCGCAGTTCCCATTGTCCAGGCGGGTCACGCGAATAAAGACTTCTTCGTCATCCAGTATTATCTCCCACTGTGCCTCGGCGCCTGCATTTACAGTTACTGTACTTTTTCCGGACAGAGCGCATTCTCCTGTTACTTCGATTTTTACAGCTGTGCTCCCCGATAGCGCCGACGGAATACCTGCTGAAATGGTATATTCCTTACCCTGTCCCGTGGCCAGCAAGGATACGCGACTCAGATTGAGGGCCTGCTCCATAGTATACGGCTCCTGCTTGTTCTCAGCACGCACATCGTTTATTGCGCGGAGCACAGCTTCGTCCACTTTGAGAACGCCCGCACCCATGCCCTCCGGAATCGGGACAGACTGGTCTCCGTTAGTTGTTTCAGGAGATGCTGTTTCCTTTAATAGCTCCTTGATATCTGCTGCCGACAGTTTCGGGTTGATAGATTGGATCAGCGCGACGGCTGATGTTACCTGGGGTGTGGTGAAGCTTGTGCCGCTGGCCTTGATAGGTTGGCCATCCTTGTCCACGCCTAATACCATGTCCACGCCAGGTGCAGAGAGCGTAACTTCCGCGGTTCCTGTGGCATAATTAGAAAATTCGGCACGATTGCCGTCGTTATCGAGTGCGCCCACAGTAATTACGTTGGGCATTGAAATGCCTGCCGGATATGAGTTTTTTCCTGATAAAGCACCTCGTGTTTTGTCTGCATTTCCTTTGTTTCCCGCGGAAACGACAAAGACTACATGGGGGTTTGTTTTATGAATGGCTTTAAAGAACTTCTCATAAGCTCGGGTGATCCATTCTTCTGATTCAGTAAGCTTATTGGAACTGAAGGAGCAGTTGATGACAGTGGAACCATTATCCACCTGTTTTTTAAGATGAACAAGCGCCGGAACGGTATAGGCGAAGGTAATCGGGTTATACTCGGATTTTCGACTGGCCTGGGTAATATCATCCTCTTTAAGCCTTGTTGGAATAAGTTCGGTTTTTTTATTCATTAACCCGCTGACATTAATCTCCAAATTGCTTTCCAATACGCTGGCGATACCGACCATGCCGCCGTTATTGTGGTCCGCTCCGATCACATGGGTCACCAACGTGCCGTGGGACATGCCGCCATCAAGTATCTTCCCGTCCTTCATCGCCGGTGTTTCAATCGTGTCACCCGTCACCTTTACACTGCCGCCAAACTCGTCGGAACCGGTGTAGATTGCTTCATCGACAACACCCACGTTTACCTTGCTCAGCTCAACGCCGCTGCCTTTAATGATTCGCCAGGCGTTTTCCATGCCGATCCGGTTGTAATGAGAGGAGTTGGAACTGTTTTCAAAAATTGGGTCCTTGAGCGGAGTACAGGGAGTACCCTCCGCGTCGCTTGGATACACAACAGTGTTGGGGAATACAATCTCCACGCCGTTAAGCTCCCGAGCCACATCCATAGCGGACGTAAGTTCGGCTTCGGAGGTGAAGTCCATCTCAAGCAGATAAAGGTTAATAAACTCTACCTCACCCACGACCGCTCCGCCGATCTGTTCAAGCGTCTTAATGGCGTCATCTTTTTTTATGCCGTCCTCAAAAACAATGACGAGCTGGTTGACTGGAATGTAGCCAAAATCAGCTGAATAGATAAGGGATTCCGGAGCCGGGTCCTTATACGTCGCCAGCGTATTAGTCGGCGTGGTATTTGGTGTCGTAGTTGGCGTAGGTTGAGCAGAGCATGCCGAGATAACGATAGAAAATATTAAGCATATAACGATAAGGCAAACGATTGATACTTTTCTTTTCATATTAATGCAGAACTCCTTTCAATATACGGACGTTGTTATTTTTGATAAACTTTCTGTCATTTCCAGCACGCTGGGTTTGATCGGATAGTCCCGGCACAGCTTAGTCATCGCATCTGTAGATACGTAGGAGGTTTTTTATTTATACATTATTCTACATTTTAGAATATCATAAGCCATCTCAAAATACAAAACAGTATCGTATATTATGAGAAGACATCTCATGATAAACTTCGTACTGAACATGTCACCTCTGACACGAACAAGAATAGAAATAGCCGAGAGGGTTTTCAACAAAGAAAACTTCCCGGCTGTTTGTTTGATGTTTAAATTATCCTTCGTTGAGGATAAAGCCTGTACTGAAATCTCCGGTCAGCGAGTAATACCAGCTCCAGGCATACTTTGCGGAAACCGGCACACCTTCGCGGATCACTATTGTATTACCTGCCTCATCTTTCACAGACAGGTCAAAGCTGAACCCGGAAAGGTCGATGGCCGTGGTTCCGTCAGGAAAGTCTTCCGGTACAAATTCAAATATAAATTCATCGTCCTGTTTCATCGCCGAGCCGTCGGCATTTTCGGCAGCGCAGGTGCCAATCTGTTTGCCGTCAAGGTAGTAATCCATCACAAGACCATAGATCTTTGCTTTGCTGTAGTTGGTGATATTCAGACAGAAGGTGCCGTCCTCCTGCAGAACTTCTTTCACGCCGGCCCACTTCAGGCTGAGGCTCTCCAACAGTGCTTGCAGATCCGAAGCAGACTGGGCGCACTCCTTTATATCTCTGCCGGCGTATGCCGACGCATCCTCAGTCGTAACGGTATATTGACGCGAACCGGCATCGGTTTGGTATTCCCATGTCACATATCCAAGATTACCGACGGCAGCCAGCATCACATAGGAATCGGCGGTCATGATATCGCGCGCAGTACTCACCTCATCCTCTTCGACCTGGGTATCAAGACACAGCGTCCAGCCGTAGGGCTCCGACGAGGTCTGAAGCTCATTCGCATACGTCCCAAACTGCTCGTATACGCCGAGTATGGATGCGATTCTCGTATTTGAAGGCATATCGCCCACAAACGGATTTTTTGCCGCAAAGAGCTGAGATGCAACAGGGCTGATCTGCAAGCCGTTCTCCCAGAGGATCAGATCACCGCAGCGCACCATGCCAACGCTGTCGCTCTGCACCGTGTATTTCTCGCTGAATGAATTCCGCGAAACAAAGGAACGGGGAGCGGCGTAGATCCTTATATTGACGATACCGGCGCTTTCCTCGAACGTGATACGCGCCAAGCCCTCCGAGCTGCTGACGAAATTCCCGCTCACATACACAGTGTTATCGACAACGGTAGCTGCTAAGTTCGCGTCTGTCGCAACAGACGCACTTCCGATGAGGAACAGGCGGGCAAAGATGAGGATCATCGCGACAGCCAGCATTACGATACCAAATACTATTCCCGTGCGGGATGAATGGCGGCGAACCTTCTTTAGATAGTCCACCTCTGCGGTCGGGGGTGCTTTCTGCTCCTCGGGTTCTCTCATAAGCCGCAGTGTGTCCGCACAATCGGTGCAGTCCGCCAGATGCTCCTCTACCGTTTTATTTGTCGTCTCGTTCGTAAGTCCGTCCGCGTAGGACGGCAGCAGATCGCGAACGATCTCACAGTCAAGATTTTTTCTCATCTGATTCCAACTCCTTTTTTAGCTTTTCCCGCCCGCGGTAGTAAGTCACCCGCGCCCAGTTTTCCGTGTGGGACAGAATGTCACCGATCTCGCGGAAGCTGAGATTGCCAAGTAAGCGCAGATACATGACCTCGCGCGTGTCACCTATAAGCTCGTGCAGTTTTCGCATAAGTTCGACTCGCCCGACCTCGTCGAGTGTCTCCGATTCAGCGGAATCGGCGGCGACCGGAAGCTCATCCGAATCAACCGTCTCCCTATGCTTCCGCCTGTATACGGCCAGCGAGTTTTTGGCGATTGCACACAGCCAGGTGGTCATTTTACAGCTTCCGTCATACCGATCGATACTTTTCACGGCCTGGTAGAAGGTCTCCTGCGTCAGTTCCTCGGACGTGTCAGTGTCGTGGGTTAGCGAAAGGAGGTAGCGATAGATCGTCTTGGAATATTCACGGTATATTTCGTCAATAGACGGCATCGGCCGGCCTCCTTTGCTTTAACTGTTTATTAATGCTGAAATAGAGCAATTCGTTACAAAAATATTTATAAATTTTCAGAATTGTATATTTTCATAATATCATAATACCTTGTAAACGCTGTTACTACTATATTGAAATAAGGGCTTCCGCGGTCAATCGATGACTTCGGAAGCCCTGTTTTACATTATGAAATTGTCGGGTATGTTTTTAATTATCTGTCTTTTCTGCGTTTAATGTAAAAGAAGAAAAATGAAAGACCAGCAACAGAAGCAAGTGACAGGGTGATCCACAGCCAAGCGCTGTTAGACTTTTTCGGAACTTCATCGACTTCTGCGGCTTCAATCGTAAAGGTTAAGGGAACTGTCGCATCACCTGAAGTTGCCCATTCGTAGTTGGCAGTATCCTTCAGAGAAACGCTTACCTCATAACTGCCGGCTTCGGTTTGGACATTATTGCTGATATCCATCAACTTACTGTCAAAGGCTGTCGGGGTATAGGTCTGGCCCTGCCCGCTGTATATGAAGGCTGTTGTGTTTGCTGTAGGTCTTTCTACCTTCGCTTTCTGCACTTCAAGTACTGCCACGCCGGATGTAACGGAGGCTGTTTGATTGTTATCGGTTCTCTCAGATGTAACTATACAGTAATAGTAGTAAGAACCTACATCTTTACCCGCAGGGATATTATAGCGAGCTGAGGTTGCTCCCGAAACAGGCTTGCCTCCATCGTTGCTGTATGTAGCGTTGGAATACCACTGATAGTCTGTAATGGTGTGACCATCGGCAGGGGTTGTTTTAACAGACACTGCTCCGTTCTTATAGCCATATTCAAGAGTCGCGCCATTTACACTGTCAACTGTAGGCGCAGTTGCGGAAATAACAGTTCTCCTGGCATAACGGGTGACGTTAGGAGTAAAAATGGGAATATAGGTCCACTTGGCATAAAGAGTGATATTGGAGGTGTAATCGGTTGTACCTAAGGATGCGACCGGAGTTCCTGAGCATACGGAATCAGTAAACCATCCGTTAAAGGTATAACCAGTTTTAGTCGGGCTTACAAGGGCTGTTGTCGTGTCATATGTATGGGTAGACGGCGCACCCGTACCGTGTGTACCGCTGAATGCAACATCGGTTCCCATATCTTTATAGGTAATTGTGTAACTGTTAACCGTCCACTTGGCGTAAAGCGTTATATTGGAGGTGTAATCGGTTGCGCCTAAAGACGTGACCGCTGTTCCTGAGCAGGCAGAATCCGTAAACCATCCGTTAAAGGTGTAGCCTGTTTTTGTAGGGCTTACAAGATCTGTTGCCGTATCATATGTATGAGTAGTCGGTGCACCAGTCCCGTGAGTACCGCTGAATGGGACATCGGTGCCCATATCCTTGTAGGTTATTGAGTAGCTGTTGACCGTCCACTTGGCATAAAGAGTTATGTCAGAGGTATAATCGGTTGCGCCTAAAGACGTGACCGCTGTTCCTGAGCAGGC
>CAYUOH010000002.1:0-7743 GCA_964446385.1 uncultured Oscillospiraceae bacterium | reverse complement strand
CCGCTGTTCCTGAGCAGGCGGAATCCGTAAACCAACCGTTAAAGGTGTAGCCTGTCTTGATCGGGCTTACAAGGGTTGTGGCCGTATCATATGTATGAGTAGTCGGTGCACCAGTCCCGTGAGTACCGCTGAATGGGACATCGGTGCCCATATCCTTGTAGGTTATTGAGTAGCTGTTGACCGTCCACTTGGCATAAAGAGTTATGTCAGAGGTATAATCGGTTGCGCCTAAAGACGTGACCGCTGTTCCTGAGCAGGCGGAATCCGTAAACCAACCGTTAAAGGTGTAGCCTGTTTTTGTAGGGCTTACAAGGGCTGTGGCTGTCCCATATGTATGGGTAGTCGGCGCACCCGTACCATGAGTCCCGCTGAATACAACATCAGTGCCCATATCCTTGTAGGTTATTGTGTAACTATCGATTGCCCACTGGGCATATAAAGTCGTGTTTGCGTTTAGTGTAAAGTCGTCACCCGGCTGATAGTCTGTGCCTTTGCCGTCCGACTGAGTATTCCAGCTTTCGAAGCTGTAGTGGTCGCGTTCTGGAATCATCGCACTGAGCGTTAAGGTGACATCTTTTGTCTTTTGCTGTGTGTCGGGTAGTGTTATTGTCTCACCGGCCACATTTGCGTTGTAAGAAACGTTGTAACCCAAAACATCGATACTGTCGGCACCGCCGATTCCGATAACAACAGAGTAGACCTCAGTTTCCCCAGCAGGTATTGTTCTGTCCTTCCAGGAATAAGTCATGCCGGAATCATCGCTGTATGTTGTATCTGTGGTTTGGGTGAAATTATTACTTTCGACACCGGTCCAATTTCCAAACCAGAATGTATCTACATCCGTAACTCCCACAGAATTTTTACCAAAGAAGTTTAACTGTGCGTATTCATAACCGCCATCACCTGTCGGTTTTCGGTCGGCTTCGTAATCTGAAACCATTTTAAAGCCCCGGTTATCTGCTGCCGGTTTACCGGTTTCAAATAATGTGATTACTGCGGTATCATCGTTGCCGATCTGCACATCGGCAACTGATCCAAAGTCAAAATCTTCTACGTCGGTTGAGGTTGGATTGGCTACATTATACTTGATCTGAAGCGCCTTTCCATCCGAAACAAAATCAACATCCATATCCATCGTAAGTCCGGTTGCGCCAACGGCATTAGACATGCCGGTTATATCGATATTATCAGTAGTACTATTGTAACTATACCGTGTCCTGAATCCCCAATTACCACAAGTCGTTGGCTTCCATTCATTATAGAAAAAGCCCATAATGTCAAATGTACCGAAACCGTAACCATATATGTCCGGAACGAACCGATACGCCATAACACCGTTTCCGTCGGTAACGTATCCGTCCGGCGGAGATACTAATGTTGCGGTAATCACACCTGAGTTTGCAGGGTTTGTTGCATACGCTGCGCAAGGCACCGTAAAGGCATTTTCAGCAACGCCCTCAAAGGTAAACCCGGGTTTGGCTGTCAGCGTTATTGTAGCGGTATACGATGACGATGGATTAAATGTGGCAGGAGAACCGCCCCAGCTCACAGTTCCGGTATACTGGTCGGTTTCTGCTATCGAAGTTATGGGGCTCCCTCCGTTGATGGGGGCAATAGCATCAGCGATATTGAGAAGGGTTACCGTTTGGGGGGGCAGCGCATTGGTAACACTTTCGTCGTAAAAGCTTACTCTCTCTCCCCCTGCTCCGGCCAGCGGTACCACGGCTGAGGTGCTGTCGTATGAGACCATTATTGTATCGCCATATACCAAATCTTTGTCCAGCGTAAGCGTTACAGCAGTATCCAATACTGAAACATTGGAAACGGCAACAGGCGCGTTTGCCAGCGTTCCGCCAACTGTAAACCCATTAGCACTTGCATGGCTTCCTGCTGTCAGCGCACTGTCCATGTTGATAACAATAGTGTTTTTATCGGTCGTTGTTGCGCTTACGATCCCTGGATCAATTTTAGCTGATACCGAAAGCGGAGCAACAAAAACGGATAAAAACACTAGCGCAAGTACTAAAGACAAGATTTTCTTAATTTTCATTCTATCTTACCCCCTGAATTTCACACCATTCTATTATGGCACAATTTGCGACATTTGCAATAGTAAATAGACTTTTTGACTTTAGATTTTTCTACTAAATTTTTATATAACATCACCAAGAAAAGTTCGTCATACGACTGTACTTATTATCGGATTGTTAATTGTTTTGGTAAGGAATATTTTAGCAAAGAACCAAAAGCATACTGTGGAGGATATATTTTTAATACTTTAATCCAGTAATTCCTTATATAATAGAAAGAAAGTACTGTTTGAGAGGAAAACACCATGAAGATTGCGATCATAAACGGCCAAAATCACAAAGGGAGCACCTACCATATCGGCAGACTGCTTGCGGAAAACCTCGCAACAGATGCCGACATCACAGAATTCTTTTTGCCACGCGATCTGAATCACTTCTGCCTCGGCTGTTACCAGTGTATTGAGGATATCGAAAAATGCCCGTTCTACCCGGAAAAGAAAAATATTCTTGACGCCATGGAGCGCTCGGAATTGCTGATATTAACAACGCCCAACTACTGCTTCGGTCCGTCGGCGCAAATGAAGGCACTGATTGATCTGTTTTTCGACTTCTGGATGTCACACCGGCCGTTACCGTGGATGTTTCAAAAGAAAGCTGTCGTCATCTCTACCTGTGCCGGGGGCGGTGCGAAAACCGCGGCAAAGCAGGTACAAAGAGCTCTGTTATACATGGGTGTTCCCTACATACGCCGCTATACGGCGGCGGTCCAGGCAATGAACTGGGAGACAGTCAAACCGGAGAAGAAGCAAATAATTGAAGCGGAAATAAAAAAGCTAGCCGCGCGGGTAGCCAAGGTCGGCGTGCCGAAAGCCGGGTTGAAATCCAGATTCCTATTCCGGATGTTTTCCAAAATGCACGCCTCCGGCTGGGACAGCTCTCCGGTGGAGAAACAATACTGGATCGAGCAGGGATTTATAAAGAAATAATAGATTTTTGTCACGAATAAATGCTCCTAAAAAAGTACCTGTTGCATGTAAAAGCAACAGGTACTTATGTTTTTACCGGTTGAATATCGCCTGTCCTGCTTCCAATTACCTATTGACTCGGTAGGTAAATAGTAATATAATGCATATAACCTACCAAATAGGTATACTAAAGTAAAATGAGCATCACCATAACTAAGGCATTATTTATTATGATAAATTCGGATAGGATTTAAGGAGATAACGGTTATGCCAAATATATATACATCTGTCGATCAACTGATCGGAAAAACTCCGCTTCTGGAGCTCACTCATATTGAAAAGGAATACAAGTTGAAAGCGAAGATACTCGCTAAACTTGAATACTTTAACCCGGCAGGATCTGTCAAAGATAGGATCGCTAAAAAGATGATCGACGATGCAGAAGCATCCGGTAAGCTGAAACCCGGTTCGGTCATTATTGAACCTACCTCCGGAAACACAGGTATCGGACTCGCCTCAGTTGCCGCCGCAAGAGGTTACCGCATTATCATCGTTATGCCGGAAACCATGTCTGAGGAACGCAGACTGTTGATAAAAGCATACGGGGCAGAGCTTGTTCTGACCGAAGGCAGAAAGGGCATAAATGGCGCGATCACCAAGGCAGAGGAACTTGCAGCCGAAACACCGAACAGCTTTATTCCCGGACAGTTTGAGAATCCTTCCAATCCGGCGGCACATATTGAAACGACCGGCCCCGAAATCTGGGAAGATACCGACGGAAAAGTTGATATTTTCGTTGCCGGTGTCGGCAGCGGCGGTACAATAACCGGTGTCGGCAAATACCTGAAATCGAAGAATGCAAAGATCAAAGTTGTTGCGGTTGAGCCTGCATCCTCCGCTGTCCTCTCTACCGGAATTGCCGGAGCGCATAGGATTCAGGGAATCGGAGCGGGGTTCGTACCCGATGTTCTGGATACAAAGATTTACGATGAGATCATCACCGTACAGAATGAGGATGCTTTTGCAACCGGAAAGCTGATCGGGCATAAGGAAGGTGTGCTTGTCGGTATCTCATCCGGAGCGGCTGTCTGGGCGGCAATTGAGCTTGCCAAACGTTCCGAGAACGAGGGCAAAACCATTACGGTTCTTCTGCCCGACACGGGCGACCGGTATCTATCCACACCGTTGTTTTTAGATTAAGGAGATGTCATATGATGATATACGCAGATAATGCGGCGACTACACAAATGAGCCGCGTAGCAATCAACGCTATGCTTCCGTACATGGAGACCTATTACGGAAACCCTTCCAGTCTTCATTCGGTCGGTCAAAAAGCGGCTGAAGCCTTACAGACTGCCAGAGAAACAGTAGCAAGCTGTCTTGGCTGTCAGCCCAAAGAGATTTATTTCACTTCCGGCGGCAGTGAAGCAGACACTCAGGCAATCCTCTCTGCCGCAAAAATCGGTGAGAGAAAAGGGAAAAAGCATATCATATCCACTGCTTTTGAACATCACGCCGTATTGCACACATTGGAAAAACTTGAAAAGCAAGGGTTTGATATCGAGCTTCTTCCAGTCGGTTCGGCCGGAACGGTTACGGCACATCAGGTAGCGGATGCCATTCGGGAAGACACCTGCCTTGTTACAATTATGTATGCAAACAATGAGATCGGCTCTGTCCTGCCGATTGCGGAGATAGGGGCAGTCTGCCGGGAACACGGAGTACTGTTCCACACGGATGCCGTACAGGCGGCGGGACATCTGCATATCAATGTAAAAGAGCAGAATATTGATATGCTTTCGCTGGCCGCGCACAAGTTTCACGGGCCGAAAGGAATAGGCGTTCTTTACGCACGCCAGGGAATTCCATTAACAAATGTGATAGAAGGCGGCGCGCAGGAACGCGGCAAGCGGGCCGGGACGGAGAACGTTCCCGCCATCGTAGGTATGGCCGCCGCACTTTCAGATATTTGCAAGCGTATTGATGAGAACGCTATTAAGGTTTCCGCACTTCGCGACAAACTGATAACAGGGCTCTCAAATATCCCGCACTCCGCGCTCAACGGCGACCGGGAGCATCGCCTGCCGGGAAATGTGAATTTCTGCTTCGAAGGAATCGAAGGAGAAAGCCTTCTGCTCCTGCTTGACGCAAAAGGCATCTGTGCTTCATCCGGCTCTGCATGCACATCCGGGTCGCTTGATCCGAGCCATGTTTTGCTTGCCATCGGCAGACCGCATGAAGTGGCGCACGGGTCTTTACGTCTGTCTCTGTGTGAATGGAACACACAAGAAGATGTTGACTATATGCTTCGGGAAATTCCGAAGGTCGTGGAATATCTCAGATCGATGTCCCCAGTATGGAAAGATCTGATACACGGTAAAAAACAATTTGTACTGTAAGGAGATAATAAAATGGCACTATATACTGAAATTGTTATGGATCACTTTTTGAATCCGCGTAATACGGGTGAGATTGAAAACGCTGACGGAATCGGTGAAGTCGGCAACGCCAAATGCGGCGATATTATGAAAATGTATCTTAAGATCAATGACGGTATCATTACAGACGTCAAGTTTGAAACATTCGGCTGCGGAAGTGCGATTGCATCAAGCTCCATAGCGACCGAAATGATCAAAGGAAAAACTATTGAAGAAGCGCTTGCCGTCACAAACAAGCAGGTTGTTGAGGCACTCGGCGGTCTGCCGGCACATAAACTCCATTGCTCGGTTTTGGCTGAGGAAGCAATCAAATCGGCAGTCAAGGACTATTACGACCGAAACGGCGTTCCTTACGATAAGAATAAATTCCCGGACTGTGAGAACTGTGAATCCTGCCGTATGGTGTAATTATGCCGAAAGTACCGGTCGAAATGAGTATATTATTCAGAGGTAAATTAGTATGATGATATCAACAAGAGGACGCTATGCTCTGCGTGTAATGACAGACCTGGCAGAGCATGCTGACGGACGCTTCATTTCCATGAAAGACATCGCCGTAAGACAGGCGGTTTCAGTAAAGTATCTTGAACGGATCATGTCAGAGCTGACAAAAGCCGGTCTTCTTGAGGGGGCGCATGGAAAAGGCGGAGGATACCGTTTGATAAAATCTCCGGATGAATACAGGGTCGGAGACATACTGAGGATAACCGAAGGCGACCTTGCACCTGTCTCCTGCCTTTCAGCCGGTTCCGAACCCTGCGATCGCGCCGATCAATGCCGCACCATTTCTATGTGGCGCGAATTTGAGAAAATCGCGAATGATTATTTTGATAAAATGTCGCTCGGCGATTTGATGCAGAAGGCAGAAGCATAACGGACGTGAGGATTCCTTAGCAACATTACGTAGAGAGAAAATATACATGTTAATCATTTAAAATGAATTAGAAAGTTACAGGGAATATTGCCAGAAGGTTAAATATCGCTTAATACCTTATTTGTGGTAATCATGATATAAACAAAGCCCCGGTTGTGAAACCGGGGCTTTTATCATTTTGTTTTGTATAAGGGATTAAAGATTTAATTTTTTAATCTCTTCTTAACTTCTTCGGCACCTTCCTGATAGAAAGTTTCTTCGTCAGGAGCCAATTCTTTCAGAAGACGCAGAAATTCACCGGCATGGACCTTTTCTTCATCTGCAATATCTTCGAGAACTTCTATTGCCAGTTTATTGTCTGTTGATTCGGCAAGCTGCATATACAACTGGATCGCTTCATATTCTGCTGATACCATGAATCGAATCGCTCTGATCAACTCAGCATCAGTAAGTTTTCTTTCTTTCGCAAGTCCGGAAAACGGATGTCCAAAGTCAGGCATGTCTGTTACCTCCTAAATTTTGTTTATATAAATATATTAGTACTTGATAAATTTGTCCCCCGGTACACCGCAGAGACTGCATTTATCCGGACGAACTTTCTCGATATTTCCGCAGACAGGGCAGAGATAATAGAAAACCTCTTCCGTTTGATCCAAGTTTTCCAATGCTTCTTTGTAAAGCTTCGCATGAACCTCTTCCGCTTTCATCGCGAAGGTAAAGGACATAAGCGCGGCCTTGTTTCCTTCCGCTTCGGCTTCCTTCACAAAATCGGGATACATTTCCTTATATTCGTGGGTTTCACCTGCAACAGCATCCATGAGATTATCTGCAGTCGTGCTCACTTTTCCGGCAACTTCGAAATGCTTAAGCGCATGCAGCGTCTCGGCATCAGAGGCGGCCTTGAACAGTTTGGCTGCATTCAACTTCCCATCTTTTTCAGCCTTCTTTGAGTATGCCAGATATTTTCTGTTGGCCTGCGCTTCTCCAGCAAATGCCTCCATCAGATTGTTAAGCGTTTTGTTTTCACTCATATTATTACCCTCCTTATTATTAAAGGCTTCCAACAATTTTTCCACAGCCTCTCTCGGGAAACCCTCCGGCTGCTGTTGATCAATCAGGGATTTCAGAAAATCCAAAGCATTATTGCTTTGCGGAAGCATATATCCTGCTTCACGGATTATATCCTCAGCCATAATATGATTGGATTTTTCGATAGCCGCTGCAAGCTTTCCGGGTAATCCGGCGGCGATCATCTCCTGTTCCGATTTGCTGCGCATAAGGATTTTAAGAGCATTGACCACCGCATCGGTCTTGGACTGCTGCGATGGATAAACTTCAGGTACCATAGATATCGCACCGGAAGGGCAGGATTCTGCACAAACTCCGCAGCCGATGCACTTATCAACATCGATGATACTGTTCTCTGTATCTGTTGC
>CAYUOH010000001.1:0-235944 GCA_964446385.1 uncultured Oscillospiraceae bacterium | reverse complement strand
CGCGGTTAAATGGTGGAGGCGAGGAGAATCGAACTCCTGTCCGAAAATCGATTCACGATGGCATCTCCGGGCGCAGTCTACCTACAACATTCCCTCGTCCGCAGGCCGGTAGACTGGCCGCGGACTCAGTAGCTTCATACTTACATGGCAGGGCTCAAAGCTTTACCCCGCGCACGTTCACCGCGTAATTCTATGCCACCCGGGCCTACGCGATATCAGTCCGTGTGACAAGCGGCACTTAGGCCGCTACAGCGATATTTTCGTTGTTAGTTATTGTTTATTGGAGAGTTATTAAGCGGTTCCCCACCGCTGCCCGCTTCCATGGCTGCACAATCCCCGTCGAGACCATTGCGCCCCCATATAGTATATATCAAACCGTGCGGTTTTTTACCGCCCGTTCAATATCACGTTTGGCAGCTCTGTTGGCGTCGCTTTCGCGTTTGTCATAGAGCTTTTTGCCTTTGCATAAGCCTACCTGGACCTTTACCCTGCTGCCTTTAAAATACATTGAAATAGGAATCAGCGTCAAACCTTGCTGCTTCACTGTGCCGTACAACCGATTAATTTCATTTTTGTGCATCAGAAGGCGGCGCGCTCTTATCGGATCACGGTTGAAAATATTGCCCTTTTCGTACGGGCTTATATGACAGCCATTCATGTAAATTTCGCCATTGATAATTTCGCACCAGCTGTCTTTCATATTAACACTGCCAGTACGAATGGATTTTACTTCTGTACCGAAAAGCTCGATACCGGCCTCAAAGCTTTCGAGGATAAAGTATTCATGGTGGGCTTTTCGGTTTTCCGCTATGGTTTTAAGCTGTGTTTTGTCCGCCATATTACTCTCCTTATCAGATTTCGTTGCGTCCTTCAAGAGCGCGGAACAGCGTTACTTCGTCAGCGTATTCCAAATTTCCGCCTACCGGCATTCCGTATGCCAGACGGGTTACCTTTACTCCCAGCGGTTTGAGTAATTTGCTTATATAAATAGCGGTGGATTCGCCTTCCACTGTAGGATTGGTGGCCATAACGACCTCTTTTACCTCATCCTGCGCAGCGCGTTTTATTAAATCCTTGATGTACAGTTGATCAGGTCCGATACCGTCCATCGGGGAAATAAGGCCGTGAAGCACATGATAAAGACCCTTGTACTCGCGCGTCTTTTCGAAGGCGGCAACATCTCGTGGACTTTCAACCACACAGATTATCGATCTGTCGCGCCCGTCGCCCAAGCATACGCTGCATAATTCTCCGTCGGTAAGGTTGTGGCAAACCGGGCATCTGTGCACGTCGCGTCTCGCCGTTACTATGGCATCAGCAAAACGGTTTGATTTTTCCTCATCCTGGGAAAGCATCCAGTACGCCAGACGGGTTGCGGTTTTACGACCCACCCCGGGAAGGGATGCAAACTGGTCTATAAGGTTCTCTAGCGAAGCAATGGAGTTAACCATAGCTTACAGCAGGCCTCCGAGGCCACCCAGATTGAGGCCTTCAGTAAAGCCGGACATAACTGTCTCGTTTTCCTCAACTGCCTGGCGTATCGCCTCGTTGACGGCTGCGGCGCAAAGGTCACCCAACATCTCGACATCTTCGGGATCACAGACCTCGGGGTTGATATCTATACGTACCACGTTGTGGTCACCGCGTACAGAAGCGGATACCATTCCGCCGCCGGCTGTACCCGTATATTCTTTGTTTTTGAGCTCCTCCTGCTTGGCCTCCATTTGTTCCTGCATCGTCTGGATGCGTTTCATCATGTCAGCCCTTGAATTGCCATAGCCTTCGGGAACACGTGCTTTCATTTATAATACTCCTTTAGTTGTTGACTGTTTATTGAATCAACCATTGCCGACAGATGCTCCAGTTCATCAAGCTGACGTTCGGCCTCGTCATTTTCCACGGCTGCGGGGGTATTTTGCGGCGTATAAGGGCCAAGCCTTAAACGCATTCCTGTCAGCGAGTTAATGGTTTCTTTAAGCTGTTTTTTGTATTTTCCGTCATCCGAGTTCATAAGATTCCGGAAAAAATCATCTGATTCTATCAGTACGGCATCTCCGGATAGATATGCACGGGTTTTAACTAGGAAATTACCCATCATCTTGTTGGTCGCTAAAACCGTTTCCGCTACAAGATCCCACCTGGGAAAAGGAACCGGACTGCCGTCCTCTGGCGGAACAGGAAGAACAATTTCCGGCTCTTGCACGGGCACTTCGGGTCCAGGAGCTTTCAAGGCATCATATTCGGGCATTTCGGGAGCAAAAACAATATCATCAGGAATAATGTCTTCCGCAGCCAAAACTGGTACCGGATTTACTGCAGGAGATGCAGACTCGGTTTTCTGCTCTTTCGGCTTCAGTTGAGCGGTCGCAGGTTTCGGCTCGCTAACAGCATAGATGGGAATTGGTCCTTTCTTGTCGCAGAGCTTCAAAAGGCAAAGCTGCAGATACAGTATGCTGTCAGGCGCGGAAGGTAGTTTATCCACCGTATCCGAAAGGATATTCATCATTCTCATTATTTCCGGGATATCGAACATGCCACTCTGCTGAGTTACAACCTCGATTTCCTCGGGGGAGCAGTCCCTTATCAAACCCGGACCGTCATACTTTGCAAGCATCAGGTCACGGACATACCTTAGAAGCTCTGTACAGAGTATCGGCGGATCGATACTGTCCTGATAGAGGCTTCCGGCTTTTGCCAGCAGTCCTCCGATGTCTCCGGTGGCAATCATTTCGCACATATCGTGCAGATATCTGCGGTCTGCGATGCCGGCAAGGGACGCCACAAGCTTTTTCGTGACATTGCAGTCGGATGTGATGCATGTGCCAAGCAGAGACAGAGCGTCCCTCATGGAACCGTCCGCCATCCTGGCGACAAGTGCTGCAGCGCCGGGTTCAATGTTTACGCCCTCGAAAGACGCCACTTTAAGAAGGTAACTTTCGATAATAGTGGCAGGAAGACGCTTCAGCTCGAATCTCTGGCAGCGTGAAAGAATGGTGGCTGGAACCTTGTGGAGTTCGGTCGTGGCGAATATAAACATAACATGCTCGGGAGGTTCTTCAAGAATCTTCAGTAGTGCGTTGAACGATTCGTTTGTGAGCATGTGTATCTCGTCTATGATATAAACGCGCTTCCGGCACATAGTAGGAACGTATGCGGTTTCATCGCGCAGATCTCTGATGTTATCGATGCCCCGGTTGGATGCAGCGTCTATCTCGGTGATATCCATTATTGTCCCGGAATCGATGCCGCGGCATATTTCACATTCGCCGCACGGTTCTCCATTATCGGGATGCAGACAGTTCACCGCCTTGGCAAGGATGCGCGCTAGGGTTGTTTTGCCTGTGCCCCGGATACCGGTAAAAAGGTAGGCATGGCCCGCTCTGTTGGCCCTTATCTGGTTCAGCAAAGCCTCCGTTACGGCGTCCTGCCCTATTACGTCCGCAAATCTGCGCGGGCGGTATTTTCGGTATAATGATCCGGTGCTCATCTGCGGACCTCCTGTCAGGTTTATAAAAAGGCGTCGTTCAGCGGCACAAAGACGGGCAAAGATACTGCGGCACATGGAGCATCCGCTTAATGCTGCTCGGTTCCCCGCCTGACATGGTTCGCAGGACTCACATCGCGCAGGCTTCGCCCGTCTTTGCACCGCCGAAACGACGCTGCAAGAATATTCTTTGCTTTTTGGAACTAGTCGATTATGATACCGTCAGGAGTGCAGGAAACTCCGGCCGCGTTGCCTTCATCGGTGTCGATGTGCATAGCGGGCAGATACTTTTCGGATACGCGAATAACAACATCGCCGAAGATAAGAGAACGGCCGTCAGTATCAATCTGTACCTTGACCATCTGCTTGTCCGACAGTCCCATCTCGGCAGCTGTGGCGGGATCAAGATGAATATGACGTTGTGCTACGATAACGCCTTCGGAGATTTCTATTTCACCGCAGGGTCCAACAATCTTACAGGGTGCGCTGCCGGCAAGGTCGCCTGACTCGCGTACGGGGGCAGCTACGCCGATGGAACGTGCGTCGGTAAGGGAAATTTCTACCTGGGTGGCGCTGCGTGTTGGTCCGAGGATGGAAACGTTCTTCATCTCGCGCTTGGGTCCGATTATGTCAACACGTTCCTCACAGGCAAACTGACCGGGCTGGGAAAGGTTCTTTTTCGGGGTAAGAGCATGGCCCTTTCCGAACAGAATAGCAAGATCAGCGTCGGTGACGTGGACGTGACGGGCGGATACTTCTACCATAACTTTTTTCTCTGACATTAAACTGGAACTACCTTTCGAATAATCTGTAATCTTTTGTATATTCTACCTTCTGGCGGTATTTTATTCAAGTCTGATTTAATGTATAATTCGCTTGTAACGACATTCTCCGGAGGATAATTCCCATGACTATGACAGAACTTTACGAAAATTGTCAGAAATGCGACGCGTGTCCGCTTTGCGAAACCCGGAACAACGTTGTTTTCGGTGTCGGCAACGAAAAGGCAAAGATAATGTTCGTAGGCGAAGCTCCAGGCAAAAATGAGGATCTTCAGGGCATTCCCTTTGTTGGACGTGCGGGTGACCTGCTGAACAGTTATCTAGCCGCTGTAGGCATCAAGCGCGACGAAATCTTTATCGGAAATATCGTAAAATGCCGTCCGCCGGAAAACCGCGACCCTCTCCCCGCCGAGCAGGAGGCTTGCTTACCCTGGCTGCGTGAACAGTTCAGATTAATCAATCCCCGTCTTGTTGTATGTCTCGGCCGTATAGCCGCAAAAAGGCTGATAAAGGAAGATTTCAAGGTCACAGTGGAACACGGTACAGTATTCATGAAGGGAGAAACCGCATTCATGGGCACATTCCATCCAGCCGCGCTGCTGCGCAATCCCGGAAACAAGGATGCCGCACTCGACGATTTTAAAAAAATAGCTTCAATTCTGGAAAAATAAAAGAGCCGCAAGGCTCCTTTTTATTTATGATATTTTGTCCCGACGCTGATCATTGCGCTTCTGTAAATCTGCTCACAGAGGACAAGCCTTGCAAGCTGGTGGGGAAAAGTCATTATTGACATAGACAGCCTTTTGTCCGCCCTTTTCTTTATACTTTCGGAAAGACCGAGCGACCCGCCGATTACAAAGATCACATTCCCTTTCTGGTTAGCGGCCGTGTCGATAAGAGTGGCAAACTGTTCGCTAGTCATCTGATCACTCTCGATGCACATCGCAACAACGAAGCTCTGGCGTTTACTGAGATAATCTAGGATTTTCACTCCCTCAGCCTCGATAACGCGTGCCTTTTCGGCATCAGAGTCGTTCTTAAGCCGAACCTCGTTAAGTTCGGTTATTTTCAATCTGATATAGGGTGTAAGTCTTTTTATATATTCCGCGCAACCCTCCCGGGCGAAGGAAGCATTGCATTTACCTATGCAAAGTATTTCCGCGTTAAGCATTTCAGATCATTCTCCGAAGATAATTATTTCGCCGGGTTCGAAGCGAGGTGCCGGAATGACGCGGCATATGTCAGCAAGCCCGTTGTTTTCAAGGGCAGTCTCCACCGTCATCAGGGCAATGGCGGGCATATTGTTTTCCGCACTTAAATGCATAAGAACCAGTGTCTGTGTGCCCGACAGAACAAGCTTTACCGCAGCGGCAGCGCAGTCGTCGTTGCAGAGGTGACCGTTTCTGGACCGTATACGGCTTTTAAGATAATAAGGATAGCGACCGGTAAGCAGCATCCTATCGTCGTAATTTGACTCAAGGCACACCACTCTGCAGCCATACAGAACATCGAGCATCTCATCGGACAGATATCCGGTGTCAGTTGCAATCGCAGCGCGTGAACCGTCCGGAAACGAGAATCTGTAACCCATACAGTCAACACTGTCATGGCTTGCGTGGAAAGGATGTACTGTAATGCCGCCGGTGTGGAACTCGCGTTCGCATTCAACCGTTCGGATTTCGGTGTCTTCGGGAACAATGTGATCGCGCAGCATAACTTCCGCTGAAAGCCTGGAAACGTATAGAGGCACATGATAATGCTTCAAAAACGTATTAAGCCCCGACACATGATCCGAATGTTCGTGCGTAACGAGAATGCAGTCGATATCCTCTGGGTAAATACCAAGGTCTTTCAGCGAGTAAAGTGTCTTGCGGCAACTCTGACCCATATCTACCAGAAGTGTGGTTCCCTCTTCACGTACAAGAACGCAGTTTCCGCTGCTTCCACTGCACAATGTGGTAATCTGCGGCATAAAAAGTCTCCTAAAACAGTTGCAAATAAATGGTGCCGAGCAGGTGCCCTGCCCCGGATTGATATCTCAGTCGTCTACACGCGTTATATCTGCGCCGAGACCACGAAGTTTTTCGACTATATGTTCGTATCCGCGCTCAACGTGGTAGATATTTTCTATCTCCGTGGAACCCTCCGCTGTAAGACCGGCAATAATCATGGCTGCACCGGCACGGAGGTCGGTAGCGTGAACCAGTGCGCCATGGAATTTTTTCCCACCCTCGATAACGGCAACGTTTCCGTCGACCTGAACCGAAGCTCCCATCCTGCGAAGCTCGTCAATATACCTAAAACGGTTGTCCCATATGCTTTCGGTAACGATGGACGTACCCTTCGCAAGGCAGAGAATTACAGAAATCTGAGGCTGCATATCCGTCGGGAATCCGGGATGCGGAGAGGTAACGATATTGGTACAGCTGAGTCCGCCGGTCCGTATTACACGGACGGAATCCTCATATTCTTCTATCTCAGCTCCGATTCGCCGCAGACGTGAAAGGATTGATTCAAGATGCTTGGGGGTAACTGATTTTACAAGAACATCCCCTCCGGTGGCGGCGACGGCGGCCATATATGTGCCCGCCTCAATCTGGTCGGGAATGATAGAGTATGTAATACCCTTCAGATACTCAACGCCTCTGATTTTTATAGTTCCCGTTCCGGCACCGCGGATATCCGCGCCCATAAGGTTCAGAAAGTTCGCAACATCGACTATATGGGGTTCTCTTGCGGCGTTGTCGATTACGGAGGTACCATTTGCCTTTACCGCCGCAAGCATGGTATTGATAGTGGCGCCGACCGATACCTTTTCAAAATAGATGTCGCTTCCCGTAAGGTTTTCACAACTTACGCTTACCATGCCGTAGTCTATGGAAGATTCACAGCCAAGACTTCTGAAGGCCTTGAGATGAAGGTCCATAGGTCTCGCACCCAGATTGCAGCCTCCCGGCAGGGAAACCATGGCTTCCCCGAATTTAGTAAGCAGAGCCCCAAGGAAATAATACGATGCCCTCATATTACGCGAAAGGTCCGCGGGAATCTCGTGCGTATTTATTCCCGAAGGATCAATGCGCACGGTGTTGTTGTCAAGTCGCTCGACACCGGCACCGATTGTTTTCAGGATTTCAAGGATAAGATTCACATCGCTGATATCCGGTACATTTTCAATTGTACATATTCCGTCCGACATAATCGCGGCAGGAAGTATTGCCACCGCGGCGTTTTTTGCACCGCTTATCTGCACCTCACCGTGCAGCGGCATACCTCCGTTAATAACATACCTTTCCAAATGAATTCTCCTTGTAGGATTAATACCAGTAATGCAGATAAGAGTTGGGGTCAACCCGGCCGTAACTGCCGCCCGAGGAAATACTAACCTCAAAGTGGAGGTGGGTACCAGTGGAATGGCCTGTGGAACCCATAAGTGCAATTACCTGGCCTTCGCGTACCACTTCGCCGACACCGACTAGAAGCTCGCTGCAGTGTCCGTAAAGGGTCTGCATGCCGTCCTGATGGTCGAGAATGATATACCGGCCGTAATCCCAGGGAATCTCGGTCGATACGATGACAACACCGTCATCCGCCGCAAGAATAGGAGTACCGTAACTTGACCAGATATCGACGCCGTTATGGTTTGCCTGCCATCCGCGGCTGATTCCGATGCCCCCGCTTCCGAGCGGAGTACTTACAGGCCAGCAGAGGCTGTAGTCGCCAACGCCGTCTCCGCCTCCTGCTCGGCCACCGACAATCTTCTGAGCGTTGACGACCGGGACGGTCATTTCTTCGGAAATAACCTTTTCGGAAACCTTTTCGCCATCCTCGTATTCTATTTCAGTAATTCGGGTCTTGACACCGTTCTGTCCCTTAACGCCGTCGGCAACGTAACCGACTGGCAGACGCTCGTCGCGAATAACCTTGGTGTTATACCTTACGGTTATCTCTTCTACTATCTGGCGAATGGTCTTTACGGTAAGCAGAGGTTCATCTTCTGCAATTACAATGGTTCTGTCACCGGTTACAACATCTCCCACACCAGGGTTCAGAGCCTCGATATCACCGACAGAAACACCGTTGATATCTGCAATGCTGCTAAGCAGCTCGCCGTCGACGGCATTATATGTGATAACCTGGTGCTTAGGCGAATTTACAAGTTTTAGAAGATTATCAATTGACTGCAGGGTATCCGCGGGATAGATTCCCGGGACAAGATTGACTTCCCTCTTGAATTTGACTGTAACGTCGTCCCCAAGATCGGAGGTAAGATATGAATATTTGCCGAGAATCTGATCCAGACCCGACTGCAGCATATCAGATGCAGTCGTGGCACCCTTCAAGGAACCTCCTACATAAAGGCCGGTGGCCTCAATAATTTCGTTTCCGGAAACATCAATAAGGGTCTGGGCCATAGTTTCCTGGGAGGATATCTTGGATTTATCCGCAACGGTTAGTCTCAGCTCCGCATTTCCCGTCCAGGTCTGGTCAAGATCGGAAACCAGCCGGTTCTTAACAAGACGCCGGGCAGAATTGTAGGTGTTTTCATCGTTGACGTAACCTATGGCGGAACCTTTGTAGTTTACTTCAAGAACGTATTCAAGCCGGGATACCGACCAAACAACAAGCACACACATAGTAAGCGCGCAAAGAGGGAGCAGACGGTTTGTCATGCGTCCGATACGTTCCTTGTTGCGCTCCCACCCGGTGTGGAAGAAATAGTGAAGACGTTCGTTGCGGTAGCGTGAACCATTTCCTTTACATTCTTTAAGTATATCAAAAAAGCTGTCTAGTGAAATGAAGATTTTTACAACCGGGAAGAACAGGTCGGCAAAGAAACCGGTAATATACCTGAAAACATACACGAAAAAGGCCGCAAATGCTTTCCCGATTCCGGAAAAGGACCGACCCAGAAAATGTTTTATCTTTTTATAAATCCGTCTGAAGGCAATTTCGGTGATTGTACCAAGGACATAGAGCCACTGACCCATGCTGTGAAAGATATAATGTACAACCGAACGGAAATCAAATACAGGACGGTGATGTGCCCCGAGCCAGCCGGCGCTTCTAGATGCGCGGAGACTGCGGAAGGAGTATTTTAGAATCATATTATCCTGTCAAAAGATACTTTTACGATATTATGGCATAATGGATTATATATTAAAGCGCGTTTTGTTGCAACCCGGCGTGTTCCAGCAGCAGTGACATATCCGTCGGAAGAGGGTTTAAAAGAACGACATCCTTTTTCTCCGCCGGATCAAAAAATGAAAGTTTGAAGCAGTGCAACGCGTGCCTCGAAATTTGCGAGACTGATCCGCCGTACATATCGTCCCCCGCAAGAGGATGACCTATCGCGGACATATGCACGCGAATCTGGTGAGTCCGCCCGGTATGCGTAATAATCCGAAGCAGCGAAAAACTTTCACACGCGTCAAGCACATGGTATTCCGTTAGACTGTAATCTCCATCCGGTGATACTACGCGTTGAATTATAGAATTATCACCGCGTGCTATCGGAAGCTCCACTGTGCCGTCCTTTTTGATTCTGCCCTCAACAACAGCAAGGTATTCCTTACGGTGGTTTTCTGCCAGAACCGATGCGGCATATCTGTCCTTTGCTGCAAGCAGAAGACCGGATGTATTTTTATCAAGACGGCAGACCGGCCTGAATGAGGCACCGGAAAGCCCGCGCTTCATGCACATATTCGCATAAACGTTTGCAAGGGTTCCGTCGGGGTAGTTCAGGGTTGGATGGGTAGCCATACCCGCCTGCTTTTCAAAAACAATTACCCCGCCGCTTTCGTAGGCAACCGGGACCTCCACACTGCAGGGGTTGAGAAATCCCTCGTCCCCGGAAAGAACAATATGTATTTTTTCAGTACCGGTCATAACGTAATCGGTATGCTGGGGTTCTTCGTCGACAATAATACAGTCTTCAACCTTGAGTGAACGGACCAGAGAAGCGGACAGCATACATTTTTTACGTAAAAAGCAGCCTAGACTAACGCCGGCCCATTCCAAATCCGAATCAAAATAATAGTTCATAATCAGATTATATCACAACGCACAAACCTCAAAAAATGGGCCCAGAAAATCTGGGCCCAAGTTATCGGTATAGTATTTATTTTACATCCTGCTGCGCATCGGTCTTCGCTTCGGCATCGGCTTTTATCTCGGCTCTTAACTTGGCTTTGAGCTGTCTCCTGGGTTTTGACTTCTTAATGATTATGATAACAACAACGGCTATCACGGCAAGAATAATCAGTGTGGGAAGTGCATATACAAGGCCGACTGCCAGATTGCGGAAGAAGTCGGCAGCAGCGCTCCAGGAATCACCGAACGCGGCAATTATACGGTCTCCGAACGTTACAACAGGAGGCGAGGTGCGCATAACTTCGCTTATATCGATATTTACTGTGCAGAAATTCACCCAGCTGTCATAAGTGTTTCTGGTCGAGGTATAGAGCTCTATCTCGTAGCGAACGTTTGCCAGACGGTCTTCGACGGCAAGAAGCTCCTCGAGGGTACCGGTCTGCTGAAGAAGCTCGAGCAGGCGTTCCTCTTCAGCTTTGAGGGAACTGATGCGGGCTTCAACGTCGAGATAACTTGAGGTGATGTCTTCAACACTTTCGTTCTGGTTTACGATATTTCCGAAAGTTTCACCGTAAGACAGGAACTCCCGGTATTTGGCGGTGGGAATCTTAAGCTCCAGGTTGGCGCGGCGAAGTCTCTGGGTCCCGTCATAATTAAGACCACCGGACATATTGCTGTTTGAAATATAGCCGCCGCACTCGTCAACCTTGGCTAATATCGCGTTGTAGTTGTTGTCGAAATCGGTGGACTCTATACTGAGATAGCTTCTGTAGACTTTTTTCTGTCCGGAATTCTGGATTTGATCTCCAACAGTTGATGTGGAATCGCCATAGGTTGTTCCGGCGGATTTGGCGATATCGGGTGCGGGCATGGGTGCGCTGTCGTCAGAGTCATAGGCCCCAGCTACTGACACCTCTGTCTTGTAGTCGTAGGACGCCGGGGCTTCCGGAATGGCTGCGTCTTCGTTGCTTTGCTTTCTTCCGCAGCCCGACAAAAGAATAGCAAAAACCAGCACTAAAGCGAGGCAGAGCATCGTTTTTCTGTTTTTCATTCTTATATTCTCCTTTAAATAAAGTGTTGTTTTACCCATTGGATTGTTATCAGTATACCATACCTTTTGTGAACAAAATATGAAAAGAATATGACAAATAAATTACATATGGGATTGTTGACAAACGATATATGCTGTGTTAAATTAATTGAGCACATTAATGCTGGTGTAGCTCAGTTGGTAGAGCAGCTGATTTGTAATCAGCAGGTCGGGGGTTCAAGTCCGTCCACCAGCTCCACCTACAAACAACCCGTCCGGGTTTATATATGGGAGAGTTCCCGAGTGGCCAAAGGGGACAGACTGTAAATCTGCTGGCGATGCCTTCGATGGTTCGAATCCATCCTCTCCCACCAAAAAAGTTACCGTTGCTGATATTGTATCAACAATAGTAACTTTTTTATACGCCCGAATAACTGATGCTTTCAAGATAATCGACATTAGGGTAAGCCCGCTGATTATTACTCTTCACACAACCGAGCTTATTTGATAATACGCTTGACTTTGTTGATTTAAAGCGATATACTCTCTTTCATAGTTAAGTTTGAGTACCTTTCAGAAAGGCATTCCCGACTATGATAAGCCTTATCTTTTTTATCTTCTTTACTGGTTTCTCCTTTTTCCTGTTTTGCATGGGTCGATTTACGGCTCGTGCTTATTACTTTTTTTTATGTCCTTCGTGCCCGTGTTAGACTGAAACCGCTGTAAGTAAGATGCGGCCGTGTCTAATCGGACACAGCCGCATTTTAATTTAAATAAACAACTTATATTAAAGGAAAAATCTCCATGAAAAGAAAAATGCTTGCTCTTTTGCTCGCCGCTGTCATGATATTCACTCTGGCCGCCTGTGGTTCTTCAGGTACTACTATCGACTCGACAACCGATGATAATGGAAAAGATGTTATACCCCCCTCTAAGGAAACTTACGTAATCGGCATCTGTCAGCTAGCACCTCATGTAGCGTTGGATGCAGCTACCGAAGGCTTTATGGATGCTTTGGAAGAAGCACTGCCTGGGCAGGTGGAATTTGATTTCCAGAATGCTTCCGGTGACTCCCCCCTCTGTGCCACCATTGTCAACGGCTTCGTTTCCAACGGTGTGGATTTGATTATGGCCAATGCTACCCCCGCTCTTCAAGCTGCTGCCGCTGCTACTGATGACATTCCCATTCTGGGAACTTCTGTAACTGAATACGGTGTAGCGCTGGGTATAGACAGTTTTACAGGTCTGGTTGGTACTAATGTGTCCGGCACTTCCGACCTTACACCGCTTGATAAACAGGCTGATATGCTAGAGGAATGGTTCCCAAATGCAAAAACCGTGGGTTTGCTCTATTGCTCTGCTGAGGCCAACAGCCAGTATCAGGTAGATGAGGTCCAAAAGTTCCTGGAAGCAAAGGGAATGACCTGCACCCAGTACCCCTTCTCGGACACCAACGACATGGCCTCCGTTACACAGAATGCCGCTGACAACAGTGATGTAATCTATGTTCCCACTGACAATACGGCAGCCAACAACACCGGAGTAATTGATAATATCTGCCGTCCCGCAGGCGTTCCCGTTATCGCCGGCGAAGAGGGCATCTGCTCCGGCTGTGGTGTTGCAACCCTCTCTATCAGCTACTATGACCTGGGTGTCGCCACCGGCAAGATGGCAGCCAAAATCCTCACCGGCGAAGCTGATGTGAGTAAAATGCCTATTGAGTATGCTCCTACTTTTACCTCAAAGTACAACCCTGTGATTTGTGATGATCTGGGCTTGACCATCCTTGAGGGATATGAGGCAATTGTTACAGAATGATTATTGAACTGAAGGCAGAGAAAGTGGTGTTCTAACTTTCTCTGCCTTACAGCGCAATAACAGATATATGCTTTTTAAATAGTTCGGAATCAGTTTTGAATAGAGGAATTTTAGATATGCTTGGTTTTCTCAGCGCATTGCCGGGAGCCATATCCCAAGGTTTGATCTGGGGTGTTATGGCTATCGGCGTTTATATTACATATAAGGTTTTGGATATTGCCGACCTTACTGTGGACGGTTCAATCTGCACCGGAGGTGCCGTGTTTGTTGTGCTGTTTACTGGGGGTATGAATCTGTGGATGGCTTTGTTGGCTGCCGTTCTGGCCGGTATGTTGGCAGGCGTTGTTACAGGCATCCTCCTTACCGTTTGTGGAATTCCGGCCATTCTTGCCGGTATTCTCACTCAGCTGGGCTTATATTCTGTCAATATGGCGATTATGGGAATGAAAGCAACGGTAGCTATCAGTGTGACCAACAGCGAAACTTTAGATAAGCTGCTGCTGTCTCTCCGCTTTGTGCAGGATGTAGCGAAGGGTAATCGTCCCATTTGGCGTCATCCAATCTTTGTAGTGGGTATTCTTACTGTTGTGCTTATCGCCGTCTTGTACTGGTTCTTTGGTACAGAACTTGGCTGCTCTTTGCGTGCTACCGGCTCCAATCCCAATATGGCTCGTGCTCAAGGCATTAACACAAGTGCTAACAAGGTGTTGGGGCTTGTGATTTCCAATGGCCTTGTAGCACTTTCAGGCGCACTGCTGGCGCAGTATACCAGCGCCAGTGAGATCAATATGGGACGGGGCGCCATCGTTATCGGTTTGGCTGCAGTCATTATCGGTGATGTGATTTTCGGCAGAATTTTCCACAATTTCGCGCTGAAGCTTCTTAGCGTGTCCATTGGTGCTATCATTTATTACGTTGTGATTCAGGCAGTACTGAATCTGGGTCTAAATTCCAACTTCCTCAAACTTCTCTCTGCTTCAGTTGTTGCAATTTCCCTAACAATCCCTTACTGGAAGACCCAATTCTTCAGCAAACACATGAATAAGGGAGGAAACACACATAATGCTTGATGTGAAGAATATTTATAAAACATTCAATGCCGGCACAGTTAATGAAAAGACCGCTCTATGTGATGTTTCGCTTCATCTCAAAGCCGGAGAGTTTGTTACCGTAATCGGGGGCAACGGCGCAGGAAAATCCACTTTGCTAAGCGCTGTAGCCGGATCGTGGACGGTGGACGAAGGATCTATCACAATTGCCGGTGTGGATGTCACAAATTTGCCGGAATATAAACGCGCCAAGTACATTGGCCGAGTGTTTCAGGACCCTATGATGGGTACAGCTCCCAATATGCAGATAGAGGAAAATCTGGCTCTTGCAACCAGGCGTGGCAAGCTCCGGACCCTACGGAATGGAATTACCCGTGAAGAACGGGAACACTTTAAGGAAGTCCTGAATATTTTGGATTTAGGTTTGGAAGATCGATTGACTTCTAAAGTCGGCTTGCTTTCCGGTGGCCAGCGTCAGGCACTGACTTTGTTGATGGCCACTTTAAAAAAGCCCGACCTTCTTTTATTGGACGAACACACTGCTGCGCTTGATCCCAAAACAGCCGCTAAGGTTCTGGAAATCACAGAAAAAATCATTTCCCGTGATAACCTTTCCACTATGATGATTACTCACAATATGAAAGATGCCATTACCTACGGCAACCGTTTGATAATGATGTATGAAGGCCGCATTGTGGTCGATGTCTCCGGTGATGAGAAGAAAAAATTTACCGTAGAACAACTCCTGGCACTCTTCAGTCAAGTCAGCGGTTCGGACGAAGCAGACGATAAACTCCTTTTATCTTGATAACAAGAAAAACCGTTTTTCCCCCGGAAATTCGATAAGAATACTTCGATGGTGTTGCTCTTTCTTTCCGTTTAATACTCGAGTTCAATATCCTTAAACCGCAATAGAAAAAAATGCCAGCATTGTATTAATGCCGGCGTTTTTTATTGCACAGAAGCCATTTTAATGCTGTTGTCTCAAAGTAACATATCAATTATACTTTTCAGTATTTCATTCTATGCTGAGTTCAATCATTTCTCTAAAAATAGAAGGGACGTATTCTTTCAGTACTATATATGCTCTCAAGGTGTTGAAGCGGCCAAATCGCTCGTATTCAATAGGGAAATGAACTATTCCGGATATATTTGTTCCTTTAGTTAATCTGCCGTGTTTCATGTTTCTATGAAGAAGGTCGATTGCGGGTTTCATCTGATTATCAAGAGGATGTTTTCTGCGTGTAAGGAATTCCAATACTCTAAGATAATCATATTTCCATCTAAAAGGATAGTGATGAGATACCATACTTGGATGTATTGGGGTGTTGGTTCCTTTTTTGAATATCAACTTTCTGTTTAGCAGCGTGTTTATCGCACATTCTACTGCCTGTTCTACTTCACCTATACGGTATTCGTATCCGTTATCAATATATTCCTGTAAACCTTCAAGAACATTGATTGTAGTGTGTACTGAAGAAATCTTCGGCTTTGGCTGACGGTTCCATCTACAATTCCATGCTCCATCCGGCATTGTTTTATCGAATACATAATCTATCATTTCGCTCAATCGATTATCCTGAATCTTACCATAAGACAGTAACTGGATAAACATACCGGTGTGACATAAATCCATATGTTCAATCCCCTTTTTTTCGATATCCTTCTCATGAAAATAATCCAGGTAATTTTTAATACTATTTTGGTAAATATCATTTTCAGGATCAATTTCCATGTATTTTAGTTCTAGCAGAGTATAGTTGGTAGAAATCCACTTGGGTCCATAGTAACCATTACCCCATTTCATAGTCTCTTTATCATAGAGATCCAGATATCGTCCTATTAAGCCGTTGTTATTGTATTCAACCTCTTCACCAAGTAAATACTTCTTGGTTAAGCGTACTATAACTTCGTCCCCAAGCAGTAACCATTCAAGATTCGTCATCAGAACACCTCCTCAATATACTGAACAGTGTGTAAAGTAATGAACATACGATAATCCCTCGATGATCTAAATAACAGGTGAATTATCATATATCTCAATGAAAGTATATTATCATAGACGGTTAGCATCCTGACTGTAGAACACACCATTTGTCTGTGATATATTTATTCGAACAGAAGAATTAACATCAGACCGCACGAAAAGTCAAGAGCTGTGTGGTGGTTGCTGATACAATCATATCATACGGAAGGGAGTCTCGGAATGGATTGGATTACCGGAATACAGAGAGCGCTGGATTATACCGAAGTTCATCTGACTGAGGAAATCGACTACGAAGCCGTGGCGAAGCAAGCCTATTCGTCCTCGTTTCATTTCCAAAGAATATTTGGTATGCTCTGCGGTTTCTCTCTCAGTGAATATATCCGTATGCGCCGTCTTTCGCTTGCTGCCGATGAGTTACATCGGACAGACTTCAAGGTAATCGACATCGCGCTTAAATACGGGTATGATACCCCGGAAAGCTTTTCTCGAGCGTTTACGCGCTTTCACGGAATTACACCGACCGATGCAAGACGCGGCGGAAATGTAAAATCCTTTTCCAGATTGTCCGTAAAATTGATTTTATCTGGAGGCAACACAATGGATTACAGAATCGAAACAAAACATGCATTCAAGATTATTTGCAAACAGAAACAGGTTAATAAGCCACAGGGCGATACTGCAACAGCCGACATTTCGGCGTTCTGGAACGAAAGTAGTCAGAACGGCACAATGGAGACTCTGTGCAAATATGCGAAATTTGACAACCTTCAAGGCATACTTGGCATTTGCTTTTCGGGAGAGGTGGCGGATTCCGGTTTTCCGTATGGAATCGGAGTGGAGTATAACGGTGCACCAGTGACGGACAATGGTTTTGATGTAATAGAAATTCCTACATACACTTACGCGGTGTTCCAGTGCAAAGGGAAAATGCCTGATGCTTTCAAGGACACGTATCAGAAGATTTGTACAGAATTTTTCCCACAGAGCAACTATGAATACGGTAGCGGTGTAGAGCTTGAGGTATATCCTTCTGCTGATACACAGGATCCTAATTACACATGCGAAATCTGGATAGCGGTAAACGAAAAACAATAAGACACACAGTAGTATCAACAAAAGCATCTGTCGGAAACGATAGGTGCTTTTCTTAATACAAATAAGACTAGCAGCCAAACGTCAAGGTATTATAAAGGGAATAATCACCCCAACCATAGTTGAGGTGGAAAGACTAGCGAAGCCCATAAAGTTCAAGCGGACACTCCATTAAAGCTTGACGGTATAAATCGATAATTGTTCGCACTTTGAAAAACATGCACTTAGAATTACCGATGTAATCGTCGGTAATAAAACCTTTTCTATACGCTTCATCCTGAATTTTGTACCAAGGTTTAGCATCTGGCGACCACGCTTCAATCATCCAATGCTCCTCAGGATATTTAAACCTGGCTTCATCAGATGGTTTGAATCGGTCGCGAATTTCGTATGGTAAAGCATCTTCGACATAATGCATTGCTGATAAGCTGTAAATATCGACACCGAGAAGCAGCGCATATCCATCATGGTCAATCAGGTACTGTAAGCCTTTTAAATGCTTATCAGCATTCTTACCCCAAGCAGATACACGGAAGATGCCTTCTCCAGTTATCACATCGGGTCTTTGGCGGAAAGCATCAGAAACAGTGCTCATAGCAGAACAACTTTCGTTTTCAGATAAAATACGGATTTTCATTGTCAACCCTAATTCCCGATCTTCATCTGTTAGTGGCATATTGGGAGAGAGGCGAAACGATGGCATTACGATCGCACCGTTAATTCCCACCGCCTCGGTGAGAGCATTAATAACTGTTTCGGCGCCACCTTCCAGATATCCAAATTTGCTAAGGGAACAGTGGACTTCCAGAGTTATTCCTTCATGTACTCCTAGTTTGCGAATACCACACGAAAGATCAGATTCGGTAAGTATCATATTCAAGTCTCCTCTCCTTTTTTAACATTTGAAACTAAATAAAATGGTTTGCCTATTGCACAAACGTTCAGTAGTCACGGGTACCGGTTGCTCGTTTTGGTATGTAGAGAGTACATGAACTTGTACAATCCAGATGTGTCTGATACTATAGCAAACAAGAGAGTTCATAAACATTATTTTATCACCATTGAAAATCTGTGGAACATGCTTTTAAAAAGAGGTATTGCGATGTATTTTGATGAACTTAAACTTGGTATGACAGTAGATACTGCTCCTGCCGTCATTGAAAAAGAAAAAATGATGGCTTTTGCCCGTGATTATGATAATATCCCGCTTCATACCGATGACAAGTATGCTAAAAGCACATCTTTCGGCGAACTTATTGCACCCGGCGTAATGTCCTTTATGTCGGTTTGGGCAAAATATCTTGAGGTTGACTTTTTTAGCAAGGAATTGCTCGCAGGAAAGTCCACAAAAATAGAATGGATAAAACCAGTTTATGCAAATGATATTCTCACCGGTAAAGTAACAATAACTAAACTTTTAAAACGCAGTGAAAGAAACGGTCTTGTTGAAGTTTCTGTTGATGTTTACAATCAAAATGGTGAAATTGTAATAAAAGATGTGACAGAAGCTATCGTAAAATGCAAAAACGATGAATAATATTTGAGGTAAAATGAAGAAACCTATGTTTCCTCTTATTTCTTCCCCTTATGGCCGGCAATTTTCAATGCAGCTATAATCCCCAATACAGGTCCAATAATAACGCCGATAAGAGCTCCGATTTGACCAGTCGCTTCATATCCTTGTACCCCGTTAAACTGGAAGGAAGTCATAAAGTTCCCGCCTATGATAGCGCCTATGAAAAGCCCGATTATTATACCTAATACTGCACCTGTTACTAATCCAATAATTATTGCAATTATTTTACGCCACATTAACTACCCCTCCTTTTACATTGACTAATGTGAATTAATGATTTCTCCAAAATCGTTGCGAATCCAAAATATTGCCAAACAACCGGCAATTATACATAGGAATATAATGTCAGCTTTACTTCAAAAAAGAGACGGACTATAAACACCTGTCATAAGGGGGGCTATCAAACCATATGAAAAAAATCAAAATCACTGTAATGAAAACGGCGTACTATAAAGATCTCATTGAACAGTATGAAAATCCCATAGAGCACGCCTGTGACATGAAAATAGGGCAGGTGTTCATAGCAAATGGCTGGCGGAAGCCGCAGGGATTCTGTGATAGCGCATGGGATAGTATTTCTGCGTTTGTTATGACCCTTTCACATGGTGGCACAGATTTATATGACGGATGGATGAAAAACAAGAGGTCTGCCATGATCTCATGCAATGACGGTTTTCGTCCGGTAAGCTTTCTTCTGGAGACAATGGAAGAGGAAACGTAGAAAAAACCACTTAAAACATAACATAGAAATACTAATAAAGGAAGAATAGTATGCCAAGCAGTTCCTGAATGATAACATAGACGAAATTTGATAACTTCTGAAAAAGCGGAAGCTCTACATGTGTCTCGACTTTTTCATTTCATGGATGGATTTGAAAGCTGCTTCTTGGCAATTGTCCGGCTGGATATTTTGTTTTTTCCAGTAATATCCTGTATAATGCACTCAACGAAGCTTCGCCGCGACGTTCAAACGCACAAAGGAGAATAATCAATGAACGAAAACAACAATTATACAAACTACCGTGACCCTCGCATCCGTAAAGTTATATTTATCCTTATTCCGATAGTAATCATCGTCCTTATCCTGACCAATTCCTTTACCATCATACCCGCCGGCCATACCGGCGTTGTGGTGAATCTTGGCAAGGTTACCGAGAATGTTCTTCAGGAGGGCGTTCACTTCAAAGTTCCTTTAATTCAGGAAATCATCCGTATAGACAACCGCATCGTCAAACTTGAGGTCGAGACTGAGGCTTTCAGCCGCGACCTTCAGACCGTTGATACCACTCTGGCTATCAACTACCGTGTTGATACCGCAAAGTCCAACAGTATATACAAAAACATCGGTGCCAATTACGAAACCATTCTTGTGATTCCCGCCGTCAACGAAGTTCTCAAAGCAACTACAGCCAATTACACTGCCGAGGAAAGCGTAACCAACCGCGCTCTGATTTCCGAAGGTCTTATTGCCGGTCTCAACGAAAAACTCAACGATATCGGACTGTACATTACCGACGTAAATATTATAAATTTCGACTTCAGCGAGGCTTTCATCAACGCTATTGAGGAAAAACAGGTTGCTCAGCAACAGCTGCTCAAGGCTGAGACCGAAAAGCAGACTTCCATCACCAACGCCGAAGCGGAGGCAGAGACTATCCGAATCCGCGCCGAGGCCGAAGCGGGGGCCAACCGTGCAATCAGCGATTCCCTTTCCGACGTGATTCTGGAATATCAGAAAATTGAAAAATGGGACGGCAAGCTGCCTACCGTTACAGGCGACAGCGAGGTCCTCTTCAGCGTAAACTGAAACTGAAATAACTAATAAGCGCCGGGGATTGATTTCCCGGCGCTTATTTATTTATCCGCATGTGATATTACTTTGAATTTTTAATTGCTATACGATTCCGGTAGCAGAGAGAATGTTCACCCAGATGAAAACGGTGAACAGCGACGCCAGCGTTGTGAAAGCAACTATTTCTCCGGCAAGCTCTCCGTCACCCTCCATAGCTACGGCCATGCTGTATGTGGATACGGCCGTAGGGACGCATGTGATGGAAAAGGCCGTTACAAGCTGGACGCCTTTGTACCCCAGAGCACTTCCTATTAACACCGCGGCAGCGGGGATAAAAATCAATTTAATGACCGAAACAGTGATAAGCGCCCTGATGTCCTTACGTATGTTTCCGACAGACAGACCCGCACCCAGAATGATAAGAGCCATAGGTGTCGTCATTGAACTGAGGCTTGATACCGCTTTTGCCACCGGGTCTGGCAGAGTGATATGTAGGACATATGCAAGCGCACCGGCGATGGCGCCTATAATCAGAGGATTGGTAATAATATTTTTAAACATGTTTCCGAAGGAGACTTTGCCCCCGCGGTACACCTCGAAAATAACGATCGAAAGAATATTATATATCGGGACGAGAATAGCAACGCATATTGAGGCCGAGCCTACATTCTCGGGACCGCAAAGCGCTGTGACAACGGGAAGGGCAAAGAGTACGGAATTGGCCCTGAAGCAACCCTGGATGATAACCGGCCTGCGGCGGCAATCCTTTTCAAATACCGGCACAAGAATTACAAGCAGGGTGAATATCGCAAGAGCGAACACCAGCATGAAAGCCAGAAGGCCGAAATTGCTGCCGTTCAGCTGGGATCCGGCGTTGTATACATTCTGGAACATGAAAACCGTAAACATGGTCCTGAACAGGAAATTGTTCATTTTCAGCACGGTTTCCGGGTCGAGCAGGCCGAGCTTTTTGCTTAAAATTCCGATTGCAATGTAAATGCAGAGAGGCAAAACGACCGAAAGGGACAGCGCGAAATTCATTGTATTATCCTTTTTCTCAGGAGTATTATTTGATTGTTACAGATTCTATTTCGATGTCCTTTACGGGGCGTGAATATTCGTCTGTCTGGACCTCGTTTATTTTCATCGCTACGTCGAGGCCGTAGTATATCTGGCCGAAAACGGTATAGCGGTTGTCAAGCTGTGGCCAGCCGCCTGTTTTACTGTATGCGTCCAGGTATTCCTGAGGATACTCTGCCTCCTTTAGAGCATTCATCACATCGCTGTTCACTGAGGAACCGCAGATGATATAGAACTGACTTCCGAGGGCATCGTCAGTTTCTTTTGCCATACCCACGGACCCGGTGAAATTGTGAAGTTCGGGCGAATATTCATCGGGTAAGGGCTTTCCGGTAGCGCTGCTTCCGCCGTCTCCGATATCTGTGGGATCACCGCCCTGGATAACGAAATCCTTTTCTACGCGATGGATCAGCAGTCCGTTGTAATATCCTGACTCGGCAAGAGTAACGAAATTGTTAACGGTTTTGGGCGCGTACTGAGGAAATAGGGCTACACCGAACTCGCCCATAGATGTCTTGATTATCGCAACCGTATCGCCTTCGCAGGGGGTGCGCAGTTGCATCGGCCCGTCGGTGACCGGTTCTTCTTTTTTGGAGGAGCAGGCAGTCATCAGTATGCATATCAGCAGTATGGCAACGGTAATTGCCGGAATTTTTTTCATTATAGGATGCCTCTCTTCTTTTTTTAAAAATATACCCCAATCGAAGACTAAAAACAAGTATTACAATTGACTTTAAAACCTCCGTGGGTATAGAATAAACGTGCAGAAACCGATATGAAAGGAATGCAGACATGAGCGACAAAGATACCGGAAATCATAATATAGATGAAGGCGCCGAATTTACCGCTGACCTTATCACACTTACCGATGAGGACGGCGTGGACCATGAATTTGAGTTGGTCGACACGCTTGAGCACAAGGATAACACTTATGTTGCCCTGATCGCAAGCCTCGAAAACGCTGAGGAACTTCTCGAAGACGACGGTAATCTCGTTATCATGAAGATTGTTGCCGAGGATGATGAGGAGATTCTCGAACTAATAGAGGATGACGACGAGTTCGACGAGATCAGCGACATTTTCATGAGCCGTTTGAGCGACCTTTACGACTTTGACGTAGAGGACGAAGACGAGGACTAATTCTGATTTTTAGTTAAGATATAAAACCACATATATCCCTGCCTTGTACGATACATTACAGCCTTTTTTAATCCGACAAGCTTTAAATCGGGAATTTGTTCTACCTGTGTGGATTGCAGGCCTCCTTGCTGAGGAAGCGTGAATCACAGGTGCGAATGTACCCACCGTCTTATGGGACGGGTTCTAAAGCGGCTGCAGACGGCAAGGTGGGGTTATTTTTTATGGAGTAATAATATGTCACACTGGCTTGACCGGGAGCTTTCCCTGATTGGGCGAGACAATCTTGACGCACTCGCTGACTCTACTGTGGCCGTAGTAGGTCTGGGCGGGGTCGGCGGTGCAGCGTTCGAGGCCCTGATAAGGGCAGGGGTCGGTAATATTATCGCGGTTGACTGCGATACGGTGGATATTACCAATCTTAACCGCCAGCTTCTCGCCACGCTTGACACAGTCGGTATGAAAAAGACCGATGCAGCCGTTATAAGGGTAAAAAACATTAATCCGGAATGTAAAATTACGGCTATGGATGTGCGTATCGACCGGAACAACGCCGAGATTATTACGGATCTTAAGCCCAACTGGGTAATCGACGCTGTTGATTCGGTCACCGCCAAGCTATCTCTTATCAAAGACTGCCGCGCAAAGAATATTAATATTGTCTCATGTATGGGCACCGGAAACCGGGTCACAGTCGGAGGATTTGTGTTCCGCACCGCTGCTGAGACCGCGGGAAGCGGAGATCCACTAGCTAGAGTTATGCGCCGAGAGCTCAGGAAACTCGGCCTCGACGACACTACCGTGCTGTGCAATGTCGCGCCAGCGATACATACTGGCAATCCAACACCTGCAAGTATAAGCTACGGCCCTCCAGTGGCTGGGTTCATGCTCGCCGGGTATGTTTTATGTCATCTTATGCCAGATATTCCGAATTGATATTATAAAATAATCGGAGGTTGTGTTATGGATGAAGTCAGGCTCGATGAGACTATTCTCAAACTTCTGCAGAACAGGGAGATAAAGAAGCTGCGGTATATCCTTGTTGACTACAACCCCATAGATATCGCTACGACCCTCACCGACATGATTACCCACGAGGAAATCAGCCGCGAGCAGCTGCTTTTAGTATACCGTATACTGAGCAAGGAGATCGCCGCCGAGGTTTTTGTTGAGATGAACCCCGACGTACAGCAGGATCTCATCTCCGCTTTTACCGACAAGGAACTTCACGAGGTTCTGGACGAGCTTTTCCTGGACGATACCGTTGACATAATCGAGGAAATGCCTGCCACCGTCGTAAAGCGCATGCTGCGCAACGTTGACCAGGACACTCGCAAGAGCATCAACCAGCTTCTCAATTATCCCGAAGACAGTGCCGGAAGCATCATGACCATCGAGTATGTGGACCTAAAAAGGGACTTGACTGTGGCTGAGGCCTTCTCGCGAATCCGCACCACCGGTGTGGACAAGGAAACCATATACACCTGCTATGTCACCGACCGCAACCGTAAGCTTCTGGGCATGGTGTCTGTAAAGGATCTGCTCCTCGCAGAATACGAGGATGTCGTAGGTGACATCATGAAGGAAAACGTGATAAGCGTTACCACCACCGACGACCAGGAATCCGTTGCGCAGATATTCTCAAAATATGACTTTATTGCACTGCCGGTTGTTGACGGAGAAAATCGTCTTGTCGGCATCATCACCGTTGACGATGCCATTGACGTCATGCAGGAAGAGGTCACCGAAGATATTGAAAAGATGGCCGCTATCCGCCCTTCCGATAAACCGTATATGAGAATGCGTGTGTGGGATCTTTTCAAAATTCGCATACCCTGGCTTCTTCTACTGATGGTATCGGCCACTTTCACCGGCCTTATCATTCGCAATTATGAAAACGCCCTTTCGGTCTACGCCGTGCTTACGGCATTTCTTCCCATGCTTATGGACACAGGCGGCAACAGTGGCTCGCAGGCCTCGGTAACCATAATCCGCGGTCTGTCGCTGGGCGAGATAGAGTTTACAGACCTTCCTCAAGTCATCTGGAAAGAAATACGAGTCGCCGTTCTTTGCGGAACCTGCCTTTCAGCCGTCAACTTTCTCAAGCTGATATTCCTCGACCGCGTCGGTGTAACGGTAGCACTTATCGTAAGCATTACTTTGATCTGCACCACTCTGGTATCTAAGACAGTGGGCGGCATCCTCCCCATGATAAGCAAAAAAGTCGGTCTCGATCCCGCCGTAATGTCCTCACCTTTCATCACCACCATAGTTGACGCCCTTTCGCTTGTTATCTATTTCAACGTAGCGAATTCCTTGCTTCATTTCGCGTAAAACTGATATCAAATAAAAAGCGGCCCTCGGGGGCCGCTTTTTTGGTATTTAATTCATTTATCGGTATTGCGAAGAAGCCGCATTGATGATTTCGCGTATCGTTTGGTAGTTGAGCTGGGCAAGGTTGCAAAGCTTGAGGCAGCGCCTTGCACCAGTGCGCAGTGACAGGTCCGCAGAATTTTTCATGTACTGAGTAAGATATCTCAATCCCTGCTCGAGGGGTATAACTATCAAACCAAGGGGAAGCGATTCGGTCTCTTCCGCCGTAAGCATGCTGCCAGCACCGGAAATATAACCCGTGGAGAATTCCCTGAACAGATGCACATCGAACACGGCTCCACGGAAGGAGTCTCCTGAATCCAGGCCGGTAAAGCAGGTATCTGCCGCGCCTATCCCGAAATCGTATGCCACCGCACCTGGCATCACCCCGTCGTAGGAGCAGAGGCCTGCGGCTTCTCCGGTTTCGTTGTCAAGCAGAAGCTTGTCCGCAGTAACCTCATTGTTGATTATCCTGAAGGGAAGGTCCATTTTTATCAGGGCACTACACATATTCTGCTGGCGCTGGGCGTACCCGAGCTCCTGCTGTATCTCGCCGCAGAGAATCTGATCCGCTCCGGATACCGTGTCCTGAAACATGGAAAATATTGCAAGGGTGTCGTGAAGATTTGGGTCTGTCGGGGATATTCTTACGGCGGGCATTCCATTGAGCTTTGCCTGGAACATGCCTATACTTTTCCCTAGGCCCCGCGCCACAACAGCGGGATCCTCATCGAAAGGAGGATGAACGCGGTTGTTGTAATACACGCCTCTCCAAAGACCGTCACTGCCAATATAGCAGTATTCTCCTCTGCGTGTTTTAACAAAACGGATAACGTCGGGGTCGTTCTGCATTCCGGTCGATTTGAGGTATTCTGTAATCTCGGCGATGTTGCGCATTATCTTCTCTCCGACGCCGGCAAGAACAGGCAGACGCTGGAGGCGTACAGAGGTCCCGTCGGCAAAATCGGCAAGGTAACTTTCGTACCGACTGTCGAACGCAGTACGTACGGAGGAAAGCTCTGCCGGAAGATCGAACTGTTTGATTATTTGTTTTATTTCCTGCATTTGTTCACCATCAAATTGGCCGCCTTGTAGATATCTCCGCATCCGAGAGTGATTACAAGATCGCCGGGCTTTGCAATTTCAAGAACTTTATCGCATATCTCGGGGAAGGTGTGAAGCCAGGTGCATCCGGGAATAAGCTTTTGGAGGTCTCCGGATGTAATTCCTATAGTGTTGATTTCGCGAGATCCCATGATATCTGAAAGGACAGTGATATCGGCTTTGCGGAGAGCTTCGCCGAAATCGTCGAGCAGCAGGTTTGTGCGTGAGAAAGTAAAGGGCTGGAAAACGGCGATTACACGTGAATATCCCATTTCCTTGGCCGCGTCAAGTGTAGCACGTAATTCTGTCGGATGATGGGCGTAGTCGTCCGCGAAGGAGATGCCGTCAAACTCGCCAAGAATCTCGAATCTACGTCCAGCACCGTGGAAATTTTTAAATCCGCGGCGAATGGCGTCGGGTTCCACCCCCGCGATAACGGCCGCTGTAACCGCGGCCGCGCCGTTGTAAACATTGTGTTCACCGGGTACACCGAGCGTGTAGCTTTCGGAGCGACCGTCAGGCGAGGTAAGAGTAAAGGAATAAAACGCCTTGTCGCCCTTCTTAATATCAGAAATACGGTAGTTGCAGTTTTGGCCGGTACCGAAATAAATGACCTTTTTATCTATTTCGCTGAGGGTGTCAAGCGTGTTGGCATCGTCTCCGTTAGCTATTACAGCATCCTTCGCCATTCCGGCGAAAATCCTGAAGGATTTCTTTACACCGTCTAGGGTTCCAAAATAATCCAGATGGTCAGCGTCGACATTAAGAATGATTGGGTATGTGGGCGAGAGATGCAAGAAAGTATCCTTGAACTCGCAGGATTCGACAACCATCATGCTCCCACTGCCACGGCGGCCGTATCCACCGATAAGAGGAAGCTTTCCTCCGATTACGCAGGAGGGGTCGAGTCCGGCTTCCATAAATATCGACGTAAGCATGCAAGTAGTCGTGGTTTTTCCGTGCGTACCGCTTACGCAGTATGAATCGCCCAGATGCACCGTAGTCCAGCCCAGAAGTTCGGCACGTTCGATTATGGGAATATCGTGCTCCTCAGCATAGGCAACCTCGGGGTTGCCCGCAAGAAGGGCGGCGGTAACTACAATGGCATCGGCACCGACGGCGTTTGCCGCGTCGTGGCCTATATGGACCTCTATGCCCATTGCCCTTTCGTAATCTATTATGCTGCCTTCGATGACGTCACTTCCAGTAATAATATAGCCATCGTTGTGCAGTATTTCTACCAGCGGAAACATTCCGGAACCACCGATACCCACAAAATGAATACGGCAGGCCTTTGCCAGAATCTCCTCGGTACGTTTTTCCATATCAGCCTCAAATTTTTTATATAGTTAAACTTATTGTACATTTTTAAGTGCCAAAAGGCAACGAACTAAAATGTCTTCTCCAAATATTTTTCAAATATGTCAGCGTAGCACCTGATAATTTCGGGGCAGGGTCTCTTCGCGAAGAATTCGCACATCCTGAGCTCCGGTTCCTCGTCCGACGTGGTACCGATGCCCTGAAGGAGCACGCTGCAGACAAGCGACCCGTTCGCATTCGGAGCAATCAGCCGAAAGTTTGTCCTTAGTTATACGCATTTTTACCTCTGGTTTTATAAAGATAACACCGTTTTGCGGGCTCCGCAACCAGTGTTAAGTATTTGTCAATCATTCTTGATTATACAATGTAAACATAATATAATTGCTGTAGTTGTTTATATATTACAAATATTAAGAAACAGGAGAAATACTTATGGCACTTAACAAAGTAACCGTTGAAGATCTTGACGTCCGCGGCAAAAAAGTTCTGGTACGCGTTGATTTCAACGTACCCATGAAGGAAGGCGTCATCACTGACGACAACCGTATCCGCGCTGCTCTCCCCACCATCGAAAAGCTTATTGAGAACGGCGGGCGCGTCATTCTCTGCAGCCATCTCGGTAAACCCGAGGGCCCTGATGCAAAGTACAGCCTTGCTCCCGTTGCCGAATACCTCAGCAAGTTGATGGGCAAAAACGTAGTCTTCGCCGATGACGACAACGTAGTAGGCGACAATGCCCGCGCAACCATCGCCGCTATGAAGGACGGCGACATCGTCGTTCTGCAGAACACCCGTTTCCGCAAAGAGGAAACCAAGAATGTTCCTGCGTTCAGCAAAGAGCTCGCCTCACTCGCCGATGTATACGTAAACGATGCTTTCGGTTCCGCTCACCGCGCTCACTGCAGCACAGCCGGTGTCACCGACTTTATTAAGGACACAGCCGTAGGTTACCTGATGAACAAGGAAATCGAGTTCCTCGGTAACGCCGTTAACAATCCCGTACGTCCCTTCGTCGCCATCCTGGGCGGTGCCAAGGTTGCTGACAAGCTCAACGTCATCGACAACCTCCTCAACAAGGTCGACACACTTATCATCGGCGGCGGTATGGCTTATACCTTCCTGAAGGCAAAGGGCTATGAGGTCGGTACTTCCCTGCTCGATCCCGAAAAGATCAACTACTGCGCCGACATGATGAAGAAGGCCGAGGAAAAGGGCGTCAAGCTCCTCCTCCCCATCGATACCGTTGTTACTGCTTCCTTCCCCAATCCCATCGACGCACCCATCGAGAATACTGTAGTAGACAGCAACGCCATTCCAGCCGACAAGATGGGCATGGATATCGGTCCCAAGACCCGCACTCTGTTCGCAGAGGCCATTAAGGATGCCAAGACCGTCGTATGGAACGGACCTATGGGGGTATTTGAGAACCCCGTCCTTGCAGAAGGTACACTTGCCGTTGCAAAGGCCATGGCTGATACGGACGCTACCACGGTTATTGGCGGCGGTGACAGCGCAGCTGCTGTTATTCAGATGGGCTTCAGCGACAAAATGAGCCACATCAGCACAGGTGGCGGCGCATCCCTCGAATATCTTGAAGGAAAAGTCCTGCCCGGCATTGACTGCATACAGGACAAACAAGTTTTAACAAATAATACACAAATAAACTAACAGCATTTCTGGAGAATAATACTATGGATAAATCCAAACGCGCCGCCGTTATCGCCGGCAACTGGAAAATGAACAAGACCCCCTCCGAGGCAAAGGCTCTAATCGAGGCTATCATCCCTCTGGTAAAGGACGCAGGCTGCACTGTAATCACAGGTGTTCCCTTCGTTGACCTTGCAGTAGCCGTTGAGACCGCAAAGGGCAGCAACATCCATGTCGGTGCCCAGAACGTCCATTTCAAGGAATCCGGCGCATACACCGGTGAAATCTCTACAAGCATGCTCACAGAGATCGGTGTTGAATACGTCATCCTCGGCCACAGTGAGCGCCGTCAGTATTTCGGAGAGACCGATGAAACCGTCAACCTCCGTCTGCGCGCCGCTCTGGCCGTAGGTCTCAAGCCCATCGTCTGCGTAGGCGAATCCCTTGAGCAACGCGAGGCCGGCATTACCGCCGAATTGGTTTCCGGCCAGGTTACCAAGGCCTTCGAGGGTGTAACCGCCGAAGAGCTTAAGAACATCATCATCGCCTACGAGCCCATCTGGGCCATCGGTACAGGCAAAACCGCCACTGCTGAGCAGGCAGAGGAAGTTTGCGGCCTCATCCGTAAATTTATTGCCGGTCTGTACTGCGAAGACTGCGCTGCCTGCCTCACAATCCAGTACGGCGGAAGCATGAACGCCGCAAACGCTGCTGAACTTCTCGGCCAGCCCGATATTGACGGCGGCCTTATCGGCGGCGCCTCCCTCAAACCCAATGACTTTGCTGCCATCGTAGAAGCTGCCAGCAAATAATGAAAGGCGTTTTTATGAGTAAAAAACCCCTACTGCTCGTCGTTATGGACGGTGTAGGCATCTCCAAAACCGGCATCGGCGATGGCGTTAAACTGGCTCATACCCCCACGCTTGACAGCCTTCTTGCCGACTGCCCGCACACGCAACTTAAGGCTCACGGCACAGCCGTAGGCCTCCCAAGCGACGACGACATGGGCAACAGCGAGGTCGGTCACAACGCCCTAGGCTGCGGCCAGATTTATTCCCAAGGTGCCAAGCTTGTCGGCGAGTCGATTGAAAACGGCACCATCTTCACGTCCGACGCTTGGAAAGACGTAACAGCCGTTTCGGACAAGGGCGGGACGCTTCATTTCCTGGGCCTTCTTTCAGACGGTAACGTTCACAGCAACATCAGACATCTCTTCGCTCTTATGGAGCGTGCGAAGCAGGACGGCGTAAAGCGCGTAAGGATTCACATCCTTCTGGACGGCCGTGACGTCCCCGCTACAAGCGCCCTTACATACGTAGAGATGCTTGAAAACAAGATTGCCGAACTTAAGGACAACACCTTTGACGTCTGCGTCGCAAGTGGCGGTGGCCGTATGAAGATTACAATGGACCGTTACCAGGCCAACTGGAGCATGGTTGAGGAAGGTTGGAACATCCATGTAAACGGTATCGGCCGAGCCTTTGCCAATGCGGCCGACGCCATCAACACCTACCGTGCCGAGCTTGACTGCATCGACCAGGATCTTCCTGCGTTCGTAATCGCTGACGCCAACGGTCCCATCGGCAGAATCAACGACGGTGACTCGGTCGTTCTGTTCAATTTCCGCGGCGACCGCGCCCTGGAAATCAGCATGGCATTCGACGACGAGGAGTTTAGTGGATTCAATCGCGGGCTCAAACCCGACGTGGTCTACGCCGGTATGCTTCAGTACGACGGCGACCTCAAGCTTCCCAAACGTTTTCTCGTAAATCCCCCGGTTATCAAGAACACGCTTAGCGAGCTGCTCATCGAAAACGGCCTGCGCCAGTATGCCGTTAGCGAGACCCAGAAATTCGGCCACGTAACTTATTTTTGGAACGGCAACCGCAGTAGCAAGTTCGACGAAAACCTTGAGACATTCAACGAGATTCCCTCTGACAACATCAGCTTTGATCTCAAGCCGTGGATGAAGTGCGCCGAAATTACCGATGACGTAATCGAGGCCATGGCAAGCGGAAAATACAACTTTATCCGCTGCAACTATCCCAACGGAGACATGGTAGGTCACACCGGCAACCTTGACGCCGTCATAACATCCGTGAGCGCCCTCGACCTGATGCTCGCACGCCTTGTAAAGGCTGCGAAAAAGCTAGGCTACACTCTCGTCGTAACCGCCGACCACGGTAACGCAGACGAGATGTACGAAAAGAACAAAAAAGGCGAGCTGGAGGTTCGCACCGCCCATTCCCTCAATCCCGTTCCTTTTATCATCTTCAACGCAGACCGTGACATCACATTCGGAGAAGGTCCCTACGGACTTGCGAATGTAGCTCCCACAGTGGCAGATCTGTTTGAGATAAAGGCTCCCGATACATGGGAATCTTCCATGCTTGTATAAATTCATAAAAAAGCAACCGCAGGCTAAAGCCTGCGGTTGCTTTTTTATTTTCGTATGTTGTCCCGTATCCGCTTGTATCCGTCCTCATTTTCGAATAGGAACGACGCCAGAGCTTCCATCATCATGTACTCGCCGTCGTCTCCGATATCGAATATCCCGGTTTCGGCCATTTTGTAAAGCTTGACCCTCCCCTGCCACAGGTCAAAGGTCATCCGGTTGATCAGGAAGTCGCGTGAAAAGACGTACAGTGACGCGTTGACATCGTAACATACAGGCGCCTGAACCAGGGCGGTGTTTCGGTTGTCGATTATCCTGCGCGCAAACCCGTCCTCGCCGATCTGGGCCATGTTGTAGTAAGGGTTACGCCTGCTTTCAATTGCTGACATCACTACGTCAGCATCAGGGTCGGAAAGGTACTGATCCACGATGCCCTGTATATCGGTGTCCCGGCGCAGAGGAGACGTTATATCGAGATCGATGAAAAAATCATATTTTTTGCTTAGCTTCTTTTCCATATGTAAAATGCAGTCGCGGTAAACGTCCTCCTTCGGGACCGATTCTCCTGAAAGCTTTGCGCTTCGCCGGATGTGGTGTACCTCGGGGTATTTTTCAAGCACAAGTGCAGCCAGCACATCACTGTCGGTATTGAGACAAATATCGGTGCTGACGCCGTTGCTGTTTTTGCGGTACAGATCAGCCGCCGAAAGAGAATAATACACCAGAGGGTATCCGCATACCGTCCGGAGATTTTTGCTTTTGTATTCGTCGCTGCCCTTCCTGGCGCATATTGTTATAAGAGCGTTTTTCATTTGCTTTTCCTTTTAAAGGTTATACTGGGATGATACAACATCAACTTAGTCTTTTGCAAGGCAATATCACCAAGTATAAATTTATAGTGTACTCTGACTAATGATCAGCCGCGCCGACAGAAAAGCTGAGCACTAGATCGGAGTCGTTGTTTTTCACCGTCAGAGAAAGAATTGGCACGTTGCTGCTTTCCCGGATTTTTGTAAAATCCTTATAATTGAATAATTTTTTTGTAATTTACTATAGGATGGTTTTATACTAAGATATCACGATTATACTGTAATCTTTACATATACTGTAATGCTGACATCATCCAGACCCGCATGGCACTGACTGGGAATGTTAAGATGATAAACAATTTGAAGGAATGTTCCGATTCGAGAAACACATACCATGAAACTTTTAGAAATCGTTATCCACTTTTTGCAGTTTGAAATGCCGAAACCAACAATGTACGGCTGGTTTCATTTGCTTGCCATTATGGTTATACTGGCGGCCATTATACTTGCTGATGTCGCCCGGGTAAACATTAAACGGATGCTGCTTGCATTTTCAATCATCATGTTTGCATTTGAACTATATAAGCAATTTTCCTTCAGCTTTTCCGGCGAAAAATGGGTGTATCAGTGGTACGCTTTTCCGTTCCAGTTCTGTTCCACACCTATGTACGTAGCGCTGATTGCCGGAGTCACCGGGAATGAAAAGCTGGCTCACAGTATCCATTGTTTTTTGGCTACATATGGCTTGTCAGCTGGCATTGCTGTCATGGCGTATCCGTCTACTGTGTTCACGCAAGAGGTTTTGATTAACGTACAAACCATGGTCCATCACGGATTGATGGTGGTAATGGGCGTCCTGTTAATTCTCTACGGGCAGGTAACTTTCAGCGTAAAAACGCTTGTCTCTGCGTTTCGGGTGTTTATTGTCCTGGTGACGGTCGCCGTGGTGGCGGACATTATTACGTATTATGCCGGGATCGGCGGAGGTCTGGATCTGTTTTTCATCTCACCCTTTCACGCTTCGCAGTTACCGGTATTCGATAAAATCTACAGCGCGGTACCGTACCCCATTTTCCTTCTGGCATATCTTGCGATTTTTACTGTCGGCGGAATACTTCCGCTGGGGGCGTATGCCGCCATGCAGAAAAGACGGAAAAGGAGCTTGATTCACGGTGAAGTACACGAGAAAATGGCTCGCTGATCTTGTCCCTGAATATTTCAAGTTACCATTGATTCACGTAACTGTATAGAACAGAGACGATGTATACAAAGCTATATTCTTGATAAGAACAAGAAACCCGAACCCTCGACCTCCGCGTTGCAAAGGCTATATTCAGCGTTTTTATCGTTTTGTATCGTTGCCATGAAATGCCCACCGTTAAGTGCTTTCCGCGTTTTATCTTCTCTTATCTTCGCATATCGTTTTGTATCGTTATGAATAAATCGGCGGACAATCGGCGGACAATTTTCATATTGTTTTTATAACAATTTCGAAGGGTTCTTCTTGAAGATGAACTGTTTTATCTGTGAACAATATGTAATGTTTCCCCATCAATTCACTTGCCTTCAGCTTTGCCCCCAATGGGGCATCAGGATTCCGTATAACTTCAGAATAAAAACGAAGAAGGGCTTCCGCTGATAATATTGCCTCCCGGTCCATCCCTTCAGCTAATTCGTTTACCCTTGCGGAAGTGTAAACAAGCTGATACACTCTATTCTAGAGGAAGAAACAAGGGGAGATGAATAACAATGGCAGAGATAAAAATGTACACACTTGACGAGATAGCGGGCATACTCAAAGTAACCCGTAGATCCCTATATACATGGATCAGCAAAGGCCAGCTTAAGGCCGTTAAAATTGGCAAATATTTGAGAGTATCAGAACAGGCTTTACAGGAGTTTACAACCATAGGAACAAAGGGCTAAATAATATTGGACACACTAAGATTTTGCTAAGGTTTAGGGGCAAGGTTTAGGCAAGGTATTTAGAGAAAACAAAGGGCTAATTAATACAAATAAACTACTAAATAACAAAGCGGAATCTGCAGCCGTCCGATTCGGCGGCAGCCCGTTTTACAGAGTGTCGGGCAGAGTGGCATCACCCTTCACAATGCTGACTTGTTGTTATTTTCATCTTATAGTATATATAATAGAATAAATCAATATTGTGCTCGTTCGGTATCGCATGCAAAGGAGAATTGTATGAAAAACTATGATTTGGTTGTTGTAGGAAGCGGCGCGGGGCTGATGGTACTGGAGGCCGCGCTGGAACAGGGAATGTCCTGCGCGATAGTAGAAAAAGACAAATTCGGGGGCACCTGCCTCACAAAAGGCTGCATTCCCTCAAAAATGCTGGTCTACCCGGCGGATCTTATCCGGGAAGCGCAGGCTGCCAAACGTGTTGGCCTTGATTTTTCGCCGCCGGCGGTGGACTGGACCCGTATTTCGGACCGTATGTGGGAACAGATATCGCACAATGAGAGTATTGAAAAACGGCTGCGCGAAACAGATGGTCTGACCGTCTATAGGGGTATCGGAAAATTCATCGATAAAAATACGATGCGGGTCACTTACAACGACGGCGGGACCTCCGATATCTTTACGGCCGACCGTTATATACTTGCCGCCGGCGCACGGACCAATGTGCCAAACATCGACGGTTTGAGCGCGACCGGTTTTGTGACCTCCGAGAGCTTTTTCGGCGATAAATTCCCAAATACCCCGTGGAAAAGCCTGCTGATCGTCGGCGGCGGTCCGATCAGCGCCGAATTTGCCCATATCTTCTCGGCGATCGGCACAAAAGTCACCGTGCTGCAGTCGGGAGAGCGACTTCTCAACGCCGAAGAAGAGGAAGTCAGCGAATTTGTGAAAACGCAATTTGAAAACAACGGGATATCGGTGATCACGAACGCGAGTGTTCGGTCCGCCGGCAGAAGCGGACAGGAAAAAACGCTGGTTTATATGGACAAGGTCACGGAGAAGGAAAACCTTGTGTCCGGTGAAGAGATTTTCATCGCCACCGGTGTTCGTTCAAACGGCGATTTGCTCAATCTTGAGCAGGCGGGTGTCGACGTCGACCCGAGAGGATATATCGTTACAAACGATTATCTAGAAACGTCGCAAAACAATATCTGGGCGATCGGCGACATCAACGGGAAATACCAGTTTCGGCACAAAGCCAACTATGAAGCCTCCATTCTCATTCACAACATGATATCGGCCGCAGAAGAAAAAAAAGCCGCTTGCTACGAAGCCGTTCCATGGGCGATCTATACGCATCCACAGGTCTCACATGTCGGGATGACCGAAAGGGATGCCAAGGCGAAAGGCATCAAATATCGTGTCGGCCGCAACTATTATTCCAAGATCGTGGGTGGCATTAAAATGGGGTATTCGAACGGGGCCGACGACAACGGTTTTGCGAAAATTCTTGTCGGCGAAGACAAAAAGCTACTGGGCGTCCACGTGGTGGGCCCTCAAGCGGCCCTGCTGGTACAGCCTTTTGTCTATTTGATGAGCGCCGGTTATAAATGTACCGACAAGAAAGCGCGGACCACCGATCGTATATCCATTGACGCGCTGCGAATGATGTGCCCGTCACTCGACACCTATGAGCCCATCCTGAACGCCATGGTCATCCATCCCTCTCTTAACGAACTGACCGCATGGGCGTTTGAAAATCTCGAATGATCTGATCAGATCGGCGGCGCTGGCATATGCTGGCAGAAGCCGTGTGTCGCATATTCATTCTACCAGGGACTGCAAACCATGTCTTCTTTTATCCTCCCTTCAATTTGCGAAGGCTATATTCAGCGTTTTTATCGTTTTGTATCGTTATGAATAAATCGGCGGACAATTGGCGGACAATTGGCGGACAATTTTCAAAATAAGACAAAAATAAAAAAGCACGTGAACCCGGCAAATGCCCATGGTTACGTGCTTTTCTGTTGGTGGACCTGAAGGGGTTCGAACCCTCGACCTCCGCGTTGCGAACGCGGCGCTCTCCCAACTGAGCTACAAGCCCATTTTTATTTTTATTCCGCCCGAAAATTATAACACCGAGGCAAACTCAAAGTCAATCGCCCGTATCGAGGCGCCGGACGGACGCCCCGGTACGGGTATTATAATAAATTACTCAAGACCGACCTTGCGACGAACCTTGTGAAGCGTGCGGTTGGCGATATAGGACGCCTTTTCCGCGCCATCCTTTAATATACCGTCAAGATAAGCTTTGTCAGTCAGTATGTGCTTGTACTCGGTGCGGATAGGCTCAAGCTCGGTCGCTACGCATTCGCCAACGGCTGCTTTGAAATCACCGTAGCCGCGTCCGTCAAATTCCTTTTCGATGTCGGGGAAGGATTTTCCGGACAGTACCGAATAAATTGTCATAAGATTGAGTATGCCTGGCTTGTCCTCGGATGCATGTACGCAGTTGTCGCTGTCGGTAACGGCGCGTATAAATTTCTTTATTATGGAGCCGGACTCATCTGTGAGCATAATCTTGGCGTTAACGTTCTCATCAGATTTGCTCATCTTGGCGGTAGGATCCTGCAGAGACATTACGCGCCCGCCGCCCTTGGGAATAAATCCATCTGGAACCTTGAGAACATCGCCGTAGATACTGTTAAAACGGGTAGCGATATCACGTGCTATCTCGATATGTTGCTGCTGATCCGCGCCTACGGGCACAAGATCCGTGTTGTATATGAGAATGTCGGCGGCCATAAGCACGGGATATGTAAACAGGCCGGCGTTGACGTTTTCGGGGTGTTTAGCGGATTTGTCCTTGAACTGTGTCATGCGGCCTAGCTCGCCGAACTGTGTATAGCAGGAAAGAATCCAGCTTAGCTCGCAGTGGGCGGGAACGTCACTCTGGATGAACAATATTGATTTTTTTGGGTCGACACCACATGCAAGGGTCATAGCGGCCGCCTCTCGGACACTGCGGCGAACCTCTGCGGCCTCACGGCGCACAGTAAGGGAATGCAGGTCGGCTATAAAATAGATGCAATCATTGTCGTCCTGCATCCTGCGCCAGTTGTATATCGCACCGATATAGTTGCCCAGAGTAAAACCTCCGGTGGGCTGTATACCGCTGAGGACGCGGGGCTTTGTGATTTCTTCCATTTTAAACACCTTTTCTTTCGTATGTAATTACGGACACTATGATATTATATATTCAGTGCATTATTCAGTCAATTGACAAATACTGCCTGTATAGATACAATGACATTTGTCTAAAATAGAAAGCTGAGGAAACTAAATTGAAGTCTGTTCGTACACGTTTTGCCCCAAGTCCCACGGGCTATATGCATGTAGGAAACCTGCGTACCGCACTGTACGCATATTTTATTGCCCGTCACAACAACGGCTGCTTTATCCTCCGTATTGAGGATACCGACCGAGAGCGTTATGTTGATGGTGCCACTGACATAATATACAGCACATTGAAGGACGCCGGCATGTACTGGGATGAAGGTCCCGACGTAGGCGGAGATTATGGTCCGTATATCCAAAGCGAGCGCATGGCAATGTATCTTGAATACGCAAAAAAGCTTGTAGAGCTTGACGGTGCGTACTACTGCTTCTGCGCGAAGGAGGAACTTGAGGCCCGTCTGCAGCATGATACATTCGAGGAGGAAGTTACTCGCTACGACGGTTTCTGCCGCGGTCTTTCAAAGGACGTGGTTGCCCGCCATCTTGCGAACGGAGATCCCTTTGTAATTCGCCAGAAGATGCCCCGCGAAGGCGTCACAAGCTTCGATGATCTTGTGTACGGTCATATTGAGGTTGAGAACAGCGAGCTTGAGGACCAGATTCTTATCAAATCCGACGGCATGCCCACCTACAATTTCGCAAACGTCGTCGACGACCACCTAATGGGCGTTACACACGTCGTCCGCGGCAATGAATACCTCAGCAGCACACCTAAATACAATCTGCTTTACAGATCCTTCGGCTGGGACGTTCCTGAATACATCCACTGCGCCCCCGTTATGAAGGACGAGCACAACAAGCTTTCCAAGCGCAATGGCGATGCAAGCTACCAGGATCTTGCTGCAAAAGGATATCTACCTGCCGCAATTATAAACTACCTTGCCCTGCTGGGCTGGGCGCCAAAGGGTGAAACCGAGATGTTTACCCTCGATGAGCTTATTGCCGAATTTGATGTATCCGGCATCAGCAAGAGTCCCGCAATATTCGACCCCGAAAAACTGAAATACATCAACGCCGAATATATCCGCAGACTCAGTCCCGGAGAATATAAAGAACATGCTATGCCGTTTATAAAGCAGGCCGTATCCCGCGAAGATATCGATTTTGATGTACTGTGCGCTGCACTGTCACCCCGTACCGAATTCTTCGGCGACATTCCCGAAAGACTGTCATTTATCGATATTCTTCCCGAATACGATAACAGCCTTTACGAGCACAAAAAAATGAAGACCAACACCGAAACTTCGCTTGAGTCCCTTCAGGTTATGCTTCCTGTTCTGGAATCTCTTGACAAGTGGGACACCGAAACCATTCACGAAGCGCTCTTTGCCCTGATAGAAAAGCTGGACGTCAAGAACGGATACATGCTCTGGCCTCTGCGCGTAGCGCTTTCCGGTGTACCCGTCAGCCCCGGAGGAGGCATAGAGCTTGCTGCCATCCTCGGTCGCGAGGACTCACTCTCAAGAATTAAAAAAGGAATAGATCAGCTAAGTTGAAATAAAATAAAAAAGGTCACCCGTAAGGGTGACCTTTTTTTTACCGATGCTTACATGTTGTTGATGTCAACAAGCTCCGTATTGTAAAGATTGTATTTACTCGAAATAATCTCAGTCAGAGCCATAGCCGTGTCAAGAGATGTAAGGCATGGCACGCCCGCGTTCATTCCCTTACGGTTAATTATTCTGTAGTCTCCCACGGTGTCGTCTTTAACAGCACCAGTGTATATTACGTAGTCAATAATTCCGTTGTCAATCAGCCTGTAAATCTCATCGTTTTCGTAAACGTTCGCGACCGTAACCGCCTTTATTCCGGACCTGTTGATAGCCCCCGACGTATCCTTAGTCGCGTAGATTTTAATACCGATATCGTAGAAACGTCTGGCAAGCTCTATGGCGTCCTGCCAGTCTTCATCCTCCACGGAAATAAGTACTGCCGCATCCGATTTGTCCCGGACGACCGGAACCGAAAATCCGGCTGATGTAAGACCTTTGAACAGCGCCTCTGCTTTCGTCCTTCCAAGACCCAGAACCTCGCCCGTAGACTTCATTTCTGGCCCTAGAATAGAATCCGCGTCACCTATCTTCCCGAAGGAAAAAATAGGTACCTTTACCGCACTGTAGGGCGGGTAGGGATGAAGGCCCGTGCCGCACCCGATGTCTTTCAGCTTTTCTCCCAGCATAACTCTTGCGGCAATGTCCACCATCGGTACATTTGTTACTTTACTGATGTAAGGTATCGTTCTTGACGCTCTGGGGTTGACCTCGATAACATAAAGCTCGTTGTCGGAAATAAGGTACTGAATATTTACAAGCCCCCTGGTCCCAAGCGCAAGAGCAAGATGCTTTGAATAATCACAGATTTTTTTTTGCATCTTATCGCCCAGATTATACGGGGGATAAACCGCAATAGAGTCTCCGGAATGCACCCCGGCCCGTTCTATATGCTCCATAATTCCGGGAACAAGAACATCCTCCCCGTCCGAAATAACGTCAACCTCAAGCTCTGTTCCGGGCATGTATTTGTCTACAAGAACCGGATTTTCGATTCTGCCCTTAAGGATGCTTGTCATATACTTTAAGGTCTGATCATCGTTTCTGGAAATGGTCATATTCTGTCCGCCGATTACATAACTGGGACGCAGAAGAACCGGGTACCCTAATTTGTTCGCTGTTTCAAGAGCCTCATCTATAGTTCGTACGCCCATCCCCTTCGGTCTGGAAATACCGAAGCGCTCCAGCAGACTGTCGAATTTCTCCCTGTCTTCGGCAATGTCGATTCCCTCCGCAGAGGTTCCGAGAATTTTTACGCCATAGTCATCAAGGAATTGTGCCAGCTTAATTGCCGTCTGTCCACCGAAGGCTACCACGACACCCACTGGCTTTTCAACTTCTATTATTCCCGTTACGTATTCCGGCGTAAGCGGTTCAAAATACAGTCTGTCGGCCGTGTCGTAATCGGTGGAAACTGTTTCCGGATTATTGTTGATAATTACTACGTCGTACCCCAGATTCCGGAGTGTCCATACGCAGTGAACGGAAGAGTAGTCGAATTCTATTCCCTGACCTATGCGGATAGGCCCGGATCCCAGAACCATAATAACCGGCTTGCCGGATTTATCGAATTCGGAAGCCTCGCATGGTCCTTCATACACCGAATAAAAGTACGGGTGTTTGTTTCCGAAAACCGACGTACAGGTTTTTACACTCTTGTAATAAAGCTTTCTGCCCTTACAGTAAAATCTGTCTTCGTTATCGGCTATGTTCTTTATCTTTTCAAGGAAGTAATGGTCAATCTTTGTGGCAGAGTATATTTCGTCAAAAGATACGCCCGCTTTGATTGCCTCGTATATCGTAAATATTCTTCTGTCATCCTGGTCGTGAAGCCTCTCGGTAACGGGTCTGGAATCCAGCGGCTCCGCATTAAGTGTATCCTGTCCGATTTCGGCGCCTCTAACTGCCTTTATCAGGGCTTCCTCAAAAGTCGGGGCAATGGACATTACCTCGCCGGTTGCCTTCATCTGTGTACCGAGCCGCCTGCTTGACCCGGCGAACTTGTCGAAAGGAAATTTGGGGTATTTTACGACAATATAATCCACCGACGGTTCAAAGTCCTTAAGGCTGACTCCTGTTTCTTCATTTTTAATTTCTTCCAGAGTATAGCCCAAAGCAAGCTTTGTCGTTATCTTTGCAATCGGATAGCCTGTCGCTTTGGATGCCAGCGCGGACGAACGTGAAACCCTGGGATTGACCTCAATAACCGCGTATTCTTTTCCGTCGGGGCGCAGGGCAAACTGAACGTTGCATCCTCCGATTATTCCTATTGAGGATACCATGTCCAAAGAGGCTTTTCGCAGCATACTCAACTCTTCATCGCTGAGTGAAAGTGCAGGTGCGGCAACAATGGAATCACCCGTGTGAACTCCTACCGGATCCACATTTTCCATAGAGCAGACAGCTGCGACATTTCCCGTGCTGTCTCTCATGGTCTCGAATTCTATCTCCTTCCATCCGGCGATGCTTTTTTCTATCAGGACTTGTGTGATCGGCGATACTTCGAGGCCGTTCCCCGCGATTACCCTAAGCTGCGCCTCATCGTCAGCTATTCCGCCGCCGGTACCGCCAAGGGTAAACGCCGGCCTTACGATTACCGGATAACCAATTTCGTCCGCGATTTTAAGGCAGGTGCCTATATCGTATGCTATTCCGGAAGGAACAACGGGCTGGCCGATTTCCTTCATGGTCATGCAGAAAAGCTCCCGGTCCTCAGCCTTGTCGATGGCGTCTATTCCGGTTCCGAGCAGCCTGACACCGTACTTTTCCAGAACTCCGTTTCTGGTCAGCTGCATTGAAATTGTCAATCCCGTCTGACCTCCCAGTCCGGCGAGCAGTCCGTCGGGTCTTTCCTTTTCGATAATTCTCGCAACGGTATCGCAGTTGAGCGGCTCAAGGTAAATCTCATCTGCCAGGTTTTTATCGGTCATGATGGTGGCCGGATTTGAATTGACCAGAACAACGTTTATTCCTTCATCGCGCAGAACGCGGCAGGCCTGGGCGCCCGCGTAGTCGAATTCCGCAGCCTGGCCTATTATTATAGGGCCCGAACCGATTACCATTACTTTTTTAATTCCTGTATCTTTAGGCAATTATCTCATCTCCGTCAAAGCGTTGAGGCCATAACAGCCTTAATTGTATGCATTCTATTTTCAGCCTCATCAAATACTATCGAAGCTTCGCTTTCGAAAACCTCGTCAGTCACTTCCATACAATCGAGTCCGTATTTTTCGTGAACTGTTTTTCCTATTCCCGTGTTGAGATCATGGAAGGACGGCAGACAGTGCATAAACTTGCAGTCCGGCGATGCAGCTTCCATCAGCTGTTTTGTGACACAATAGGGAAGCAGGTCGGCGATTCTTTCCTTCCAGACCTCGTCCGGTTCGCCCATTGATACCCATACGTCGGTGTAAAGAACGTCAGCGTCATTAACAGCCTTTGCGGGATCGGTCTCGAAACTAATCTCCGCTCCTGTCTTCAGAGTGATTGCCCTGCACTCGTCTGTAAGCGTCGTGGACGGAAAATACTTCTCGGGTGCGCAAGCGACGAATTTCATACCGGTTTTCGCACAGCCGACCATAAGCGAATTGGCCATATTGTATCGTGCGTCTCCGAGGAACACCAGCTTCAGCCCTTCAAGCTTTCCGAAATGCTCTCTTATCGTCATCAAATCGGCAAGAACCTGAGTAGGATGAAACTCGTTTGTCAGCCCGTTCCATACCGGAACGCCCGCATAGCGTGCAAGATCTTCGACGATTTCCTGTCCGAAGCCGCGATATTCTATGCCGTCAAACATTCTTCCCAGAACCCTGGCGGTATCGGCCATGCTCTCCTTCTTTCCGATCTGAGACCCCGAAGGATCCAGATAGACCGGATGAATGCCAAGATCGGCTGACGCCACCTCGAAGGAACATCTTGTTCTGGTGCTTGTTTTTTCGAAGATGAGTGCTACGTTCCTGCCCTCGAAGTTTTTGTGTGAGATTCCTGCCTTCTTTTCGGCCTTCAGTCTGTCGGCTAGATCCAACAGATATAAAATTTCCTCGGTACTAAAATCCAAAAGTTTTAAAAAACTTTTACCTTTTAGATTAACCATGATTTACCCCTTTGCGCATACTTTCTTTATAACCGCCATTGCCTTTTCAAGCAACTCCTCCGGAATATTCAAAGCCGGCAGAAGTCGCACCTTATCCTTTGCCGTCAGACAGATGACACCTTTTTCAATACATTCGAGGACAACTTCTGCTGCAGGCCTTACCGGCTTTATTCCTATCATAAGACCCATTCCGGTAACGGTCTCAATACCCTTTGCTCCGGAAAGTGTATCAAATATATAATCGCTCTTGGTCTTTACCTCATCAAGAAGCTTTTCATCTATTCTTTCCATGACATTCAAAGCTCCGGCGCTTACGGCAGCGTTCATCCCGAAAGTTGAGCCGTGGTCTCCCGCGCCGAGAACATTCTGAACCTTTTCGCCCATAAGGCAGGCGCCCATAGGAAGGCCTCCCGCAAGGCCTTTTGCAGTGCTTACGACATCCGGCGTTACTCCGTAGCTCATATATGCGAAAAGGCTGCCGGTCCTTCCGTTTCCTGTCTGTACCTCGTCAACGATAAAGACTATGTCTTCCTTTTTGCAGATTTCGTCTATGCTCTTTACATAGTCCTCATCGAGAGCTACTACCCCGCCTTCGCCCTGAACGCACTCAATCATAATCGCCGCAACCTTGTTCTCTGCAACGGCCTTCTTCATTGCCTCAAGGTCGTTGGTTGGAACATAAATAAATCCGGGTGTCAGTGGCTTGAACAGTTCATGGAAATGCTCCTGACCGGTCGCCGCAAGCGTTGTCAGTGTTCTTCCGTGAAAGCTGTTTTCCAGTGTAATTACAGTATAGTAATCTTCGCCCTTTTTATCGGCCGCGTATTTGCGTCCGACCTTTATAGCACACTCGTTGGCCTCTGCTCCGGAGTTTCCGAAAAAGACCTTTTTCATGCCGGTTCTGTCACAAAGCAGCTTTGCAAGCTTTACTCCCGGCTCAGTGTAATATAGGTTGGATGTGTGAGCAACCTTTCCAAGCTGCGCTGTTACTGCCGCCACCCATTCGTCGTCAGCGATTCCGAATGTAGAAACCGCTATTCCGGTGCCAAGATCGATGTACTTTTTTCCGTTATAATCGTATATCAGCGAACCTTTTCCGTAAGCGATATCCAAGGGAAATCTTCCGTACGTGTTCGCAACGTACTGACTGTCCAGTTTCTCAAGTTCTGTCATTTCTCTTTCCTCCCGGTAACCATTGTGCCCGCGCCCTCATCAGTAAGCATTTCGATAAGGATTGCGTGGGGTATTCTTCCGTCCATAATGATAACTTTCTCAACGCCCATGTTGATTGCGTCAACACAGCACTCAACCTTCGGTATCATTCCGCCACTTATAATGCCTTTTTTGCGTATTTCGGAAATATCGTCTATGCTGATTTCGGGAATCAGTGTCGACGGGTCGTTCGGATCCTCAAGTATTCCCGCAATATCGGTCATTGCGATAAGGCGTTTCGCTTTCAGCGCTCCCGCAATAAAGGCCGCCGCGGTATCCGCGTTGATATTGTATGTATTGCCCTCCCTGTCGCATCCGATTGTAGATATAACAGGTATATAACCTTTTTCAAGCAGATCCGTAACAGGTGCGACGTTTATTTTTTCGATATCTCCGACATAGCCGAGTGCCTCGTCCTTAATCTTAGCCTCGATAAGGCGGCCGTCCATACCGGAAAGTCCCATGGCGTTTCCGCCGTACATTTCAAGAAGGTTTACCAGCGTCTTATTGACCTTTCCGGCAAGAACCATTTGAACAACGGAAACGGTTTCTTTGTCGGTTACCCTGTATCCGTTGACAAACTTGCTTTCGATTCCGAGCTGCTTAAGCGTGTCAGTTATTTCAGGTCCGCCTCCGTGAACGAGAACAACCTTGACGCCGATTAGCCAGAGAAGAACAATGTCCTCCATAACCTGCTGTTTGAGATTATCGTCAATCATGGCGTTGCCGCCGTACTTAATTACTACAATTTTGCCCGTGTATTTTCGGATATAAGGCAAAGCCTGGGTAATAACCAGAGCCCTTTGAGCGTTTGTAAAAGCGTCCTGCATTTTTTCACCTCAAGTTCTGTAATCGCCGTTGATTTTAACATATTCATAAGTAAGATCGCATCCCCACGCTGTTACCGAAGCGTCTCCGTCGTGAAGTGTAATGTTGATGTCTATCTCACTTTCAGCAAGAATTATCTTTGCCTCCTCTTCAGAGAAGGGGACGCCCGCGCCGTTTATGCAGACCGTAATCTCGCCTGCAGCCGATTTGAAGGAAAGATCAACCTTATTTATGTTGACCTTCGCCTGGGCATATCCGACTGCACACAGAATCCTTCCCCAGTTTGCATCGGAGCCGAACATCGCTGATTTGACCAGTGATGAGCAGATAACACTCTTTGCGATTTTTTTGGCTTCTTCAGTATTGTATCCGCCGCTTACATTGCATTCGAGCAGTTTTGTGGCACCTTCGCCGTCTCCGGCTATCATTTTGCAGAGGTAAACCGTGATGGTGTTAAGAGCTTTCATGAACTCTGTAAAACCGGGGCCTTCCTCAGTAACCTCTTCGTTTCCCGCAAGTCCGTTCGCGAGAATTGCAACCATGTCGTTTGTGGATGTGTCACCATCCACACTAGTCATGTTGAAGGTATCAGCGACGTCAGTCTTAAGCGCCCTGCCCAGCATTTCCGAAGAAACTGCGGCATCGGTTGTAATATATACCAGCATGGTAGCCATATTCGGATGAATCATACCGCTGCCCTTTGCCATTCCCCCGATTCGGCAGGTTTTCCCGCCGATTTCAAACTCGACGGCAATCTGCTTCATCTTTGTGTCAGTGGTCATAATAGCTTCACTTGCTGCGTCGTTTCCCGTATAAGAAAGACCCGCAACCAGATCGTCAATTCCAGCCGCTATTGGAGCTAAATTCAGAGGCTGACCGATAACTCCCGTCGATCCGACAACAACGTCGTCAGCGGATATTCCTGTTTTACCCGCAACCAGCTGAGCCATCTTCTCCGCAATTTCTATACCGTCGGCATTACAGGTGTTGGCATTCCCGCTGTTGCAAATAATCGCCATGGCCCTGCCGTTCTCAAGATGCCGCTTCGTGACAACGTTCGGTGCACCCTTGACAAGATTTGTCGTATGTACCGCCGCCGCTGCAGCCGGTACATCGCTGATTACAAGTGCCAGATCTTTTTTGTCTCTGTTTTTCCGTAATCCGCAGTGAATACCGTTAGCTTTAAAGCCTTTAGCTGCGCATACCCCGCCTTCAATTATCTTCATTTCATTATTCTCCTAATACCAGTCCTGTTGTCTGGTCAATTCCCATTACTATGTTCATATTCTGAATCGCAGAACCTGACGCGCCTTTGCCCAAATTATCAAAGCGCGCAGTCAGAATAATTCTTTCATCATTACCCTGAACACTTATTTGCATGTCGTCCCTTCCGGAAAAAGCAGACGCGGACATATATCCGTTTTCATCTGCGGCTTCGTCAAAATGCACCAGTGGTCCGGTATAGTACTGTTTATAAACTTCCCTGATATTGTCTGCGCTTCCCTTTATCATATTGTTGAAAACGGGAACAGTTACTTCCATTCCGCTGTAGAAATCCGCTACCACCGGACAGAACACCGGGGCGTTTTCTAAACCGCAAATATAAATCATTTCCTTTATATGTTTATGCTGCTGGGTAAGTCCGTACTGCCTGGGTCCTTTTAAAAGCTGCGAACGTCCTTCCGATTCGTACTCAGAAATCATTTTTTTACCTCCGCCGCTGTAGCCTGTAAGCGAAAAGCAGGTAAGCCTTTCGTTCGGGGCCAGAAGGCCTTCCCTGACAAGAGGATAAACCAATGCGACGAATCCGCTGGCATGGCATCCCGGATTTGTAATAAGCCCTGAAGACTTTATTGCTTCATTTCCGATAAGCTCCGGGAATCCGTATACAAAGTCCGGTGACGTTCTGTGTGCCGTCGAGCTGTCAATGATTACCGTTTCCCCGCCCTTCGAAAGATTTACGATTTCTCTTGACGCGTCGTCGGGAAGACACAGGAATGAAATGTCCGCAGACTTCAGTGCTTCTATTCTACTGTCTATATCCTTTCGATTTTCGTCGGAAAGAATAATCATCTCAATATCTTTCCTCAGCGACAGTCTGTCGCGGATACGAAGACCGGTTGTTCCGGAGCTTCCGTCAATGAATACTTTTGTCATATCCTGCCTCATGTAAAAATTCTCTTGCATATTCTATCTGCCTGTCGATTGAAGCCGAAGATGTTCCTCCTTCGGAAATCCTTTTTTCAGCGCAGATCTTAAGGTCTATCTCTTCGTAAACATCTGCGCCGAAAATGTCGCTTTCCCTTTTATACTCTTCAATCGGCAAATTCTCCAGTGTAAGACCTTTTTCTATGCAAAATGCTACCATTTTTCCTGAAATCTTGTAGGCATCCCTGAAAGGCATACCTTTCTTTGCTAGGTAGTCCGCAAGATCGGTTGCATTCATGAAACCCTTCTTAGCACTTTCAAGCATTTTGTCTTCGCGGGTTTTCATCGATTCCAGCATCGGAATAAATACCTTCAGGCACATCTTCACGGTGTCCACCGAATCGAACAGTGCTTCTTTGTCCTCCTGCATATCCTTGTCGTATGAAAGAGGTATACCTTTCATTATGGTTAGAAGAGCCATAAGATCACCGTACACTCTTCCGGTTTTACCTCTGCAGAGCTCCGCCATATCCGGGTTTTTCTTTTGCGGCATAATCGATGAGCCTGTGGAATATTCATCGGAAAGCTCTATAAAACCGAACTCTGACGTTGACCAGAGAATAACCTCCTCGGAAAATCTGCTGAGATGCATCATCAACATAGCCGCATCACATACAAACTCTATGCAGAAGTCTCTGTCCGAAACCCCATCTATACTGTTGAGACAGATATCGTCAAATCCCAGCAGGCCAGCCTCATACTGCCTGTCCGTATCGAATGTAGTGCCCGCAAGCGCGCATGACCCGATAGGACTTACATTTATTCTTTTTCTGCACTGTGCGAATCTTTCTGTGTCTCTGATAAACATCATGGAGTATGCCATAAGGTGATGTCCGAAAAATACCGGCTGGGCGTGCTGCATATGTGTATAGCCCGGCATAAGCACGTTTTTATTGTTTTCGGCAAGCTTGGTTATTACCGAAATCAGCTCTTTTAGAAGACCGCTTATTTCGTCGGTTTCATCGCGAAGATATATTCTTGTATCGAGAGCGACCTGATCGTTTCTGCTTCGCGCAGTGTGAAGCCTTTTTCCGGCGTCTCCGATTCTTTCAGTAAGAACCGTTTCCACAAACGTATGTATGTCTTCAGCTGACGGATCTATATCAAGCGCTCCGGATTCAAAATCATCAAGTATTCCACTGAGTCCTTCGGTAATCTGTCTGGCCTCTTCCGGGGTGATTATCTCCTGCTTAGCCAACATAGCTGTGTGTGCTATGCTGCCAGAGATATCCTGCCTGAACATTCTTGAGTCAAAATAAATCGATGAATTGAAATCATCCGCGATTTTATCGATGGCGCCTGATGTTCTGCCGCTCCAAATTTTTTGCATTATGCTGTTTCCTTTTTTTACAGTTTTCCCATTTCTCTTAAAGCCTGAACCTTTGTGGGTAGACCCCAGAGGTTGATAAAGCCTTCAGCCTGCTTCTGGTCATAGTCGCTCTCGCCGAACGTTACCAGCTTTTCGGAGTAGAGAGAGTATGGGGATGTTGTTCCAGCGGGAATGATATTACCCTTGTAAAGCTTGAGTTTTACGTCTCCCGTAACATATTTGTTGGCTTCGTTAGCAAATGCTGTAAGAGCCTCTCGCAGTGGAGAGAACCACTTTCCGTTATATATAAGGTCCGCAAAATCTACGGCGAGTTTCTGCTTTTCGTGCAGCGTATCTTTATCTATTGTAAGCATTTCAAGCTGCGAATGAGCGAAGTAAAGGATTGTTCCTCCCGGAGTCTCGTATACGCCGCGGTCCTTCATGCCTACAAGTCTGTTCTCAACAATATCGATTATACCGATGCCGTTGGCTCCGCCGATTTCATTAAGCTTTTCGACAATCTTCGAAGCCTTCATTTTTTCGCCGTTAATTGCTACCGGAGCACCCGCCTCAAAGCTTAGCGTTACGTAAGCCGGTTCGTCCGGAGCGGTAAACTGGGAAACGCCCATTTCCAGGAACCCCGGTTTGTCAAGGTCGGGATCGTTTGCCGGATCTTCTAAATCCAGGCCTTCATGGCTTAAATGCCAGAGATTCTTATCCTTTGAATAGTTGGTTTCGCGGCTGATTTTTAGAGGTACGTGGTGAGCTTCGGCGTAATCGATTTCCTCATCGCGGGACTTGATGTCCCACTCGCGCCAAGGGGCGATTATCTTCACATCAGGAGCAAATCTCTTGATAGCCAGCTCGAAACGGACCTGGTCGTTTCCTTTTCCAGTTGCGCCGTGGGCAATTGCATCGGCATTTTCCTCAAGGGCAATCTCCGCAAGTTTCTTTCCGATTACCGGCCTTGCGAACGCTGTGCCAAGAAGATATGTTTCGTATTTTGCACCCATTTTGAGGGAAGGAATGATAACCTCGTCGACCATCTCGTCTACAAGATCCGCAATGATGAGTTTTGACGCGCCAGTCTTGATCGCTTTTTCCTCAAGTCCGTCAAGCTCGTCTCCCTGACCAACATTTCCGGCGACGGCGATAATTTCCGGATTATTGTAGTTTTCCTTAAGCCATGGAATGATAATCGATGTATCCAGTCCTCCGGAATATGCCAGAACTATTTTTTTGATTTTCTTCTCTGAAGTTGCCATAATACTTTTCTCCTGTTGTTCATTTTTGCATAATATTCATATATGTTTTGTATTTATGTAGATATTATACGTCATGATTCGAATAAGTCAACATTTATTTGCATTTTATTCGATATTTATTCACAATTCGTTCACATCCCGGCTTTTTCAGGTAAATTATCTCTGTCAGACGCGGATCAGCTTTATTTCAGATAAAAAACAACAGCCATTCCCGGGGAAAAGAATATAACTGTAAGTAACCGATAAAAAAAGATCACCTTTATGAGTGACCTTCTTTTTTCACAAAGTGTATTCAAAAAAATACCCGGAAGAATTAATCTTCCGGGTATTTTTATAAATCTCTACGATTACTTGATATCACTGGGATCAACGGGCTCCTGAGGCTGTGCGGCAGCGGAGGCCTGCTGAGCCTGAATCTGGGCCAGTACACGGGCCTGGGCTTCGGCCTCCATCTGGGCCTTGACCTGGGCCTTTGCTTCGCGCTCCATAGCCTTCTGTGCGGCATAGGTGTAGTATTTATCGAAATTGATGCCCTTCTTGGCCTCATCATAGAATACAGCGGATGCCAAACCGCTGATCAGGGGTTTGAACGCAAAGTATACGATAAGGAACAGAACAAGGAGTATGTAGAACAAAACGCCGATAACGGGAATCAAGCCCAGAAGACCAAGCACAAGCGCAACAACAGCGGGGGTGATGCTGATAAGAAGGTCTGCAAGAAACATCTTACCCTTGATGCCTTCGGTCATAGCCTGGGATTTTCGCAGTGCGTCGCCGGCACTGATTTTGTCATCCTCGAGAAGGATGTACACGTTAAACTTGAATGTATAGCTCTTGATAATTCCGAAAATGGGTCCGACGATAGGGATAAGACTCCAGATGAATAACCAGAGCTTTTCCCAGCATAGACCGCCTACGTTACGCCAGAAGTTACCGAAACCGTAGAACAGGTCGTCAGATTTAACATCTTTGCCGTAATATGCGGAAAGGAGTACGTAGCTGAGGCCCATGCTGAGCAGAAGGGTTGCGGGGATGGTGATGATGGGCACAACACCCAGAACACCTGCTATACCAATAAGCAGAACTCCCAGAAGTGAAATACCCCACAGCTTGATGGGCTTTTGGGCAAGAACCTCAAAAATCTTGCCGAAAACATACTTAATCATTATTGAAATCCCCTTTATATTTATTATGGATGTTAAATTTCTTAATTCTATTATATATAAATTTAAAGGCATTACAATAATATATAAATGCCGTGGGCATGCCTTTAACCGTTTTTTCACTTCTCTTCAGGTTCGTAGAAGTATTCATCCGCAAATTCGGTGTCCTCGACGCTGAAATTTGCGAACTCAACGTCGTCAAGTCCCTCGCTTATACGGCTCAGTTCATCCTTTCTTTCGGAGTTTCGGAACCTTTCCCTTTCCTCCAATGCCTTAGAAAGTCCGGAAAGGGCGGAAAAGGGTGCAAACTGCTTGGCACGCTGTGACTTTGACATTTTTGCATGCTGTTTACCCACCGCTCTTATGACCTCCAATCTGATGCAGACGTTCGCGCGTGGTGGCCGCATCGGTGAAGTCCACGCCTTTCAGAACAGCTTCTTTCCCGAATCTTTTTTTCAGATCAAGGATGGCCCGCTGAAGCGCCTGATTTACGGCACTTCCGTAGCTGTCGTCGTCCCCGAACAGTGACATCTGACGTATTCCCTCGTCCTTTTCAGTGTCGTTTGCGCTGATGATGACTCGGCGTATCGGCCCACCTGGTATGGTTATGCGCCTGTACAGAGATATAATTCCAGACGTAATAATACTGTCGTCGCTGACGGCGCTTTTGAAAGTTACAGTACCTGAGGAATAGGGTATCTCATAACTGGCGGAATACGTAATATTTAGCGTCATTGAGCGAGTTATAAGGCCTTTATCCACAAGATCGAAACACATAAGATCAGTCATCTCGCGGACGATCGTCTCGCCCTCCTCTGTAGAATAGTCTCGTGCCAGAAACTGACCGCATGAAAGGGATGTGCTGCGAGGGACATAGTTGTGGATATCGGCAATGGAGGTAGGTTCCCTTCCCCACGCGTGATCTATCATCAGCTCGGCGTCGATTCCAAATTCCCTGTAAAGAAGATCCTGGTCGGCATGCGCAATATCTCGTATGGTATAAAGGCCGTAGCGTTCAAGATGAGCCGCCGTATGGCGTCCTATCCTCCAGAAATCGGTTAGAGGACGGTGGTCCCACAACGTCTCACGGAAACTTTCTTCGTCCAGTACTCCGATAAAGTCCTCAGAGTGCTTTGCCGAGATATCAAGGGCAACCTTCGCAAGATATAGGTTTGTTCCCACTCCCGCTGCGGACCGTATGCCTATCCTATCTGCTATCTCTTTCATCAGCTTCAAGGCCATTTTTTCCGGAGTGTCAACGTAATTTTTATAATACGGTGTTATATCAATAAAGACCTCGTCGATAGAATAAACGTGCATATCATCCGGGGAAAAATAGTCAAGATAAATGTCATAGATATCCGCGGCGCAGTCTATATACCTCTGCATACGGGGCGGAGCCATTATGTATTTGATATTCTTCGGTATTTCGTATACACGGCAGCGGTTCTTTACCCCCAGCTTTTTCATAGCAGGCGTCACGGCAAGGCAGATTGTCTTTTCGGTGCGAGTAGGGTCCGCTACCACAAGATTAGTAGTCATTGGGTCGAGACCACGGTCGACGCACTCGACCGAAGCATAAAACGATTTAAGGTCTATGCATACATACGCCTTTTCCATGTCCGCCCCTCCCCGTTATTACTGTTTATATTATACCTCTTTACGCCGATATCGTCGATTTGACTATCCGCCCTTTTTAATGTAATATTGCCACTGGAGGAAACATAAAATGACCACTTACGATCTGATAATAGTAGGCGCCGGACCCGGCGGTATTTTCGCAGCATATGAGGCCGTCAAGTTGAATTCCGAGCTGAAGATAGCCGTGTTTGAGCTTGGTAATCCCCTTGAAAAGCGCAAATGTCCTATCGATGGCAAAAAGATAACCTCCTGCATCAAATGCCCTATCTGCTCTATCATGAGCGGTTTCGGTGGCGCAGGAGCCTTTTCCGACGGAAAATATAATATTACGAACAATTTCGGCGGTTCCCTGCATGAGCATGTGGGTAAACGCGAGGCCACCGACCTTATGCTTTATGTAGACGGCATCAACATGGCCTATGGCGGAGAGGGTGCACGCATCTTTTCTACGGCCAACACCGGACTGAAGACCAAATGCCTTGAAAACGACCTTCATCTTCTGGATGCCCAGGTCCGTCATCTCGGCACCGACAAGAACTATGTTGTTCTCGGTAATCTTTTCAATCTTCTTAAAGACAAGGTTGATTTCTTCTTTAACTGCCCCGTAGAATCGGTTGCAAAAACAGATGACGGCTTTGTCGTAACCGCAAAGGGTGTCGAGTACCACTGTACCTACTGTGTTATTTCCGTCGGCCGCAGCGGGAGCAAGTGGATGGAAAACGCCTGCAAAGATCTTTCCATCCCCACCAAATCCAACCGCGTTGATATCGGCGTTCGCCTAGAGCTTCCGGCCGCCGTATTCGAACATATCACAAGCGAGGTTTACGAAAGCAAGATACAGTACCGTACCGAACAATTCGAGGATAGTGTGCGCACATTCTGTATGAATCCACACGGCACAGTCGTATCCGAAAATACAAACGGTATCGTTACGGTTAACGGTCACAGCTTCGAAGACCCGGCTCAGTGGACTGACAACACCAATTTTGCGCTTCTGGTCGGCAAGCATTTCAGCGAACCCTTCAAGGACAGCAACGACTACGGAGAAAGCATCGCCCGCCTTTCCAACATGCTTGGCGGCGGTGTATTGGTTCAACGCTTCGGTGATTTGGCCCGCGGACGCCGTAGCACCCCCCAAAGGATAGCAGAAAGCTACGTCACACCGACCCTGAACGCCACCCCCGGCGACTTGAGCCTTGTGATGCCCAAGCGCATCCTGGACGGCATCATAGAAATGATCTACGCCCTTGACAAGATTGCCCCCGGCACCGCCAACGACGATACGCTCCTTTACGGAGTCGAGGTCAAATTCTACAACATGGAAGTTGATGTAGACGAGAATCTCGAAACCTGTTACCCCGGCCTATTCGTCATAGGTGACGGAAGCGGCGTAACACACAGCCTCTCCCATGCCTCCGCAAGCGGCGTATATGTAGCCCGCTGCATCTCCGATAGATTCCTGAATAAATAAGAATAAACAGAAAAGGCCACCCATATCGGGTGGCCTTCTTTTAATTGTAAACCAACGTCAGTGGTTGTACCTAATTCAGGCTATCTTGTATGCGCAGCGATATAACGTATACAGACAGTAATATTTTACAGAATTATTCCGAATTGTTCCTTTGCTATGCAGAAAAACTCCTCATCGGATGTTATTTCCTTCTCCTCGATAACGTCCCCTGTCTTATCCTTGAAGACGGTATTGTTAAGAGATTTGTAGCCGCTTCCGTTGTCCTTCAGCACGCTTATCATTCGTGCGGTACGAAAATGGCTCTCGGCGTCTGCCGATACTGCGCAGTTGGGCGCAGTAAAATCAATCTCGTCGGTGGGTTCGTCCCTGAAGAAAAACAGGTGACTTTCAATGCCGCCATCAAGCATATCTATATGAATTTCTTTTCCGTCAACGTATCCCTTGTACCGGCGGCTTCCGCTCTGCTGCCATCCGGAAGCCTCGTCAATCTTTACTGCTGTCACGGGACAGGCGCCGCCGTAGCCTACATCGCAGTAAAAACGCTCGTTTCCCAGAGTGACCACAATTCCTCTGTGTCTTACCGGAGGAAGCCAGCCGTCGGAACGCCCCATTATGCGAACCGCAACGCAGAAGGCGTCAAAACCCAGACCGGAAAGAAATTTTTGAAACAGACCGTTCTGCTCAAAGCAGTAGCCGCCTCTGTTGCGCACGACAATTTTGTTGAACAGGTCCGCGGTGTTGAGTGAGGGTATCATTCCCTTTTCGCATACGTCGAGATTTTCGAACGGAACATGGGTAAGATGGCTCAATACAAGGCGGTCGAGATATCCGCGTGAAAGCGGTTCCCTTTCACATCCTATTCGTTTAAGGTACAGGTCAACGTCGGGCACGGGTGCGTAAAGAGCTTCGTAAGGATTTGGCATTAAGGATTCTCCTTTTTTTCATTCAAGCGGAATTATCTTTTCATCTATTGTAACTGACAAAACATACCTATACAACTAATGAAACAAGATGAAGTCACTGCTTCGTAACAAATGAAGTGCAGCGCGTCTTAATTGAAAAAACCACTTCCTATGAAGTGGTTTTTTCCTGGTGATCCATCGGAGATTCGAACCCCGGACACCCTGCTTAAAAGGCAGGTGCTCTGCCGACTGAGCTAATGGATCATATATCCTTTTTATAGCCACAATAGTTTAACAAAGTTTATCTGAAATGTCAACAGCTATAACAGCCCGTGCGCGTTGCGAACGGGCTGTTGATTTTATATTTACAAAGCCATCGTGTCGATTTCTTCTTTGATATCGGCAAGAAACTCTTCAATGACGCAGCAGCCCTTGTCACCGTCATTGCGGGAACGTACGGATACTGTGCCCTCTTCCTTTTCCTTGTCGCCGACAACCAGCATATAGGGTATCTTCTGAAGCTGGGCTTCGCGTATCTTGTAGCCCATTTTTTCGCTGCGTACGTCGATTTCACAGCGTACGTCGGCTGCTTCAAGCTTTTTGCCGACGCTCTGGGCGTATTCGCTATGCTTCTCGGAGATGGGGATTACTTTTACCTGAACGGGCGCAAGCCATGTGGGGAAAGCACCCGCGAAATGCTCTGTGATGATTCCGATAAAGCGTTCGATACTTCCGAAAACAACACGGTGAATCATAACTGGGCTGTGTTTCTCGTTGTCCTCGCCTACATACTCGAGGTTGAAACGGCCGGGTAGCTGGTAGTCAAGTTGGATTGTACCGCACTGCCATGTACGGCCTAGGCAGTCCTTTACGTGGAAATCAAGCTTAGGTCCGTAAAAGGCGCCATCGCCGGGGTTAATCTCATATGTCTTGCCTATCGATGAGATTGCATCGGCCAGGGCAGCCGTAGCGATATCCCAGTCCTCAACAGTACCGATATGGTCGTCGGGCATTGTGGAAAGCTCGATTTTGTATCCAAGACCAAACAGTGAATAAACCTCGTCGATAAGCTGCGCAATGCGCACAACCTCGTCCTTGATCTGCTCTGGGGCAAGCAGGATATGCGAGTCGTCCTGAGTAAAGCAGCGTACGCGGAACATACCGTGAAGCGCGCCTGAAAGCTCGTGACGATGTACAAGGCCAAGCTCACCGTAGCGCAGAGGAAGCTCGCGGTAGCTGTGGGGGCTAAGGTCGTATACCAGAATACTGCCGGGGCAGTTCATGGGTTTGATGGCGAAATCCTCGTCGTCAATAACCGTGGTATACATGTCGTCCTTGTAGTGATCCCAGTGACCGGATGTTTCCCACAGTGTTCGACGCATAATCTGGGGTGTGGAAATCTCAAGATAATTCCACTTCTTGTGAACCGAACGCCAGTATTCAACAAGTGTATTGCGCAGAACCATCCCCTTGGGGAGATAGAACGGGAATCCGGGTGCCTCGTCGCGGAACGCGAATAGGTCAAGTTCGCGGCCAAGCTTGCGGTGATCGCGTTTTTTAGCCTCTTCAAGCATATTGAGGTACTCGTCCAGCATGGATTTTTTAGTGAAGGCGATACCGTAGATACGCTGAAGCATCTTGTTATTACTGTCACCGCGCCAGTATGCGCCGGTAACGTTTAGAAGCTTGACCGCACCCAGAACGCCGGTGGACATGATATGTGGTCCGGCGCAAAGGTCGGTAAAGTCACCCTGCTCGTAAAAGCTTATTTCTTCCCCCTCGGGAAGCTCTCTGATAAGTTCTACCTTATATGGATTTGAACCCATCTTCTTAAGCGCGTCCTGCCGGGAGAGAGCATATCGGTTGAGGGAAATATCCTGCTTGACGATATTTTTCATCTCCCCCTCGATCTTTTCAAGAATTTCCGGGGTAAAAGTCGTCTCGCTGTCGATATCGTAATAGAATCCGTTTTCGATGCTGGGTCCGATAGTGAAGACTGCATCGGGATAAAGATGCTGGATAGCCTGGGCCATTACGTGGCTTGCAGTGTGCCAGAAGGCGCGCTTGCCTTCGTTGTTGTCGAAAGTGAGGATTTCCATGTCGCAGTCCTCCGTGACCGGGGTGCGTAGATCATATACCTCGCCGTTGATTCTCACGGCGCATGCGGCCTTGTAAAGGCCCATACCGATGGCTTTGGCGACCTCGGCGCCGGAAACGCCGGAAGCGAATTCCCTGGGCTCGCCCTTTAATGTGATTGTGATGTTTTCCATTTTTTCCTCCGAAAAACAATATAAAATACCATGTAAAAAAATAAAGCCCCATCCCGAAACGTAAACGGGATGAAGCAAACGCTCCACGGTTCCACCCTGATTGCGACACAGATATGCCGCCGCTTGTACGGGTGATAACGGACCCTGCCGTTGCCGATTGGGGCACGCTGTCCGGTGGTACATACCCGTGCCCCTTACCTGTTCCCCGTTGCAGCGAATGGGAGAACTCTCTGTAGGTGGAAACACCATGTCTGGCCGGAATAACGCTTTTACAAATTTAATTTATCATCTTATACACAAGCTGTCAAGAGAGCCGTGCAACTTATATTCATATTGACAGTTTGTAATTTAATAGGTTAAAATAACAAGAGGTATTTTTTTAGTGTTGGCGCGTTGTATTCTTATGCGCCGCATCTTATTTATATCGAATTATATAATAACGAAAGGACCCGCAAAACAATGCCAACGGTATTACAAATTGTTTTGACGGTTTTAGCTGTAATTGTCGTAGGTTTTATCGGTTTCTACGTCGGTGTAATTTATCGCCGCAAGGTTGCTGAGGCCCGTATAGGCTCCGCAGAAGATGAAGCCACACGAATAGTCAATGACGCTATTAAATCCGCCGAACAGAAACGCAAAGAGGTTGTCCTTGAAGCCAAAGATGAGCTCTACAAAATGAGAACCGAATCCGAGAAGGAACTTCGTGAGCGCCGCAACGAAATCCAGCGTTCCGAGCACCGTCTCAATCAGAAGGAAGAGAACCTCGAAAAACGCATAAGCCAGTTTGACGCAGAGGAGCAGAAGTTCCAGAAGCGCTCTAAGGAACTTGACGACAAACATGCCGAGGCTGAACAGCTTAAGGCCCGCCAGTTCGATATGCTTGAAAAGGTTTCCGGCTATACTCAAGAGCAGGCCAAGGAAATTTTGCTGAAACAGGTCGACCACAACCTTACACACGAGAAGGCGATGCGTATCAACCAATACGAGCAGCAGCTCAAGGATGAGTCGGACGAGATGGCCCGCAACATCCTGAGCATGGCGGTAGCAAGATGCGCAGCCGACCATTCCTCAGAGGCGACGGTATCCGTCGTTGCCCTTCCCAACGACGAGATGAAGGGACGCATTATCGGCCGTGAGGGCCGCAATATCCGCGCTATAGAGCAAGCCACAGGCGTAGACCTTATTATCGACGACACTCCCGAGGCCATCACGGTATCCTGCTTCGATCCCGTTCGCCGCGAAGTGGCAAGGGTCACCCTTGAAAAGCTAATCTACGACGGGCGCATACATCCTGCCCGCATAGAGGAAACGGTAGACAAGGCCCGTCGCGAGGTCGACCAGGCTATAAAAAAGGCCGGCGAAGCAGCAGTGCTTCAGATGGGTCTCCACGGCATTCACCCTGAACTAGTAAAGCTTCTCGGAAAGCTCCATTACCGCACAAGCTACGGTCAGAACGTTCTGAATCACAGTATCGAGGTCTCCATGCTCTCCGGCATGCTTGCCAACGAGCTGGGTGCCGATCCCGTTCTTGCCCGACGTGCAGGTCTACTGCATGATATCGGCAAAGCTCTTGACCATGAGGTAGATGGTACACATGTAGCGCTCGGTGCAGAGGTTGCCCGTCGCTACAAGGAAATCAACACTGTTATCAACGCCATCGAATCCCACCACGGCGATGTGGAGCCCGATTCGGTCATCAGCTTCATAGTTATGGCGTCCGACGCAATTTCAGCAGCCCGTCCCGGTGCACGCAGTGAAAATCTTGAAAACTATATCAAGCGCCTTGAAAAGCTTGAGGAAATCGCAAGTAGCTATGATGGTGTCGAAACAAGCTACGCCCTTCAGGCAGGCCGTGAAATTCGCATAATGGTCGTACCCGAAAAGATTAGCGACGATCAGCTGACCGTTGTGGCTCACGACATCGTTGCCCGCATCGAGGAGGAGCTCAACTATCCCGGCCAGATTAAAGTCAACGTCGTACGCGAAAGCCGTGCCGTAGACTACGCGAAATAACCGAATATTCACGGACGCCCGCACCTTTGCGGGCGTCTTTTTTGTTATATAAAAATAATCCGCTTTATGATATACTTTTTACTTGGAGTATTATTTTATGAGACAAATTGAAAGTAAAATGCGCAAAGCACTTCAGATGTACGACATGATACTGCCTGGTGACAATATTGCTGTTGCTGTATCAGGTGGAAAAGATTCCGTGTCGATGCTCCTCGGCCTCGCGGGACTTCGCCGGTATTATGGAGTAGATTTTTCGCTAACTGCGATTACAGTGGATCCGCGCTTTGAAAACCGCGACACCGATTATTCCGGAATTGAAGAGCTGTGCCGCAGACTCTATATTCCCTATTTCATAAAGCGTTCCGACCTGGCTCACGTTATCTTCGAAGAACGGAACGAGAAAAACCCTTGTTCCCTCTGTGCCAGGATGAGGCGCGGCGCCCTTCACGATTTATGTGTGGAGCACGGCTGCAACAAACTTGCCCTCGGACACCACATGGACGACGCCGTGGAAACCTTCCTCCTTAACCTTTTCCACGAAGGACGGCTGGGTACCTTTGCCCCTGTGACCTATCTCAGCCGGAAAAATATCACCGCTGTACGTCCCATGATTTTATGCACCGAGCGGGACATTATCAACGCGTCCGCAAGGAACAACCTTCAAATTGTGAAAAGTCCCTGTCCCATGGACGGAAACAGCGAACGCCAGAAAATCAAGGAATATATATCCAGTATGGATAAAGAATATCCGGGCTTCCTGCAGCGCACCTTCACCGCTATGCAGGGAAGCCATATCAACGGACTTTGAGGTAAATGATGACATCTGTCCCGGAATACAATACAACCGGTATTACCGGCACCGACTCGGTTTTGCAGCTTCTGCAGACTGTGCGTTCCGGTGACGCGTTGGAATACAAGCCCGACGACAGTATGCCGGAGGCACAGCCCTCACCGGTACCGGAAGGGAAATCCAAAACAAACGCGGAAACCCCGGACAGTGAAACATTCGGTTCCGTTTCTGGCGAATCAGAGCCTTCCACGAAAAAGAATGGGCCGGAATTCGAAGTTTCTGATTTTTCTTCAGTGCCATTACCGGAATCAGATGATGTAAAAATACATGATGAAGTCATTTTGACGGAAAATTCTGCAGAGAAACCTAACGTTTCCATCGAAAAAACAGATAATTCCATCGCTTTCTTCAGCTTCAATTATCCCGAAGAGGAAGAAAGTCAGAAACGCAGACGCAAAGATCATTACAGAATCAAATACACCCGGAGACTTAAAAGCAGGGTTTTCCCTTTTATTCTTTTCGGTCTGGCATTTATCGGTTTCTGTCTTATGATTTGTCTGTGGTATACCGACGGAAGCGCCAACCGTATAAAAACGATGATCTGGCCTGATTACCGTCCTGACGACTATGTGGTTCCTGTCATCACTCCGTTTGAGGACAGTGGTCTCCATCTCGACCTTAACGCCACGGTTGAAGTAACCATCAAATTTAACCGTCAGACCCAGAACTACACCCTTATGGAGGGTGCAAAAGTTGAAGACGTGGTAAATATCTGCGGAATCATACTCGGCGAAGAGGACTATACAGAGCCCGACGGCGATACTGTCCTTTCCGCGGGCGATGAGATAATCGTTCACAAAACTCAATACGTTGAACATGTTATTACCGGAATTAATGTCCCCTGTACCAATATAGAAAGACACTCTCCTCTGCTGTCAAAGGGCAAGACCCGTGTAATCAGCTATGGCCGCGACGGCGAAGCCGAACAACTATACCGCGACAAATATTTCGACGGAGTAAAAGTAGGAGAAGAACTGATATCCGAAACCGTCACTAAGGAACCGGTTTCCGGTATTATACGTGTTGGCGACCCGACCGCATCACTGTCATACATAGACGGTAGCAAATACACTGACATACAGATTGTCGGAGGTGTCCCGGAACAGTACGAGCGGAAAATTTCATCCGGTAAATGTACATCTTACAGTTATCCGTCCGGCGTATACGGCGGAAGCGGAATGTACCTTTTCCAGGGTTGCGTCGCTGTAGACCCCAACAGCATTCCGTTGGGGTCCCTGCTTTACATCACAAGCAGCGACAACAGCTTCGTGTACGGATGGGCTATTGCCGCCGACAGCTGCACTGCTGCTATGTACGGAATCAACAACGTGACCGTCGACTGTTTCCTTGAAACCTACAACGACTGTCTGCTCTTCGGAGCACACTGGCTTGATATTTATGTTGTAAAACAGTTGCACCAGAGCGAGCTTTCCGAATACATTGCCATAGACGGAATGTTCAAGGCAAGAATACCCGAATAATCCTTTGAAAGGAATATCCGCAAGCTATGAAAGTACGACGTCTGATTGTAATCCTTGCCGTATTGATTGCCGTCGTGGCGGCAATCTGCGGTGAAATCAACCTTGTCAACACACGTGTTAAAGCTGAGGAGCAATATATTATGACGGAAATCCCCGCCGGGAAGTTCCACGGTTGGGAATTCAAAAACGAAGGTGAAGATCAATATTACGCCCTCGCCAACAATTCATATTTCTTCATACACAATATCTCCGGGGGGCCTGTGAAATCCATAGAAGTTTACCTCTCCCGTTTCTCCGGGGACACTACTGAAGCGGTTCTGTATTTTGCCGGTTCCGTAAACGGAATACTCGGCGAGTTTTCCTTCCCGATGACACAGACTTCAGAAGGATTATACACCGCCTATGTCGATGCTGACGACGTCTATTCATTAAAAATCTACCCCACCGAAAACGTCCGAACTACGGTAAACTTCGGCGGCGTTATAATAAATCCCCCGTCTGTACCCGAACAGATAAGTCCCGGAAGAATACTTCTATGGCTTTCGACAGGTCTCGCGATTATCTGCGCGGGGCTGCTGGCATACGACCTTATCTGCAGAAATAAAGTTGAAAGTGGCTGGCCCAAAGGCTACTGCATTGGTCTCGCACTCGTTATGGGCGTTGTATTCTACGCCACGAAAATATTCACGGCGGCCAACGGGAAACACAATATCCTTCTGATTCTGGGCTTTGCAGGCTATAGCGTCCTGTTCCTTCTTCTATGGGTTTTGCTTGTAAAAATCAAACGTCCCGAGCTACGTCTCGCGGTATCGGTATTAGTTATTGCCCTTGTTTTCTGTTTTGCCTCAGCCCCTCTTCAGGCTCCAGACGAACATACCCATTTTCTCAGAGCCTGGTCACTTTCACGCGGACGTTTCGATTTTGATTACAATGAACATTACCCCGACGACGTTGTACTGCTGGTACAGCGTTTTCCCGCCGAATTTTATAACAATTTTCAGAAGACAGGCAACGGCAACGCACTTTCCTCGGTCAAGAGCTATCTCGTCGATGTCGACGGATTTTACGTCGGAGAGGCAACTGTACACACAAGCGTACAGGTAATCATACCCTATATCCCGGCAGCAATCGGTATCTCTCTGGGCCGTTTATTCGGTGCCAACGCACTGTTCTGCATGTACCTCGCAAGAGCGATGAACTGCATACTGTTCGCCGCAGCGGTATATTATGCGCTTAAAAACGCTTCCCGCTACCGCGGTGCCCTTATTCTTCTGTCTCTTTGCCCGCTTACTCTATTCATGGTGGCCTCCACCTCGTACGACAGCATAATACTTGCCGCTCTTGTACTTTTCTTCGGTCTGATATTCAAGGACGGGCTCTATGCCCGCGACCTGTTTTTAATGACGCTTTGCTACGGTCTTATAGTTTCAATCAAACCAATCTATCTGCCGCTTATTCTTCTGGTTTTCACCATCCCGATGAAAACGGTAAACGTCCAATACAAACGGGGTGTTCTGCTGGCAATGATGACCGCCGCAGCGCTGCTGATGTATGCGTTCACGCTTATGTATGCGTCTCTGGCAGCAAAAAACATCCCTCAGACAGTCTACCCCGACGGAGTGAACACTTCGTCCCAGATTCTGTATATTCTTAAGAATCCACTCCGCTATGCAATGGTGATGGCAGTAGACGGTTACATGCAGATGTTCTACATCAATACCTACGGACTGTTCGGATGGCTGGACGTGTCCTGCGTCCTGACTTCGATGTTCACCCCCGTGGCAGTCGTAATCGTTGCGGGAATGTACAGCGACGATACCCGCCTTCAGAAGGAAAACAACTTCTGGTTCTTCGCCGCGACGCTGATCCTTACATACGTAGCTGTAGTTTCTGGGTTTTACGTTACATGGTCCACCCTCGGAAGCACTTCAATTCTGGGTGTCCAGGCCCGGTATTTGCTGCCTGTACTGCCTGCTGTGGTAGTTATTGTGTCAAAGGCGATGGCTTCGTTTATGCGCGGTACCCGTGATTCACAGAAGAGGGACAGTACCTGCATACTGTTCTGCGGCGCCTTCGCTTTGATATCATCTCTTGAACTCATGGTTCAATATTTCCTGACCTGAGAGGTATTTATGGATTTTGCTGCCGTATTGTTGTGTATTTTGGTAATCGCGTGGTTTTTCACCACTGTTCTAAAGGCGAACAGCGCCTCTATGCCATTATTTACATTCTGCGCGGTTATTCTGTTTTTTATCTTTACTGGGATGGCTGGTCTGCTTCGCTGGTCCTTCTGGATCGTTTACGCATTCGCGGTTTTCGCCGCGGTATATATCTTTGTGCTTAAACGCAAAGACATCAAATTAAACCTTAAAGTATTTTTCACGCCTGGTCTTGTCTTTTTCATTCTGGCATCGGTGTTCTTTTATGTTGCCCTGCGAATACGACAGCCGTATTTTGTCCACTGGGATGAATTTTCCTTCTGGGGACCTGCCTGCAAGCTTATATATTCCAACCGACAGCTCTACACCCTTTTGGACAGCAGCATAATTAGCAACTCTTACCAGCCGTTCCTTCCCATGGCAAACTTTTTCATTCAGGGTTTGTCTCCTTCCTTCTGTGAATGGAAAGTCTACCTTGCTTACGATATGGTTATGATGGCATGTATGGCATGTATGTTCGGCGGCATAAAATGGAAAAACCCTGTTTCCTTAATTGTATGCACTGTTTTCGCTCTTAGCTGCATCTACACCTTCTGGTACGGCACCGAGGGTACTTATATGTACATTACATCCTATTCGGATGTGCCTCTGGGCGTGTTCTTTGGCGGTGCCATCCTGATGCATTTTCACAATGAAAACACAGGATTCGGAAAATATATACCCACGGCGGTAATCCTTGCCACACTCCCCATGGTGAAGGATATGGGGTTCGCTTTCGGTTTCATCGCCGTAGCAGTAATCCTTATCGACTCCTTCATATCCACCAACGGCCCTGTTTCCCTTGAACAGAAGGGTTGGCAGAGACTCACAAATCTCGGTTTCTCCCTCCTGTTGTTCTTAATAGTATTTCTGAGCTACCAGAGCTGGAACTGGCATTTTGCCGCCGTTTCAGATACAACGCGAGCCATCAGGCCTTACGAATACAGTATGCTTCAGATTTTCACCGGCAAAGATCCGTTTTTCAACGATCTTTTCCTTGAAATGAACGAAATGCTTTCCAAACAACAACTTGCGGTATTCGGCACAATAAAGGAAATGCTGATACTATTCACCGCGATACCGCTTGTCTTCGTCGCATTCCTTAAGGACAACAACCGCAGAATACGTCTTGCCGTCTTAGCGCTGATGATGTGTGCCGGTTTCTTCATATACTACTACTTCCTCTGCTACTGCTATACCGCGACTATGCCCCACTGTCTCCGTCTGGTATCCTACAACCGGTACGTAAGCAGTTACACCATTGGCTGGATTGTGATGCTGGGAGGCGTAATGTTCAGCGACCTTGCACAGCTGCGATTCGAAAAGTTCAAACTTGTATCCGGTATTATTTCGGTGTCGCTTCTGTTTTGTCTTTACGCATACTATTGCCCGGTAAACGCAGACCAATACTTTTTCATCAGCCCGAAAATTACTCAGAGAATCGGTCTATCAGATCTAAGAAAACAGATGTATACGCAAACTTCGTCATATACAGACCTTACTGTTGAAGACCGGTTTTACGTTGTGGACCAACATTCAGAGGGCGGCGAGACCTTCATCTTCAATTACCAGATGATGCCGGCGTATACCGTTTCCGGAATAGGCGCGGGCAATTTTGTTGCACCCGGTACGGCAGGTAACTACGGAATTTACGACACTGAAGTCACAAGGCAGCAGTTCGCCGATTATCTGGTTGAGCAGGATGTCGATCTTGTGTACATTCTGGCCATAGACGATTATTTTATCTCAGAATTTTCCGATCTGTTCACCGACAGGCTTTCCGCCTTCCTTGGAAGTCAGGCGAGCATGTATTTCGTCATTAACGACAACGGAAACGTCACGCTTACCCCCTGCGGGGGAGGTGCTCACTACCGCAAACTGCAGGTACAGTACTACGGCTAATAAAATCAGTTGAATTCCTGAAAAATTTTGCTATAATACTCTGAAAAGCTATTCTCGAGGTATTTTATCATGAAACCATACAGCGAACTCAGTCATGAAGAGCTATTGGATTTAAAGACCCAGTTAAAGGCGCAGTACCGCGAAATGCAAGGCCGTGACCTTAACCTGAACATGAGCCGAGGCAACCCCAGTCTTGCACAGCTTGACCTCTCAATGGGTATTATGGACGTCCTTTCCAGTGACGCCGACCTAAAATGCGAGGATGGTACCGACTGCCGCAACTACGGCGTACTTGACGGTATCACCGAGGCCAAGGAGCTTCTGGCCGACATGATGGAAGTACCCCCCGACCAGATTATTATCTTCGGAAACAGCAGCCTCAACATCATGTATGACACCGTGTCCCGTAGCTATACCCGCGGCGTAATGGGAAGTACGCCCTGGTGCAAACTTGACAAGGTCAAGTTTCTCTGCATAGTACCCGGATACGACCGCCATTTTGCCATCACCGAATACTTCGGAATAGAAAATATAAGCGTACCGATGCTTGATACCGGCCCGGATATGGACATGATAGAGCATCTGGTTTCCTCCGATGAATCCATCAAAGGAATCTGGTGCGTACCCAAATATTCCAACCCTACCGGTAACTCCTATTCGGATGAGACCGTTCGTCGTTTCGCGCGTCTTAAGCCTGCCGCAAAGGATTTCAGAATTTACTGGGACAACGCATATACCGTCCATCACCTATACGATCTCGACCAGGACTACATAATCGAAATACTGGCTGAATGCAAACGATGCGGCAACCCGGACTTGGTCTACAAATTCGCGTCCACTTCCAAACTCTGTTTCCCCGGTTCCGGAATCGCTGCCATTGCCGCTAGCCACAACAACCTGGGGGATATTCGGCGCCAGCTTAAAATACAAACCATCGGCCACGACAAAATCAACCAGCTGCGTAACGTGCGCTACTTCAAGGATATACACGGCATAGTGGAACACATGAAAAAACACGCAGAGATTATGCGCCCCAAGTTTGAAATGGTTGAGCAGGTTCTCGAGGAGCAGCTCGGCGGTCTCGGGATCGCCAGATGGACCTGCCCCAGGGGTGGATATTTCATCTCCTTCAACACGATGAACGGATGTGCGAAACAGGTTGTTGACCGCTGCAAGAAGGCGGGCGTTATCCTGACCCCGGCCGGCGCCACATATCCAGGTGGTATAGACCCCGACGACAGTAATATCCGTATAGCTCCGTCTTTCCCTCCCCTTAACGATCTTCGCACCGCAGCCGAGCTTCTTGCCCTATGCACTAAATACGTAGCAGTCAAGAAGCTTCTGGGCGAGATTAACTGATATCGATTCATAAAAAGTCTGTGCATAAGCACAGACTTTTTTTATATTATTAATCAGTTTCATTATGATGATAATATTCCGAGAATATGCTATTATACTGAAAAGAGTTAAAAAAAGAGGTGCTTTCATGAAGGAATTTGAATTCCACCGCAACAAAAACATAGTTGAAACCCAATATGGTCCTGTACGCGGTATGAAATATGACGGCATGTATGTTTTCAAGGGAATTACATACGGCAAGGCTCGTCGTTTTCATGCCCCCATACCTCCCGATAAATGGGAAAAGACAAAGGACTGCTCCATCTATGGATGCGTAAGTCCCTTGCTACACTTCAACCCTCCCGGGGGTGATCATCTGCTTATTCCCCACCAGTACTGGGTTCAGGGCGAGAACTGCCTTAATCTGAACGTCTGGACCGGATCAATCAATGATAGTGCAAAACGCCCTGTTCTTGTCTGGATTCATGGCGGCGGCTTCAGCGACGGCAGTTCTATTGAAGCTCCTTTCTACAACGGAAGTAACTTTTCCAAAGTGAACGATTGCGTTTTCGTATCTGTGAACCACCGACTCAACATTTTTGGATATTTGGATGTTTCTGCTAGAGGAGGCCTCGAATACTACAATTCCGGCAACAACGGTCAGCTTGACCTTATCCGCGCTCTCGAATGGGTACGTGATAATATTGACAAATTCGGCGGAGATCCCGGAAACGTCACAATAATGGGCCAGTCCGGTGGCGGAGGAAAGGTCTCAACTCTTCTTTCCATGCATGCTGCCGACGGTCTTTACCACAAAGCCATAATCATGAGCGGTATTCTTACACTTCACGACGCCGAGGTTCTCGAGGAGCCTGTCGAATGTGTTGACGCCTTAATGAAATATCTCGGCTGCGATACAATCAAGGATCTTGAGGAGGTCCCCTTCACCGCTCTGGCGTACGCGTACGGTCAGATCACCCCTGCGCTGCGCAGGGCAGGCAAATGTACCGGAGGCATGCCCTACCGCAACGGTGAGTTTACCGGAAACCCCTTCCACGTCGGTTTCCGCCCCGAAACCATAAACGTTCCTCTTGTTATAGGCACAACTTTTGGCGAAGGCTTGTCTTTTATCACCAAGGGAATCCTACGTGATCAGGTTTCCGAGGAAGAAGGCCGCGAGAAAATTATCGAGCTCTGCGGCGAGGAAAATGGCGGTCGCCTGATATATGCCTTCAAAAAGGCCTATCCGACAAGAAACCCTGTGGACCTCCTGTTCCTTGACGCTACATTCCGCGAGCCTACTCTCCGCTACGCCCGTCAGCGCGCAAATGACGGAGGTAAGGTCTGGGTATATATGAATACCCTTGATTCGTCTATGGACGGCGGCCGCATTCCCTGGCACAGCAGCGATATACCGATGATGTTCAACAATGCATTTACTGCCCCTGCGACGATCAACAACGAGTACACCGAGAAAACCCAGGAAAAAATTGTCGCCTGGATGGGTGCTTTCCTAAAAAACGACAATCCCAATGCAAACTGCATTCCTAAATGGAATCCTGTTACTGACGGCGATGTTCCCACACTTATCATGGCAGAGGACGCCCGTGTGGAAGTCAACTTTGACGATGAACTTATGGCTGCGCTAAAGCCATGCTACGCACAGCTCGGTAACGCAGGAGGCTTCAGCTTCGCGACAGACGTTTAATATCAAGCAAACAAAGAACCCGCACCATGAGGTGCGGGTTCTTTTAAATATGAATTAGTTCTGATGCTGTTTATAATAGATGTCAAAGACATAAGCGTCTCTTTCGTTGTGGTGACCGGTACCCATGCTGATGTCATCAAGGAACTGGATGGCATAAGGCTTCTCGGTTGTAACCGGATCCCAGTGAGGCATCGGCGTACCGTCGGCATCGTTGCCGTTGGGGTCACCTGTCTTGGCAAAATTGGTCCAGTAGTTGCACATTTTACGGGCAAGATCATAATGATGGCCATCAAAAGGTCTCCAGCACTTCATAAGTGTTTCGAACTCGAACCACAGGTCGCTGGAATGGAACGAACCGGCATTGTCTCCGGGGATTTCGGGATCGAAATTGTAGAAGTAGAACTTGCGTCCCAACTTGGCAAGCTCGTTGACCAGAATCTCGTTGCCGAGAGCTACACGGGATACTGTCGCAGCCTGCTTCAAGGGCAAACCGGACTCTTTGACCAGCTTTTTAAAGCCGTCGGCATATTCACCATAATGCTCGTCGATCCAGGCCATAACACCGGCTTCGTCCTCGCAATTGGGGCCAACTGTAAACTCGTCGAGTGTGTTGCCGATAATGAACTGAACATCCTGGAAGTCATTGGCTAGCAGTTTTTCTGCAATGGGAGTCGGAACGAATTTGGGATCGTTGATGTTGTTGATGAACAGACCGCTCTCATTGTATTTGTCCATAATGAACTGGGCATCCAGTTTACGGGCTTCTTCAAGAGTCTTTACGCCAAGCATATCAAAGAACTTGACGCCCATCTGTTCCACGTCGGCAAAAGTATGCTCGGGAAATCCCATTGAGGTGGGGATGGATGGATTGACTGGGTTGAAGGACTCAACAATACACTTCTGGAAAAGACCCTCGGTTTGCTTTGCGCACATCTGTGTAAGAACGGATGCGCCGCCTGCGGACTGACCGAAGATAGTGATGTTTTCGGGGTCGCCGCCGAAATTGGCGATGTTGCGCTTTACCCAAGCAATACCGTATGCCTGATCAAGAAAGCAGAAGTTTGAGGGTGCGTCGGGCTGTGTGGCGGTAAGCTCGGGATGGCACAGCTGGCCGAATATGTTCAGCCTGTATCCGATGGAAACAAGGATTACACCGCGCGAGGCAATACGCTCTCCGTCGAATTCCATCTCGTGGGGATAGCCTTCCATAAGGCCACCGCCGAAAATCCAGATCATTACAGGAAGCTTTTCATCGGCGGACTTTGCAGGTGTCCAGATGTTGGCTCTGAGGCAGTCCTCACCCATGAGGACCTGGGGATCCACGTGCCATTCCTTGGCATAGAAAGCGTTGGGATCGCGTCCGGGGATTCTCTGCATGGGAATAGGTCCGAATTCGCTGCACTCGCGAACACCTTCCCAGTTCTTTGCGGGTTGTGGTGTGCGCCAGCGGTTCTCGTAACCGGTATCATCCGCGAAGGGGACGCCCTTGTAAACGGTAATACGGGCGTCGGTACCCGGTGTGCCCTTTACATGTCCGTTTTCTGTTTTTGTCTGTCTTAACATAGTAGATATTCCCTTTCCAAATTACGTGAAAGAATTAATAACAGTTAATCAGTTGCGTTTCTCGTAAACCTTCAGGTTTTCCTTTACGACATAGTCAACTGCAGCGGGAGCGTCTGTCGAAGCCATGTTTATCTCATCAAAGAACTGGATTTCACGCCGGTTTTCGGGGGAGTAGGCGTTCCACTCTACCATAGGGGTACCGTCGGCGTCTTTACCGTTGGGGTTGCCGGTCTTGGCAAAGTTGGTCCAGTAGTTGCACATTTTGCGGGCCAGATCATAGTGATGGCCGTCAAAGGGTCTCCAGCACTTCATTAAGGTTTCGAAGGTGAACCACAGGTCGCTGGAATGGAAGGAACCGGCATTGTCTCCAGGAATTTCGGGGTCAAAGTTGTAAATATAGATTGTACGGCCTTGTTTGTTGAATACGTCAGCAACGGCACGTGCGGCTGTCTCGTTGATATTGATGGCAGCGGCCTTCTTCAGGTCTCCTCCAACCTTCTTGACAACTTCGGTAAACTCGTCGGCTTTGTCGCCCATCAGCTTGTTGGAGAAGGCGGTAAGAGCGTCTAGGGAATTCTCTTCGGGGGACATTACAAACTCGTCGCCGGTCCAGCCGAGGATGAGAGGTACACTGTGAAGCTTATCCTTCATCAGATAGCCTTCGATTTCCATTGTCAGGAACTTATCGTCGACAACGGAATTGAAGAGTGTACGATTCTCTACAGCCTTGTCACGTACGAATTCGGCGGGAAGAGCTCTGGCCTCGGCAAGAGTCTTGACACCGAGCTTTTCAAAGAATTCGACACCTGCTTTCTCGGCGTCGGCAAGATTGCGGTTGTGGCCGAACATCGTGTGAGGATATTCAGAAATCAGACTACCTCCTGCAGAGGATTGGATAACAGCCTTCTGGAACAGACCGTCGGTTGTCTCGGAGCACATCTGAGAAAATACGCTTACGCCGCCGGAGGACTGGCCTAAAATGGTGATGTTTTGGGGATCGCCGCCGAAGTCGGCTATGTTGCGTTTAACCCACTGGATACCAGCGCGCTGATCCAGGAAACCGAAGTTTGCGGGAGCATCGGGGTTCTCAGCAGTAATTTCAGGATGGCAGAGGAAACCGAACGCGTTTACACGGTATGCAACGGTAACCAGAACACAGCCACGGTGAGCGATACGCTCGCCGTCAAACTCCATCTCGCAGCAGTTGCCTTCGAAAAGGCCGCCGCCGAAAATCCATACCATAACTGGAAGCTTTTCATCGACGGACTTTGCGGGTGTCCAGATGTTGACACAAAGGCAGCCGTCCTCGCTTATTCGAATCTCGGGGTCTACGTTCCATTCCTTGGAATAGAATGCATTAGGGTCTTTTCCGGGGATGCCCTGCATGGTGATGGGAGCGAACTCATAGCATTCTCTTATGCCTTCCCAGTTCTTGGCAGGCTGAGGAGCGCGCCAGCGGTTTTCACCGGAAGTGTTGTCGGCAAAGGGTACGCCCTTGAATACTGTGATACGCTGATCGGTACCGGGGAAGCCCTTTACCATACCGTTTTCGGTCTTGGTAACTCTTAACATTAAATGGTCCTCTCTTTCGAAATTAAGGTATAGAATATTCTTTCCACATTGCATAAATGCAGTTATATGGATTATACACCTTTACTATCTTTCAGTCATCCGGCAGTATAAAATTCATTACTTTTAACAGAATTAAACCCTGATAATTGTTTTGTATGATAAGAATAAAGATCTGCCGCGCAACACTATACCGAAGAACAAACGAATAAGCCCTCTGTGCGCACTTCCGTGCAGACCGCAGTACATTAAAACCGGTCCGCAGATTTCTCTGCAGACCGGTTTTAATATACTTTTCTATTTCCTTATATTGTCCTTTATTTCCGCAAACTCGGGGTCGTTTTCGTAGATGTAACCGGCTATTAACTGGAGAAGTTCGTAATCCTCCTCCGAGTCAATATCCAGCACTGCGGTGTCTTTCATTACAACAACATCTATGCGTGAGTTCCAGATAAACGAAGAGTTGTCGGACACCAGATAATCGCGGTCAAATATGTAAAGGCTTGCGTTTACATCGTATATTTTCGGAGCCTGCTGACGCGCAGTGAAATTAGACCTGAGAACTTGTTCCACATGGTCCCCGCAGTCCTTTGCCATATTGAAATAGGGATTTCTGCGCGAATCGGTTACCGAGAATACAAGGTCGATATCCTCACGCATTTTTTTCTTTTCGTATGCGCCCGCAAGGTCTTTTATCCGTCTAAGGGGACTTGTGATATCAAGATCAATCAGATAATCATACTTAATTCCGTTCTTTTCCTCCATGCGGCGCATTGAATCCTGGAAAACCGCCATTTTGGGCACACTGTCGCCGCCGAGTTCCTCGCCTCTGGGAAGGAACGTTACTTCAGGATATTTGTCGGCCACAAGTTTCGCCAGTAGGTCGCTGTCAGTATTAAGGCAGACGTCTACCCTATCATCCGTCTGCTTCGCGAAAAGCTCCGCGGCAGAAAGTGTATAATACACAAGCGGATATCCGCAGAAAGTCTTCAGGTTCTTGTTTTTAAAACCTTTGCTGCCGGCTCTTCCGCAGACAGTGATTAAAATGCATTTCATCGGTCTTCCTCCGCTAATGTTATTTTCAAAGTATCAAGCGCTTCTCGGGGAGTGTTGCTGCTTTCTTCGGCATCGGAAAGGATGAAATCAAGGAATGTGTTCATCTCTCTGATGTACCATTCAGCGGTCGTATCCTCGAAATGCTTTACCGTTCCGTCAGGGTATTCCACGTTCATATTGATGAAATCCACGCGCAGCGTTCCGTCTTCGAAATACACCTCAAGATATCTTGTGTTTTTCCGCCCAAAGTAGTCGAGATGAAGCTCGGCAAGCATGGTCGGGTATTTCGCGATATACACGCTGAGGTCATCGCTGTTTATCTCAAGTCCGGAATAGGTACCCTTGAAATTATAAACCTTTTCGGGCTTGCCGAAGAGGAAGCAGAGATAATCCCATTCGTGAATAAGGTCGATGGTCACACCTCCGCCGAGCTCACGGCGTGCGGAGTATACCTTACGGTAATCCACGCCTTGCCTCCAATCCGGAAGGTAACTTGAGCTGATGGCTCTTGCGCAGAATGGTCTTTTGTCAGGATGGCTGTCAAGATACTCCTTCGCGGCCAGCATAACCGTGCTGTATCTCATCGGGGCGGCGACGTAAGCCCTGGCGCTGCTGCCGAAAACCTTATCGATTTCCAGGTTTATACAGTCGTTGGAAAATATAGGTTTTTCCACAAACAGAGCGTCCGCCTTCCCTTTAAGGCGCATGACCGTATCGGCGTGCAGAGAGGTAGGATTGGTAACAAACGCAATATCGTAATGGCCGGTTATCTCTTCACCCAGGTCGGGCAGCTGTACACTTAAAAGTTCCTCCACGCCTTCCCGGAGCGCACGATTAAGGTCGCTGCGCAGTGCGGTAACGTTAAGCTCTATTCTGCGCTCACGGCAGATTTCGGATAGGTTTTTAAGATGTCTGGAGCCGATGGACCCGAGACCGATAAATAAAACGTCAAGTTTCATATTTTATTTCCCGCATTGTTCTATCTTATCGAACAGATTTATAAGAGCCTTATCTTTCTCAAAAGACCACAGCGGCGTCGTATTCTTTTCCAGCATATCGAAGAAATCCTGAAGCTCGTCAACGTATGCCGTTTCAACGATGTTGTCGCTGTAACGCGGATCCTGTTCGTATTTCATATAGGTATTGACAGGGTCCTTCTGTTTTGTTTCATTATTGAACTTATATAAGCTTTTGGGGTTGCCCTCCCAGAACAGATGGATTCCCTCGCCGAAGCATTCGAAGTTTCGAACGGCTTTTGGAGAAACCACGTCAACAATAAGGGTTCCCAATGTGCCGCCCCTATGCCGCAGAATGAGCATGGTCGTGTCGGGATACCCGAGTTCCAGACCGGATACAGAGTTACTCAATACTTTGAAATCTTCGATTTCCCCGAATACACCCGCAAGCCAGGGCATGTCGATTGCCATAATCTCTCTTACTCCGCCTGTGCGGGGATTGGAAACAAAGAAGTTTTTATAGTTTTCCCAGGGATGCCAATCGGGCAAATACTGTCCGATATGGTAAATATAGTTGACGTTTTTTCCGCTGTCATCTCTGAACCCGTCAACCTGTTCTTTTATGTAGCGTGTCTCCCCGCGGTAAAGCATTGTTGAGGAAAGGAACAGTTTTACGTTTTTTTTCTGGGCAAGGGAAATGTTTCTGTCGTATCCGTCGTCCACAAGATTAAGCTCGGAAAATACGGGGATACCTTTTTCAAGAAGCTCCGTGATAATGGCACTGTGGGATACTGGAGCGGTACATACCAACCCGGCGTCTATCTTAGTTACCGCAAGTACGGCTTCTATGCTTTCATAAGGAATTATTCCCTTTTGGTTCGCCTCGACCCGTCTTTCGGCGGATGAATCCACGCCGTATACCGTACATTCCGTACGCATTCCCGCAATAAGACGGGCTCTGCGCTTTCCCATGCTTCCGAGACCGACAATCAGAATATTCATATTATTTCCCTTCCGGTAAATCGTAAAATATTTTAGTTTGTTTCAACTCACCTGAACGGATCATTTCAACCGTAATGTCCGCTATATCTCCGCTCGTGTTTTTTCCGTAATACGGGCTTACAGTTTTTGAGGCAGTCTCAATGAATTCCGGAGAAAGGGCACGCCGCATTGCACATTCAATCGCTTCGGTATCGGCAGCACAGCAGATTACGTTGCTGCAGACCTCACGCCCCGTCTGGCGATTTCCTATATTCACGCAGGGCACCTTGAAAGATGGGGTTTCCACCACTCCGCTTGATGAGTTACCCACTACCATAACCGCAGCGGACATTGCGGAAATATAACGTTTTGATCCCAAGCTTTTAACCACTATTGAAATATCAGGAAGCGCCACGTGCCAAAGGTGTAGCTGTGCGTTCACCTCTGCGCCGCCGTTATCGGCGTTTGATTCGGTTATAAGATAGACAAGGCCTGTTTCCCTGTTGAGCGTTTCCATCGCAGAAAGCATGCTTTTTGCCCCTGTGGTGGGGTCACAGGCGTTTATATCGGTCTCGGGGTGGTATGTGACGAGAGCAAAAGGCCTTGAAAGATTGAATCCGACCGACTCCGACAGTTCTCCGAGGCTCATAAGCGGGGTAGTGCGAATATTTTCGTCCCCAAGTCCGCCGACCATAAACACTCTTTTCGGATTCTCACCCATGCGGATTAACCGGTCACGCGAGTCCATGCATGCCGGAAAATGCAGAGCCGACATCTTCGTGATGCAATGCCGGTACCAGTCGTCAGCGGATCCGAGTGTTACGTCTCCGCCGGAAATATGGGCTAAAGGTATACCTAAAACGGATGCAGAAAGCGAAAAAGCGAATATCTCGTATCTGTCCCCTAGTACCAGAACGCAATCGGGTTTATGATTCCTCAGACAGCATGTAAATTCCTTTACAGCGTATGAGATCGTGTCGGATATGCGCGTTTTGCAGTCCTCGAAAAGAAGAATATCTATTTTTTGGGTTATGGGAATACCGTCGCTTTCTATTTCGGAGACAGTCATCCCGTATTTTTCAGTCAAATGTGCTCCGGTTACAATTACTTCCGTAATAATATCTTTGCGGGTAAGTAGTTTTTTTATAACCGGTTTCAGAAGCCCGTATTCGGCGCGGCTTCCCGTGACCACGGTAAGCTTTTCTAAATTGTTTTTCATTTTACAGTTTAATAAGCTCGTCGGTTTCAAAATCCCTTACAGCTGAGGTTCCGAGGACTTCGTTCCATTTCATGGGATTGATTCCGTTTCCGGGACGCTTTGTAGTAAGGTTTTCCTCTGACAGGATTTCACCTTTATCTATATGCCTTGCGGCAATAATGCTCTTGCGAGCTATGTCCATGTTTTTCCGCTCGGACTCTGTCACGGCCTTTACGCCGTCGCCCATCGCCTCTTCAACGTGGCGGATTGCGTTCACCATGGCCTTAAGCTCCTGAGGCTCAAGTGAAGCCTTATGGTCCGGGCCCTCCATGTTGCGGTCAAGCGTAAAGTGCTTTTCTATGATAGAAGCGCCCATTACCGCAGCGGCAACGTCGCATTCCCAGCCGTTGGAATGATCGGAAAGGCCGTATTCCACACCCAGGGAATCCCGGATATCATACATCGCCGTCAGATTGACATCGCGGTAGGGTGTTGGATATTCGGTGTTGCAGTGCAGAACTGTAATGTTGCCGCATCCGTTTGCTTTCAGAAGATCCATGGCGTCACGGATTTCATCAATTGTACTCATACCGGTGGAAAGGATGATATCCTGATGAAGTTTGCCGACTTCGACAAGATAAGGATAGTTGGTAATTTCTCCGCTGGGTACCTTGATAAATCTGCATCCCAGTTCACCGAGAAACTTTACGCTCGGGATATCAAAGGGAGTGGACATATATTCGATGCCGATACTGTCGCAGTATTCCTTCAGTTTGCGGTGACTCTCAAAATCAAAATGAAGCTGCTTGCACATTTCAAGCTGTGAAGATGCGTCGCCGGTGGTTTCCTTCTGGTATTCCGCTTTGGGTGCGTAAACAGAAATAACCAACTCGGGAATGGCAGTCTGGTACTTTACGATATCAGCACCGCATTCTTTGGCAACCTTTGCCATCTGCATGGCAAGCTTTAGGCTTCCGTTGTGATTTACACCGGCCTCGGCAACAATCATTACATGCTTATCCATAACTAAATTGTTCCTTCCAGTTTTTCTCTCATCTTTTCAAGTTCTTCCAGTTGTCCCATGTCGGTCCAACTGTCGTCGCTTATGGCGTATACGCTGACCTTTTCGCCTTTCTGTCGGTATTCCTCGATAATATCCGGGAATCCGCGGTATACACCTTCCTCAAGTTCCTCAACAACGCGAGATTCGACAACATACACGCCGGTATTGGTTAAAAAGCTGAATTCGGGTTTTTCGCGCATTTCCCTGATGTTTCCGCTGTCATCAAGCTCTATCACGCCGTATGGAACCGTCATATGCTTTTTTGCGCATATCATGGTGATAAGATTTCCGTTCCTTTTGTGATATTCGTAGATATCGCCGAAATCAGCGTCTATGAGAATATCACAGTTCGTAAAGAAGAATGTTCCGTCAAGTTTGCCTTTCATAAGCGAAAGGCCGCCGCCGGTTCCCATAAAGACTTCCTCGTCGGTAAACTCAACCGAATATTTGGCCGCTTCTCCCTCGGAAAAATACGATTTGATCATATTTTTCTTGTAATTGACAATCATATGAAATTCTCGGCAGCCGAATTCGTAGAAGCGGTCGATAATAATTTCGCTTATGGGTTTTTCACCGACCGGAATCAACGGCTTCGGCAGGATATTTGTGTACGGCTTTAACCTGGAGCCAATACCTCCGGCCATGATAATTACGGGTATGCCTGACTGCTTGGTATTGTCAACGTTCAATCCGTTGGAAAAGATAATATCGGTAATTTCTCCCCTTCGGTCCAGAATGGGAAGCGCGTCAATGGAAAAGGTATTCAAGTACCGCATAGCCTCGCCGCGCTGCTCCACAGGAAGACTCTTCGGGGTCTTGTTAGCGGCTAGAATTACCTTGTCGTTGACGTTTCCTCCGGAAATAAGATACTTCCGGATATCGCCGTCGGTGACGACAGCCGAAAGGACCTTGCCGGGAGCGATAAACATAATGCGCTGTCCGGTACGGTCAATCAGCTTCATGGCATCAAGAACCGAAATCCCGCCGTCAATAATAAATTCTTCCAGTTTCAGCATGTCGTCCTCCGAATTGACTATGAAATTAATCCGATTATTTTCCGTTTTCCATAAACCATTTCAACTTTTATAGCGCAAGTATTTCCTCGATAACCCTGTCGGCATCTTCAAGTGTGACATTTGTGGAGCAGGGAATATTCAGTATCTTTTTATACAGTCTTTCCGCCGTTTCCATGGAATGGGCTTCGTTGCGGCCGTAGTCGCACTGCTCGTTCAGAAGTCCCCAGACCGGGCGTGACTGAATCTGTTTTGCACTGAGACGTTTCATGCTGTCATCCCTGTCAAGTCTGTCGGGAAGAAGGAGACTGAAGAACCAGTGGTTGGAACGCGTTCCTTCTCTGAAGGGAAGGAAATCAAATCCATTTATGCCTTTGAGTGCCATGCAGTAATGGTTGTAAAGCATAATCTTGTGATCGATAAAGCTCTCTAGCAGCTCCATCTGCGCAATGCCGAGACAGGCGTCGATATTGGTCATCCTGTAGTTGTAACCGACCTCATCATGATAAAAACGAACAAGATCGGTCTTGGCTTGAGTGGACAGGTGCTTTGCACGGGCAGTCCAGTCCTCATGATTTGAAACAATGCTGCCGCCGGTACCGGTGGTAATAATCTTGTTTCCGTTATAGCTGAAGGTACCTATATCTCCGATAGTACCTGCAAACTTTCCTTTATAAGTTCCTTCGGTATACTTTGTGCCAATAGCCTCGCAGGCATCCTCGATAACAATAAGGTTGAACTCCTTCGCAATAGGCATCAGGCGTTCCATATCTGCCATATTTCCGAAGGTATGCACAACAACTATTGCGCCGACATGAGCGCCCGTCTTTATGTTGTAAAGCTTACCGTCCTTCATCTCACAGCATTCTACACAGAATGCGCGGACAGCGCCCGGATCTATGGTTGCGGTTTCGTCGCAGCCTACAAATACGGGCTCTGCCCCCATATAGCGAGTAGTGGGATTTACGGAAGCAATAAATGATACAGCCGGAACAATAACTTCGTCACCTCTTTGGATTCCGCTGACAATAGCACTGAGATGCAGTGCGCTGGTGCCGCTGCTGCATGCTACAGAAGAAGGCATGCTTAAATAGTCGGCAACGACCTTTTCAAAATCATTAACGCGGGCGCCGCTGGTGGAAACCCAGGCCCCATCCAGCGCTTCGTCAATGTATTTTTTCTCGTTTCCGCAGAAATTGGGAATTGAAAGAGGGATAAATTTTACAGATTCGCTCATTTATGTTTTCTCCGTTAAAGAATATATTGTCCGATCTTGTAACTGTCCAGATTATTTCTGATAAAATCAATTGTTTCGGCAAGACCTTCTTCGAATGTGTACTTCGGTTTCCATCCTGTCATATTTCTCAGCTTTGTTGAATCACCCAGCAGACGGTTTACTTCACTCTTTTCGGGTCTGAGCCTTTCCTCGTCACATACTATTACAGCTTTCGGATTAATCTGACGGATCAGCTCGTTGGCCAGATCGCCGATTGAATGCTCTTCGCCGGTAGCAATATTCAGTTCCTGACCGATTGCAGCGTCGCAATCGGCAATTGCCATAAACCCGGCCGCCGTATCTTTTACATAGTTGAAGTCCCTTGTGGGGCTCAGTTTTCCGAGATGTATCTCGGTACAGCCGGCCACAAGCTGGCTGATGATTGTCGGTATTACTGCTCTGCCGCTCTGACGCGGACCGTACGTGTTGAACGGTCTTACGATGGACACCGGAAGATTAAAGCTGCGGTAAAAGCTTTCAGCAATTCTGTCCGCTCCGATTTTGGTGGCGGAATATGGGCTCTGTCCCTGGAAAGGATGATTTTCGTCGATAGGTACATACTGTGCCGTGCCGTAGACCTCGCTGGTGGAAGTAACCATCACGCGTGTGGTTCCAACCTCACGGGCGGCGTTCAAAACGTTAAGCGTGCCTTTGATATTGGTGTCCACATAGCTGTCGGGACTGTGATAACTGAAAGGTATGGCTATGAGCGCCGCTAAATGATAAACCCTGTCTATTCCTTTCATTGCGGTTCGGACTCCGTTGGGATCCCTGATATCACCCATGAAAATTTCTATCTCATTTTTGATCTCGGCGGGCAATGTGTCAATCCAGCCAAGAGAACCGAAGGAGTTGTATAGACAGAACGCCTTTACCTTTTCTCCTTTTTTTACCAGTTCTTCCGCAAGGTGACTGCCGATAAATCCGTCGGCGCCCGTAACCATTACCTTATTAGCCATAGTACACTCCTTTATCAGCGAAGGGGTTCCTTCAACTGCCATTTACCGTTTTCATCCTTGTAGAACAGATCAGTGTTGTAAAATCCGTCCATGATTTTCCAGAAATGACTCTCGGTATAACCGCAGAATTCGCAGAATTCACGGACACAGAGAGGATCGAGATTGCCGTCTCTTTCGTTTACAATCTTTACCGCTTCTTCACGAGTCATCATTCCGTAACGGATATAGCGTGCGGTGTAGTCGGTGGCTGTCGCATGTCCGAATTTTGGATACTTGAGCCAGCCGTGAACAAGATAGGCACGGGAATCGACCTGGTCATAGTTCTCGGCGTGATGGGTTCTGTTCCACTCATGTGTAAGGTCATGGAACCCATGTTGTTTTGCGAGAATATAGTTCTTATGGCTGTTCCAGGGGAAGAAATAGCTCATATAAAACGGATCCAGGCGTGCCAGATCCTCCTTTGACGGAGCCATTATAAGACTGAGATCCTTTTCGGTGATTCCGTCAATCAGAAGATCCTCCATAGGCATACCTACCGCGACTCCGTTCTCTATCTGGCCGCGGGCGGAATATGTTTCCTCGTCGGCGTTTCCTCCGTACTCATAGCTGACATTCTCACCGTAGCAAAGGAAAGGTGTATTGAATTTCAGAGCCATGTACAGCGGATAGGTGTAGATCAGGCGGTCAACATACCATGTCGGCGTGCCAAATTTTTCGAAGAAATGGCGCATCAGAATTTTCTGAACCTTGATATTGGGTTTGCAGCTGATTATTGTGCAGCCGAACTCCTCGCTGATATTTGAAATATTGTGCTTACCTGCCTCCGTCATGGGGAAATTATCCTCAACAGAAAACAGGATTGGGTTCATGTGGTATATGTTTTTTAGGACATGAACCTGGTAATGGCTGTCCTTTCCGCCGGAAACTGCAACGGCACAGTCATACTGGCCGGGACCGTTGCATCCGCGGTATTTGTCGCACAGGGCGGCGAACTCCTTTTCACGGGCTTTCCAATCCACCTTTGAGCGCTGCTCATAGTGACGGCAGGCGCTGCATACACCTTCCTCGTCAAATTTTATACCGGGTCTTGTGTCGGGCATTGTGCATTTTTTACAGTATTTCATAATAATCTCCTTTTTTTATCGCGGCCTGTCCTGATCGCCGTCCGCTTTGAACAAAACGAATTTTTCAGGCTCGCTTGTATAATAAAAATATTCGGTGTTTTCTATCAGCGGCGGTGAAAGATAATTCGGGATTATCACACCGTCGTCCGGTAGCCTTTCTGAAAAGCCGGTTTTTTTCATAGTATCGGGATCAATTCCTGCGCAGTAGCAGTCGGCGTATTCCGCGCCGCATTCGTCTATCAGCTTTTGTATTTCGAGTCCGGCTTCGGGAAGAAACTTTTCATTGCCGATGTAATCAACTATCCGGAGAACCGGTACCGAACCGGTGTCGGACGCCGGAATAATCCGTGTAACCAGCAGGGCAGTAGCATTTTCGTCAATCATTAGGGCATAGACATTATATTCCGCTTTAGGAAAATTGAAATAACGGCGTTTTATATACCATTTATCCTTATAAGGAATATATTCTGTTTTAGGAAGTGCAATTATGTCAAGTTCATTTTTTGATGTTATGTGATTCAATATACCTTTGCCGCCAACCGGCAAAATCTTATACTCCGGTCCGGGCACCGCAAGTCTGAAACTGTCCTTTTTTGAAAGCCTGTAAAAATGAGGAATCCTTTCGGCATGCCATCCCAGAAAGGTGTACAGTACACACGTTTTTTCACGGATATTGTTCGAAGCAATTACCTTCGCGCCGGTAACATTCTTCATTTCGTTAAGCAGTCTGAGCCCTGCGCCTTTGAAAGAATCATCTGCAGCAAGTACGCTCGCCCAGATATGGCTTTCGTCACGGTTTGCTTTTATGTAGCCGCACACCGCCTTGTATTCATTCTCACATTCCGCAAGAACAAACTGAAGTTTTTTGTCGTCAACATAATAGTAGTCAAAATATGCCGGATTATTTATCATTTCCAGACGCATATTGAAATGCACATTGATAAAATCAATTATTCTCTGTTTTTCCGGCAAAGCGGCAAGACGTATATTCAAAACCTTTTCGGGGCATTTTGTCACATAATCCCTCCTTTTTCCATATTATAAAAGATAATATAGAATTGGCGAGTTCGTTGCAAGACATATTATGATTAATTTGTATTATTATTTGCACATAATCGCATTTTGTGCATCATATTTAAACAGACTCTTCGTGCTTCGCCTTGTGAGCAAATATGAAATATGCTAAACTTTTTACAGTATAATTTCACTAGACTACATTACAGGAGGAAAATATGGCTAATTTAACCTTTGACTACCGCTCAAAAGTATTGGGCAAGGAAGTCCAGTTCAACGTAGTTCTCCCCGAAGGCGTCGATGTACCCGAGAACGGCTGGAAAACACTTTACCTTCTCCACGGCTGGAGTGACAACTACAGCACCTGGATGAATCAAACCTCCATCGAAAGATATGCGCTGAAGAGAAATATCGCTGTTGTTATGCCGGACGGAGAGCTTTCCTTCTACAACGATATGGCGGACGGTCTGAATTACTTCACATTTATTACCGAAGAACTTCCCGCAGTCTGCCAGAAATACTTCAGATGCAGCGCCCGCCGTGAGGACGTGGTTATCGGTGGCCTTTCTATGGGCGGCTGCGGCTCGTTGATGATAGGTCTGTCTAAACCTGAGCAATATGGTGGAATTATCTGCCTGTCAGCTGCAAACTGGCCGAATAACATGTTTCATGAGCAGTATGATTCCGGCAGGATGTATCCGGGCTGGTACAAATCCATGAAGCGTATCTACGGCGACGCTTTCCCCAACCTCGAGGGAACAGATTATGACGCATACGTAAAAGCCGAACGCATAGTGAAGAACGGCGGACCCTTCCCAACACTGTTCCATTACTGCGGTCTTGAAGAGACTGATCTTCTCAGGCACAGTAATGTAATGAAGAACAATTTCCTCAGTTATGAGGGCAATCCGTTTAACTACACCCTCGTCACCTACAACGGCATACACAACTGGGATGCCTGGGACGCAGTAATTTGTGAAGCCATGGATTACGTTGGCTTCACTGAAATCAAGAAATAATTTGCAATGAAGTAAAAAGGCTCACTCCGGTGAGCCTTTTTTTGAATTTCGAAATGTACCCATTCAAACCGCCGTACGTATTTCGCGCATTACTTTGCATATTGTACGAAAAGACACAGTCTTTTTCCATTTTTTATCCAAAAGACATTGATGTAACGCGCATGATATAATGAAAAAAATAACAAAGGAGCTGCAATTATGAGTGATTTCAGAAATGTCATAACCAAACCGGGTGAAATCATAGATTTCGAAACTGTGTTTGAAGAGAATCCGTTTCTTCGTACCGGCGTTCCCTCCAAAAAAGGAACGGTTGAAAGAGTAGATTATACCACTTCTGTTTACGAAGACGGCAAAACCTATTCAAAATACTGCTATGTTTACTTGCCCTACGGATACGACAAGGATGATAAATCAAAGAAATACAATGTACTGTATTTCCAGCACGGAAATACTTGTGAACCCTCAATTTTCGCCATCGGCGGAAACAAGCCCATGATTGATATGCTTTTTGAGTCTGGGGAAATCAATCCCTGTATAATGGTTTCCGTAACGTATTATTTTGATCCGATGGGGGACGCTGCCGAACGTCTTATAACAGGAATGGTTCCGGCAGGAGATGGTGGCTGGCCTCATACCGAAGGTAATTATTTCAAAGAAGTAGTTAAGAACATAATTCCTGCCGTTGAAACAAAATTCAACACATATCTCGAAGATGCCTCGGATGAGGGTATAAAAGCCTCCCGCGATCATCGCGCATTTTCCGGATATTCCCGCGGTGCAGTTATGACCTGGCGTATGCTTAACCACAACTTTGAATACTTCAGATGGTTCGCACCGATGAGCTGTACCGTCCGCGGCGACCGCAAGAGGGGAGATGTGCTGACAGATCAGGATGTTATTGATTACGTTACAGAACCCATAAAGGCACATCCCGAACTTCCCTTCTTTATTTATGCTTCCAACGGAGGTCCTGAGGATATCAAGGATATGTACACCCAGATGAAGTACATTACAAAACAGCCTTGTTTCTCCTACGGATCCGACCCCGTAAAGAACAACATCTTTTATTCTGTATCAGATTTTTACCATACAGACTATCTTGTTCCTTATTATTACTGGAACTCTCTGAAAGTTCTTTTCAAGAATATCTAGGTGGTTATTTAAATATAAACAGAACGGCACCCTTCAGTGAAGGGTGCCGTTCTGTCTTTATAGCTTTAACAAATTATTTCTGTCCCTTTGCATGTTTGTCTGCTGCTTTAAATGCTACGGTAAAAGAAGGGTCCAGTGTTTTCTTGAACTGAACAACCTCTGTATCATAATCTGAACGGGGAGCACTGTTTTCGTTAAAAACCATAGTCATCTTATCTACCGGACTGAATTCCGGCCAGAATGCCATTCCTTCATGATTGGGATTTCCGGTATGCGCAAAAGCTGCCCATGCTCCGGCGATTTCATCCTGAAGTTTATCCATTCCGTCCTGAATGCATACATTACAGATCCCTGCTTTATGAAATACATAAGGAAGCTCCGCACAGTGGAATGCAGGCATGCCGTTGTCATAATTGTGGAACTCCTGCGCAAACACATAAGACCATACCGGTGCACTTCCTTCAAAAGCGCTTCGTTTGATCAGATGGTCAAAAGAACCGTAACGGACATCCGGATCCATTACAATAACATCCATCAAATTTTTCTCGGGGTATGCTTGTTCAAACATTTTAATTAGTTTATCTGTATTATCACCGTACTTTTCCCTAATTTTTTCTGTAATCTCTTCTCTGCTTAACTGATATTTATATCTTATATCCGGATGTTTCCCGAATTCGGCGAAACATGTTCCTATCATCGTCGGGACCTTCAGTGCATGATCATAAAATCCGTCCAGACGGGCATAACCCTGATAGTAACCATTATTTAACGGAGCCCATCCGTCTGCTTTAAGTCCCTGAGCTTCAAGAACCGGGATTGCAGCATCATATGCATCAACAAGTGTTCTGTAACTGACGGTTTCAAGCTTCTCTATATCTTCAGGTGCAATATTAAGATATTTTAACATCTCGCCGACAAGAACCTTGCTGACATCAGGCGTGGGACGTTCCCTGCGTTCATGTATTCCGCTGTGCACTACTGCCTTATGAAACAATCCGTCAGCTTCCGGACACTGGAGCAGAGCGCATACTTTTCCACCGCCGCCTGATTGTCCGAAAATGGTAACATTGTCCGGATCACCGCCGAAAGCTGATATATTGTCGTGAATCCATTGAAGAGCAGCTACTAGATCCGCAAGGCCGACATTTCCTGAATTTGCATACTTTTCTCCATATGCAGACACATCAAGGAATCCGAGAATGTTCAGGCGATGATTAAGAGATACCATTACGACGTCACCGTATTTGCACATTTCATCTCCGTCGGTACACAGTAAATCTATCGCAGAACAATCAGCGAATCCGCCTCCGTGAATCCAAAGCATGACCGGCTTTTTTGCAGCCTTTTTCAGTGAAGTAGTCCAGATATTTAGCCACTGGCATTCCTCACCCTTCGGCCAGTAGCGATGGTCCAACTCCAGAGTAATATCACGCCGTTCATCTCTGATTGTAGGACAGCACCAGCCGTAATTCAAAGCATCCTTAAGTCCTTCCCATGCGGGAACCTCTTCGGGCATCTGGAAACGTTTGGCATTGGCGTATTTAATACCTTTAAAAGTAAATACCCCGTCTTTTACATACCCGCGAAATTTTCCCTTGGGAGTTTCTGCTATGGGATAGTCCGGAGCGCTGAAAAATCTCTTGTCCATAGTGTATACCCTTTCTGACATTAAATTGTATAATAATTATACTTATAAAGTATAAAAAGTACCAGAAATATATAATTTGCTATTGAATGAAAAGGAATTTTGTAGCATAATTGACGGAAAAGTGCAAGAAAGGAATCTACCAATGGTAAGCTACAAAATTAAAATTGCTATTGCTCCTGTCCGTCGAGACTTTGGCGGCATGAGAATGGCCAAAGGCGGCATTTGGAGTCCCGAAGCCGCTCAGGACATGAAGCAGAAGGTTCTTCCCTACATCGTGAATACTTTCTCCAATGAGCATGTCGAATTCGTAGACCTCAGCTGGTTCAACGAAGATGGATTTATGTACGAGTATTCTCAGGCTTATGAAATTGCCGAACATTTTAAGGCCGAAAAGGTTGACGCTCTGTTCATCGCCAACATCAACTTCGGCAACGAAGAGAGTGCCGCTAAACTGGCTTCTCTTCTTAATGTTCCCACCCTTATCTGGTCACCCCAGGAAGAAGAATTCGGTATTCTTGAGAGCAAGGACCTTAACGACCCCAAATACGGCGGCCGTCTTCTCGACGGTCAGTGCGGTCTGTTTGCTATTTCCAAGCTTCTGCAGCGCTATCATGTAACATTTACCGAAATCCCCACCTGCAAGGTTGAATCCAAAGTATTTACACAGGGTTTCGAAGATTTCGCAGCTGTTGCCTGCATGATCAAGAACTTCAAGAGCATGCGCATCATGCAGCTCGGCAGCCGTTCTCAGGCTTTCACAAGCATGATGTTCAACGAAGACGAACTTCTTGAGAAGTTCGGCATCGAAGTATTCCCCTTCTCCCCCATCGCTGCTCAGAACATGGCCAAGAAGTACATTGAAGAGCGCGCCGATGAGTGCAAAGACATCGTCAAGGAATTCGTGTCTTACTTCCCCAACGGCGGTAAGGATTATGTAAACGATGAGTCCCTGAAGAAGAGCGCTGCTGTATATCTTATGTACAAAGACCTGTTTGAGAGCACCGGTTGCTCCGCTATCAGTGCTGACAACAGCTTCGCATTCAGCCTCGGCACCGGCGGTATGCTTGATATTGCCCTTTCCGCCAACAAGAACAGATTTATCCTGTTCGAGGCAGATATGCTTGCTGCTATCACTATGGTAGTTGCTTCCAGCGCTGTTTTCGGAGAAGAACCCCCTATATTCGGTGAGTTTACAGCCAATCATCCCACCAATCCCAATGCTGAGCTTATCTGGCACACTGCCGTATATCCCCCCAAGGCAGCTTCCCACAAAAACTTCGAGCCCTATATCAGTAATGCCGGCGGAAGACTTACGACCGGATTAGAAGTCGAAGAAGGCGAGTATGCTCTTTGCCGTATCGATGCTATGGATGGCAAGTATGCCATGCTGATTGGTGATTTCAAAACCTGTGACGGTCCTTTCACCAAACAGGATTATATGTGGGGCGAGTTCAAAGACTGGGCCAAATTTGAACAGGCTACAATTTACGGGCCTTACGTACATCACCTTATTGAAATCAAGGGCGGCCAGAAAGTCGTCAGAAGACTTAAAGAGTTCTGCCGATACACCGGAATATATCCCGATGTTCCTGATGAGAGAACCAGCCCCTTCTGCCCCTATTTCTACAACGTATAATTCCCATAATATTAAAGCCAAGGATGAGCAGTGCTCATCCTTGGCTTTTTTTGTATTAGAAAAACCGGCCTGCTGATACAGACCGGTTGGTGGCGCGCCTGAGGGGATTCGAACCTCCGACCTACCGCTTAGGAGGCGGTCGCTCTATCCTACTGAGCTACAGGCGCATTCTTTATTACTACGCAAAACGGTATCCGTTACCGTCGCGAATAATAGCATGAGAATAAAACTCCGCTATTGCGCTGGAAAGATATTCTGTATCCAGGGCGCCCGCCGTTTCAAAACTACTATGCATAGCCAATTGGGGCAGTCCGATATCAACAGTATTAAGAGACAGATGAGAATTTGAAATATTACCCAGAGTCCCGCCGCCTGCCATATCGGCACGGTTAGTATAATACTGAACCAGAACGCCTGCACGGTCACAAACACATTTGAACAACGCAGTCGAAATTGCATCGGAAGTGTATTTTTGGTTGGCATTGTATTTTATTACAATTCCTTTATTAATAACCGCCGAATGATTTTTATCCCTGAATTCCGGATGGTTGGGATGAACTGCATGCGCATTGTCAGCCGATACCATCATGCTCAAGGCTAAACGCCTTCGACGCTCTTCATCAGTGATATGTATTGAAGAACAAATACCACTTATTACATCTGTTAGAAAGGACGAATCTGCACCCTGTTTGGTGGTACTTCCCACCTCTTCGTTGTCAAACATACAAAACACAGGAAAAGAATCTGCTGTCTGAGCATTTAAAAAGCCTTGAAGGCAACCATATACACACTGCAGATCATCAAGACGGGGCGCTGAAATATAGTCTCCCCATTGCACACCGGGCTGCGGGTTATATATAAATAAGTCGGTGGATATAATATCGTCTTCTGTAACTCCGGCATCATTGGCCACAGCAGTAATAAGCGGAAGAACTGCACTGTCCTCCGAGCAATAAAGAGGAAGCATATCCACTGCTTTATTATAGCTCGTTCCGTTGTTTGCCTCCCGATTCATATGAATAGCTACAGAAGGAATAATTAAACAGGGGTCTTTTAAATCAATATTAACCAGTCTGAAACCCTCACCGGCACGAACAGCTATCCGTCCTGCTACAGAGAGCGGACGGTCCATCCATGAAGCACACAACATACCGCCATATCCTTCGGAAGATATGCGGACATATCCGTTTTCAGTAATTTCAGGATTGACTTTTATTTTAAAACTTGGACTGTCATCATGGGAAGCAGTAATCATAAACCCAGTAAAATCATTTTCCGGGACAGAAAAAGCTATAAGTGAACTGCCGTTTCGGGTTACGTAATATTTACTTCCGCAATCTATAGACCAGTGATTAAATTCATCCAAACAAACATAACCGGCATCTTCTAAAACAGATGAAACGGTATCTACAGCATGAAAAGGAGTCGGACAGGCTGTAATAAAATCAAACAGATTTTGATTCATAGTCTTCCTCCCTTTTGTTCACCGAGTAATTATATCCAATTCATATAATAAATTCAACAATTCTCGCTCTCTTATCAAAAACACATATTGAAGAATGAATGATTTATCTCGAAAAATCAAATATAGAGATTATTTCTATTTACTCATAATTTGTATAATCTTTCTCTTCTATGATAAAATATTGTATAAGAGGATATATCAAATGATAAATATAATTTACCAGAATATTATTCCGAATCCAGACTCAATGCCTGCTATCTTCACTGCATACTATTTCCCTGCAGATAATATTGTCAATGTTTTCTCTCAATTGAGAGCGGCGTACATTTCCGGTCAGGGCCTCTGGCTGGATTTTTCAGGTTTTGAACATGAGCCTTTTTATGACGGTTCAATTGATCATTCTTCTTGTGTTGCTTTCAGCATTGCGGGTGAAAACGTCCTGACTGCTGTTGCTCCTGGTTTAAGCGAGATTAGGTTATTCTTAAACGGAAATGAATGGAAAAGAATCGAACCTCTTTCACATTACAGCGGTGAGGATGAACAGGGATGGTATCGGGGGGTACGTTTTAAACTTAGCGACGATACTTTGAAATTAACCGGTTTAACCGTTCCCTTGACGCCTGACAGTCATCCCTTAACCGGATTTTATACCTTTCAGCGCGATGGAAACAGGCCTCATTTTGGGAGCGCTGAACCTGTTATCTCTGCCTCTCCTTTTGACCGTGCAAACCTTACTCCTGCATCCTTTATTGTTTTCTAAATAATCGCCCTGTGCATATTTTACAGATGCACAGGGCTTTTTTATCGTAGTAAACTTGAGTTTCTAATGTTCTCCATAATCTTCTCGGGACTGGAGCCGGCTCTGCTTTGAGCCATTACATCATCAAGGATCGGTTTTGCATGCTCAAAATATCTGCGAAGGCCGTAGCACAGATAATACTGTCCCGGCTCTCCGGTATTCGACAGTCCAAATCTGTCTTTCAGACAACCTCCGCCGCAGACATTCATCCAGGGACAATCTCTGCACTGAGAAGTAAGACGATCCCGTTTTGAAAGACCGAAATCACGTTGAAACTGAGAATTCATCATAGTTTCTAATCGTGATCCGGGCATGGTACCGAGACGATGTTCAGAATCAACGAAATGATCACAGGAATAAACACCGCCGTCTTCTTCAACTACAAGAATACGGCCGCAGGTATCGGTCATCCAGCACAATGCGGCTTCTCCTCCCGCCCAGACCTTGGACGTTTCGGCAAAAAGCTGAACATCACATTTTCCAAGATCATTTGTGACCCATTCGTCGAATATCTTTACCAAAAATTCTCCGTATGCATCCGGGATAACTGATTCAGGAGATAAAGAACCATCGGGCATCACAACCAGAACCGGAATGAACTGAACCCATTCGGTCCTGAAATCTCGAAGTGAACGATATGTGGATAGAGGATCAGCAGCCGAATCGGACGTGACTGTACAAAGCAGATCAGGATTAACTCCATATTTCTGAAGTCTTATTACTGATGCCTTTACCTTTGCATAAGTATCATAACCGCCCATATCCACGCGGTTTTTGTTATGAACCGCTTCTGTTCCGTCTACACTGATACCTACATCAAAATGATTATCTCTGATAAAACGGCACCAGTCATTATTCAGCATAGTCCCGTTTGTCTGGAGATTGTTCCATGCCTGCCATCCGCGGGGGAGATATTTCTTTTGCAGTGTGACCGCGTGTTCATAAAACTCTATTTCCGCAAGCGTAGGTTCTCCGCCGTGCCAGGTAAAAGAAACAACTGGCCCTGGGCTGGCCTCTATAGTTTGTCGGATGAGCTTTTCAAGAAGAGAAAAGCTCATCCGATTCTGTCTTTCATGGGTGGAATACTTACCTTTTTCGAGATAGTAGCAATATCTACACCTTAGATTACAACGGGAGCCAACCGGTTTTACTATTACGGCAAAGGGTTTTTTTGATTCTAAACTCATTTAAGATGCTTATCAAAGAAATCCAATGCCTTATTGAATGAATCCATTGCCTGTTCCTGGCGGTACATAGGCTTGTCATAATACCAGATGCCGTGACCTGCACCGTCATAGCGGTAGAACTCGTAATCTTTGCCGAGATCCTTCAAAATCTTTTCTGTTTTGTCAACATCCTCCGCGGTAGGGAATCTGTCCTCATTTCCGAAAATACCCAGAAGCGGGATGTTAAGCTGGGGAGCATAATCAATAGGAGCAACAGGCTGCGAAGGGGAAAGTTTTTCTTCGGGGCAGATTACATTGGCACCCCAGCAGTCAACTGCGCAATCGAAACCGGGCACTGTACATGCAGCGAGGAATGTATGCCTACCGCCGGAACACATACCGATAACACCGACTTTGCTATTAGCGTTGGCCTGGCATTTCAGAAAGCTGAGGGAAGCGGCAGTATCACCCATGACTGTCTCATCGGGAACACCGCCTGTCTCCATGGCTTTTTTACTGATTTCAGTTGGAGTGCCGTGACCAAGACGTTCATTAATGTTCGGGCATAGCACACTGTAACCGTGGCGGCTGAACCTGTTGGCAGTCTCACGCAAAAATTCGTCCCAACCGGGCATGTGAGGAATCAGTACGATTCCGGGGAAAGGGCCCGGGCCAAGAGGTCGTGAATAATAGGCATGAATTTTGTCTCCGTTGTATCCGTCAATAACAATAGTTTCGGAAATCAAGCCTTCATATTCGTCTGTCTGAAATGAATTCCACATAATACAAACTCCTTTGTTTTTTTATTGAGCTGATTCGGCTTCATTTGCGTAAGGCTGAACCAGCAGCTCGTACATTATCTGGTTATCAACATATTCCAGCGATAGAGTAAACAATGTGGTTTCGTTTTTCCACTGCTGTTTATATTGGATTATGTTGTAATACAGCAACAGATTATCTGCATCTCCTTCATTGTCGCCCGGTTCTCGAAGGTACTCGTGAACATCCTCCAAAAGAGCATCACCGTATTCGGATGTTAATATGTCACTGAGGGTGTTAAAACTGTCGATTAATTCATTCAGCGTACGATCGTAAATTTCTATTTCACACTGTACTTCGGAAAGAGAATCCCCATCAAAAACGTAATAAATCGATGCATCCTCGTCACCTACTTTTCCCTCAAAGAGGATCAGGTCATCCAAAGCAAATACATATTCTGTTTCCTCAGAGTCTTCAACGACAGACCTGGAATCACCCCAAAACACGTTTCGGAAATCCGGAGAGGATAGTGCAGATTCCTTCTCATTATTACAACTGCAAAAAAACAGTATCACAATAAAACATAAAAACAAAGATACAACTTGTTTAAAGCTCAATTACAGACCTCCGGAAACAATACATATTATAAAATTATGGTACCATTCAACAGGTTAAAAGTCAATTTGTGCATATATAAAAGCGGAGGACAAAACTTGCGTTTTGTCCTCCGAAACAGTGTGTGGAAATACTGTTTTCACATTCTGTTAAAAATCAGTTTTTCCCCAGAAGCCATTTTACAGCCTGCGCTATTCTGCCTGTACTGTTATCAAAATGAGTTCCTTTAGTAAAGCAGAATGTCGCCTCGTATGAATCCCCGTCATCTATGGAATTCAGTTTTTCTGTCAACGCTTTCATACATTTCTCATTTCGGGCCATCCGGTCGTTTTTCGTATTACCTTCCCTGTCTCCGACTGAGAAAAATATGCTACCCCATTCCGGGCCGGGACGGCGATCCAGATATCTGGGTACAAAATCGTCATACCATATACCTCCTGAAGGGGCTCCGCATAGCGGGAACAAATCAGTTTCATAAAAAGCGTAAACAGAAAATAATCCCGCAAGCGAGTATCCTGCAATGCATCTGCATTCCGGAGCTCCGATTTCTTTTTCTATCTCAGGCACAATATTGTTTACCAGTATAGACAGGAATTGTTTTGCTCCTCCTCCGAAATCATCTCCGTTCTTAAAAACAGCCGGCGCGGACCAGGGGGTAAGATCATTATTCCAATTGTTACAGAATACACTTATCAACGCGCATCCGCAGTCCCGTATTTCCTGCCAGAGATTATCAGAATTATCGTTTTCACCGGTAATATAATAGACGGCGGTATCAAAGGCTGTTTCCGGAAGGAATACATTAACATTTATCTGTTCAATTGTTTTTGTAAAACCAGCCAACGCTGCACCTCCGATATAAAATTTACAGAGAACGAATTGCTTCAAGAGGGGAAAGTTTCGCAGCTCTCAGGGCAGGTGAAATTCCGGCCCCCATAGCTACTAAAACTGCTACAGAAACACCCACAGCCGCAAGCCATAGCGGAATAACTGACAGTCCACCATATGATTGTGCAGTAAGAACATTAATTATCGCAGAAACACCGTAACTGAAGCCCAGACCGAAGATACCGCCTCCGAAGCCGATCAGGCCGGACTCACATAAAAACATCGCCCTGATAGTTGAAAGCGGGCAACCAATTACTTTGAATATTCCAATTTCCTTGGTTCTTTCAAAAATACTCATCATCATAGTATTGGTTATTCCGATAGCGGCTACAAAGAGCGAAACCGCCCCTATACCACCAAGCAAATATTGTATATTTCTGCTTGTCTGCTGCATACTTTTAACATAATCCAGATCACTGTACGCCTGAAACCCCATGTCAGTGATTGTCTTCTGCACATCTGAAACATTATCTACATCATCCACAAGAACATATGCCTGGGGAAAAGTCATGGGAGATAACGGCTTTCCGTTTTTGTCAGTTCCCTGTCCCGGCCAAGCTTTCTTCTTGAAAATCTTGCTAAAGTTTTCTGAAACAGCCTCAAAATCCGCATATACGCTGTAATCGTATTCTGACCATCCACCTTCTTCGGCACTTCCGCATACCGCTGCAACATTCAGGGGATATTTTTTCGGTGTTGCTCCTTCACTGTAATAAGCTTCGGTGTCAAAAATCCCATAAATTGAATCCTTCATCAAATCTACTGAGGACTCTTCATAAAAACTGCTGTCAGGAATATAAAACCCTTTTGATATTTCTTTTCCGCAAATTAATGACAAATCCGATCCTTTGGACGGCATATTACCTTCAATAATCGGAATATCCAATGCGCTGAGCATATCATATGACATAGCATTAATACTCATCCAGCTTTCATATTTTCCGGATTTAGCTATAAAATCAAATGAGTAAACCTGTGATGAAGTTGTTACGTGAGGTATGTTGGAAAATTCGTCAATAGTATCTGAAGTTAATACAACCTCATTATTTGTATCGGCTCCGTATGAATAATTACCGGATGCCTTTATCTTTGTTTCAGCTCCGTATACATAATTATTATTTACTCTTATCAGGGTAAGGGTACTGCTGTCTTCCATCTGTTTCAAATATGCACTGTTAAAACCCACGCCAAGCGACATCATGACAACAATCGAAGCAGTCCCAATTATTACTCCCAGAACTGTCAGTAAAGTACGCAGTTTCCTACGCACAAGGTTTCCGAAGCTGAATATTAACAGCTCGTTAAATTTCATTGATTATTTCCCTCATCTGAAAGAAACCTGCGCTCAAGTTCTTCAGCAGCCTGAAGATCCTTTTGCCGTTGAATCTTTTTTTTACGGGATGAAAGCACTATCGCAGTAATTATTCCTCCGGTAACTGCTATGCCGCCAACTGCAAGACCCCACGGAAATGCTTTTTGCTCAGGTTCCGGATCAATAATGTCATCAACCCATGGATCTTTATCAGACGGCTCTGAAATGTATATGTCAGATGTTAGCGAATCGGTAAATATTTCCCCGTTTTCATTCTCATATTTAAAATCAGCGACAACTGCCACGTCTCCCTGCTCAAGCGCAGTAAGATACACATCGACATTACCTGAGGCTCCGGGTTGTAAATTGCCAAGATACAGCTCCTCAGATGACAATAAACCGTCTCTGTCGCGGATAATTGCACTGACATTGTATATCGTACATTTTCCGGTATTGTTAACAGTGGTCATTACATTAACATCACTTCCAGCCGTCATACTGCCCTCTGTGATAAGGTTTGTAATCTTAACTTTTGGTATCTGATGAACAGGAATTGCTATCGTTTCGCTGTCAGTGATCGGATCCTTGGATGCAGCACTGTCATAATTCATAGCAAATGAGATATTATAGCTTCCCGGTGCTGCATCTGCTTTAGGATGCAGATTAATTTCAACAGTTGAACTTCCTCCTGGAGATAAATGCTGTACAAACATTGTCGAAGATCCGGACACAGGATTAAACGTACCATCGGATGACACTACAGCTTTCAGATTTTCAACAGAACTGGTTTTAGATGTATTTTTAAAGGTTACCGTCAAAGAAAAATCCTCTCCCGCGACAACATCACCGGGAGTAGTATAAAATTCATTAATCAGTATCTTGGGTACAAATCCATCGGGCTGCAGTGACGGGTCGGTGTCAGGCTTGACCGGCACTGCGGTAATAAGTACATCCCATTTTACATCGGTGTAATACAGTTCTCCTGTACTGTTGTTACGACAAGTAATAACAAAGATTATACTGTAATATCCTGGCACGGCGTCACCGCGGCACCTCATGGAAAAAGGATATCCAAACACCGAAACCGAATCAGCGGCGACAGTCTCGTTGCTTTCCATATAATAAGTTGAAGCAACGGGATCAAACGGGAAGAGTGCCAGGTCTCCACCGCATGTGTTAATGTCCACTGCCGTAATTTCTATCGGATTGTTTGTAACGTTTTTGAAGTATACTGTTTTCGACAGAGTGTCATACTGGGATATTGTATTTCCCGTCATAGCTGCTCCGGAGATGTCCACCGGAATAAACTCCTTCAGCTCCTCTGCATTTACAGAAGGCAAAACGCAAAAAGATATTATCAGTATAAATATAGAAAGTACTATGATTTTCTTCATTTATTGTATTCCTCCGAAGTGACTCTCCCGTCACTGAGATATATTATACGATCCGTTTTTTTTGCAAGTGCAAGGTTATGCGTAACCATTACAACCGTTTTCCCTTTTTGACTGACTACGTTTCGCAGTAATTCCATAATTTCCACACCCGTTTTGCTGTCCAAATTCCCTGTAGGTTCGTCTGCAAAAATTATATCCGGGTCGGCAATCAATGCTCGTGCAATTCCAACCCGCTGCTGCTGTCCGCCGGACATTTGCAGCGGCTTGTGCTCTGCATGGCTATCAAGCCCTACTTGTTTAAGAAGCGAGCGGGCAATGGCCTCACGGATTATCCTGTCTTCTCCTTTAAAACAAAGGGGCAGCGCAACGTTTTCTACAGCTGTCATAGTTGAAATCAAATTGAATGACTGAAAGATAAAGCCAACATTTTCCCTGCGGAAGTTTACCAATTGACTCTCATTCATAGTTTCCAGCTGTCTTCCGGCCACTTTTACGCTGCCGGATGTTACGCTTTCCAATCCGGCAAGCATATTTAGCAGAGTTGACTTACCCGAGCCGCTGGTTCCGGTAATAGACACAAACTGTCCCCGCGGAATTGATATTGTCACTCCTGCCAATGCATGAACTCTTTGGACACCAACCCTGTAAATCTTATGTAGTTTTTCAGTTTCAATAATGTTTTGCATATTATAATTGAATAGTAAGATGTATTTTTATCATAATGGTTAGATTATATAATAATAATGGGGATTCTTCAATTCACTTTATAGCTGTTGCGTTATGAATATGTACGGCAGTATAATTCATTTCAAACATGAGTGAAGGAAAAGCGCAATATGATAAGAAGAGCCTGTGAGAAAGATAAACCTGAAATACATGAATTGTTAAAACAGGTCCATAAAATACATTCTGAAGGTCGTCCGGATTATTTTAAAAGCGGAGGTATCAAATATACAGGAGCAGAACTCTCAATAGTTCTTTCCGATAACTCCCGCCCTATTTTTGTTTTCGTAGATTCAGACAACAAGATAAGAGGATATATGTTTTGCATAGAGGATTATATAGAAGACTGTTCCTCCCTTTATTCCAGACATACTCTTTACATTGATGACCTCTGTGTGGATTCGAATTTTCGGGGTCAAGGTATCGGTACAAAGCTGTACAATCATGCGCTTGATTTTGCACGCAGAAACGGGTGCAAAGCAGTAACTTTGCGCGTCTGGTCATTTAACAAGGAAGCAATGTCCTTTTATGAAAAACACGGAATGAAGCCTATGCATACTACCATGGAACAAATCCTGTAATATTCTAAAACACATAACCCCGGAACTCATATCCCGGGGCGATTTTTTATAGTTCTAATTTCGTTCTTTGGCAAAGAGTATTCCTATATTCGCTTTTATCAAAAGATATCTTTTTCTTTCTGTCAATGTCTTCATGTTTTTCCATCTTAATTTTACTTCTTACTAGAAAAGCCCTGCAAAATGCAGGGCTTTTGTTGGCGGAGAGTGTGGGATTCGAACCCACGCGCCCTGAAAGGCAAACGGTTTTCAAGACCGCCCCGTTATGACCGCTTCGGTAACTCTCCATATTATTTTGAACAGGAGGTATTATACCACATTGGGCTTTACCTGTTCAACAATCATGTCAGTGTATAATCCAGTACTTCGGATTCCTGCCCGTTCAGAATATATACTCGTTCTACTCTGCGGGACACACCGCACATAATTTCATAACTGATCGTTCCTGTCATTCCGGCAATGTAGTCGAGACTGATTGGCGAATTGCCTCCGAAAAGCGTTGCAATATCTCCCTCTTTGCAGCCAATGCCTGTAACATCAATCATCATCTGGTCCATGCATATCATGCCTAGTACCGGTACCAGATGGTCATTTATATACACCATACCTTTTCCGGAAAGGCTGCGGGGATACCCGTCAGCATATCCAACCGGAAGCGTAGCTATTCTCATTGGTGATTCTGCTATAAAAGTACGGCCGTAACTTACTGTATCCCCGGGCTGAATATCTTTTATCATGGATACTACTGTCTTCATTTCCATAACAGGGCGAAGTTTCAGATTGTCCGTCTCGGATCCCATGGGAGATAATCCGTAAAGAACTACACCTGGCCGGACCGTAGTATGATGATATTTCGGGTAAAGCACCGTAGCTGCACTGTTGCAGCAATGAACATATTCAAAATCCATACCGCGGTGAGATAGTTCCGTAACTACAGTGCTGAATATTTCATGTTGTTTTGAAGTAAAAGAAATGCCGTTCTTAGACAAGTCATCTGCGACAGAAAAATGTGTATAAATTCCTGTGATATTTAATGATGGTTGATAAAACGCTCTTGCAATATCAGTGTAAAGCAAGTCTAGATCATGAGTATCGAAACCTATCCGAGACATTCCGGTATCCAACGCTATGTGACAATCTATTGATACTCCGTCCTTTTTGGCCTGCTCAGCGAGATTTAGCGCATATTCACAATTTAATAATGTCTGAGAAATATTATATCTGGCAAGACGAGCCGCTTCAGTTATCGGTGTATATCCCAACACAAGAATTGGCACCTTTATTCCTGCGTCTCTGAGTGGAACAGCCTCAAGCATATTTGACACAGCCAGACAATCTGCACCACATTCAATCAGTTTTTTTGCACACTGAATAGACCCATGCCCGTAGGCATCTGCCTTAACTACCGCCATAATCTTCACTTTCGATTCTATTCCTGTTTTTATAAGTGAATAATTATATGCAAGATTGTCTAGATTAATTTCAACCCAGGTGCGGCTGAATCGTTTCAAAATATTATTCCTCCGGAGACAAAGCTGGAGTATCAGTCTTGTTCGTGATTTTCATCGTGTTCTTCAGTAGCTTTGTCAATCAACATATCAATGAAAGAATCACTTTCCTGATCTTCCTTTGACTTTATCTCGGTCAATACCGTTGCTTCTTCCCCTTCGGGTCGATCTTCCTCATCGAACAGATAAATCGCCTTACGTCGTTCTTCACGCATGCGTTTTTCTTCCTCAAGCTTTGCAAGACTATCTTCGCGTTTTTCTGTACGTGCATCTTGTTTGACTTTGAAAGTCTTGGCGAATAATATTGTCCGAATAACACAAAGACCTATCAGCAATATACCAACCAAAAGTGTTAACCACTGAACAGTCTGCCATTCGGTAAAAGCAACTTCCGACAAATCTTTAAAACATTTAATCGAGAAACCTGCCAAGGCAATTATCAAAAGTATATCCATAGAATGTAACACCTTTACTGTTTTTTAAATAATCTGGAAAAAAGACCGGGCCATTTTGTCGGTGTTCCTCCGAGGGAACGTATTCTGTCACACATTTTTACATAGACTTCCTTTTGAATCGGAAGCTCTTTTCCGCTTATGTCGTTTACATAGCGTTCACAAATATTCTGAAGCTCATCCAGTCCGATTAATTCTATCAAAGGAATAGTGTATGGTTCCATAACCGAGAGACAAAGATCAATGGAAATATCCAGATTTGCGGGATCACGAACATTATCTTGGTGTAGCATCATTTTAACGGCAAGAACAGCCTCTTCAACCATACTCTTGCCGGCTTTTATCTGCAATGCCAGATATTCGGTGTCGTCCTTAATCCGGTAACGATAAAGCTCATGAACAGGATCGGGACCAAAATCATCACCCATAGAGACTATTTTTTTCAGGCGTGATCCCATGCCCTGCAATTTGTACAGAGATATAATTTTATCCACATATTCGGTGTATTCGTGAACAAACGATATATAAGGCCTGCTATGGTCGGAATCCGCTGCTAAGTCAGATACCTCAACAGCGTTTTCTGCACCACAGTATACACAGTAGTATTTATTTGCGTTTTCATATGCGGGAGTTTTCCTTCCGCAGGATGAGCAGACGTACTCTCTCATTTATTCTTACCAATTACTTCAATAGTGTCGAGAGCAATCATTATTTCTTCGTTTGTCGGCAAAACCATTACCTCAACCCGGCTGTCATCCGATGAAAATACCGCTTCTTTGCGGGATGCAGCTTCATTCTTGGCATCATCAATTTTTACGCCCATAAATTCGAGACCGTGGCAAATTTCCGCACGGGACTCGCTGTCGTTTTCGCCGATACCACCGGTAAAAATAATAGTGTCCACTCCACCCATTTCGGCAGCATATCCGCCAAGGAAACGCTTAATCTGATGGATAAATATGTCTATGCTTAGCTGAGCACGTTCATTTCCTTCAGCTGCAGCAGCATGAACGTCACGGTTATCACTGGAAACGCCGCTGACACCAAGGAATCCGCTCTTCGTATTCAGAATATCGCTTATTTCATCGGGAGTTTTGCCTTCTTTATTTGCTATATACGTAAGGACAGAAGGATCAATTCCGCCGCTGCGAGTACCCATCATAAAGCCGTCAAGAGGAGTGAGACCCATAGAAGTATCAAAGCACTTGCCATCCATTATTGCGCATAGAGAACTGCCGTTGCCAAGATGGCATGTTACTATTTTTGTGCCTTCCGGTTTTTTTCCGGTTATTTCAAAATATCGACGGCTGAGGTAACGATGGCTCGTTCCGTGGAAGCCGTATCTGCGGATAGAATACTTCTCATAGTATTCATAGGGAATAGGGAAAATATATGACTTCGGCGGCATTGTCTGGTGAAAAGAAGTATCAAAAACTGCAACCATCGGAGTACCTTCGCCAAAGACCTCGCGGCAGGTTCTTAATACAACTGCCTGAGGAGGATTGTGAAGTGGTCCGAGTTCCTTAAGACCAATAATTTCATCAATAACATGATTGTCTACCAGAGTGGGTTCTTTGAAAAGTTCACCGCCGTGAAGGACACGATGACCGATTGCTGAAATCTCGTTTACGGAATCAATAACCTTGCCCTCTCCGGATGTAAGTATTTTTACCACTTCGGCAATTGCTTCTTTATGAGTGGGGAAATCAGCAGGACGGCCTTTTATCTTAACACCGCCGGTTACTTTGTGTTCAATTACTCCATCAATTCCTATACGATCGCAATTACCCTTAGCAATAACGGACAGGTCATCCATATCAATTAACTGATACTTCAGACTTGAGCTGCCCGCATTTACTACAAGAACTTTCATTTTGTCTAACCTTTCTAAATATGTTTACTTTATTTACCTATAACTGTATTATTATATCAATACAAGTAATTATCTTCAAGACATTTTGGTATAGTATGAAAGTCGCCGCAGTAATAGCAGAATACAATCCGTTTCACAACGGACATCTGTATCACCTTAACGAAACAAGGCGTTCAGGCGCCACTCATATTGTTGCAATTATGTCGGGCTCCTTTACTCAAAGAGGAGAGCCCGCCGTTTTTTCTAAATACACAAGAGCATCTGCAGCCGTAAAAAACGGTGTAGACCTTGTCCTGGAACTGCCTGTTCGATATTCTCTATCTTCCGCACAGCATTTTGCAGAAGGAGCGGTTTCGCTTGTTAAGGGTATAGGATGCGTAGATTTGCTTTCTTTCGGATGCGAATGCGATAATCTTGATGATTTAATTTATGGAGCGTCAGTATCCGGCAGAGAAGACATCATATCCCATGCAAAAGAACTTTACAAAAACGGGTTACGATATCCGGACGCTTTATCAGCAGCTCTCTGCGAGAAAGGGTTTTACAGTATATCTGAAATCCTGTCAAAACCCAACAACCTTCTTGCTGTAGAATATCTGAAAGCCCTTGACAGCAACAGTATCAAGCCCTTAGCTGTAAAACGATCAGGTTCCGGCCACGACAGCCTTCTGTTATCTGATTTCCCTTCTGCATCTTTAATACGCTCAATGATTAATAACAAGAAGGATTTTTATCCTTACGTTCCTGAAAACACCCGCGAAATCTATGAAAATTCCATCATGAATAACAGATACTATCTCAATTCGTCTTTGGATCTTCCTATGCTGTTCCGGCTTCGGATGATGTCACGCAAACAGTTTGAAGAAATAACCGATTGCTCTGACGGATTGGGAGACAGAATATATTCCGCCTCCAGAACAGCAGTTTCCGCAGAAAACGTTATTAAAAAAGCTTCTACCAAAAGATATACTGTATCCCGGGTTCGTCGTGCTCTTATGAATGCTTTTATCGGGATTGAATGCAACAGTTTCCCCCCTGTTCCGTACGCACGCATTTTGGCTATCGGCCCAGGAGGTCAGGATATCCTCAAAATAATGAAATCCACCGCTGGTATTCCGGTTTCCGGATCGTTTAAAACCTTATTAGGTTCCTCTGAACCCTTGGTGCAAAATATACTTTACGAGGAAGAGCGCGCCAGCAATATTCTTGGGCTGTTAATGGCAGATGTTTCTCCATGCGGAGCCGATTACACAGAAAAAATCATTAAAGAGGTCTGACTTTTGAAGTTCAGATATATTTCCGCAGATATTTCCCAGACTGAACATTTGGGATCATTGTTGGCAGAAAAACTATCCCCCGGTGACTGTGTCGCGTTTACCGGAGATTTAGGTTCCGGAAAAACTGTTTTTTGCCGTGGGCTCGTTAAAAGTCTCGGATTTACTGGCAGCATCACAAGCCCGACCTTCTCCATTGTGAATGAATACCGGGGCGGAAAATACAATATAGCACATTTTGACATGTATCGGATTAGTACTGAGGATCAACTTTACTCAACCGGTTTCTATGACTATCTTGACGACGATTTTATACTGTTAATCGAATGGTCAGAAAATGTAGAGTCTTTTCTGGAAGATATCAGTTTCAAAGTTGACATCCAGGGCAGTGGAAATGATCGGCGCATTATTACTGTAGAAGGAACAAAGAATGACTGTTTTTGCTTGTGATTCTTCCGGCAGGACCGCTTCTGCCGCTATTTTGATGGATAATCACATAATTGCAAAGGAATTGGTTGATGAAGGTCTTACGCATTCCGAAATGCTTATGCCTTTATGCGACAGAGTTTTTAAATCTGCAAGATTATCTCCCGATGATATAGATTATTTTTCCGTATCCTGCGGCCCCGGATCCTTCACCGGTCTTCGTATCGGAATTGGATTAATTAAAGGTATCGCTCTGGCTGCTGATAAGCCTTGTATAGCTGTCCCTACTATGGAAGCCCTGGCTCTTTCCTGCTGTGGGACAGATTCTACAGTTATTCCTGTATGCGACGCCAGAAGAGGGCGTGTATTTTGTTCCTCATTTTCCGGACTGCCCGATGTTGTAAGATTAACCAAGGATATGATTCTTGAAATAGAAAAACTTCCGGAGTTGTTCGGCACAGGAGCCAATCTTTTCGTAGGAGACGCCTCTGAAATGTGTTATAATTATTTCCGTGATCGTTACCATGTTTCTGCAGGACAGCATTTTGTAGATTCTGAGTATGTCGCCCGGGCGGCAGTAAAACATATCACAGCCGGGCGGGAAATACCTGCGGAATTACTTAATCCCTTTTATTTACAGCTTTCACAGGCTGAGAGAGACCTTCAAAAAGCGAAAGGAAATATTGCAAATGATAGCGTTAGCAAGTGATCACGGTGGGTTTCCGCTGAAACAAACCATTATGACTCACCTTCATTCTCTGGGCCTTGAATACCAAGATTTCGGTTGCTATGACACATCACGCAGTGATTATCCCGATTATGCGGAACCTGCATGTCTGGCCGTTACTTCCGGCAAGGCGGATAAAGCAATACTGTTTTGCGGAACCGGTATCGGAATTTCCATCGCAGCAAACAAGGTAAACGGAATCCGCGCATCTCTTTGTACTAATGAGTATATGGCTAAATATACACGTATGCACAATGATGCCAATGCCCTATGTCTGGGTGCACGAGTCATCGGACCCGGAGTAGCTGAAGATATTGTAGATATTTTTCTCAATACCGACTTTGAAGGAGGCCGCCACGCTGACCGCATAGCCAAAATTGCCGATATTGAAGCCCGTCAGAAATAGGTCTTATTATGCAACCTAAAATAATTACAGTCATCAGAAATGTTTCGTTAGGCGTTCTGTCCCTCGTGGCCTGTATCGCGATAGCACAGGTGGGTATTATGATTTTTCGGACTTCATTTATGCCTTCTTTTGTACGCTATGCCTGTTGTTCCATGTGTGTATGTTTGATAGCAGGATTAGTAACTCTGTATATTCGGGACATTCGGCAATAATACCGTTCATTTTGATTCCAAGGAGTTTTTTTAATGCACAACGATTCAAATAACAAGGTATATGCCGTTGCACGCCGTAAGCGCCGCCGGCGACAATTTCTGGGTGGGGCTGTCCTATGTCTATGTCTGATAGGTTTTGCGACAATCATTACCTGGTCTGTGCAAGGAATAAAAAGCCTGATGAAAGCCGAAGACATTCAGGAAGACTATCTTTCTCTGATTGCTCCATTGGTATCACTCGACCCGGCCTCTTTTCCCGATATAGAGAGTGCTGATAAAGATGTTTTGCTTGAATCTGCAATCTGGGCGTCAATCTCTTTTGAAAACACAGAAAAATACCCCCGTGATGAAGAAGGCAGAATGCTGATTCCTTCAGTCGATGTAGACAGGTACCTGACAAATATGTACGGCAATTCTCTTGATATCAGACACCATTCCTTTGTGAATTACGACCTTACTTTTGAATATCTTTCTGACAGCAAATCATATGTAATACCAATTACCAGCCAAAGCGGTTCGTATTTCCCCCGAATAGACAATGAAGAAACTTCCGGAAATACTAAAATACTTACCGTTGCATATATGCAATATACGGGAACTGCTGCTGAAATAGTGCTGGACAGCAGCACACAGAAAGTAAGCAAATATATGAATTATACACTAATCCGTGACAATGACAGTTATCACATCTTTTCTGTTGCAGAGTCGGATATAGTCCCTGAAGAACAATAAATAAAGAGCGAACCGAGTCGTCGGTACGTTCTTTATTTATGCTTAGTGATAATTACAGCAGCATTCCTCCGGCCTGGCAAATGACCTGACCGGTAGTATACGGCATTTCCGCGAGCATCACAACAGCCTCTGCAACTTCTTCAGGTGTCCCGAATCTACCGAAAGGAATTTCAGAAATAATCTCCCTGCGATCTGCATCGGAATAATCTGCATTCATGTCTGTGTCAATTGCTCCGGGCGCGATACAGTTCACAGAAATACCGGTCGGAGCCAGTTCCAGGGCAAGCGATTGAGTAAGCCCTATAATAGCCGCTTTCGACGCAGAATAAACTGATTCACAAGCAGCTCCCTGCCTGCCCCAAATACTGCTTATATTGATAATGCTGCCGCTTCTGTTTTTTATCATCAACGGAATTACAGATCTGCACATATTGAAAGCCGAACCAAAATTATTATCCATTATATATCGGTAATCATTGAAGTCCATACTTTGTAGCAAACCGCCTCGCCAGACCCCGGCATTGTTAATCAAAAGATCAATACGTCCGTATCTGTTTAAAGAAAAAGAAACTAATTCATCAGCCTGCTCGGGAACGGACACATCGGCGTTATATTCACAGGCTTCACCGTGATTTGATAATATTTTCCCCACCACCCGGGCTGCAGAAGTTCCGCCACGCCGGCTGTTCAGAACTACACTGTAACCCCGAGAAGCCAATCGTTCGGAAATGGCTGCGCCAATTCCTTTTGCAGCACCTGTTACGATTGCTGTTTTCATTCACTGTTTCTCCGAAATCTTAATTTTGAAAAAGCGCCGCAACTGCGACGCTTTTTGTGTATATTAAAATGTTTATTGCTGTTCGGAATTATTTTTGTTTATAGCCGCGAGCGCTTCTTTACGGGACAAGTCCACTCCGCGGTCTCCAATTTTGATAACTTTTACGGGAATAATATCTCCGAGTGTCAGGACATCTTCAACCTTGTCTACACGGTGATTCTCAATCTGGCTGATATGAACAAGTCCTTCTTTTCCGGGCGCGAATTCCACCTTTGCTCCGATAGGAAGAATTCTTACTACTTTTCCGTAATACAAATCTCCAACCTGAGGATCGGTAACTATGCTGCGAATAATCTCAATAGCACGATTGGTGTTCTCCGCATCCATGCCTGAAACGAATATGCGGCCGTCCTCCTCAACGTCAATCTTGACTTCACACTCAGCAGTAATACCCTGGATGGTCTTACCACCCTTACCGATGACATCACCGATTTTAGCAGGGTCAATCTGAATGGTAATCATTTTTGGCGCATACTTTGAGAGTTCCGTTCTTGGCTCAGAAATAGCCTTCGCCATAATCTCATCAAGGATATAAATACGAGCCTTGTAGCACTTATCAAGCGCTTCCGAAATAATTGCGTTGGTTAAGCCGTCATTTTTCAAATCCATTTGGATGGCTGTAATACCTTTATGTGTACCGGCCACTTTGAAATCCATATCACCGAAGAAATCTTCAACTCCCTGGATATCAACCATTGTCATCCAGCGTTCTCCTTCAGTAATAAGGCCGCAGGAAATACCGGCAACAGCATCTTTAATAGGAACACCGGCATCCATCAGGGCCAGAGAACTACCGCAGATTGAAGCCTGGGAAGTGGAGCCATTGGAGGACATTATTTCCGAAACAACACGGATTGTATAAGGGAACTCATCAATAGACGGCAATACAGGCATAAGAGCGCGCTCCGCGAGCGCACCGTGACCAATTTCGCGGCGTCCAGGGGTGCGGATAGACTTTGCCTCACCGGTGGAATAGCCCGGCATATTATAATGATGCATGTAGCGCTTGGTGGTTTGTTCGTCAATTCCATCCAGGAGCTGATTGTCTTTAATCATTCCGAGGGTAGTAACAGAAAGAGACTGCGTCTGTCCACGTGTGAACAGTCCGCTGCCATGGGTACGTCTGAGGATTCCAACTTCGGCAGCCAGAGGACGCATTTCATTTATTCCGCGGCCGTCAACACGCTTGCCGTCATCCAAAAGCCAGCGACGGACAACAAATTTCTGAAGTTTGTACATGCATTCATCAATAATGCCTGTATTTTCAGGTGTCCTGTCATCAAAAGAATCATGAACCTCATCATAAATAGGCACAAGAGCGGCGTCACGGATATTTTTATCGTCAGTATCCATAGCCTGACGTACTTTCTCTACAGCAAATGCCTTGATATCTTCGAATAGGTCAGACGGGACCTCCTTGCTTTCGAAAGGAACCTTCTCTTTCGCCACAGCAGTATGAATTTCTTCAATGAAATCAAGAAGCTTCTTAATTTCATCATGACACTTGATAATAGCCTTCAGCATAGTGTCATTGTCGACTTCGTTGGCTCCGGCTTCAATCATTACGACCTTCTGCTTTGTAGCAGCAACCGTAAGAGCCAGATCGCTGACCTCGCGCTGTGCAGCTGTAGGATTGATTACGATTTCACCGTCAACAAGACCGGCTGTCATGCCACCGATAGGTCCGTTCCAGGGAATGTCGGAAATGTAGATTGCAATAGATGTCCCAATCATTCCCACGACTTCAGGAGCGCAATCGGGATCAACGGACATTACTGTCATCACAATGGACACATCATTACGCATATCTTTCGGGAACAACGGCCTGATAGGACGGTCAACAACGCGAGAAGTTAACACAGCCTTTTCACTGGGGCGTCCTTCACGGCGCTGAAAACTGCCGGGAATATGGCCGACTGCGTAAAGCTTTTCCTCAAAGTCAACAGACAGAGGGAAAAAATCGATACCTTCACGGGGTGTTTTGCTCATTGTAGCGTTGCAGAGGACCTGCGTATCACCATAAGTTACCATGCATGAACCATTTGCAAGCGCGCAAAGCTTGCCGGTTTCCACACGTAATGTGCGTCCGGCCAGTTCGGTTTCAAAAACTTTGTAATTTTCAAACATTAATATTTACCTCCCAAATTTTGTTTTGCGCACTTATCGGGTTTAGCAATAAATTCAACGTCCGTAAACAGGGCGCTCAATTCATCGCTAAAGGCCCAACTTGCACACAATAGTCTTTTACATAAAAGCAGGCGGAGAAATCCGCCTGCTTTTTGGTACGAGATTACTTACGAAGGCCAAGCTTCGCAATAATAGCACGGTAACGCTCGATATCTGACTTCTGAAGATATGCGAGTAGATTACGGCGCTTACCAACCATCTTGAGCAGACCGCGACGGGAATGATGGTCATGAATGTGGGCCTTGAGATGCTCATTCAGATGATTGATACGGTTTGTGAGAATGGCAATCTGAACCTCAGGCGAACCTGTATCGGTCTCATGAATGCGAACACTCTCGATAACTTCGTGTTTTTCCATAAGCATTGCAGTATTTTCCTTTCTTTTTTTCGCCTTTTGTCACAGCAGACGGTGTTAAGGAGTCCCAATAAGGGCACATGCCGAACCCGTGGCAAAGGTAACGCACCAGATATTATATCAAAATAGCATTCACATTGCAACCGGAATGTTTGCTTTTCTTATATTGCTAGATAAAGATGCATATTCACCCATCATCAATGCCAGCCCTATACCTGCAAATACAAATAGCGCCATTCCAGCAGAAGACAAATACATCAAATATGTTCCAAGTCGAAAATTAGTTACTTCTATATATGACACCAGAACAACCCTAAGAAGGAAAGAAAGAAACGCTCCAAACATCGGAATAAATATCAACGATTCTTTTTGCAGATCCCTTCGAAACAGTTGTTTTATGCAGGCCACTGCGTATTTGCACAAAATAATTAGTGAACAGATTAGAATCGGACAGAACAATATCCGGAAAATCCATAAAATTACTTTGTATATTTGTTCCACTGCCTTCTGCGGGAAAAAGTATTCTACATTATCCGTCCCGGCTTCAGCATATCTGCTTGAAAATAATGAATGAAGATAGTTTTCCCAATCTTTTCCTGTTACTCCATCCACCATGCTCAGCGGAGGCAACGATGAATTTTGTTCAAATATTGTAAGAGCACGGATGGAATTCCATAGCTCCTTCACCGTTATTAAAAAATATGAACTGTCATATGGAAATATATACGGACTTATTGCCGCCAGTCCGGTAATTTTTACGGAGGAAAGTCTTCCTTCATCTATTGCATATTGTATTTCATCTGCGAGTTTTCCCCAATATTCTTCTGATTCAGAAGGAGACCCGGCAACTCCCATATTAAAAGCAGCCTTTTTATACATCCAGAAAAATCCCGCAGAATTGAATTCCTGCTCGTCATTATATTGATATCCGTGGTAGTAACTGCCGTTATCCAGCTCCTCACATAATTCGGCCATCATCGGAACTTCATCCGAAATCTTCATTCGCGTTTCTTTACAGATTATTTTTCTAGCATGAGGCATATCACTGTCACAACTTACCATCAAAGACAATGCCCTGTTGAACTCAGGGGCGGATATTTCATTCACACCGAAAAAACCGTAATACTTGTAATTCAATCCGCAATACGCACCGATAATTGATACAGATATTAAAACAAAAATAAATATAGGCAGTAAAACATCCTTCACCTTTCCCTGGTTTTTGCTCAAAAAACCAAAAAGGATGCAAAACAACGCAGCACAGACGGCAAACGGAAGAAGCCACATTGCATCTTCCCTTGTAATATAAGCAAGACCCAGACCAAGTCCTGCCGCCAGAGCAAACGGAGCTTTTGCTTTCCATTTATGACCGTTTCGCAAAAACACACCGATAAACCCTGAAAAAAACAGAAGACAAAGGTGCGGGAAAATATTATCCCGATATACCCTTAATGAAAAGGACGCCCAGGAATAAGGCATAAACCAGAAAAAGCAAAATACTATAAGCTTTTCCCATCTTCGATGTAGAAAAAAACCATTTAGCGCTTTAACAAAAGTAACAATACCAGCCAGAAATAAAATTTGTCCGCCAATAAGATAAGGAATATGCAATGTATTTAGAAAACAAAGCCAAACCGAAAAAAACATACCTTTAGCAAGAGTATACCAGTTATACTCTCCGAGCCAATTCCCACGTCCTATTGATATTGCAGTTTCAAAATAATGAGTATCGTCAATCGGAGCATTGACATTTATTTCAATCATTTGCGCAAAAGATGCTGTTAATTTCAATACAATCAAGACAATAATAATAATAACATACCATTTTTTGCTGATGTCTTTTTTAAAAACCTGCATTCCGTCAATCCTCCGGGAAGCGGATACTGATTTATTTACATGTTTCTGACAAATTCAATGTCTGATTTAATAGCGTTGGATAATTCCTCTATATTCTCGAATATATGCTCGTCTCTGATAAAAAATAAAAGGTCAACTTTAACTTCTTTATCATACAGGTCTCCGCTGAAATTCAGAATATGAGTTTCAAGCGTAACGCAATCTCCTCCGACTGTCGGGCGTGTTCCAAGATTGGATACTCCGCGGAAAATGTTACCGTCCAAATTAATCTGGGAACAATATACTCCTTCACGTGGAATAACGATATTATCAGGGAAGTGTTGATTTATGGTCGGAAATCCCAACTGCCGTGCCAGATGTTTATCATGATAAACCGGAAGTGAAAAACCGTACTCTCTGCCAATAAGACGGTTAACCATACTCATTTCACCGCAGGAGAGGGCATGCCTTAACAATGATGATGAGACCCGTTTTCCGTCAACTACTACATCTGAAACAGTATGAGATTCCAAACCGCATTCTTTACAAAAGGCAGACATTTCTTCTACCCCGCAACCACGGTTTACTCCGAATCTGAAATCCTCTCCTGTGAAAACATTGATCCCTTTGCAGTCTTTTTTTATAATTATTGAGACGAAGTCTTTTCCGGACATGTTTTTTATGTCATCGAAAGGTAATATCACAACATCACATATTCCATATTCCTTTAGCAATCTGACTCTTTCGCATAAAGGCAAAATATCCGAAGGATCTTTCTCAGAGGACCGGGATTCTGACATGTCAAAAGTGACAGCTGTAGGAATTCCGCCATTTTCTTCGGAATATCTGATTGCTTCATGCAGAACTCTCTGATGTCCGATATGAACTCCGTCGAAATATCCGACGGCAATATTTCTATAATTATTTATTAATTTTCCCATTTTTTTATTCGCTAATGTCGTTAAACTGTACTTTTTTATATAACAGCCCATCTTTGGAATACGCCAGCCCAAGGAACCGATTTTCATTATACACTCTTACAATAACACTATCCTGTATATCCGTAGGAAAATGCACCCCGTTTAAATATTTCCGAGTTTTTATATCATCAAGGAATACTTCGGAATAATCTAAAAAAACAGAATCCACCGGTTTAATCAGAGTTTCAAGAGTTCCGTTATCCAGTGAAGTCTGTATTTCTTCTAATGTGAATGATTCACTTTCCGAGAAGGGACCGGATTGAATTCTTCGTAATCCGGTAAGAGTAGCTAAACATCCACATTCCCCGGCAATATCCTCCGCAAGAGTCCTTACATACAACCCTTTTCTGCAAACTACTTCAAGCGAAAACTCATTACCGTTAAATGAATTAACGTCGATGTTAAAAATTTCTATCTGCCTGGGTTTTCGTTCTACTGTCTTTCCTTGCCTTGCCAAGCTGTAAAGCCTTTGTCCGTCGACTTTTATAGCAGAATACATCGGAGGAACCTGCATGGAAATACCTTTTTTCCTTATCGCTGAATCTCTGAGAGCTTCTAAATCGGGACGTAGGTCGCTTTGTTCAATTAACGTCCCGGTATAATCCCCGGTATCGGTTTTTATTCCTAGTCTGACTCTGGCCAGATATCGTTTTGTATCATCCGGGATAATATCAATTGCTTTTGTAGCTTTTCCGATAAAAACAGGCAAAACTCCTGTCGCCATAGGATCAAGCGTTCCCGAATGACCCATTTTGCGGAAATGCATCATCCCCCGTAGTTTTGCAATCACATCAAAGGAAGTATAATCTTCAGGCTTATCTACTACGATAATTCCATCCATCAATGTAAAACCTTCTCAATCTCAACCAGAAGAGAATTGATTGCCTCGGTTCCCTTTCCTGGAAGTTCACATCCAGCAGCTCTTAGATGACCCCCTCCGCCAAACTTTTCACATATTACAGCCGCATCAACTTTTTCACTGGTCCGCAAAGATACTTTGTAACCGCCGTTTGCCATTTCACGCAGAAGAATTCCGACCTCTACCCCTTCGATAGTCGTTGGAATTGACGCAATACCTTCAACATCAGATGGAAGACAACCTTCCATCATTTTTCTGGTAATTATAATCGCAGCCACAGCGTCATTACAAAAAAACCGCATACTCTCCATCGCAGCCAATTCAAGTTGAAATTTCACTCGTGATTTGCTTTCAAATAAAAGACTGTTGATACTTTTGGTATCAGCACCGCACTCCATCAGCCGGGCACCCAAAAGCATAGTGGAAGAAGTTGTATTGGGATATCTGAAGCATCCAGTATCACTGCACACGCCGGTAAATAAAGCTTCTGCGATGTCTTTGTCTATTGTAACACCAAGCGCATCAATAATATCTGCAATTATTTCACAGCATGAGCCTGAATCCGCTTTGTTAATCAGATTTTCTTCAAAAGGAACATGAGTTCCATGGTGATCAATTCCCAGATTCACATGATTATAGCTGTGAGTTAAACCTCCGAGCATACTGACCTCAGCAACATCAACGGCAACCACATATTTCGGTCTGAAACCGTCGTTCACGAATATACTGTCCGGATAATACATATAATCATATTTCTGCGGAAAAGAATCTTCATTGGCTACTCTAGCCTTTTTCCCGAGTGAATCCAAAGCCAGCCACAACGCAAACCCCGAGCCAAGCGTATCGCCGTCGGGGTTTTTATGTGTCAGAATCAATATGTTGTCTGCAGAGGAAAGAAGCCTGGCAGTCTGTGAAACATCAACTGTCCTGCTCAATTTTAAAACCCTCCAGAATACTGTTTATCTTATTGTAGTAATCAACAGAATCGTCTGCAATAAATGTTATTTCCGGAATTTTACGGATTTTCAGCCTTTTTGACATCTCTGTTTTAACGTAACCTTCTGCACCGGCCAGAATTCCAACAGCGTCACGGGCGGCTTCCACTCCGTGTATAGAACTGATATATGCTTTAGCATAGCTAAGGTCGGAAGTAACCTCCACACGCATTACTGAAAGGAATTCATCGAGTCTGGGGTCTTTCATACCCGATATTACAGAACTTAACTCTTTTTTAAAATCTTTATTCAGCCGTTCTATTCTGTGTGAGGACATAGATATCGTCCCTCCTTGCTAATCACGATATTCTTCCATTATGTAAGATTCAAGGACGTCGCCTTCTTTAAAATCGGCAAATTTCTCAAGAGTAATACCGCATTCGAAACCCTGAGCAACTTCTTTTACATCATCCTTGATTCTCTTCAGAGAAGCTATCTTATCATCATTAATAATTATTCCGTCACGTACAATACGGATAAGACTGTTTCTTTTCACCACGCCGTTTTGGACATAACAGCCTGCCACCGTACCAACTGACGAAATCTTGTAAACCAGGCGTACTTCAGCCCGTCCCTGATCAACCTCACGATATTTGGGAGCAAGCATACCGCTCATAGCTCCCTTGACATCATCAATCGCATCATAAATTACACGATACATATGCATATCAACACCGCTGCGTTCAGCGCGATCTGAAGCCATAGGATCGGGACGTACATTGAACCCTATTATAACAGCATCGGACGCTTCAGCGAGCATAACATCACTGTCATTTACTCCACCGACAGCGGAATGAATTACATGCACCCTTACCTCATCGTTGCTGAGTTGCTCCAGATTTTGTTTGATTGCCTCGGCAGAACCCTGAACATCGGCTTTTACAATTATGGAAAGTTCCTTGCGTTCTCCTTCTTCAATCTGGCTGAACAGATTATCAAGAGTAACTTTCTGGTATGACTTGAACTGTTCCTCTTTCTGAGCGACACGGCGCTGATCTACCAGTTCTCTGGCAAGACGTTCATCTTCAACAACGTTAAAAGTGTCACCGGCATTGGGGACATCCACCAGTCCCGTTATTTCTACCGGAGTGCTTGGTCCGGCAGATTCAAGCTTCTGACCTTTATCGTCAGTCATAGCTCTTACACGTCCAACAGCTGTGCCGGCGATAATTACATCTCCCGGGTGAAGTGTCCCGTTTTGTACAAGAATACTGGCTATCGGGCCGCGTCCTTTATCAATTCTGGCTTCGATAACAGTTCCTTTTGCCATACGATTGGGGTTAGCCTTCAACTCTTTAACTTCGCTGACCAGATTAACCATTTCCAAAAGAGTTTCAACGCCCTGACCGGTTTTAGCTGACACCGGTACACAGATTACGTCACCGCCCCATTCCTCAGGAACCAGATTATACTCTGTCAGGCCTTGTTTTACTTTTTCGGGATTAGCATCGGGTTTATCAATCTTATTAATTGCTACAATTATTGTAATTCCGGCGGCTTTTGCATGGTTGATTGCTTCAACTGTCTGGGGCATTATTCCATCATCTGCCGCTACAACCAAAATTGCAATATCCGTAATTGAAGCACCGCGGGCACGCATAGCTGTGAAAGCTTCATGTCCCGGAGTATCCAGGAATGTGATTACACGATCATCAGCTTTCACCTGATACGCACCGATATGCTGGGTAATTCCCCCTGCTTCACCGGCAATAACATTAGTATGTCTGATATAGTCCAGAAGAGATGTCTTTCCGTGATCGACATGGCCCATTACAACAACAACCGCAGGACGCGCAACCATCTCATCGGGATTGTCCTGCGTTTCCTCTGTTTCAGCAATATTCAGACGTTCTTCAATAGAAACATGGACCTCGTGTTCAACTTTTGCTCCGAATTCTTCAGCAACTATTACAGCTGTATCATAATCAACATCCTCAGAGATAGAAGTCATAATGCCGAACGTCATAAGCTTTTTGATTACTGCCGGTGCTGTCTGCTTTAATCTGGATGCAAGTTCTCCGACAGATATCTGATCGGGAACCATAATCTTAAGCTGCGCATTTCGTGCTTTTTCAAGCTGAAGCCTTTGCAGACGCTGTGCTTCGGTCTCACGCTTAGCAGACTGAGGTCTGCCTTTTTGCGCAGAACGCTGATTAATCTTTTTCTTGTGGGATTGCTGCTGATTTCCACGCTTTCCGCTAGCCGGTGAAGAGGATGACTGAGCTATATTTTCGTACTTTTCATTGTATTTATCGATGTCAACAACGGAAGCACGGGTGTCCACCACTCTGCTGACCTTTTCCTTGGTTTCAACGGGTTTGTCAGCCTTTTCGGGTCTGTCAGCACGGATTCGGGTCGTAGCTCTCTGGGCAGCCCCTCCCTGATTCGGTCTTTTGCTCGGTTTATTATTCTGTGCTTGTGAATCTTTAGCAGAGCCAGAAGTTTCCTTTGTCTTTGCTCCAGCAATCTGATTTTTAAAGTTTTCCCCCCGATTGTCTTTGGGATTGTTGTTCTTTTCATTATCGATATTTTTGGAGGAGTTTGAAGCTTTTTCGTTATTAGTTTTTTCTTCTGCTTTCTTTTCCGGTTCTTTCCCGGACGCAGAATCAACATAATACGCATCAAAATTATCCACAGTATATCTGCGTGTAAGAACATCAAAGACATAATTAAGTTCTTCACCGGTCAGAACTGTGGTGTGCTTTTTATCTGTACCGAAAGGCCCTAAAGCACCAATCAGCTCCTTGTTTGTTAGTTCTAAATCTTTGGCTAAATCACCAAGCTTATATTTTACCAGCATAATGCTCCTCCTCTGTTAACACTCTATCTTACTTTTAACAAGACCGACAAATCCGGAATTTGCGATTCCTGCAACACCGAACCGATTCCCTACCGCCTGTTCAATATTATCCATTGTTTCATTAAGGCATAATAAAGCAGAGCCGTTCTCTGCAAGCCTTTGAATGTTCCTGTATGTTCTTTCGGAAATATCAACAGCATAAACTATAAGAATATTTTTTTGTGACGCTGCTTTTGCAGTAAGCTCATAACCAATTATCAGCTGCCCCGCTTTTCTGCAAAGAGCAAGCGCTGAAAGAACCGGACTGTTTGTATGACTAATTATTTTTCCCCTCCGACAATTCTGCTATGTTTTCTATCTCAGATAATAGTCTTTCGTATATTGTCTCGTCTACAGAGCAGCTGAATGCTCTCTCGAAGCTTTTTTGTTTTTTTGCCTTCATAAAGCATTCCCGAGTAGGACAAATATACGCCCCGCGACCTGATTTCCGACCGGTCATATCAACCAAGATCTCCCCATCTGGCGTTCTAACTACACGTACGAGTTCTTTCTTGGATTTATTTTCACGACAGGCTGTACACATCCTTACTGGCAGTTTTTTCATTACATTATTCGCCCCAATAACCACTTTCGGGCCTTATGTCAATCTTGTATCCGGTAAGTTTGGCTGCCAGCCGAACATTCTGACCTTTATTTCCTATGGCCAGCGAAAGCTGATCTTCTGGAACAGATGCGGTACACTGTTTGTTTTCGGCATCCGTAATAGTTACAGATACTACCTTTGCAGGTGACAGCGCTTCAGCGACGTACGTCGCAGGATCTTCACTGTACAAAACAACATCTATCTTTTCACCGTTTAGGACATCGCAGATATGTGCCACTCTGGCACCTCTTGCACCTATGCATGCGCCTCTGGGATCAACATCATCATCCTTGCTGTAAACTGCGATTTTTGTTCTTGCCCCCGCCTCGCGTGCGATACCCTTAATCTCTACGATTCCGTCGAATATCTCTGGAACCTCCATCTCAAAAAGTCTTTTGACCAGTCCGGGATGCGTACGCGAAATAAGAACCCTGGGGCCTTTGTCACTGACACTGACATCAACAATATAAACCTGAACCTTCTGTCCTTCTTCAAGTATTTCGGAAGGAACCTGTTCACTCTTAGGCAGTACTGCTTCACCGTTGCCAAGCTCTACTAAAACAGCACCGCGGACAGGATTAACCCTTGTAATTGTCCCAACAGTAATTTCCCCCTGCCTGCTTTGCAGTTCCTCGTACATCGCGCTGCGCTCGGCTTCGCGAATGCCCTGACGAATTACATGCTTTGCGGATGTTGCGGAAATGCGTCCGAATTCCTTTGTTTCGAGAGGAATATCTATAACAGAGCCAATTTTGGCTTTGGATCTGCGATTAAGAGCTTCTTCCAGAGAAATCTGTGTTCCGGGATTTTCTACCTCTTCAACAACCTCTTTGCTTATGGACACTTTGAAAGTCTTTTTTTCAGGATTAATCTCCACATTTACGTTATCACCGCAACCGTAATCTCGTCTAACCGCCACGAGTATGGCGTTTTTTACCTTTTCTATAAGACTTTCGATCGGTACGTTGCGTTCTTTTTCCAACATCTCCAGTGCTTCGAATAATTCTGTTTTATTGGTACTGCTCATTTGATGGATACTCCTTAAATATAATCATCGTCCGCTTTGAAGGATGCTATGTTTTGACGTGAAACAGTTTTTCCGGTTCCGTCATTTTCAAGTACTATTTCAGAACCTGTATATGATACAAGAGACCCAGCCAGCTCTTTGAAACCATCAATTGCATTATATAATTTAATTACAACAGGTTTTCCAATATAGAAATCGAGATGACGTTCGGTTCGTAAAACCCGCCCCAGTCCTGGTGAAGTCACTTCCAGACAGTATTCTTCTTCAGTGGGATCAAGTTCATCAATAATCGGATCTATTGCGCGGGATAGTGCCTCACAATCGTCAATAAATACACCACCGGGCTTATCTATAGTAACCCTTAAAACCCAGGAAGGACCTTCCTTAACATAGACTACATCCCAAAGAAGCAGGCCTAATTTTTCAACCTCGGGAAGTACAGCCTCATAAACAATATCAGATACATTCTGTTTTTTTGGCATAATAAAAACCCCTTTTAAACATAAAAGAGCGGGGTTACCCACTCTTTTGCAAGCATAAACATTCAATACTCACTAACGTTAACAAAAACGACTCATTTTGTCAAGAGCTATATCCCTCAACATCAGAAAAATGCATTAAATATACCTATAAGAAAACCTAAAACAGCCCCTAGCCAGACAATTGAGTTCAGTTCTTTTTTCACAACAGACAGACAAAGCTCTTCAAGCTCAGCTATATTCATAGCTCGGACTTTTTCCTCCACTACTTTGGCAATATCGAAATCTTCTTTGAATTTCAGAATCAAATCCGCTATTGCTTCATTGTATATTTTATCAAATGCTACCCGAAGCTTTCGCGAGTTTTCCTCACTGATTATTTCGTTTACAGGTGTCTCAGCTATGGTATCAATACGGGTTTTTAATAAGGGAACAAGAATCTTCCGTCCGTCTCTGTTCAGATGATCGACCAGTCCTGCGTATATTTTTTCTATTATTTGGCGTACAGATGATTCTTTGATGAACAAACCGGCCAGCCCCATAGAGGATTTCTTTTCCTGCACTGCCTCGGTTCCTTTTTCTATTATCATCTCACCGATGTCCTGTTGTTGTACCGCTGAAACAAGCATATCCGCCAAATATAGTGAAATTCCGGTTTTTAAATTTTCAATTCTGTCATCCCAAAATACTTTTCCCGCCAGTCCGGATACCGTCGGGACTTCTTTTTCTCTCAAACCTTCCTGAAGGCCCAATTCATAGAAAACCATGTCGGAAGTCTTCTGTATTACGCTGTCAGAAAGAAGTATTTTTTTTAAATCATCATCGGTGAACAAATTCTTACCGACAGCCATACCTATTGCACGTGAAATATCATCTTGTCTTTTGGGAATTATTCCAGGTGTAAAAGGCAGTGTGAAATTCCCGATTTTCACTGCATTGTGCGGTCTGAAAAGCATTATTACCGCAAGATAATTTGTAAAACATCCTATTACAGCTCCGATTAACGGCCCTGTCAAATATTGCCAGATATTACCCATTTCTCTTTTCTCTAGAATAAAATAAAACGGGAATGTCTTACTGCGCATTCCCGTTGATGGTGCGCTTGATGCGATTCGAACGCACGGCCTTCAGAGTCGGAGTCTGACGCTCTATCCAGCTGAGCTACAAGCGCTGATGTCTATTTAAAAACCGGCATAGATAAACGATACACTGCCGCTGTTTTTTGTATATTGAATGAAATAAAACAACATAATGATTATACCAGAAATCCAGTATAAAAACATCCTGGCAGAAGAGGATTTAACACGTGAAAGCATACTGTCCGGACAGCCCGGATTATTATACACGAACAAATCAGACCAGACAGTAAGTACCATACCGAAAACCAAACCGCCCCAATATAATACACTATAAAACGTTCCGTCAGCTATATCTCGGGTCGGAAGCCATTTTATTTGCTCTATAACCGTTGCAAACGAGGCTCTAGTGAACAAATTCTTGAAAAAAATCATAGCATCATTAATGTTCGTAGCACGGAAGTAAACAAATAAAATACTGAAAATCAAAAAAACACCTAAACGATTTATCCATGAGATAATACTTTTTGATTCTGTATATGCATTTCTCCGGCTGTGAATCAATTCGTCTGCAACTCTTATTAATGAAGTCAACAGACCCCACACAATAAACGTAGCTCCGGCTCCATGCCACAGGCCGCTAACCAAAAATACAATAAAAATATTCAATATTTTTCGGGCATAACCTTTCCTGCTTCCTCCAAGAGGAAAATAAACATAAGTTTTCAGCCAACCCGAAAGTGAATTATGCCAGCGTGACCACAATTCAGAAAAACTCTGCGCCATGAACGGAGCTGTAAAGTTTTCTTCAATCTCAAATCCGAGAATACGGGCAGTACCAAGCGCCATGTCACTGTAACCTGAAAAATCCCCGTAAAGCTGAATGGAATACAGCAACATAGTAATAATTAAGCTTAAGCCGTGAAAATCATTTAGATTTTCCCAAACTCCGTTAACTATCAATGAAATTCCGTCTGCAAGGACTAACTTTTTCACCGCGCCTACAAGAAAGCGTCTGAGTCCTGTTACGGTATTGCTGTAGCTCCATGAATGTGACTCTTTAAACTGCGGAAGGAGTTTGCTTGCTTTGTTAATCGGTCCAGAAAGGATAGTCGGGAAGAAGACCGCATAATTCACAAAAGAAAAGAAATCAATCTCGCAGGGAATCTTCTCATCACAAATATCAATCAGATATCCGATAAGGCTGAGAGAATAAAAACTAATTCCAACAGGCCAGATAATAGTGGATGATACCCCGTTCGAACTAAGATACAATGACAGCAACGTGTACTTGCTTAACCATAGTCCGAATGATTTTGCGAAAACTCTAAAAAAAATAAACAATCCGGCAATACCGGCTACGCCAATTGCCGTGACAATTTTGCGTTGTCTTATAGTATTCTTCCGAGCTATCGTTTTTCCAAACCAGAAAGTCCAGAGAACAGTAAATAAAAGCAATGGTAGATACTGCGGTACATTAAAACAATAAAAGGCAATGCTTGCACTTAGAATAATCCATTTCTGGAATATTTTTGGCAACACAAAATACAAAAAAGAGACAATCAAAAGAAACAGTAAAAAAACGGGAGAACTGAGCAACATAATTTATCCCTCCCTGTAGTAACGGATGATATAATCTGATGTTTCTCCCGAAAAAATCCAGCGGGCAAGGTCTTTCTTTTGTGCACTGGCCAGGTGAAATCCGTCATAAAAATTATCTTCGTCTGCAGAAAAAGCATTTCTAAACTGCATATCGTAAACATCCGCAACTTTCATGAGGTTGGATTTAAGCTTGTCTATTTCCTCTCCAAATCCTCGAGTTTCTATCACCAGTTCATAAATTGAATCCTGAACCGGCGGAAATACAAAGATTAAATGAATGTCATTTACATTACAGTAGTCAGCTATTTCAAAAAGCTGCTGGTATGTTTCGCATGTTATACACCATACATCCGGAAGATTTTTGTTGATAATTGCAGCATAATCTTCAAGATTCTTGCGATATTTGACTCCCCGCTCCTTAGGAATATCCTGGACAGCATTATAATCTGTAGGATCCTCCGGATATATTATCCATTTAGGATGATTAAGTACTTTACCAAATAAATTTATTACAGAACATTTTGCACTGAAGCCTGCTTCAATCCAGTAATTAATATGTTGTACATATTCCGAAACATGTGTGGCACGTTCAATTACAGGAGGAATCCTGATTGAATGCTGTTCTCCCCAGGCAGAATAGAAATTAATGCTGAAAACTACTTCTTTAAGATTGGTATTTTCTGCAGCAAACCAGAACAAATCAATGCAATCAGCCAACGATGCACCGCCAAAACCAAGCATCGTATAATCCAGACCTGATATTTCTTTTACGTAATCCGTATTTGTATTGGCGATTCTTGAATCCCCAAGGACCACTCTGGACGGATGATTCATCAATACCTGACGCATAGAACTAATAGGTCTGGAATTGTATGTGGGATTTCCCCGCAACCCGAAATAATCGCTGGTTTCAAATGCAAAAAACAATGTAAACATACAAATAAACGGTATTAAAAATATCGCTGTCTTTTTTACCAGCCTTTTCATCAATTCTTTCCCTTTTTTTATTTCTTTAGCGCTTCACGAATTTTTGTCAGAAGCTTTACTTCGTCGGAAGACTCTGGAGAGGAAGCCGCCTGCTCCTCATTTATGCGGTTAAGCTGTTAATTCTTTAAACAACCTGAAATTCTCTTATAAATTTACTCTCTTATTTTGTGTCTTTTCCCTTTTCTTCACCTTTCATTCTTCCGCACTTTCTGTATTATCATTCCAGTCAAACTGAACAAGTTTTATTCCGCTGTAATAATGTGTCAGAATCTGTTCGGCTGTCCAGTCGTCATAAAGCGCATACATGTTGGCTCCGCTCTTACTCATTCCGACACCGTCTCCTGCACCACGCGATACAAATATAAACTGCCCGTCCGCTTCACTGAAAGAGAAATCAGCGGATCTGAGTCCGAGCAATTCGATTATTCCCTTTCCGGAATCTTCTGCCTGACCGTCAATACTGACATTTTTGACATATCCGGCCGTAGTAAGGTTTTCGGCAGTAATCCACTTCGACGTATCTTCCGAAAGGGAAACATTGTATGCGATTTCCAGAAGCTGTCTCAGCTCAACATCAGTGTATTTTACTTCACGAAGATAACTGCCGTCCTGAGTGTCATAAATACTGTCTACCGTACGTAAATAAGGATAATCTTCATCCAATACTTCTGATGCGTTATTAGTTCTCCCGTTGCAAAGCTGGAAACTGAGAGCGTTTACCGGCTCTCCATCATATTTCATTTCCGTGCAAATCACCGAAGAAACAGCGCGCCTGATTACTTCTGCAACTTCAGATCTTCCTTCAACTGAAGGAACAGTTTCGGGATCTTTATTAATCATATATCTCAACCGGGAGATACAAGATACAGCTTGAGCTTTAAGCGCTTCCTCCTCATATGTTTCACCCATTTCATATGAAACCATCATACTGATTATTTCTAAAGGAGTGGCAGTTAACTTTTCACCGTTCATCATAACCGTAATCATCGAGTTTCCGTCATTATTCTCACGGGAAACGGTATCCTCGTTAATTGCAACGGTCGTCACCGAGTTCGACACCAGCCAGTTCAGCCATTTATCTCTTTCAGCTGTTTGATTTGTAACAGAGTCAATTCTATGAATCCGGTAGTAAACCTCAGGATATAATACCGCAATATTTTTCTTGTACTCAACCGGGTCATTTGCAGCCTCGTTTTCCCTCAGATGCCGCGCAATAACCACCAACTGGGCACCGTCCCAGTCATTGCTGTCGGTTATCAGTGTGATCAGATTATCACCGTACTTAACGTCAATATTCCCTGTGTACAATGACCGCATCATCATCTCAGCAACGAAATCCTGAAAAGAAGCAGCATTAGAAAAATCTGTACGCCGGTAAAAATTCTGCGTCTCACCCTGATTGTTTGAAATATTGGCATACAAAACTGAAACAACCCTAAACAAACCCGAATCTGTCTGAGTCTCAAATTTGATTATGTTGTTTTCTGTCAGGTATGTCTGCTCAGTAAAATTCGACAAAGAGCCGAACATTTTATCCGGTTCTATGTTGGATCCGTAAATAACCGTGTTGCTACCAAACTCGTTTTTCGAAATATCTGTACTGCTTTCGGTATACAAACATCCCAGCTTACTCGGGTTCCCGTCAAAATCATGAGTTCTGTAGAAATCTTCATGGTCTCCGGATACTACCGCTCCCTCAATAGCTGCATCCCCGACAGTAATCCATCCTATTGTTTTTTCGTTTCGGGAAAGGAGTGTGGATAAGCCTTCCTGAGCAGTATTCGCAGATAGATAAAGAGTTTTTATCTTATTGTTGACATTAGCGTTCAGTTTTATCTCAAGAAAATGGGCTCCGAAAACCGAAGCAGAGACCATAACAGAAGCTGCTAATACTATCGCCAGACCTTTAAAAGCTTTTGAACTGTGAAGCCTTTTGGCTTTTTCCTTATTATCTATGTCTGCCACGGTCTTGTGGTTGTAAATTATACCATCTGAAATAGGAAGCTGTAGTACTAGACGTCTTGTCATATCACAGGCATTCAAAACACATAGTTCCCGGATATTCTCCCTGTCACGTTGAGAACCAAAGTTAAAACGTTTTACTACAACATTTGTTTTATCTGCTACTGCTATAAATGCAAGGCCAACAGGTTTGTCAACGTATCCGCCTGTACCGGGTCCTGCAATTCCTGTGATCCCCACGCCGTAATCGGAATGTCCCTGTCTCCGTGCGGATTTAGCCATTTCTGCCGCGGCAACAGAACTGACCGCTGTGTATTTTTTAATTAACGAAGCTTCTACTTTCAGTTTGTTTTCTTTTACCCAGTCGGCATACGAGGTAATCCCGTACGCAAAAACCTGAGAAGAGCCCGGAACGTCAGTAATACGGGATGACAGTAATCCGCCCGTACAACTCTCGGCAGTCGAAACCGTCCGGTTTTTGTTTATCAGTAATCTTACAAGATTCTCGTTGATGCTGTCACCGTTATCCGAATAAATGAGATCACCAAGAAGTTCTTTGTACTGTGCGGCTTTTTCTTCTACCAGTTGCTTTGCGGTATCCGAATCATCCGCAAAAGCGTGAATCGCTATACGAACCTGACCCGGATTGGCATAAAGAGCAGATGTCGGATTATCTCCATAGAGAAGATCCGCACATTTTTCCTCCAAAGCTGACTCTCCTATTCCGAAGACTCTCAAATCTATATTGAAGTATCTTCTTCCTGTGGATTCAATCAGTTTAGGACACAACTGATCAACAACCATCGGTCTAAGTTCATTCGGCGGACCGGGTAGCAATGCAATAATCTGTGATTTACTTTTTAGGTATATTCCCGGAGCGGTACCGTTAGGATTTTTTAATATTTCTGCGCCGGCAACAACAAGAGCCTGTTTCCTGTTGTTTTCAGTCATTACAGCAGACCTAGAATCAAAATTACATTTTATAGCTTCCAGGGTTTCTGCATCCTCGATTAGTGGGAGATTCAGCGCTCCGGCAACAATCTCCTTTGTCATGTCATCTTTTGTAGGGCCGAGTCCTCCGCAAAAAATAACAACCTGTGAACGTCGAATCGCCAAAGACAGTGCATCGACTATATCATTTTCGTTGTCACCGACAACCTGTTGACGATGAACTTCCAGCCCGATTTTTTCGAGTTCCTGGGAGATAAAAGATGAATTTGTATTGATAACACTTCCGCCGAGGACTTCGTTTCCGACGGCTATTATTTCAGCTTTCGTACGATGCACCTCCTTCTAATTATTGATAAATCAGTCAAAAAAATGAAACATTTTTACAGTATAGTCTGTGGCTGCCTTTTTTTCAAGTTCAGAAAGGTTTGCTGATAATTCGGCTTCAAGAACTGCTTCCAGTTTAGGTTGAGTTTTCGGGTGTTTTGGAGTAAACACTGTGCAACAGTCTTCATAGGGCTCTATTGAAGTTTGCATTGTATCTATTTTTTCAGCAATCGCAATAATCTCATTTTTGTCCATTCCGATAAGAGGTCTTAATACCGGAAGAATTGACGCTTCATCTGTACATATAATCGCCGAAAGAGTCTGGCTGGCAACCTGGGCCAGACTTTCACCCGTAACAACCGCTCCGCATTTTTCTCTTTTACACAACTCATTGGTAATTCTCATCATGCTGCGGCGCATAATTACAGTAAAATATTCTTCCGGGCACCTGTCACGTATCGCGACCTGAACTTCTGTAAAGTTAACACTTAACAGTGCCACATTTCCCACATATTTACTGAGAATTCCTACAAGTCGCATTACCTTGTCATGCGCTCTTTCGCTCGTATAAGGCGGAGACATAAAATGGACCGCAACAGGATCTATTCCGCGTTTTGCCATCATATACAATGCAACAGGGCTGTCAATTCCTCCTGAAAGCATTACTGCCGCGCGCCCGCTGGTGCCCGTAGGAAGTCCGCCGGCAGCCGGTTTGTTTCCGGTATGAATATAAGCCATGTAATCTCTGACCTCAACTGTAACCGTTACATCAGGGTTATCCATCGCAACTTTAACGTTGTGATATTTCGATAACAAATAACCTCCGACGATACGGCTGACTTCCATTGATGTCAGCGGGAATTTTTTATCAGATCTTTTCGTCGTGACCCTGAAAGTCACGGCTTTATTCATTTCTTCTTTTACGTATTCTGCTGCACCGGCACAAATCGCATCAATATCTTTTTCAACAACCATGGCCCTGCAAATAGCGGAGAGACCGAATACCCGTCCAAGCTGAAGCTCTGCTTCATCTATGTCCGCTTCTTCACTGCAAGGCTCAATATAAACAGTTGACTGGGCCGCATAAACATTAAAATCACCGGCGCACTGTATTCTGCGGCGAATAGTCTTCAATAACGAAGTCTCAAACATGTTACGGTTAAGGCCTTTCAAAGCAATTTCGCCGTATTTAGCAAGAAGCGTTTCTTTCATATTCTACCTCTTATTAGTATTCACAAGGACTTTAGTACCTTCAAGTAGGGCATCAGCAAAGGCGTCGGTATCGCTGAGTTTGGAATCAAAAGAAAAGCTGATTCGAAGTGCCGAATCTATTCTTACAGACGGAAGCCGCATCGCAGACAGTGTATGACTGCGCTCTCCTTTTGAACAGGCAGAACCACTTGAAACATAAATCCCTTTACTCTCAAGAAAATGAAGCATTGTTTCACTTCGGTACCCAGGAACCGAAATATTCAGGATATACGGAGAAGCATCATTGGGCGAATTAATTACTACTTCAGTCATTGATGCCAATCTGTTTCTGAGGTGCTGATTGATTCCGTTAACAGCATACAGATGATCCATGATACTTCCCGTTTTCTTCACTGCTTCAGCAAAGCCTAGTGCATACGGTACATTTTCCGTCCCGCTACGGTATCCCTGTTCCTGTCCGCCGCCGTGAGAAGGACTGTCAAAATTAAATCCTTTCCTGATATACAGCGCCCCTATTCCTTTAGGCCCATGAATTTTATGAGCACTTACTGATACTGTATCAATATATTCTAAATCCAAAGGATGCTTCATATACCCCTGAACATTGTCACAATGGATAGCTGTCCTCTTGTTCTTCCGGCGTATTTTTTCAGCCAATGAACGAACGTCAAGCATCGCTCCTGTTTCGTTATTAACCCTCATCATTGCCACAAGAGATGTTCCGGAATCTACGGCATCAATAATTTCATCAGAATTGATTATGCCATCTGTTCCCGGGTCAATTCTTGTAATCTTAAAACCTTCAGACACAAGAGAATCAACTGTAAGAGCAACACTGGGATGTTCATATCCGGTAACTACAATCTTTTTACCCCATGCTTTTCTTGCACGTGCAGCACCCAGTATTGCTATATTATTACCCTCAGTACCACATCCGGTAAAATAAAGCCTTTCAGAAGGGCAGCCACAAGATTCAGCTACTGTCTCACGGGCATAATCGAGTTTTTTCTGTGCCTGAAACCCTAAATCGTACAAAGCACTGGGATTCCCGAAATCTATATTCAGAGATTTATAAATTACTTCCGCAACTTCTGTCAATACCGGGGTGGTTGCTGCATTATCAAGATAAACCATTTATATTACCGTTTTGTTTACACAATTACCCTATTTTATTACTGTGAAATTATATGCTAAAAATGGATTCAATTCAACTTAAAAAGAAAATCCCCGAATTTCGGGGATTTTTATGAAATAATTCGTTAAAATCTATATTAATGAAGAAATACTGTTCTCAATTATAGCTTTCTTTTCTTCGGCTTTGCGAAGTTTTTCATGCTCCGCCTCAACCACATTTGCCGGTGCTTTGGATACAAACTGTTCATTTGACAATCGGGCTGTAAAGGAAAATATTTCTTTGTTTATAGACTCAAGCTCCTTATTCAGACGGGCGACCTCTTTCTCTCTGTCGACCAGTTCCTCCATGGGAATAAGAATACGCGCGCAATCAGTGACAGCTTGAACAGCTCCCGGAATATCGAATGATTCTCCCGTTTCAACCTTATCTGCAGATGCAAGGCGCTGCATGAAGGAGGCACAACCGGCAAATACTTCGCTGAATCTGGATTCAATGTACAGCGAAGCCTTACGAGAAGGAGGGACATTCATGTCTGCTCTTAGAGCACGTACAGCTTTAATAGCATCCATTACTTTCGCGAAATTTTCCTCCTCCTGCGGGAATGAAAGATTATCATCATATTGAGGGAAAGAAGAAATCATGATGCTATCAGCCGAATGGGGCAATGCAGTATATATTTCTTCAGTAATGAATGGCATAAAAGGATGTAGAAGTTTAAGAAGAACAGTGATCCCGTAAACCAGAACCTGTTTGCAGGCTAATTTCTTTTCCTCGTCTTCTCCGTTAAGACGAAGTTTTGCTATTTCAATATACCAATCGCAAAAGACATCCCATATAAAATCATAAACCTTCCCTGCAGCAACACCTAACTCAAACTTGTCCAGATTAGCCGTTACCTCACCGACAAGAGTGTTCAGCTCACTGATAAGCCACTTTTCCTCAATCTCTAATTTTTCGGGAAGAGAATCAGGGATGACTTCCTCCACATTATTCATGAGAATAAATCTGGCGGCATTCCAAAGCTTGTTGCAGAAGTTACGAGCAGCCTTGACCTTTTCATCGGAATAGCGCATATCGTTTCCAGGGCTGGTACCGTTGGCAAGCATAAAACGCAGGGCGTCCGCTCCGCTTTCGGAAATAACATCAAGAGGATCAATGCCGTTTCCGAGCGACTTGGACATTTTTCTTCCCTGGGAATCACGAACCAGTCCGTGAATGAAGACAGTGTTGAACGGAGTCTCACCCATATGCTCTATACCGCTGAATATCATACGTGCTACCCAGAAGAATATGATGTCATATCCGGTTACCAAGGTATCAGTGGGATAGAAGTATTTGAGATCCTCGGTATCTTCAGGCCAACCTAAAGTGGAAAACGGCCATAATGCTGAAGAAAACCAGGTGTCAAGCGTATCCTCGTCCTGATGCATATGTCCGCCGCATTTAGGACAGACATCTTCAGCTGTGACGGACACAACTGTCTCACCACAGTCATCACAGTAGTATGCAGGAATCCTGTGACCCCACCAAAGCTGACGACTGATACACCAGTCCTTAATATTATTCATCCAGTTAAAATAGATTTTATCAAATCTGTCTGGGATAAACCGTGTACTTCCGTCCTCTACTGCCTTTATTGCCGGCTCTGCAAGCGGACCCATTTTCACAAACCATTGTTTTGAAAGACGGGGTTCAACCGTTGTCCCGCAGCGATAACAAGTACCGACATTGTGAACCAGAGGTTCAATCTTTACAAGGTATCCGCCTTCATCAAGTTCTTTGACGATAGCCTCGCGGGCTTCCATAGCAGACATTCCGCAGAACTTACCGCCGTTTTCATTTATAGTGCTGTCATCATTCATGACATTGATAACGGGCAGCTTGTGTCGAAGACCGACTTCAAAGTCATTCGGGTCATGCGCCGGAGTAATCTTTACCACACCGGTACCGAAGTCCTTTTCTACATATTCATCGCCAACTACAACGATTTCACGTCCTACTATCGGAAGAATTAATGTCTTGCCAATGCAATCAGTATATCTTTCGTCATTGGGGTTAACAGCTACTGCAGTATCTCCAAGCATAGTTTCGGGCCGGGTAGTTGCCAGTTCCAAATATCCGCTTCCGTCATTGAAAGGATATCTAAGATGCCAGAAGCTGCCCTCAGACTCTTTAAACTCAACCTCTGCGTCTGAAATGGAAGTTTTGCAGTAAGGGCACCAGTTGATAATACGCTCGCCCTTATATATCAAGCCTTTATGATATAGATTTACAAATACTTCGTTAACCGCTTTGTTGCAGCCTTCATCCATCGTAAAACGAAGTCTGTCCCAGTCGCATGAAGAACCGAGCTTTTTCAGCTGTTCCACAATACGCCCACCGTACTGCTCCTTCCAGGCCCAGGCTCTTTCAAGAAAACCTTCACGCCCAAGGTCTTCTTTGGTAATACCTTCCTTTCGCATAGCCTCAACGATTTTAGCTTCAGTAGCGATGGAAGCATGATCCGTACCCGGTAGCCAAAGCGCACAATAACCCTGCATACGTTTGTATCGGATAAGGATATCCTGCAGCGTTTCATCCAGAGCATGTCCCATATGTAGCTGGCCGGTAATATTGGGAGGCGGAATCACTATTGTGTAAGGCTTTTTATTCTCATCCTTCACGGCATGAAAATATCCTCGGTCAAGCCAGGATTGATATATCCTGTCTTCAACCGCAGACGGATTATACTGTTTTTCTAGTTCTTTCATTTTTCCCTCCATATAAAAATAAGAAATCCCGAGACTTATAGTCTCGGGACGATCATACATGACCGCGGTACCACCCGCATTATTGCTTGTAAAAAATAGCAATCACTTTTTACCCGTAACGCAGGTTATGCGTTGACAGCTAGCATAATTTCACCGTCAAAACTCGGAAGCGACATTCGAAAGATTTGCCGGCAGGATTTCACCTATTCCTGCCTCTCTGAAGACAAACACGTCTTACGAACCTCTTCGTCATTGTTTTTTAAATATTAAACTGAATAATATGATATTCATAATACCATTTTTTGTCAACACAGGCTTATTTAGGGGTATTGTTCAAATTGTATAGCAGCAAAAAGACCTACATATTGATTGCCTATTATTAACAGCGTTCTTATTTGATTTTAGGCCTTCTGTAGTGTAATATTTGCATGTAATAGTAATATATTAAGGGCGCAATAAGGAATTTAAATAATGTCTTTAAAACTTTTAAAAATTTACTTAATTGCCGTTTGTTCTTTTATTGTTGTGTTTTTAGTCATTTTATCAGTAAACTTGACTATCGACCCCTTGTCACTCATTAATTCCAAAGTAGGTTACACAAAATCTTTGGCTGTGGCATCAAATATGAATAATGGCATGAATTCGGACAAAATAGATAATTCAGTAGATGAACGAATGGTTAAACGATTATATATAGAAAACTACATACAGAACTGCACGGCTAATACCATGGCTCTGGGCAGCAGCAGAGCTGCAATGATTTCAAGTGATATGCTTAAGAATTCAAATTCTTTGATTAATCTCAGTGTCACCGGCGCAGAGTTGAAAGAAATCGTGGCCTTATACGGGCTGGCCCGCAGTAGAGGGTATATTCCCGAAAAGCTGATAATTTCCCTGGATATGTGGTGGCTAAATGCAAATTATTCCGGAAAAAGATTTAATATGTCTTTAACAGATGCATATGACAAATATGTTACTGAGGTTTTGGGTTATTCGAAGTCCGGAGTTAATCCCCTAAGTGTGGAAAGTCGTTTTAAAGGCGAGACAATGGACTTTTATTCTTCGTTAAAAACATTATTATCTTCAGAACGTGACATAAAAAGCGAAATGCTTTCAATTCATTATTTTCAGAACAGTCTGAAATATCTGCTATTTGATAAAACAAATTCGGTGGTATCAATCATGCCTTCCGTAAAATACACAGATAATTCGATGATCCGTTATGATGGTAGTTATTGCTATCCTCCTTCATTTCGGGATGCATCTCCTTCTGAGGTATATGAACGGGTACTCGAAGCAATATCAATTTCCATCCTTGGATGCGAGGACTATTACGAACTGGATCCGGAGCTTAGTGAGCTCCTCTGCGATTTTTTGCATAGTGTTCAAAATGACGGGGTTCAAATAGGCATTATAATGCTTCCGGTACATCCGGCACTTGAATTCCACATGATGTGCTATGACAAATATACCGTTGCACTCTCAGCTGAAGACTATTTACGGGAAATTGCGAAGGAATATGCTATCCCCGTTGTTGGTTCTTTTTCTGCAGATAAACTCGGTTTCGGAGAAGATGCATTTTATGATAGCCTGCATGTAAAGGATAATAATGTAGCCACATTAATATCCGAACTGGAGGAAGCTATTTCATGAATATTCTTTCTTATTCATTTTTAATATTGATCCTTCTGACAATTCCTTTATATCATTTTTTACCTCAAAAAATACGCCCGGCATTTCTGATAATATGCGGATTAGTTTTTTATATGTGGGCATCCCCTTTGTTAGTTCTTTATCCGCTAGCAGTTACAGTTCTTTCATTCATTTTCGGATCTGTTTTAAGTAAAGCAAAGCCATACAGAAAGCTTATTTTGGCCTTTGGAATTGCAGCTATTCTTTGTCTTTTGCTGTTTACAAAATATATACCCTATTGTTTATCGCTGTTCTCTATCAAAACTGGTTTTTCAATTATTGTCCCATTAGGCATCAGTTACTTTTCACTGGAAGCAGTTGGATATCTTGTAGATGTCTATAGAAATTGTGATTCTGTAATGAGCTTAGTTCAGTTATTGGAATTCTTTTTCTTTTATCCAAAAATACTCAGCGGGCCTATTTGCAAAACAGGAGAACTAATCCCTCAACTGGACAATGCTGCCGACACCTCGCCCCGTTCACTATCTGACGGTTTTGTCAGAATGCTAATCGGGTTGTTCAAAAAAGCGGTATTGGCAGACAACCTTTCAAAAGTGGTAGACACAGCTTTTTCCTCTCCTTCGCAGACTCCCGGCCCCGCACTGGTTATTTGTGCCATACTGTACTCTTTGCAACTATACTTTGATTTTTCCGGCTATATGGATATAGTAATTGGTTCTGCTCAGTGTTTTGGTATAACACTTCCCGAGAACTTCAAAACCCCGTATTTTTCTGCTTCAATAAAAGAATTTTGGAATAGGTGGCATATAACACTTTCGGGATGGTACAGAGATTATGTCTACTTCCCTATGGGTGGGAGTCGTAAAAGCTTTCAAAAAACTATCGTCAATATTCTAATAGTCTTTTTTTTAAGTGGCCTGTGGCATGGAACAGGCATAACATTTCTATTATGGGGTCTATGGCACGGTATTTTAAGGTGTATTGAAACGATTTGCGCACAAATAAACAAGGGTAACATTTTAAAGCATAAGCAAATTCCAAAAGCGCTTAAAGTAACCGGCGTTTTTATGGCGGTCACATTCGGATGGATTCTTTTCCGAAGCAATACTCTCCTAACTTTTTCTCAATATATTAAAGGAATTACATATAACTGGAATATCTCCGCTGTAACAGATTGGCTCTACAATATTGTTTTTTCAAGCTACAGTAATTCATTATTATATGGTAAAGTTATTTTCATAATAATATGTATTTCACTATTAATCTCAGTATTATTTGAAATAATACAGTTTAAGTCTGAAAAATCCAGTGTTTACAAAGCGTGCCCCATAGCATATTTCCCATCTATACTTAAGATAATCTTTATAATTATAATTGTCTTTGTAGTACTTCTGGCCGGGAACTTTGGTACAAGCGGTTTTATTTATTATAAGTTCGACTAGCTCTATTTTTAGCATGATCATCAATACAATTGAATTGAATATATGCACTAGATTAAAAAAGCCCGTACTGTCAATATGAACAGTTCGAGCTTTTTTCATTCTTCATCCTCTTGTAACAATTGGCCTTGGGGGTTCCATGGCTCATTTATAACTTCTTCTACAGAGAGGCCGGTTTCATTAATTATTTTTGCGAGCTCAGGCCCCACATAACGGTAATGCCAGGGTTCATAGGCATACCCTGTTGCCCATTCCTTCCCTTTCGGGAAACGAAGAATAAACCCGTATTTTTCGGCATTGCCCATTAACCATTCATATTCCGGAGTATAGGAAAATGTCTCGGAAAGACCTCCGCCGTGTTCTCCGTTCAAATCAAACGCAAGACCCGTCTGATGTTCAGAATGCCCTGCCTCGGCAGATATTTTACCGGCGTATTCCTGCCCGTACTTTTGAATATACCTGTCATGTATCGACGCCTGTGTCCCGTAACTTCTATATCCCGACTGGACCCAAATAGATATCCCGGCGGACTTTGCGCCGGATATCATACTATCCATCGCCTCCAGTGCTGCATCGGCATCCTGGTTTTTATCATTGTAATCATCCGGAATAGGAAATTCCCTATTAACAAGAATCATTCGATAAGCACCCACAGAAAGGTACGTTACCCCTTTCATATCAAAAAGATAAGGTACTTCAGAAATATCCTCTGTATCCTTTGGGTAATTGTCAACCAAGGGAAGTCCGATAACCAAAACCGGTTCGGCTTCAGGCTCTAATTTCTTTGTGAAAAAGTCAGCCCACTTCAGGCCGGTATCGATCAGTTCCATTGCTGCGAATCCGACTGCAAGCGTTAAAAACAGTATGGATACTACAATTGAAATATACCCTGTCTTTAGTCTTTTTTGGGGTCTTTTTTTTTTCTGCATCAAATGCCTTCGGTAGCCTCCGATACAGACTGGCTTTCTTTTTCACCATAGTCTCTGCTTTCATACCAGGGACCGTCGGTAGCAAACAAACCTGTTAAACCAAGAGCATCAACGATTTCTTCGTCAGCCGGACGGTTGACTCCGTCACGAACAACTCCGTCGGTTGGAATAATAATCTCGCTTTTATGCCTGATATTAAAAATCTCATGCTTGTAGAATCTGAGAAGGTAGTAATCCGAAAATTTTAAAATAGAAATTGCATCTCCGGTACTAAAAGGAATAATATCCCCTGATACCAGGATGCCGCTTCCGGACAAAGAGAAAAATGTATTTCTGATGCCGAGTCTGGATGAGTGATACAAAGAAAAAGCCAGTACAAGTACTATACCAACCAAAAATATTAGCCCGGCCATTATCAAATATACAACAGATTCGTTCAGTGCATACAAAACCGATAAAAATAACAATTCAGGCGCAACAATAACCGAAAAAGCAGTCAGGTAAAATACTGAATTACGGCGTCCTTGCTGTTCGCAGATTTCCGCGACCTGACTATTGGAAAGCATGCAGGCGTAATTGCCTACACGGGCAATCTTGAAAACAGAAACCGCTTCATGTATGTTTTTGTACATTATCCCGCCAAGAACAACAGCTACGAAAACAAAAAACATCAATAAGGCACTTCGGAAAGACATTTCCCTGTCGATCCAAACCAAACAAATCGCACATGACAAAGCACAAATTAATAACCCGCAAATACATGAGGCAATAATTCGTACAGTTCTTAGTCTTTTTATCCACTTAGAATAATTTGGTACTTTGTTGTGCTTCATAAGGATAAACCTTCCCTTATATTTCAGTAGTCGAAGTATCCGCTTGGCTGTTCCAGTCCTTCAAATTTGTTTTTTCGAAGAGCTTCATATACTGCAATTGCAACACTGTTGCTCAGATTTAAGCTTCGCAAAGAATTTCTCATAGGAATTCTGACCGTTTCATCCAGATGAGCTTTCAGTAAATCCTCAGGCAAGCCCTGATCTTCCCGACCGAAAATCAAATAACAATTAGCAGGATACTCCGCTTCAGAATAGCAATGAGGAGATTTTGTGGAGAAATATATCAGCGTATCATCGGCGTGTAATCTCATAAACTCCGATAGTGAGATGTAGTATGTAATATCCAGTTTATCCCAGTAATCAAGACCTGCCCTTTTCAATTTTGCATCATCAACCGAAAAACCCAATGGTTCAACAAGATGAAGAGAAGCACCCGTTACTGCGCAGGTTCGGGCAATATTGCCTGTATTTGAATGAATCTGGGGTTCTACAAGTACTATATTAATCTTCATTCAAGGACACCAGAAGACCGCTCATAATATTACTTTACCTTCTCGTTTCTATTAAAAGTAATTCTCTTTTAGGATCTTTTGCTGGAAACATTTTAACACAAACCTTACTTAATAGCAGTATTAATTACGATATGTGTATAATATCTGTCCTGTTTGACATTGTATCTTGATATGGGGTACAATTCACACGTAATAATACTTCATATATTGTCGCAGACAGTACAATCGGAGGTATTTTGATGCTCGAAAAACACGGTAAGCTTTTCTCAGGCAGATCATTACAGAAAAAATATATTATCCGGCGTATCGCCGCTGTAGCTATTGTAATCTTGCTGATTGTAATTCTGATCATTTCTTTCACAAAATGCGGAAAAGAAACAGCAAAAGAAACCGCTAAGGCTGAGCCTGTTGTAATTGGTCCGTTCAGACCGGATGATATTAATGATATTGTCCCGTTGTACACCAGTTATGACTATTCATTTCCCGTGCCGGAGGCTGCAGCCGTTTCTGAATCCTGGTTTGATGACGCTTTATTTATTGGAGATTCCCGAGTGAGCGGTTTTTCCGATTACGCAATTTTGGACAATGCTGATATTGTATCCGGCAACGATATCAGCGCAAGCAATATTCTGGAAGGAAATTACACCTTCAATATCGGGTCAGGAGATCAGTCACTGAATGACATTCTGATATCAAAAAAATACGATAAGGTATACCTTTCTCTGGGTACAAACGAACTCAGCTGGTCTTCCTCTTACAAGCCCGAGACTTTCGAAGAAAATCTACTGACTGTTATTGATGTTATCCGTGGTTATCAGTCTTCTGCTTCAATTTATCTGATGAACATTATTCCTGTTTCTTCAGATTACAGCTGGTCTTCCGCACTGCGCGACATGAATAATATAATCGCTTCTGTCGCTCTTCAGAAATCAGTATATTTTCTCGATGTTTCTTCATTGTTCGACGACGGAACAGCTCATCTGGATCCCTCATTTGATGCCGGAAACGGGATTGGTATTACCGTTCCTGCCTACAACAATATACTGGAATATTTATCATCACACACCGTAGATAAGGGGATGTATAAGAATTGAAAAAGCTATTATCCGTTCTTATAATTGTTGTTCTGGTTCTTTCATTGGCCGCCTGCGGCGGGAAAAAGACCATATCGCTTGATATAAACAAACTGGCTTCCGAACTGATGTCTGCTGATTTATTTGTGGATCAGCTCAGCAACAGCAAGGATATAAATTTTGACGTTACCGGACAGATCGGAATAGACCTTTCTTTATGCAAAGACTATTGTTACTATATAGGTAGCAGTGTAACCGGCGAAGAATTTGGTATATTTGAATGCAATTCTGAAAAGGACGCTCTGACCGTTAAAACACAGCTTGAAGCCCGTCAGGATAAACTCATAAATCTATATCAGTCCTATTCTCCGGAAGCAGTAGAACGCGTCAATTCTTCCATTTTACAAACAGCAGGAAATTATGTAATATTTGTTTCTGCTGATCTTTCCGACAAGGCCGAATCAATAGTCAATTCAGCGATAAAATAGAACAACCTCATATCGATTTCTATAAAATCGTAATGATATTGAAATGAATTAATACTCTGAAAACACCGCAATATGCATTCCGTCATTCATTTAGGCCTAGTCTCTCTCTCAGTCCTTATTGCATGCATCCTGAGGTGGAAATAGTATTCATCAGGATCCTTTTTATTTTTTTACAATTCAAGTTCTCGTAATACTGAATCTTCGTCACCGAAATAAAAGCAAGGAACCCGATGAATGAAATCCGTAACATATAATTTATGGCTTCATAAATTTGTTTATTCCGCTGCCAGATTCCTTGCGGGACGGTATTTTACCAAAAAGTATGATTTTAAATACACTCCTTATAAAGCAACCCAGTTACCATATTTACTGGTTTGCAACCACAGTACAGCCGGCGATCAGTTCCTCGTTGGGATCCAGTTTCCGAAATATATCCGGTTTGTAGCCAGTGAGCATGTGATGCGTAACGGTCTGGGAGGATGGTTGATTGCTTTCCTTCAGAACCCTATTCCGAAATTTAAAGGTTCAAGAAGTAGCGGAACCTACGACCTAATAAAAGAAAATCTCGCCTCCGGAACAAATGTATGTATTGCTGTTGAAGGCAACAGAAGCAGCAACGGACGAACGGGGTTCATTTCTCCGAGAATAGGAAATCTCGTTAAAGACTCTGCAGGCAGTTTGATTACATATCGTCTGGACGGCGGATATCTTAAACAACCGCGCTGGGCCAAAAATATGCGAAGCGGTCCTGTTATAGGAAACGTTGTCCGTGAATATTCAAGAGACGAACTGGACAAGATGACCGAAGAGCAAATCTTTGAAGCAGTTAAGGCCGACTTGTATGTGGATGAATATTCTCGTCAGCGAACGAATCCGGTAGAATATTGTGCAGATGAGCCTGCCGAATATCTTGAAACTGTTCTTTATGTCTGTCCGAAATGCGGTGGTATCGGCACACTGCATAGTAAAGGAAATATACTGGAATGCGATTGTGGATATAGTGCTACTTTAGATAATTACGGTTTCTTTATAGGAGACAATCTCGCTTTTGACAACGTCTATGACTGGGATGTGTGGCAAAGAAAACAGATAGTGTTGCGATTATCTAAATTTCAAAAGCATTCGGATGTTGCAGTAACTTCTGACAATAATCAGGTTTTAAGAATGCTTCATACGCACAAAGAACCGGTTACCGGCACAATCTCTATTTTCCCCGACAAAATGGAATTCAGATCAGATACGGTTGCTCTTGATTTTCCACTTGACGAAATATCACAGATGGCTGCTGTTGACCGGATGACTCTACTGTTTACTCATGGTGATAATTACTATGAGGTAAAAAGTAAATTTACCCGCAGCGCGTTCAAATACATTGCCCTCTGGCGCGGATTTACCGGAAGAAAATACGAATAAAAAAAAGAGAACTGCAAATGCAGTTCTCTTTTTTATACAATCGGAAATCCGGGATATTCGGCAATTGCTCGTAATACCAATAGTTCTTCACCAGAAATTTTAACAGGGATACTCAACCTGCGGGCCGATTTGAGAAAATCCAGAAGATTCTTTTCTGTCATTAATTCGAAATGAAGAAGCTGAGCACCGTCGTCCCGGGCGTTTTTTATTTGTAAGCGAATATCTCCGTCCATATCAATTGACGTTATATCTGGAAGAATAACATAACTCGCTGCATCCCTCGGAGTAGCACATAAGATTTTTTCTGTGTATTTTTTCAATGGGAACTTCATGACTGAAACCAAATCGCTTAATGCTTTTATGTGACGGGCATCGGTCCCGCAGCATCCTCCGAAAACCTTTACTCCGTACTCAGCCATTTTGGGGAAATAAGAAGCAAATTCATCCGGGTCAATATCATATACCGGTCCGTTTTCCGTAGCTTTGGGCATACCGGCGTTGGGCTTTGCAAGTATCGAAATATGTGCATATTCCGATAGCCTTATTATCTGACTCAACATCTCGGCGGGTCCGACAGAACAGTTTAATCCGAAAATGTCCGCTCCCATTCCCTGCATTTTTACAAGGGCAGCAGTAACATCAGAACCACACAACATACGCCCGCTCTCATCGCATGTCACTGAGACCATAACCGGTAAATCACTGATGGCTTTTACCGCTCTCAAAGCAGCCGAAGCATCATCTATACTAATCATGGTTTCAATTACAAATAGATCAACTCCGGCATGTTTAAGAGCAGAAGCCTGTTCAAAATATATATCATAAAGTTCATTAAAACCGACTGTACCACTAATAAACAAACCTGTTGGCGACATATCGCCGGCTACCAATGCCCGGCTTTCTGAGGCTTGCTTTGAAAGTTCTACAAGACGAAGATTATACTCGTTTACATAATTCTGTTTTCCATAAAGTGCCAATTTAGCCCTGTTGGCACACATTGTTGGAGAGTATACTATCTGGCTTCCGGCATTAATATAGTCTTTTTGTATCTGAATAATGGCATCGGGGTGTTCAAGCGTCCATTCTTCGCAGCTTCCTTTTCCAGAATACCCTTTTTTTATCAGCTCGGTTCCGGTTGCTCCGTCAAGAATTAATGGGTAATTAAACATAGTCATTCATTTCCCGTATTGTTCAATGTAGTATTTTTCGTACGCGCCGGATACAACATTAGCCATCCATTCTCTGTTTTCCAAATACCAGTCTATAGTACGTACAATACCGTCTTCAAATGCCGTTTCCGGATACCAGCCAAGGGCATCCTTGACCTTTTGGGGATCAATGCCGTATCGCCTGTCATGACCTTTCCGATCCGCAACATGTTCAATTAAATCAGCTGTTACACTGCTGTCGTGTTTGGAAATGTCTTCAATAATTGTATTTACAATAAATACGTTGGTTCTTTCATTATGTCCGCCAATATTGTAGACCTCTCCGTAATCTCCGCTACGTACTACCATATCGATCGCCTTGCAGTGATCATCGACGTAAAGCCAGTCTCGGACATTCATACCGTCACCGTATATAGGCAGCTTGCGGTGCTGAAGACAGTTATTTATCATCAAAGGAATTAGTTTTTCCGGGAACTGAAATGGTCCGTAATTATTGCTGCAACGGGTTATTGTTACAGGCATGTGGTATGTATCATGGTAGGCCTGAACAAACAAATCTGCTGACGCCTTTGACGCGGAATACGGACTATGAGGATTTAAAGGGGTATCTTCTGTAAAATAGCCTTCGGCACCGAGGCTTCCGTAAACCTCATCGGTTGATACCTGATGGTATCTGACCCCTTCGGGATAGCTCCCGTCGGGGCGCTCCCAAGCCTTTCTTGCCGCGTTCAACAATGTAAGGGTTCCCATTACATTCGTTCTCGCAAAAATTCCCGGGTCAGTGAGAGAACGGTCGACATGCGTTTCCGCCGCGAAATTTATTATCGTATCGATATCATATTTTTTCATTAGTGAATCAATAGCATCAGCGTCGCAGATATCGGTCTGTCTGAATGCATATCGGGAATCATTTTCAACGGATTTCAGATTTTCAAGATTTCCCGCATATGTAAGCTTATCGACATTTAAAATAAAGATATTATCGTATTTATTCAGAATGTAGATTATAAAGTTTGAGCCAATGAATCCGGCTCCCCCGGTAACCATAACATTTTTCATTTTTGCTGCTCCAGATTTTCTATATATTCTTTTACGGCATCCTGCCAGTTGCGCATGGGATCTCCGATTGTATTACCAAGCATCGAATTATCAAGGGCTGAGTATTTCGGTCTGGGTGTTTTGCTGGGATATTCCTCTGAGGAACAGGGAATAACTTCCGCATCAACTTCAGCCATTTCTAAAAATGTACGGGCAAAATCATACCAGCTGCAAATCCCATTACAGGTAGCATGATATATACCGTAATTACAGGTTAAAGCTATTTTCAGAATAACAAATGCAAGATCTACGGCACTGGTTGGATTGCCTGTCTGGTCGTTTACAACGTTCACTTTTCCTTTTTCTTTCGCTACACGCAAGATTGTCTTTACAAAATTTTTCCCGTTGTATCCGTACAGCCAAGCCGTTCGGAGAATGAAATATTTCGAACAGTGCTCTGCAACAAAACGCTCTCCGGCCAGTTTAGTTCTTCCATATGCAGTAGCGGGATTAGGAGTATCCTTTTCGGTGTACGGAACCGAGCCGTCGCCGGGAAATACATAATCGGTTGAAACGTGTACAAGCTTAATTCCTTCTGATTCGCAGACCTCTGCCAGATTTTTCGGTCCTATCGCATTGGCCAAATAGGCATTTTCTTCATCGGCTTCACAGCCGTCGACATTTGTATATGCCGCGCAGTTAATTACCAGATCATAACCCTTCCCTGCTATATTGGCGAAAACATCCTCACGGGAAGCCAAATTATAATTATCAATATCAACCGGTACTATTTCCGCTCCCAGATATTCAGAAGGAATCGGACCAAGCTCACTATTCCCGTCGGTTAACTGCTTCAGAAGCTCTGTTCCAAGCTGACCTTTACATCCGGTAATCAGAATTTTCATTTTCTATAACTCCAATAATATATTAGAAGTTTATTTGAATTGCCATCCCCACTTACCGAAATACTTAAACATTCCAAGAACCAGTATTATGAAATATTTAGGTTTGTGAGAGCTGGCTCTTTCCCAGCAATGATAAACATAGGTATAGGGATAAAACAATGCTCGTTTTTTTTGTACCACACGTCTTGTAATATCCATATCCTCATAATATATAAAAAAACGTTCATCGAACCCGGATACTTCCCTGAAAACATCAGTCCTGAAAAACATAAAGCATCCAGTCGCAAATCCCAATTCCTGAGGTATGGTCAAATTTTCGTCAAGCATAAGATAATGATCAACATATTTTTTTAAAGATTTCTTAAAAATATGTCTGCCCACTAAACCGAAAACCGTAGGATTACGTTTTCCGAGAGGCTGAACACTTCCGTCCGGGAAACGGATTTCAGGGGAAAGCAGTCCGACATCCGGATTGCTTTCCATAAAATCACAGAGTTCAGTCAAAACATCTCTGTCAATTGTAATATCAGGATTGATTACTGCATGATAATCACTGTCAAGAAATGGTATTGCCGTGTTGTGTCCGTGACCGAAACCTTTATTTTCGTCATTTTGAATAGTGATAAGCTGGGGAAATTCATGTTTCAACTTTTCAAGCGTATCATCTCCGGAATTATTGTCCACAATATATAATATCAGCTCAACGCCTTTTGTCTGCTCAAAAAATGATTCAACTGCATTTCGTGCCTGAGAATAATTATGGTATGTAACGATACATCCGCTGACTTTCTTCATTTTACTGTAGCCTCCTTCAAAGTATAAAGGAGTTTATTATGTGCAGCCAAGGAATATTTATACCAATCACATGTATTTTCACCGGGAGCATGTCCGGAAAGTAATCCGGCAAAATAATCGCACATATTCGGATTATTTACAAGTAAAGGTCCCGTAAGTTCGGTGGCGTAAATATCCCCTGCCACAACTCCTTCGGTTTTCCCAAGCAGTTTATCGCTGTCCGAAGAAATTGCGAACAGCGGATTTCCTTCCCAATAAACTCTGCAGGAAGTGTTTACAACTCCTGCGGTTTCTCCCCAGGGCCCTTCAGCAAGAATTTCCGAGTATCTGCGCAAACGGTAAGCTACGGTGAATTCAACGTTGAGAATCCCTAATCCGGGATAAGATACTTCATCCAGAACGATTCCTTTGCCAAACAAAGCGGAAGCATTTCCGCTCAGAAGAACTATGCCACCCTTTACCAGGTACTTCTTAATCTCTTCGGCATATAACGAAATTTCTTCGCAGGCTTTTATTGCCGCCTGTTCGGTTCCGGGGCCAATAAACAGCATATCAGTCTCTTTCGGGTTAAAACCTTCAAAGCGAGGCAAACAGGTGCATTCCACGTCCTGTCCGTCATCAACCATTCTTTGAGCCAGAACCTTCATGTTTGCATAATCACCGTACAAATCCATCAGGGAGGTAAACGCATGACATAATCTGATCATCTCGACTCCTCCTTAAGCAACCGCATTAGTACGGGAGCATCAGTAAAGCACGTCATAGCGAAAATATGCCCTTTGCCTTCTTTCTTCAAACTGTCAACACACAACCTGAAATCAGGAATACATACTATTCTGTTCTCTGAAATACCTGCAAACAAGAGCCGTAAAGCTAGATTCTCAGCGAATTTCCCGCATAGGTAAAACCCGGAAACATCGTCACGGTTCAGTCGCTCAAAATCGATATCCCAAAGCCAGGACATGTCATTTGCGCTGTATTTGCGGCTGAGTTTATCTACAGCTATCAAAACGGTTTTCTGAGAGGAAGAATCACTGCAAACTGCTTGAATAGCCCCATCGTACGCGATGGAATTCTCATGCTTACATAGTATGAAGGTTCCGGGATTCCCCGCTAAAATGAAATCGTCAATCCGCGCCTGAAAGGAATTATCCAGATGATAGGCTGAAAGCATTTCTGCGGCGTCGACAGGACTGATTTTCAATGCTTCTGTTGCAACAGTAAAGGCAGCCGCCAGATTATATGCAAACATGGGGTTGTCAAGCTGGGGTACTACAGTATATTTCCCGTCGATAATATAGCCGGTTTCGTCTCGTCCTGTGACTGAATGATCCGGATTTCTGCGTGAATAACTGCAGGATGCACATTTGAAAGAACCCATGTGATTTTCAACACGATATTCATAGTCCATTTTCCCATGGCATACAGGACATTTTGCGCCGTCGTCATAAGCGTGGGCAATACCTTCTTCACGGAAAACTTCAGGCAATACGCTGAATCCAAGTACCTTACCATCGTGTTTACATGCCAGTGATGCACTGATTGGTTCGTCGCAGTTAATAATCAAGGTTGAACCTGTAGGAATACCCTTGGCAATTTCTCCCCTTACATACTCAGGATGCCCGTTCCGGGTAAGCTGATCTCTATACAGATTCAATACAATAAAATAATCCGGTGTAAAGTTTTTGAATGTATACTGACAGAAGCGTTCATCGCTTTCTAAAATTATAAAATCTGCGGCTACTTTTCCTGAAAGAGAAGCATCTTTCAATAAAGCAGTCACAACCCCTTCTGTCTGGTTGCTGCCTTCACTGTTGCAAATTACCCTTCTGCCCCCCGAGGCAGCAAGCTTTCGAAGCATTTCGGTAGTGGAAGTCTTACCGTTGCTCCCGGTAACAGCGATTACACAGCCATTAACTTTTATTTTCCCGAGAATTCCGGGACAAAGTTTCATCGCAACAGCGCCAGGCATACTGCTTCCGCGTCCGACGAGCCAACCCAGAAACCCTATAATTTTAGCAATAAGAATCACAAAAGGCATATTACATTTATCCCATACTTTTCCATTATAATACAGAATGATTCTATCAGTTTCCTTGTATCTTTGCAATGTGAAAAGAACACGGACCGGTTCGTTCTTCAGTCAGGGACCGGCCCGTAATATATAATTAATGATTCATATACAAATATATAAATAATAGTCACAGAAACCAACGCTAATAATCTGTATTAGTTTATAACCGGAATAACAGAAAAAAGATGAGGCTGTGTTAGCCTCATCTTTTAAAAAACGTATCAAAGATTCCTGAATCGTGCCAGGAACTCCAAAAGCGTGGGGTCTGAAGGATTTTCAAATATCTGTGTTGGAGTACCGCGCTCGGCAATAACCCCATTGTTCATGAAGACTACTTCTCCGGCAACATCGCGAGCAAAAGCCATCTCGTGAGTTACAACAAGCATTGTCATACCCTGTTCAGCGAGACTCTTCATTACCTCAAGAACCTCTCCGACCATATGGGGATCAAGGGCACTGGTAGGCTCATCAAACAATAATACTTCAGGATTCATAGCCATAGCTCTCGCAATTGCTACACGCTGTTTCTGTCCGCCGGACAATTGCTGAGGTCTCGCGTAAATAAACGGTTCCATTCCGACGTTACTAAGATATTTCATAGCGTTTTCGGTTGCGGCTGCTTTATCAGTACCCAAAACCCGGCATTGTCCAACAACACAGTTCTGGAGAACCGTCATATTGTTAAAAAGATTGAAATTCTGAAACACCATACCTACGTGAGAACGGTACTCACTTGGATCTACTCCACGCAGATTTATATTCTTTCCGTGAAACAGTATTTCTCCCCCGGACGGTTTTTCAAGGAGATTTATACATCTCAACAAGGTTGATTTTCCGCTGCCGGAAACTCCTATGATACAGGTGACATCTCCGGTATTAACAGTAAAATCAACATCATTCAATACCTGATGAGAACCGAAACTTTTACTGAGGTGCTTAACCTCAATTATGTTATCCATCGGTTACCTGCCCTTCCTGATGTCGTTATTCTGATTTGTCTTTGCCCGTTTAACAGCCGAATTCGGAAGGCGGGTCATTCCGCTGGTAAAGGCAAGTGCATCGGTAGTAGCCAAATCATAATTGGCCGGGCCGGCCATTTTGTTTTCCAACATTCTTAACAGTCTCGAGCAGGTAAAGGTCAGCGTAAAGTAAATAATCATTGTTATGGTAGCCGATTCGAAATAGGTATAGTAAGCGCCGGCCACACTTTTGTTGGCAAAAAATAGTTCCACAACGCTGATTACGGAAAGAACGCAGGTATCCTTGATATTGATAATTAAATTGTTGCCTATCTGAGGCATAATGTTTCTGACAGCCTGTGGGAGAATAACCTCCACCATCGTCTGGAAGTGGTTCATTCCTACTGCCATGGCCCCTTCAGTCTGACCCACATCAACCGAAAGAATCCCTCCGCGAACTGTTTCGGCCATATACGCCCCGGTATTAATTGACACTATCAACAAGGCGGCAGTAAGTGTCGGCATATGAAGATTCCACAGTATAGCTGCACCGTAATAAATAAATACAGCCTGAACCATCATGGGAGTCCCTCTGAACACTTCAACATAAATGTTCAGCACGATCTGGAAAAACCCGGCAATGAAAGCCTTGACCGGATGTTCTTCTCTGTCTTTGGGGACAGTCTGAACTATACCCACCAGCAGGCCAATGAGACATCCCACAGCAGTTCCGATAACAGCTATAAGCATAGTTGTACCGGCACCATTCAGATAGGATGTACCATATTTTTGAAGCAGGAACAGCACACGTCCCCAAAATGATTCAGGAAGCATTACAATCAATCTCCGTTAGTTCTGTTTTTGTTAATTACTCTGCCAGAGGCTGAATTGAAATAGCTTCATCCATCAAAGCCACATAATCATCAGCTGTCATTGTTGCAAGAACCTTGTTGATATTATCGCAAAGTTCCTTGTTTCCTTTCTGAAGAGAAACGCCGATATTGATTTCCTCATCGGAAACTACAAAATCACCGGCACTGAGATCAAGGATTGCCATACCGGGATACGCTACACATGCAGCCATCGCTGTGGGCATATCTGTGCAAATCATATCAACTGTTCGGGAATTTAGCGCTACAAGCATCATGCCGGATGTTTCCTGAGCAGGAAGGATGTTGGCATCAGTAATCTGCGGCAGGCAGTCATCATACCAGACAGTATTGATCTGGCTTGTGCAGGTTACTCCGGCGAGGTCATCAATAGATGTCGCAGCTGCATAATCTCCGTCAGCCATAACAAGGGCAACAATTGAAGCGTAATAATATGGCTCGGTAAAATCTACGGATTGGAGTCTTTCTGAAGTAATAGACTGACCCGCAATAACGCAGTCGACCGTTCCGGCCTGAACAGCCGGTACCAGAGAATCCCAGTCCATCTTTACTATTTCAAGATCCATGTCAAGCTCGTCTGCAATCTTTTTTGCCATCATTACATCGTAGCCGTTAGCGAAATCCTTGCTGTCTTTGATCGGAACCGCATCGTTACTGTTATCCGGCTGGGTCCAGTTGTAGGGAGCATATGCACATTCCATGGCTACGGATAGGACGTTGTCATGAAGTATATCTTTTTTCCCACAGCCTGCAAACATCATACTCATCATTAATATTACCAGAACAATACTAAAGTACTTTTTCATTTTTATTTCTCCTTATAAAAATAACCATGACACCGGAAGCATCATGGATAATTACGATAATTTTTACCGTTTTCCGACGATAGCTCTCCACAAAAAAGTGACAGTCACACCCATATTCTGCGTGCGCCCAGATATCCGTTCCCGACCGGGAAAAAGATTCTTCGGCGGACGTGCCTTTGGTTTCCGGCGGCCCGGTCGAGCCGTATGCCGGAGATGATCTTCACAATCCGCATCCTCTACCATATAAAGTAAATATATTCATTTGTTGTAGGTATAGTAAACTTAATCTGTAAGTATGTCAATACTTTAACAATGAAAATCGTTAAATTCGACAAAATATAAAGGAGATTCTATCTCAGGATATATGATAATATTGACCCTGCAAGCATGGCAATAATAAGAACAATACAAATTATTGATGCTAAAATCTTAGTAATTTTTCTTTTCATTTGTTGATCTCCTTTTCCAAAACAGAGGACACACATGTAAAACAGCCTATTGCCAGTAAAACATCACCCAGGTTTCCGAAAGCAAATCCTCCGAAACCGCGGATCCCCATCGGGAGAATTGAGGGACTGCCGAGTGCAAGACACACTGCAAGCGCTACAACCGCTGCTCTGGCTGAAGAAGCATAGCTTTCGTGCGTCAGAATAAACCTGCAAACCCTCAAAGAAGCTAAAGCAACAGCTATGGCTGAAGCAAAAGTCATAGCTTTAACCATATCCGCAGAATTTAAAAGTCCAGAAACATACAGATGTAAAACCCTCGCCACAGCAAACAGCGGGATAGAAAAATTCAGATAAGCGTACTTAATAACGGTTAATCCGCGCATTAAAGCTATGCCGCTGAGAGTGGATGCAACGGCAGCTAAAACCGCAAACAGACGCGATACTACGGAAATAATTACTGCGGCGTTTGATTCAAGATTAGCCGTATTTAAAAGCATAGCAGAAATAATATATGCTACTCCGCCAAGAACAAAAAATACTCCGAAAAATCGCGAAAGTCTCATTTCCGCCGTTTCTTCAATACTGCGGATTGTCACACATCCGAAAAATACCGAGGCCGCTGTCAATGCAATAACAGTTAACCAGGATATTACTTTCCACGGGCCGTTGTCAAAACCCGAAACCGGATCCACATAGTACAAAAACCGCACAAATGAAATTGCCCACGCTGCAATCGCAAGACACAGCGTTGGAACGAATCTACGCATCATAATCTATTTATCTGTCTTCCAGAGAAACATAATCACGGTAACCGCCGGTATATTTATATGCTGGACGGATAAGGCGGTTAGCATAAAAGCGTTCCTCAGTAAGATGTGCACACCAACCGGCCATACGTGCTACGGCGAACATCGGTGTAAATATATCAACCGGAATATTCATGGACCTGAAAACCAAACCGGAGAAAAGGTCAACGTTTGCGCAGACTAACGGATTATTTTTCTTCTGCTTGACAAGGTCCGGAGCCAAACGCTCAACGGCACACAGAAGCTTATAATCATCACCGTATCCTTTTTCCTCAGCGATTTCTTTTGCATTTTCACGAAGGATAGTTGCACGCGGATCACTCTTTGTATAAACTGCATGTCCGACACCGTAAATCAGGCCGGAACCATCACCGTATTTCCGGTTAAGAATACCGTTTAAATATGCCGAAATCTCATCATCGTCATCATGATCCCTGATGCCTTCCTTCATATCATCAAGCATTTCCATGACTTTTATATTTGCGCCGCCGTGGCGGGGACCCTTAAGAGAACCGATAGCAGCGGAAATTGCGGCATAGGTATCGGTAGCTGTTGAGGTCAGTACCCGAGTAGTAAAGGTACTGTTGTTACCGCCGCCGTGGTCGGCATGAAGAACAAGACACAGGTCAAGAAGCCTTGCTTCCTTTTCTGTAAAACTTTTGTCTCTGCGGTTTGTTCGCAAAATGTTCTGAGCAAGAGAAAGATTGGGCTTGGTGAGGTGAATATACATGCTCTTCCGATCAAATACGCGCCGCTTAACCTGATAGGCGTAAACCATAATCGTGGGCATGCAGGAAATAAGTGCCACACACTGGTAAAGGGTATTTTCAAGGCTGTAATCTTCTGCTTTGTTATCGTACGAATATAGAGCAAGCACTGAACGGGCCATTTTATTCATAACGTTCGGGGACGGAGCTTTCATTATCATATCTTCGGCAAACCCGTCAGGAAGATCGCGGAGCTCCGCCATTAGATTCTGAAGCAGAGAAAGCTGTCCGGCGGTGGGAAGATCTCCGAAAAGGAGCAGCCACATTACCTCTTCAAATATATACCTGTCTTCACGCTTTCCGGCGTCGATGATATCTTTGACATCTATTCCGCGATAAATCAACTGACCGTCACAGGCCTGGCGTTGACCATCTACAAGATTATATCCCACAACATCACATATATTTGTAAGTCCGGACATAACGCCGGTTCCATTGGCATTTCGAAGCCCACGTTTTACATCATATTTTGTCCAGTCCTGTTCATCAAAACCGTTGTTTTTTTTGAATTCGTCGCACAAGTAAACCAGAGAATCCCTCTGAAAATCGGTCATTGAATGCATCATAGCACAGTCCCTCCCCTTTTTCGGGCAAAATTTGATTTGACAGTTATTATATCACAATTATACTGTTATATGACAACTATTTTGAAAGGTTTTATATAATCATGGAGAAAAAGAACAGACAGTTGGGTGATCTGTTTTTCACCTTCGCACGAATTGGCGCCGTTACGTTCGGCGGTGGTTATTCAATGCTTCCGTTTCTTCAAAGGGAAGTCGTAGAGAGAAAAAAATGGGCAACCGAAGACGAAATATTGAATTACTATGCCATTGGACAGTGCGCTCCCGGAATTATTTCCGTTAACACTGCAACATTTATTGGAAACAAAGTTTCCGGTATTGCAGGCGGGATTTTTGCCGCTCTGGGGGTTGTATTTCCTTCGTTAGTCATTATCACTCTTATTGCCGCTTTCCTGACTCATTTTACAGATATAGAATGGATTGCGCACGCGTTTTCCGGAATAAGGGTCTGCGTTTGTGTCTTGATTTTTAACGCCGTCATAAAACTTTTCAAAAAATCCCTTGTAGACATTCCGACCGTATGCCTTTTCGCGCTGATTTTAATATTCATTCTTCTGACAAATATCAGCCCTGTAATAGTTATACTGATTTCCGCTCTGTGCGGTATTGCCATCCAAATCATTCGCGAAAAAAGGGGGGATACGAAATGATTCTCCTTCAGCTTTTCTGGGAGTTTTGCAAAACCGGACTTTTTGCCGTAGGCGGCGGACTCGCTACTATTCCATTTCTGTACGATATGAGCGACCGAATGGGTTGGTTCAGCCATTCCGATATTGCAGACATGATTGCAATTTCCGAAGCTACACCAGGCCCTATCGGTGTTAATATGGCAACCTATGCCGGTTTTTTAAACGGAGGCCTTCCGGGCAGTGTAATTGCCACATTAGGCTTGATTACTCCGTCAATAATCGTAATTCTTATAATTGCCGCTTTCCTCTCCCGTTTCGAAAAGAGCAAGGTTGTTCAAAACGCTTTTTGCGGTCTTCGCGTTGCTTCAGCCGCACTGATTACCAGTGCCTTGCTATCGATCGCAAAAATTGCATTTTTCGAACATTCGCCCTCTTCTGCAATTTCGTTTCTTCCAGGTACCATAAAATGGATTGCGATCCTTTTGGGATGTTTGCTTCTGGTACTAACAAATATCAAAAAACTATCAAAGCTTCATCCCATTGTATTTCTTGCCTTTGCCGCCGTAATCGGGGTTCTTTTCAAGCTTTGAGTCATACACAATAAAGCAGGAGATTCCTCTCCTGCTTTATATTACAAATTTATAATCAACTACTCTTCTGGTAACAACACAAATATCAGGGCATTACGGACGTCATTTCCCGCCAAACGGTAACCGGTTTCATCAATTCGCATACTGCTTCCGGACTCTTCAAGTCGGCTGTTTATCTCGGCAAGTGTATCCGAAAAATTAAAATCTCCTTTAGCAACAAATGCATAGCCGTCATCATCAGTAATACGAAATTCCACAGTGTATGTCCCGTCGTTTACCGCGGCAACGCTGTACGCTACAATAGTTCCAAGTATTTCCTCAATGCGCCTGCCTTCAAGCCCTATCGCAGCATAGTAACCAAATACCTCTGAACATTTCGGTACCGCTTTCCTTAATTCCGCAGTATGATCCCTGCGGATTTCTTCGTCAGAAAGCATAAAATACTGGTACGAAACAAATCCGCTTTCGGTTTCTCCGCCGCCGTAAATATTTATATCATCCCATGTAACATCAATATGATAGTTTTTCCCGTCGATATTAACTATGTTCCACTGGTGTCCCTCATTATCAATGTTGTTAATTGTTACTCCGTCAACCAGTACACATTTTACTCCCAGACGCTCCATAAGAATATTAAAAGCTGCGGCGTAACCGTCACACACTGCTCTTCCGTTTACCAGTGCACCATAGGCAGAGTGCAATATCCATTTTTCCGAATCGGGATACATATTGTATGATTCCTCATAATGGATATTATTTATCAGCCAGTTATGAACAGCCGCAACCTTGTCATAATCCGGCAAAGAAGAAACCGAGTTGTTTTCGAATACAAATCTTCTGACAGCGCCTTCTATTTCTCCGGTCATCTTTCTGCCGATCTGGCTGTTTACATAATAAATCGGCATAATGGTAATGCCGCTGTCTCCTGTAAGTATCTGCCAGTCATTCCAGCTTACCCAAAATATATCCGGACGGTCATATTTAATAGCTTTTATTACCGTCATCAGGTCTTCTTCATTATACACAAGGCGTTTGATTTCTATTTCTTCACTATAGTCTTCTACGCCTTTTAAAATCATATCATACAGTTGAAGAAGGGTTTCATCTTTCAGAAGAGAACGCTCGTCCCCTTCCGATTCAATAACAGACATTTCATATGGATTTTTTATAGCTTTGGCTGCCTCTCTGTATGTGGGAGGTGTGTCAGAAATAAAAACATACGAGCCGAGAACCAGAGCCAGTAAAACGGATATAATTTTTATCATTTAGCAGATTTCACCTATAACTGTTTTTTCTCTGTACATGGAAATTATACTACAGTCGGATTTGCATTTAAAGCTTGGATAATAATACGATTTTCATTGCTCAAATACTGTCTTTACGATATTTTCATAACATAGAATTTGTGTGTATGATAAACTATAGATATATAGATAAAGATTCAGCGAGGTTTAATTCATGTATGATGTATTAGTAATCGGTGCCGGCATCTGCGGGACATCGGTTGCAAGTTTTCTTTCCAGATACAGAGTAAAAGTTGCTCTGGTTGACAAGGCTGCCGACGTCTGCGAAGGTTCCAGTAAAGCCAATACTGCTATCGTTCACTCCGGTCACGATGCTGAGCCCGGTTCATTAAAAGCAAAATACAACGTCCTCGGGAATAAAATGTATGAACAGCTTTGTGCCGAGCTGGATGTGCCTTTTATAAGGAATTCTACAATGATAGCCGCTTTTTCCCAGGATGAGCTGCAGGAACTTGACCGGATTGAAGCAAACTCAGCCACAAACAATGTGGACAATATACGGCGAATCAGCCGTGAAGAGGCTCAGAGGCTCGAGCCGAATATCGGGGAATCCATTACGGGTGCTCTTATTGCCGGGAACGGCGGAATCGTAAGTCCTTACGATCTTGTCATTGCTTTAGCTGAAAACGCTGTAATAAACGACGTTCAGTTAAAACTCGAGACTAAAATCACAAGTCTTTCCCGAGATTCGGATAACATTTGGACACTCACAGATCAGAAAGGAAACCGTTATCAGGCAAAATATGTTGTAAATTGTGCCGGTCTATGGGCTGACGAATTGAATAATTCGGTCTCCGGTGAAAAATACCACATCACTCCACGCAAAGGAGAATATCTTATTGTTGATAAATCCCACACAGGTGATTTCACCGCCTCCATATGCCCTGTTCCAAGTAAAATGGCTACTGGTCACACAAAAGGCATCTGGGTTGCGCCTACCGTATCAGGCACCATTCTTCTCGGCCCCACCGCTGAAGACGTTTCAGACAAGGACGATGTTTCGAACACCTCCGAAGGGTTCGACAAAATACTGGCCGGAGCCAGAAAAATCTGGAATAATCTTCCAACATGGGACATCATAAGCAGTTATGCCGGATTACGAGCCCATTGTGACCGGAACGATTTCGTTATTGGTGAAGCTTATGATGCACCCGGATTTATCAACTGTGCAGGAATCGAAAGTCCCGGAATTACTGCCGGCCCGGCGATAGGTAAGGATATTGCAGATAATCTGGCTGAAAAGCTTCATGCTGAGCCAAATAAAAGCTATATCACCGGCCGTGCCCCGCATAAAAAGCCTTTCCGTTATATGACAGAAGAAGAACGTGCTGCTGCCGTAGCCCAGGATCCGGCATACGGCAGAATCGTATGCCGCTGCGAAACAGTTCCTGAAGCGGAAATTCGTGACTGTATCCGCCGCCCTGTCGGTGCTCGAAACCTTGACGCTGTAAAAAGGCGTACCCGGGCGGGAATGGGCCGATGCCAGGCTGGATTCTGTACCCCTAGAACAATGCAGATTCTTTCTGAAGAACTTGGCCTGTCCGCTGAGAAAATTACTAAATTCGGACCAGGAAGCGAACTTGTGGTTGGCACCGTTTTTGGTGAAAGTGAGGCAGAATAAAATAAGAAAAGTTGAAATTATAATCGTTGGCGGCGGTTCGGCCGGTCTCGCTGCCGCTGTTGGAGCTTATGAAAACGGCTGCAGGAGTATTTTGATACTTGAACGGGAACCTTTTCTCGGAGGAATTCTGCAGCAATGCATACACAATGGTTTCGGACTTCATATGTTCAAAGAAGAGCTTACCGGCCCCGAGTACGCTGCCAGATTCATTAATAAAATCAAATTATTAAAAATACCTTATATGCTCAACACTACCGTTCTTTCTATTTCAAAGGACAGAGTAGTATCCGCTGTCAGCCCTGACGAAGGTATAGTATCAATTCATGCAGACGCCATTATTCTGGCTACAGGATGCCGTGAACGGCCCAAAGGGGCTCTGATTATGCCTGGTTCCCGCGTTGCCGGTATTTATACTGCAGGAACCGCCCAGCGTCTTCTAAACCGCGAAGGATATATGCCCGGTCGAAAAGTATTGATTCTCGGATCCGGAGATATCGGTCTGATAATGGCCCGAAGATTTACTCTTCAGGGGGCAAAAGTCGAAGCGGTAACCGAGATTATGCCCTATTCAGGCGGCCTTGCCCGAAATATCGCGCAATGTCTGGATGATTTCGGAATTCCTCTGCTTCTGAACCACACTGTTGTAAACATCGAAGGAAAAACACGTGTGGAATCCGTAACAATTGCTCAGGTTGATGCAAACCGAAAGCCGATTCCCGGGACTGAGAAGCGATATGAAGTGGACACGCTCCTTCTTTCGGTTGGATTAATACCCGAAAATGAAGTAGCCCGCACTGGCGGTGTGGAACTCTCCCAAAGTACAAAGGGAGCAATTGTTGATGATTTTTTGGCTACATCTATACCGGGAGTTTTTGCCTGCGGAAATGCACTGCACGTGCATGACCTGGTTGACAACGTCAGCGAAGAATCTCTGTCAGCGGGCAAAAATGCTGCTGACTTTGTAGCAGGAAAAAGTTCTGGTCAGGCAGACACAGAAGTTAAAAACGGCCAGTTTGTTACAGGAATCGTTCCTCACAAGCTTCATTCGGATACAACCTACGGAAACGTAAAACTAATGTTCCGTCCAACCTGTGTTATGAAAAACGTCAGAGTCATCGCTTCTGCAGACGGAGTGGACATCCACAGCCGAAAAGCGATGGTTGTTGCACCAGGAGAAATGTTTTCCTTCAATCTTGATAATTCACTGATTCCTCAGGGAGCCAAGGAAATATCCGTAAGAATAGAGGAGGCCTGAATATGACGGAAACTCGTGAACTTGTTTGCATAAACTGTCCTATGGGATGCCGTCTTTCAGTTACATTTCAAGATGGTATTGTTGAGAAAGTTGAAGGAAACGCCTGTGCCCGCGGCGCACAATATGGCAAAGATGAATGTACCTCCCCAAAAAGAGTTCTAACTACGCTGGCAAAAGTTAAGGGGACCTTTGTTCCTCTTTCGGTCAAAACCGAGAGGGCAATACCTAAGGAATTGATATTTGATGCGGTAGATGCCATAAAAAAAGTTTCCGTATCAAAGCCGGTTTCTATCGGCGATGTAATACTCGAAAATATCTGCAACACAGGAATCAATGTTGTTGCTACAATGAACATAGAATAATTAAATAAAAAAGCGCCGGCTGAAAATTCAGCCGGCGCTAAAACATTATTATAGTACTTTTCTAAGAAAATCTTGAAGCCTTTCGTTTTGAGGGTTATCAAATATTTCGGTGGGAGTTCCTTCCGCGATTATTTTTCCGTCATCCATGAAAATAACACGGTTCCCAACTTCGCGGGCAAATCCCATTTCATGAGTTACAATAACCATTGTCATTCCGCTGTTTGCAAGCTCTTTCATAACTTCAAGAACTTCTCCTACCATTTCGGGATCCAGCGCAGACGTCGGTTCATCAAAAAGCATCACCTGCGGCTCCATCATCATTGCTCTGACAATTGCTACACGCTGCTTCTGACCGCCGGACAGCTGAATTGGATATGTTCCCGCCCTGTCCTCAAGGCCTATCCTTTTCAGGAAAGTCATGGCCTGTTCTTCACAGACGGATTTATCTTTCCCAAGAACTTTTAGCGGTGCCAGAGTCATATTTTCAAGTACGGTTTTATGCGGAAAAAGGTTGAAATGTTGAAATACCATTCCCATTTTCTGCCTATGTTCGTCAATATTGACTATACTGTCGGTAATATCAACCCCGTCAAATAAAACACTGCCTTCAGTCGGCTGCTCCAGCAAATTCATACTGCGAAGAAGTGTGGATTTTCCGCTTCCGGAAGGCCCTATAATCGCGACAACATCCCCCCTCTGGACTTCAAAGTCTATGCCATCGAGAGCTTTAATCATTCCGTCTTTGTAATATTTTTTCAGACCGGATATTTTGATTATAGTGTTATCTTTTGTCACCTACGCTCATCCTCCTTTCAAAATACGCGATAATTTTGCTTGTCGGGAATGTCAGGCAAAAATATACGGCAGCTGCAACAAGATACGGTTCCAGAACAAGGAATGTGGCTCCTTTTGCAGAGCTGGCAGCATACATTATCTCCTGAACACCGACAGTGTAGCATATTGAGGATTCTTTGATTATTGTGACAAACTCGTTTGCTATCGCCGGCAGAATATTTTTAATAGCCTGAGGTAAAATAACATATCTCATTGTCTGCCCTGTAGACAAACCAAGAGATCGTGAGGCTTCAGTCTGACCGATATCGATAGACTGAATGCCGGAGCGAATTACCTCACAAAGATATGCACCGGAATTCATAGAAAGAGCAACCACACCGGGTAAAAACCTTTCAAATCTGAACAACCCGAACATTTCGAATCTGGGAAGGGTAAACAATGTTGACATTCCGTAATAGATTATCATAAGCTGCACTAGCATCGGAGTAGCCCGTATAACCTCAACATATACTGAAGCAACCGCTGCCATGCCTTTGACTATAGGATTTTTCGTGTTTTTTCCCGATACTCGTAGAATAGAAAGTATTAATCCGAGAATAAAACCGAAAAATACTGTAAAAGCAGACAGAAGAAGTGTCCCGAGGAGACCGTCTTTGAACATTCCGAGATATTTAAATGTCCTTTCAAATCCTTCCGCTGAAACCATTAAAAATTTTAACCTTTCTTTTTCATAGATAATCCTCTCCGGCATATTTAATGCCGGAGAGGATTATTATAATATTCATCCTGATTATCAGTCAATTATTCCTTCATAGATATCGCCCTCGGCCAATTCATTTGCTTCGGCAACAAAAGAAGCAAAACTGCCGTCCTTGTTAGCCTCCGCTATTGCCTCGTTAACTTTCGCAAGCAGATCTTCATTGCCTTTGCTTACGCCGATGGCAGAACCCTCAGCTTCGTAAGGTACATCACATACGATAACAAGATCGGGGTAGTTTTTCTGATATGTCTCTGCTACGACGGTCTCAATATATGCACCGTCAAGAGTTCCGGCGACCAGTTCGCCGACGATATCCGTAACCTTTACAAGTGAAATAATATCGGCGTCAACAGAGTATTGATTCGCCAGGTCCATCTGGATGGAACCGTTCTGTGCTCCGATTTGTTTACCGGCAGTATTAAGCGATGCCAGATCAGTGAAATTGCCGGCATTGGTTTTATTGGTTACAAAACTCTGACCGCCTTTGTAATAGATATCACTGAAATCCATTGCTTTGGCACGTTCGGGGTCGGGAGAAAGACCGGCCATACCCAGGTCAACGTTGCCGGCGGTAAGCTCAGCAAGAACTCCGTCAAAATCCATCGGTATAATTTCCAGATCAAGATTAAGATAATCTGCTATATACTGCGCCAGGGCAGGATCAAAACCGGAAAGTACATATTCCCCGTTTTCATCCACAGAATAAAACTCATACGGCGCGAAATCCGGAGAGGTCGCTACGGTAAGTTTTCCGTCTTCAATGGTAAAATTCTTGTTTTTCTTTGCTCCGCAGGAACACAGTGTAAGCATGAGAACAATCACAAACAAAACAGATAATATTTTTTTCATTTTTTTATACTCCTCTTTCATGGTTTAACCGCGAATAATCAATAATGACAATTGACATTATAATTGCATATTTATGCATTGTCAATGATAATTTGTGAATATTTGTTGCCGTATTGATGAATATTTGGAAAATATCCAAGAATTTCCCTTTTATCACATAAAACAGAGGTTCAGTCAATACAAACTGCACCACAAATCCTGTTCTATATAAAAACTGACTACTTCCAAGCAATTGTTATTCTTCCGTCTGAATACTTCTTGAAGCTTTTCCGAAAGGAGGATCTTCTCCGTCCTTAAGGCTTCTGATAGTTTTAGTTATACTTGCAGAGAAAGGAATTGCCAGGAAAAGACAGGAGAACAGATCCGACAAAGCCTGGCAACATGCAAGACCTTCTACCCCGAAGATTTTCGGAACAATAAGCAAAAGAGGAATCAGGAACAGCAGTTGACGTGACATACTCAAAATCAGATTTCCCAGCGGTTTGCCGAGAGACTGGTAAAGGTTGCTTGTAACCATAACAAAAACATGGGGAATAAAGACCACGCATAGAGTTCGGATCTTCAGCATTCCGATTGAAGTGACCTGTTCTGTACCCTCCGAATTGAAAATGTTGATAAGAGGACGGGCAAACACGAACATCAGCACGCCGAGTATTGCCGCTGCAACAAAGCCGATAGTAAGCGTTGAGCGATAAGCTTCACGAACACGGTTGTAACGGCGCGCACCCCAGCAGAATCCGGCAACAGGACCGAATCCCTGAGAAAAACCCATAATAATCGAACCAATCATTCGGTAAAGCTTGTTCGCAATAGCAATAGCGGCAAGTACAGCTGTTCCGAAGGCCTTTGCAACATTGTTGGTTACTATTCCACCCAGAGACATCAGACTCATGCGAATGAACGCCGGAACACCCATTCGCGTTACTTCAATAAAGGAATCCTTTTCAATCTTGAAATTGCGTGGATGTATTTCGAGCATCGCGGTATGTTTTATATAAGGAATAGCAAGAACAACGCAGCTGGCAGCTTTGGAAATACCTGTAGCAAGAGCTGCTCCTTCTACCTCCATGCCAAGTGTATTGATAAAAATTGGATCCAACCCGCAATTGAGAATACACCCGCTGCACATACCCCACATGGCATAAGTCGTGCTTCCTTCACTTCGCAGCAGCTGATTCATAATAAGGTTAGCCGTCGTAAATGGGGCCGAAAGTGTTATCCACTTAGCGTAATCCATAGAATAACTCTTTGCCTGGACCGTACTTCCCATAAACATTACTATCTGTTCTCGAAAAAAGAAACAGATAATTCCGACCAGGAGGGAAAAAATAACGCCGATACCAAGTGTGGAGGTAGCCACACGTGATGCTTTTTTATCCTCCTTGGCACCCATCAGACGGGAAATATAACTTGCGGCACCCATGGCAAATCCCATTGCCACCGCCCGCAACATATTCATAAGTGAATCGTTTACTGATACGGCTGCGGTCGCAACCTCACCGAGGCCGCTTACAAAAAAAGTATCCGCAAGATTGTATATTGCATCTATCAAGGTCGAAATAATCATCGGAATGGCAACATATGGAATTACTTTCATCATCGGTTCTTCAAGCATCATTCGCTGACGCCTGGCCCTAAGTTCTGACTGTTTGTCGGGCATTACACATCAACTCCGTTCTTCACTAACGACGTTCCTCTGATAACGACGTATATATAATTGCCATTTAGTATAACACATTCCCTAGAAGAAATCTTTTTCGACCCAATAAAATCAAAAGAGGAGCAAATTCCATAGCTCCTCTTTTTATAATCTAAATATTATACTTCATTCTCTATCAGATTCAACGAAACTGTCCGGATGGGGGGGTCTTCTTCAAGCGATTCCGGCTTTGTTGTCTCTTCGGCAGTCCGAGTCTCTTCCATCGACAGTTCCGGTGCAGTCTCCGGCTTTCCTCCTACCATGAAAAAACAAAAGTCATCATTGAAAGTATCAGGGCTGCAATTAAACTGGCGACGATTATTACGCATTTGTTTTCTAGGAAGAAGTTATACTAATTTTCAAAGAGGTAGGTATCTCAGTCGTTATTCTGGGATTCCTTTCCGAAGGCTTTTTTTATCTTGTCTGCAAAAGTCTTGCGGTTGATGTAATTCTTATCATCATTGAGACTCTGATCCAGTTGTTTGATTAGATTTTTCTGTTCCTTGGAAAGCTTCTTCGGAACCTCAAGCGTTGCTGTAACATACTGATCTCCGCGCTGTGTGCTGTTAATATGAGGTATTCCCTTGCCTCTTAAACGGAATATCGCTCCCGGTTGAGTTCCGTCTGGAACTGTAAATTTAATTTTACCGTCAATTGTCGGGACTACAATTTCAGCACCCAAAGCCGCTTCTGCGTAGGTTACAGGTACGGTTACATAAACATCGCTTCCATCCCGTTCGAACAAAGGATCATTCTGCAGATCAATTATTATTATAACATCCCCGTTAGGCCCGCCGTTAGTACCTGCATCTCCGCGTCCTCTCAGACTGAGCATTTGCTCGTCGTTGATTCCGGCCGGTACATTAACCTCAAGCTTTTTCTTAGTTCTGACCCTTTCGTTTCCATTACATTTCGGACAGGGCTTTTCTATCTTCTTGCCTGTTCCGTGACATTCAGGGCAGGGCTGACTGCTGCGCATAACCGTTCCGAACATATTCTGCTGTACAGTAACGTAACCCGTCCCGTGGCAATGATTGCATGTGACAGGCTGGGTTCCCTTGGCCGCACCGTTTCCTCCGCATTCCTGGCAGGTTTCCATCACGTTGATCTGAATGGTTTTGACACATCCGTGAGCCGCTTCAAGAAAAGTCAGCGGCAGAGTGACACGAACGTCTCCGCCCTTGCGGGGAGAATTAGCAGAAGCGGAGCGTCTGGAGGAACCTCCGAAACCGAAACCGTTTCCGCCTCCGAAGAACTGGCTGAATATGTCACCAAGATCCACATCATAACCGCCTCCGAATCCTCCGAAGCCCTGACCAGCACCGTAGCTTGGATCAACGCCGGCCATTCCGAACTGATCATAGCGAGACCTTTTTTCTTTATCGGAAAGGACTTCATAGGCTTCGCCTAGTTCCTTAAATTTCCCCTCGGCAGTGGTATCATCGGGATTAAGATCGGGATGATATTTTTTGGCAAGTTTCCGGTAGGCGCTCTTTATTTCATCATCAGAGGCGTTGCGGTTAACGCCGAGGACTTCATAATAATCTCTTTTTTCCGCCATATTGTATGTTTCCCTTTACGACAGCGCGGGGCGATGCAAAAGCATCACCCCTATGCTGATTAATCCGGACTTATTATTCTACTTCGGTAAAGTCGGCATCTACAACGCCGTCATCAGGCTGATTAGCTCCCTGACCCGGGTCTCCCTGTACTTCTGGTTGAGCATCAGTACCCTGCTGGCTGTAAAGTTTGCTGCTGATTTCATACATTTTCTTTTCGAGGTCTTCGCGCTTGGTCTTAATATCGTTATTATCTCCGTTTTTGATAGCCTCACGAAGAGCTGCAATTTTCGCGTTGACTTCTTCGGCATCAGCGGGCGCTATTTTTTCTCCGAGATCCTTAATCATTTTTTCTGCCTGGTATGCTGCGCTGTCAGCCGCGTTCTTATTTTCAACTTCTTCGCGCTGTTTTTTGTCGCTTTCAGCATATTGTTCAGCCTCACGAACTGCACGGTCAATATCGTTATTGGACATATTGGTGCTGGATGTAATGGTGATATCCTGGCTCTTTCCGGTTCCCAGATCCTTTGCAGAAACATGAACTATACCGTTTGCATCGATGTCAAACGAAACCTCAATCTGAGGAACTCCTCTGGGAGCAGCGGGAATTCCGTCAAGATGGAACATACCCAATGTGTTGTTGTCTTTTGCAAAATCACGCTCACCCTGAAGAACATGAATTTCAACTGAAGTCTGTCCGTCAGCTGCGGTACTGAAGATCTGGCTCTTCTTTGTAGGAATGGTGGTATTGCGCTCTATGATTCGGGTATTGATTCCACCCTCTGTTTCGATTCCGAGAGACAGAGGAGTAACATCAAGAAGCAGAACGGATGTGCTTGAGTCACCGCTGAGAACGCCACCCTGAATTGCTGCACCAAGTGCGACACATTCATCCGGGTTAATTCCCTTGAAGGGTTCTTTTCCAATAAGCTTCTTAACTGCTTCCTGAACGGCGATAACACGCGAGGAACCTCCTACCAGAAGCACCTTGTCAAGTTGCTCGGGCTTAAGTCCGGCATCGGACAAAGCCTGACGGACAGGACCAATGGTTTTCTCGACCAAATCCGCTGTTAGCTCGTCGAATTTAGCACGGGAAAGCGTCATGTCAAGATGCTTGGGACCGTTTGCGTCCGAAGTAATAAAAGGAAGGTTGATTGCGGTGGAAGCTACGCCAGAAAGCTCAACCTTTGCTTTTTCCGCTGCTTCTTTCAGTCTCTGCAGGGCCATCTTGTCATTGCGGAGATCAATTCCGTTCTCTTTCTTGAACTCGTCAGCCATCCAGTCCATTATGCGCTGGTCAAAGTCATCGCCACCAAGACGGTTGTTGCCGGCAGTGGCAAGAACTTCCTGTACACCGTCACCCATTTCGATGATGGATACATCAAATGTACCGCCGCCGAGGTCATAAACCATTACCTTCTGGTCCTGCTCCTTATCTACTCCGTAAGAAAGCGCGGCTGCAGTAGGTTCGTTGATAATTCGCTTAACTTCAAGACCGGCAATTGTACCGGCGTCTTTGGTTGCCTGACGCTGAGCATCGTTGAAATACGCGGGGACTGTAATAACAGCCTCTCCGACCTTTTCACCGAGATAAGCTTCGGCATCGGCTTTCAGTTTCTGGAGGATCATCGCGCTGATTTCCTGAGGAGTGTACTTTTTGCCGTCAATGTCAACACGTCTGTCGCTGCCCATATCCCGCTTAATACTACTTATCGTACGGTCAGGGTTGGTGATGGCCTGGCGTTTTGCAATTTGGCCTACCATACGTTCACCGTTTCTGCTGAATGCAACAACCGAAGGGGTTGTACGTGCGCCCTCTGCATTTGCGATAACTACCGCTTCGCCGCCTTCCATAACAGCAACGCAGCTGTTGGTGGTTCCTAAATCTATTCCTATAATCTTAGACATTACTATATTTCTCCTTTGTTAAAGTAATTTATATATTTACGCGCGGGAGCGGTATTATTCCGCTACCGACACAATCGCGTGTCTTATTATGCGGTCTCCCATTATGTAACCTTTTTGCAGAACCCTTACTACCGTCCCGCTTTCGTAATCACCTGTCTCACGTAACACTGCATTGTGATACTGCGGGTTAAACTGCTGTCCCTCTGCTTGAATTTCCTCCACGCCGAGTGACTTTAAAGCATTTTCAAATAGACCGACGGTAAGCAATACGCCTTTTTTGTAGTCTTCGTCTTTACTGTCTGCCTGAGCTGCCATAGCCAAGGTATCCAGTGCCGGCAATATTTTCTCTATAGCGGAAATGATGCCCAGCGATACCGACGAGCTTTTTTCTTTTTCGGTACGTTTACGGAAATTGTCAAACTCGGCCGCACTCCGCAGTAACCTGTCATTAGATTCATTAATCTGCTCTTGGAGTTTTTTCAGTTCTTCTTCAAGACCGGTTACTTCACCTTTATTTTCAGACTCCTCGGGCGTTTCTTCCGGCAAATCGGAAACCTCTTCTGTATCGACTACAGGATCCACTATTTCTTTTGTTGTTTCCAATTCTGCTGTTTCGGGGTTATTAAATACTTTTTTACTGTCTTTTTTACTCATTTCACTCTCCTGTTATATCGGACCGGTCAGTGTATTGCTTAGGCAGGTTCGGAACCAGTCAAGACGCGGGACAATATATCTGTAATTCATCCTGAACGGACCGGCAACCGCTATAGCTCCATACCGTCCTCCGGAAGCCCTGTATCTGCCGACGACCATACCGAGATTTCCCTCGCCAAGAGGCCCCGGCCCTTCTCCAACCAATATCTTAAGCGGTTCTTCGGTTTCAAGTGCCTCTTTAAGTCCGCCGGTATCAGAGAACATATCAAGGATTTTTCCGATATACCCGTCAAGCTCATGATATTTCAGCAGAGTCTGCTGACCGTCGGAAAAGACCCGGACTTCGTTGATGCTTTTTATAATAATTACAGCCGCTTTGATTATCGGAGCATTTTTCTCCTGTGTTCTTCCAATCAGGGACGATGCAGCATCTTCACCGACATCTTCAGCGGAAATAAAGACCAGTGACCGGTTTAGCAGCTGCTGTAATTCCGTTAACTCTGAATCAGTGATTTCGGATTTTTGTCTGCATACTCTGGTTTTTACACCACCAACGGAAGATACAGCCATAACCGCGACATTGTACCTGCCGGTTCGTATCAATTCAAAGTGTGTTATCTGAACGTTTCCACCCTTCGGGGTAGTTGTGATTGCTGCAACACCAGTTATCTTCGAAAGGAGATGCGCCGCTTCTTCGGCAGCCCGTTCAGCATCACTGTCCATGTTATCTACGACATTTTTTATATATAGTTTTTCTTTTTCGTCGGGTGATTCCCCACGCATTAAATTATCGACATAATATCGGTACCCCAAAACAGTAGGTACCCTGCCTGCTGAGGTGTGCGGTTGTTCCAGAAGACCGAGAGACGTCAGAGCCGCCATTTCATTCCGCAGTGTGGCGGAGGAAACCATAAGTTCGTCAATAACCCTTCCGAGATACTTGGAGCCTACAGGATCTCCCGATTCGGTATACAGCCCGACTATTTTCTCGAGAATCAGTCGCTGCCTTCTGCTGATATCCATGTTCAACGGCTCCTTTCTTTCAATTTAGCACTCTATATCCCTGAGTGCTAAATATATAATACACTCTTTTATTTCAAAGTCAACTGTTTTTTAAAAATTCCGAATATAATTTTACTGCTGTCCTTAAACATCGTTATAAATGGTATAATTCTTATATTAGTTAATAAAAAGGAGGGATTCTTATGATATCGGGTCTGTATATTCATGTACCTTTCTGTCTTCATAAATGTCCCTACTGTGATTTTTATTCTGTTCCATACAATGAAGAAACCGCTGAAAGCTATGTCAGAGCTGTTATCAATTCTTTCAAATCGTTTCCTGATTCCGATATTGATACTATATATTTCGGAGGAGGAACTCCTTCCCTGCTGACTCCATCCCAGATTGAACGTCTCATTTATTCTGCAGCAGGTCGATTCAAACTCTGCGACAGCTCCGAAATTACCATGGAATGCAACCCGGCAACTGCAGACCGGGAAAAACTCTCGTCTTTTTTCAAAGCTGGTGTTAATCGGCTTTCCATTGGGATCCAAAGTCTGAATGATATAGTTTTACGTGAAAGCGGACGAATTCATTCTTCAGGTGAAGCAGTTCAGATTATCATCGACGCATTTGAATCTGGTTTTGACAATATCAGCATTGACCTGATGATGGGTCTTCCGGGAGATACACTTGAATCGTTTCTGACAACACTCTCATCAGCCGCATCCCTGCCGATTACACATATTTCCGCATATATGCTGAAACTGATGCCTGGCACTCCGTTCGGAACGAATCCGCCTAAGAATATCGCCGACGATGATCTTTTGGCACTAATGTACGAACGCTGCTGTGAGTATCTGGAAACCAGAGGTTTTGTACAATATGAAATTTCCAATTTTTCTCTTCCCGGATTCGAAAGTCGACACAATTTAAAATACTGGCTTCAACAGCCTTACATCGGTACAGGTGCCGCTGCCCACGGATGTATCAACAGACAAAGATACAGCTTCGCACCGGATCTTTACTCCTTTATCGACTTATTCGAGGACAACTGCCCTGATTATAATCTTGTTACCAAATTTGAGGGTTTTTCCGATATTACAGATTATATTATGCTCCGTCTAAGAACAACAAAAGGGATTTCTTTCGTTGATTTATACAAAACGTATAATTATTCTTTCGATAATCACCGTTTGGATTTTATAAACGCATGTGTAAACGGTAATCTGGCGGAAATAAATGGAGATACATTCCGGCTGACTTCAAAAGGATTTCTTGTTTCTAACGAGATAATAGCAAGACTGATATAACAAAAACCGCGATTGAATGAATCGCGGTTTTTATAAAATAGAAGTTTTTTATCAAAGCTCAATACAGTGATTGATTACATACTTATAATAATCCACGGCATGAGGCAGGCAGTAGTATTCCAAATATTCATCAATACCGTGCATTCGACCCAAAGCGTCATGTCCGTATATCACCGGGCTGAATCGCATTACTGTGTTGGAAACCTCTTCAAAATGTCGTGCGTCTGTTCCGCCTGTTACTACATACGGAATTACGGGAATATCCCCAAAGACTGCATTTTCTGCAGCGCAAATCATTTTGTATCCGGATCCGTCAAAATTAACAGGATTTGTGGCATCGCGTGAGATATCAGCAGCCACCTCGATGTCATACTTTTGAGCAATTTCAGAAAGTCTTTCCTCAACCTCTTTTGCTTTATCCCAGGGAGAGAAACGCAGGTTGGCATTTACAGATGCCGCCTGGGGAATAACATTACCTCCGTTGCTGCCTTTGGCCATTGTGAACACACAAGTGGTTCCCAGCATCGCGCCGGCAGTAGTCCCCCTGAGCACAGGAAGCAGCACAGGCTTGAACAGCCAGAGATTTCCCAAAACCAGCCGATATTTGAAACCGCTGTACGGAGCGACAGCCCGGAAAGTAGCTTCAACCTCCGGCGTAAATTTGTATTTGAACGGAGGATGTTTATCGATATATGTTATGAGTTTCGCTAGCCGTGAAATCGGGGTATTTCTGGGCGGAGTACTGCTGTGACCTCCGTTGCTGCGGGCTGTGAAGCAAATATCCGCATAACCTTTTTCGTATACTCCCACCATAGCATACAGGCCTTTGACTCCGGATACGGGTTCTTCTGATATCGCACCGCCCTCATCGCAGAGCAACGCCAGCCTGATACCGTTATCCTTCAGATATTTTGCGAGTTTCGCAGCACCGGGTCCACCTGTTTCTTCGCAACAGCTGCTGGCCAGCCAGATATCATATTCAGGTGCAATTCCCTCGGCAATGCTTTCTTCTACAGCCTGAAACGCAGCCATCAGAGAGCATTTGGTATCACCGCTTCCTCGTCCGTATATTTTACCGTCGACAATCGTTCCGGAAAACGGAGGATATGTCCAGTCTTCCGGATTAACTTCAACCACATCCATATGTGCGAGGAAACAAACAGGTTTTTCGGATGATTTTCCTGCCCACTTCAGAAGCAGGCAACCGTCAATCTCATGTACTTCGCATGTTTTGAAAACACACTGGAACAACTGCCTCATAACATTATGAAATGCATTGAATTTGTCATAATCTTCGCTTCCGGCTATCGAAACAGTATCTTCACGTACCATTTTTGCCAGTATTTCGGCATAATTGTCCGCTCTGCCTTTATCTGTTTCGGGAGCAGGAGCAGGGCGCTTCTTACCGGCTGCCACCGTTCTGACGACCGCTGCAATCAACATCAAAAACATTATTCCCAAAATTAGCAGAAAAATATAACCAACCATGTTGCACAATAACCCTTTCCAAAATATTCCCAAACTATATAAATCATAATCTCGGTAAGCAAACAACAAAGTTTTCGCAGTTTCTTTATATCATCATTTCACAGGTGTTTTAATCTTACAATCATTATATAATTAATGTATTAATAAAAAAGGAAGTATAATCATTTTGACCTACGATTTTACATCTATTTTAGATCGCAAAGACAAAGATTCCATAGCAGCAAATATCATCCCCTTTGAAAATTATAACCTTGACAACAGTCTGTCTGTAATTCCCATGTGGGTAGCGGACATGAGTTTTGCTGTGGCTCCCCCCGTTAAGGAAGCAATCAACAAACGCCTGACTTTTCCCAATTTCGGTTATTATTCCACCCCGGACGAATACTATAATTCCGTCATTAACTGGCACAAGACCCGCAACTGTGTCGAAAATCTAACAAAAGAATGCATCGGATATGAAAACGGTGTACTCGGCGGTGTGAGTACCGCTATTTCAGCATTCACCGCTCCGGGAGAAGCCGTCTTTGTAAACTCCTCTACATATGTCGGGTTTACCGGAGTGCTGAAAGGTCTCGGCCGCACTGCGGTGCACAGCGAACTCGTGCGAGACAAAAACGGAATCTGGCGCATGGACTATGAAGACATGGACAGAAAAATAAAGGAAAGCCACATTCATCTGGCTATTCTCTGCTCTCCTCATAATCCCTGCGGACGTGTATGGGAACGTGATGAACTGGAAAAAGTCATGGAAATCTTCCGCGAAAACGATTGCATAGTTATTTCCGATGAAATATGGTCGGATATAATAATGCCCGGTCACCAACATATCCCTACACAGTCGGTTTCAGAGGATGCCAAACAGCGTACTATAGCATTTTATTCGCCAAGCAAGACCTTCTCTCTTGCGGGACTGATCGGTTCCTACAATATAATATATAATCACTATCTTCGTGACAGGATGATGAAACAAAGCTCCAACACGCATTACAACTCCGCTAATGTTCTATCGGTTCACGCCTTAATCGGTGCTTATTCTGATTCAGGTGCTCTTTGGACAGATGAAATGATATCGGTAGTAAACGATAACCTTGCCTACGCCTGTGATTATATTAATACGCACTTTGACAGCATAAAAGTAATGCGGCCGGAAGGGACCTACATGATGTACCTTGACTGCGGCGAATGGTGCAGATCGCACAGTATCTCTTCACAGGATCTTAGACTTCGCGGAATAAACAATGGTATCATCTGGCAAAACGGAGATGACTTCCTGCTACCTGACAGCATACGCATGAACTATACCCTTCCTAAATCGCTTGCCGTAGAGGCAATGAAACGTCTTGGAAAATTTGTTTTTATATAGCAATACAAAATAACAACCCTGTCAACTGTGACAGGGTTGTTATTGGAGCGGGTAATGGGAATCGAACCCACCTCTCCAGCTTGGGAAGCTGGCATACTACCGATGTACTATACCCGCGTAAAAAGCATTATACACATTTTTGCAGTATTATGCAATTACAGCATAATACTTTGTTACCATAAAAGGAGACCGCAGTGCGGCCTCCTTTATATTTTTTACATGCTTTCCGGAGCTTCTATTTTCAGGATTGCAAGACAGTTGCGCAATACCTGGCGTGTGGCGAAACAAAGAGCCGTCCGGGCTAGCCGGATGTTCTCTTCAGATTCTTTAACCCGGCAGGCAGCGTAAAATTTATGGAACAAAGCAGCGGTATCCAGAACATACCGTGTTACCTTTGAAGGATCATAATCCGCAGCTGAACTCTGCAGAACAGATGGCAAAGTCCCGATATGTCTGATAAGCGTCTTCTCCTCCTCGGAATCAAGAATCTCATACTGAACGTTTTCAAACCTATCGGTATTAAAGCCTTCTGATTTCAATGTTTTCAGGATACTGCAGATTCTGGCATGTGCATACTGGACATAATACACGGGATTATCACCGTTCTGCTGAATAGCAAGTCCCATATCAAAATCGAGATGGCTGGAGGGTTCTCTGAGGTTGAAGAAAAATCTTGCGGCATCAATAGGTATTTCATCAAGTAGGTCTACCAGTGTTATAGCGTTTCCTGACCGTTTGCTGACCCTTACCTGCTCGCCTTCACGAACAAGACGCACAAGCTGCATAAGAACCACATCAAGCTTTTCTCCGTCCAGGCCGATGGCATCCATGGATCCTTTCATCCTCGCAACATGGCCGTGATGATCCGCGCCCCATATATTTATTACTTGGTCAAACCCACGAATAAAAAACTTGTTATAATGGTACGCTATATCCGCTGCAAAATATGTAGGCACACCGTTTGCACGAACAAGTACCTCATCTTTTTCTTCGTTGTTAACTTCGCCTTCAAGGCCTTTACGTGCATTTTTATTCCCGCCGTATTTTTCACTGAAACGTGATGAACGGTACCAGATTGCACCATCTTTTTCGTAGGTCGCTCCTCTTTCGGTAAGGATGTCAACCGCTTTTTTTACAAGTCCGGAGGAATGAAGATCGCTTTCCTTAAACCAGACGTCGTATTTTACCCTGTAACGAAGAAGGTCCCTCTCAAGAGCCTCAATATTTTTCGGAAGGGCGTAATCCGCTAAAGCTGAATTACGTATCTCCTCCGGAACATCAACAAGAGCGTCACCGTGTATTTCCGCATAAGCTTTCGCATGAGCGGTTATATCTTCGCCGTAATATCCGTCCTCGGGGAAAGGATATTCCGAGACGAAAATTTGCATATATCTCGCTCCGAGAGAACGGCCAAATTTTGTCACTTGATTGCCCGTATCATTCAGATAAAATTCACGGGTTACACGCCAGCCTGCTGCGGAAAGAACAGAAGCCAGACAATCTCCGAGAGCGGCTCCCCGGGCGTTCCCTATGTGCATAGGTCCGGTGGGATTTGCGGAAACGAACTCCACCATAATCTTTTTGTTCCCGCCGAAATCGGTTTTCCCGTAATCTTCTCCTTCATTCAGGACATCATTCATGACGCCCTTGTAGTAATCAGAGCGGAAAAAGAAATTGATAAAACCTGGGCCGGCTACAGTAACAGTATTGAAAACTGATCCTTCAAGATAGGATTTTTCGATTATCTTTTCCGCGATAATCCGAGGCGACATGTGTAGAGTCTTTGCACTAACAAGAGCAGCGTTGCATGAAATATCTCCGTTGGCGGAATCGTTTGGTACCTCTATTGCAAACTCTGGAATTTTCGAATCGGGAAGCGAACCAGAGCGAATCGCTTTCATAATTGCATTTCCGACAATATCTCTTGCGGTTTCTTTTGCAGGCAATAGAGGATTACTGTACATTCCTGTTTCCTTCCTTAATCGTTATGTCCAGGCTGTGCTCGGACACAATATTAGTATCTATATCCAGTGCATACCTGAAGCTTACCGTACCGCCGCTGTCATCCAGGTTAATTCGCAGATCGTTACCGTGAACACCAACCAGCATCGAGCCGAATTCAGTATCATAGTGACTGACGTTCCTTCGGTCCTTTTCCACCACCAGATCCATAAAGGAATTGCCTCTGCGGCGAATAGTGATGCTTTTGTTTCCGTTTGTTTCCAGTGTCGTAATATCACCCGCGAATCCGGTTGTTTCCGTATCCATATAGCTTATGATGTAGCCGTTTTCGGTCTTTTTGTAATCGCCCACTGTGAATAGAGAAATTCCATCATCCATACCATCAATTGTTTCGCGACCTTCTATATTTATATTGTACTTATTTAACATAGTATGACCTCAAATTCTCTACAGGAACAGTTCCATCGAGGCTGACCACTTCAACCCGGTTTCCGATTTCAGATCCCAGGAAACGCCCTGCCATTGCTGCAAAACCGTTGGCATTGTCAGAAACTGTAAAGTTTAAATTTCCGTCTCCTCCGGAATTGCCGGAAGTTCTTAATATTTCAACCGCGTTTAGAGCAGTTTCTCTTCCGCTGTCGATCAATATTACCGAATCCCCCATAATATCGGAAATAACATCTGACAATAAGGGGTAATGCGTGCATCCTAGAATAAGCGTATCTATACCGCTGCTGACAAGCGGCAAAAGATATTCCCGTGCTATTCTGATTGTGGTTTCGCAATCTCGTCCGACGTATCCATTCTCCACTAGAGGTACGAACATCGGACACGCTTTCGTAAAAACTGACAAATTCGAATCCAATTTGGTAAGAGTCTTCTCAAAACTTCTGCTGGCAATAGTTGCAGCTGTACCGAGAATCCCAATTTTTCCGTTTCTGGTAGCGTTTATCGCCGCGTCAGCAGTAGGATTCACAATTCCTACAAACGGAACTCCGAGCTTTTGCGACACTTCTTCCGGTAGATTTGATGATACCGTTCCGCATGCCGCAATTATCATCTTTACATGTCGGCCGAGAAGGAAAGAAATATCCTGAAGAGCATAATTTATTATGGTATCTCTTGCTTTGCTTCCGTAGGGCAATCTTGCCGTATCGCCGAAAAATTCCACATCTTCCCGGGGAGCTAAGTGTATAAACTCCCTTACACAGGTCAAACCACCGAGTCCGGAATCAAAGATACCAACAGGGTAATTCATTACTTCATCCTTTCAATCGCCAGATTGATTAGTCCCGTTATCAGTTGAGGGAACGGAACACCGGAATAATCCATTAGCTTTCCGTACATGCTGATTGATGTAAAACCCGGGATGGTATTAAGTTCGTTTACAAAAGGAATATCCGTTTCTTTTTCCAGCAGAAAATCCACTCGGGAGAGACCTTCACAATCCAACGCTCGGAAAACTTTTGCCGCAGTAGCTCTGATTTCATCGGATTTTTCAATGCTCAGATTTGCGGGAATGAGGGTCTCACTATCTGCAGAACTGTACTTAGCCTCATAATCATAAAATTCATTGGCGGGTAAAATTTCTCCGATTTCGGAAACTGTCAGGTCGTTTCCGTTTCCGAAAACAGAGCACTCCAGTTCACGGCCGACAATATTTTTTTCCAATACTATTTTTTTATCATTTTCGAAAGCCAGCTTTATACCTTTAGTCAATTCGTCTCTGTTATGTGCCTTTGTAATGCCTACCGATGAACCGGCATTTGCAGGCTTGACAAACATAGGATATCCAAGATCTTTTTCCAGAACATCCAGATGACCGTTGAGCTCATCCGCCTGCAAGACCGAATATGACCGCCAGTCAGCGTGTTTTATACCGTGACGATCCATCAGAGCATTTGCTACAGCCTTATCCATACAGACAGCGCTCCCCAGAACAGGGCATCCGACATACGGAATCCCGGCCAGCTCAAGTAATCCCTGAATCGTACCGTCTTCTCCGTTTTTTCCGTGAAGCACAGGGAAAACAGCGTCGAGTCTGATAATGCTGTCACCGGTCACACCGAGAATTATCAGACCGTGTACGAAACGGTCCGGAGAGATAAAAGCGGTAACATTCGCGGGATTGTTTTCCCATATATCTTTTTCAATTTCATCGGGAGAACCACTGAAAAGCAACCATCTGCCGTCTCGTGTAATACCCACCGTAACCACATCAAATAATTCGGAATCAATACTCCGGACCACTGACGCGGCCGAGACACATGAAACTTCATGCTCACTGGATACCCCTCCGAAAAGAATTGCAACTGTTTTCTTGGACATATTGTAAAGCTCCTTCGTATTATGTCTATAGTTTCAATGATATCATATTTTAACGCTGATTAAAAGAATACGCCATTGCCTAACCAACCGGATTCCTTTAATATATATGTAATAATTCTGTTAATTTATCAAGTAACTCTTGACAATTGCACCATGTATTAGGTATTATATAGCCACCTCTTTGTCAGGGTTCTTTTTTTTGTGCGCTCATTTTTTTATGCACTTATTTTTGCATAAAACCTGCAGAGGGAGGCAATTAAGGCTTTAAAAGCCGACTTTTATGGAGGTGCCGAATAATGAGAGTAAAGATTACCCTCGCTTGCACAGAGTGTAAACAGCGCAACTACGACACAAAGAAAGATAAGAAAAACACTCCCGACAGGATTGAGCTTAACAAATACTGTCCCTTCTGCCGCAAGCATACTATTCATCGCGAAACAAAGTAAGCGGAGGTATATGTAATGGCAGACGGAAAAAAGAAAATCGGAATTTTCAGACGTATCGCGAAATACTTCCGTGATACGTGGGGTGAGTTCAGGAAAATCGTATGGCCTACCCGCAAACAGGTCCGCAACAACGTTATCATAGTTTTGGTAACAATTGTTGTTGTAGGTATTGTTGTTTTCGGACTGGACACATTGTTCACCTGGATTCGTTCATTAATTATCAACGCTTTTTAAGGTGATTTATTATGTCTGATAATGCTAATTGGTACGTTGTTCACACCTATTCCGGGTATGAAAACAAGGTTGCCGACAACCTCGAAAAGATGGTTGAAAACCGCCGTATGCAGGACATAATTCAGGAAATAAGAATTCCCACCGAAACGGTAGTTGAAATTAAGGATGACAAACGTAAAGAGGTCGAGCGTAAACTTTTCCCCGGATACGTTATGGTCAAAATGATTATGACCGATGAATCATGGTACATAGTCCGCAATACACGTGGCGTTACCGGTTTCGTTGGCACCACCACAAAGCCTGTTCCACTCACACAGAGTGAGGTGGACAATCTCGGCGTTGAGAACAGGCAGGTCAAGGTCGATTATGTGATCGGCGATAACGTCAAGGTCATTTATGGACCTCTTTCCGGCTTTGTAGGTGTCGTTGAAAAAATTGACACAGAAAAACAGCTGGTCAAAGTTAAAGTGTCAATGTTCGGACGTGAAACTAGCGCTGAGCTCGGTCTGATCGAGGTCTCCCCGCTGTAAGAAAGAATAAATTCCCGTTTAGGGCTTTTAGAAAGGGCATAGGGATTATGCTCTTGTGGGAGGAACACAAATCTTACATGTGTCCCGATTAACCACACATTTTGGAGGATTATATTTATGGCTCAAAAAATCATTGGTTACATCAAGCTTCAAATTCCGGCCGGCAAGGCTACACCGGCCCCCCCTGTTGGTCCTGCTTTGGGTCAGCACGGCGTCAACATCATGGCTTTCACAAAAGAGTTCAATGAACGTACTAAGAATGATGTTGGCATGATTATCCCCGTCGTCATAAGTGTTTATGCCGACCACTCATTTTCATTTGTTACAAAAACTCCTCCTGCAGCTATTTTAATCAAAAAGGAATGCAACATCGAGCATGGTTCTGGCACTCCCAACAAAACTAAAGTTGCCACCATCAGCCGCGAGTCTCTCCGTAAAATCGCCGAGATCAAAAAGCCTGACCTTAACGCATCCAGCGTTGAACAGGCCATGAGTATGATCGCCGGTACCGCTCGCAGTATGGGCGTAACAGTAGAGGAGGCCTAATCAATGAAACACGGTAAGAATTATGTAGCAAGCGCAAAGCTTGTTGATCGTTCCAAGCAGTACGAAACATCCGAAGCTCTTGATCTTTGTTGCCAGACAGCAAAGGCAAAATTCGACGAAACAGTAGAAATGCATATCCGCCTCGGTGTTGACAGCCGTCATGCAGACCAGCAGGTCCGCGGTGCAGTTGTTCTTCCCAATGGTACAGGAAAAAGCGTCCGCGTCGCTGTTTTTGCCAAGGGCGACAACGTCAAAGCCGCAGAAGAAGCCGGTGCCGAATTTGTAGGTGCCGAAGAACTTGCAGAACGTATTCAAAAGGAAGGCTTTATGGACTTTGACGTCGTTATTGCCTCTCCTGATATGATGGGCGTAGTCGGCCGTCTCGGAAAAATCCTAGGACCCCGCGGTCTGATGCCCAACCCTAAGGCTGGTACAGTTACCCCCGATGTCGCCAAGGCCGTTGCTGAAGCCAAAGCCGGCAAAATCGAATATCGTCTTGACAAGAGCAACATTATTCACTGCCCCATTGGCAAAGCTTCTTTCGGCAAGGACAAGCTGACCGAAAACTTTGAAACACTTATCGACGCCATCGTAAAAGCTAAACCGGCTGCTGCAAAAGGTCAGTACATCCGTTCCTGCGTTGTTACATCAACAATGGGTCCCGGAATCAAGGTTGCTACCCAGCACTACATGAACTTTTCCAATCAGCAGGCATAAAACCTTGACATTAGGTTAAAGGTTCAATATAATAATAAAGCTGTTTTACCAAAGACAGCAGGTGTGAAAGCATAATGGACCCGCGGGTCCGCCTGCCGAGGTGAAGACCGATTGTAATATCTGATTTTCAATCGAAAGTTTTCCTTCCTCGGCTTCGGTCGGGGAAGGTTTTTGTTTTCACCCGAAAATAATTACGGAGGTGAATATCCAAAATGGCAAATGAGAAGGTTCTTGCTGCAAAACAAGCTCAGGTATCCGAATTCGCAGGTTTGTTTAAAAATGCTAAATCTGTTGTTTTCGTTGACTACAAGGGCATCAATGTTGCCGATGACACTACTCTTCGTGCAGAGCTTCGTGAAGAAAATGTCAAATACAGCGTTGTAAAGAATTCCATTCTTTCTTTTGCGGCCAAAGAGGCCGGTTTTAACGAGGCTCTTCCCTCTTTCGCCGGATCAACCGCTGTCGCTGTATCCAACGACGAGGTTGCTCCCGCGCGCGTACTTAACAAGTACGTTTTAAAGAGCAAGGGCAAGTTTAATTTCAAATCCGGTTACGTAGCAGGCAAGTTTATCACAGCCGAAGAAATGGCTGCCATTGCCAACCTGCCCTCTCGAGACGGAATGGTTTCCATTCTGGCCGGTACTCTTAACGGCATGATTGCTTCCCTTGCACGTGCAGTTAACGAAATTGCAAAAAAATCCGCATAATTACATCATAATAATAAATTTTTGGAGGATTATTAATCATGGCTGATATAGCAAAAATGATCGAAGAAATCAAAGGTATGACCGTTCTTGAGCTGAACGAACTCGTAAAAGCTATCGAGGAAGAGTTCGGTGTTTCCGCAGCAGCTGCTGCTGTTACCGTTGCAGGCGGCCCCGCTGTTGCTCCCGAAGAAGAAGAGAAGAGCGAGTTCGATGTTATTCTTAAGGATGTCGGTGCAAACAAGATGGCTGTTATCAAAGCTGTTAAGGAAATCACCGGTCTCGGACTTAAGGAATCCAAGGAACTCGTTGACAATGCTCCCAAGGCTGTCAAAGAGGGTGTATCTAAAACTGATGCTGACCAAATCGAGAAGGCTCTTACCGAAGCCGGCGCAACTGTTGAGCTTAAGTAATTAATCTTTTCAATACAAAAAGGAAGGTCTTAAGACCTTCCTTTTTTCCTTTATGAAAGTTTAATTTTAAGGATTATAATATCAGGAGGATTTAAACAGAACTCCTATGTCTGTCCCGTTTCAGGGTGTATGAACCTGATATAAGGTGCCCACAGCCCAACGCGCACTTTTTTATATGCCTCAGTATTCCCGGTTTACGGCAAGAGGCATTTCACATGATGCGAATTGAACCTGTATCTGATGTGTTCTTCCTGAATTATGAATTGCTCTTTGTATCCATATCATTTATACGATTAAGCTCTTGCCGAATAGTAATAGATATCATTAACCTCCTGAAAGCTTTTATATGATATAATAAGCTAAATATTATAATAAGAGATATTATGGATTCTATATTTTTAAAGGACAATCGTTTCATTTCCGTAAATTATAATGGTTCTTTCTCGTATGGCGGTAACCAGAGCTGGTTTGGTTCCGGTTCTCCCCTTGAACGTCGTATTTCAAATGTCGGATGCGGTGTCATTACGGCATGCGATACATTGCTGTATCTTTCCAGACAGTATCCCGATCATTTCCGCTTTTTTGAGGCCAATCAGTACAGCTATTACGGTGTCGACTTCCGATATTACAGCAAATACGTCAAACGTTTCGCCTGCAAATATGCCAATCCCTTTCCGTTTCTGGGTATGACCGGCTTCAGGCTTTCATTCGGGATGAACATGTTTTTGTCTGCCGGAGACATACCTCTGAAAACCAAATGGAAATTGGCTCTGTTGAACAGGAACATCATGGATGAAATACATTCCTGTCTCGAGAACGATATTCCCGTTATTATGTCAATTCCGCCCCGTCCCTTTTTCGGCAAGGGGCTAATGATGAAAGGAACCGGACTTTCCAGATCATATGATTCACATTCGGGTCATTTTATTGTTGTAACAGGGATAATCTGCAAAAACGGAAATCCATATTTACTGGAACTGTCTTCCTGGGGCAAACGCTTTACCGTCAACTGCCGTAGATTTATCGCTCTTTCAAAAATCCCTCCGTTCGGTCTTTTCTGCGGAATAATGCTGATTACAGCAAAATAGATTATCAGTATTTAACAAAGTATATACATCTTGTATTGTTGAGAAACAGCATCAATGTTGAAAACTCTGTCGAAAATGTCAAAAACGCCCTGTATTTCGCGGTTTATTTTTTTGGGTGAAACCTCCGGATCTCATTAAGAATATTACTGTCTGTTTACGGTTTATCATTCTACAATAATCTGGAAATATAGTATTTTCATGTTATAATTATATTGTCATTAATTAGCTTTTAAGGAGGCATTTTTTATGAAACTCGTAACCGCTATTGTTAACAAAGATGACAGCAACGGTGTCCAGTCTGCGCTTACATCCAACGGATTCTCGGTAACAAGGCTTGCTACCACAGGAGGCTTTCTGATGTCCGGGAATGTCACTTTTCTGATTGCAACAGACAAAGAAAAGGTTGACCGTGCCATCGAGATTATTGCAGACAAAAGCCAAATGCGCAAAGAACTTATTCCCGCCACAACAGGATACGACGGCGGAATGTCCTCTTCGGTTCCTATAGAGGTCACCGTCGGCGGAGCAACCATTTTTGTCCAGGACATTGAGAGATTTGAGAAGGTATAGTTTCCCCGAACTTATAGAAAACGATTCATTCAAATCGCATATTTCAGGGTTATTATCGGATAAACAGTATACGGGTTCCATCCTGATTTGCGGCGAGGACGGATACGGTCGCAATTATGCAGCAAAACTGATTGCCCGGGATTATCTTGAAGATACCGACCTTGTCCAGAGAGGAATTCATCCTGATTTTCTACCGATTTGCGGTAACGGCATTTCCGGTCAGATATCAATCGATTCCGTCCGGGAAGTTACCTATGAATGCAATAAAGCTTCGGTCGTTGCTGATAACAAAAGGGTTGTTTTTATACGCGACGCTTTCAATTTAAACGCTGCATCTGCCAACGCTTTACTTAAGGCGCTGGAACAGCCGCCTGAAGGCGTGCTGTTTATTATGACCGCGCGCAAAGAAAGTGACCTTATCCCCACTGTTCTGTCCAGATGTGTAGTAACTCATATAAGCCCTGTATCCACATCAGGAGCATATGAATTTCTTGCAACAAAATTCATGGATATTGAGCCTGACCGGCTTCATCATATTTGTGAAGCATTACAGGGTCATGTCGGGATAATATTAAAAACTCTCTCTGATCAGCATATTTATCACTTGTTCAACGAGAGTGAGATTGCACTTAATTCGGCATCCAAAGGCATTAAGCTTGATTTCGGAGTGCATATGTCAGCTACGGAAAACCGGTCTGATTATAAGCAGATGATATTTTTTATGTGTTGTATTGCCTCTTCTCCTTTGTTTGACTCTTCATCATGTCCCGATTTTCTGGAAAAGCTGGCAGAAGCATATACCGATTTGGATCAAAATATAAATATTAATCTACTGTCATCCCTACTGACAGCGGAAATTCAGGAGATATAAATGGCATTTGTTATAGGCGTAAGATTCCGAAATGTCGGGAAATTGTATTATTTCGATCCTGATGACAGCATTTATAAAATTGGAGATACAGTTATTGTTGAGACATCACGTGGTTTGGAATACGGATTTGTCGGCATGGGCGGAAGCGAAGTAAACGATGAATCTATCGTTCCCCCTCTGCGTCCGGTTCTCCGTCGCGCTACACCCGAGGACACCGCTTTGTACAATTCCAATCGCGAAAAAGAAAAATCCGCGTTCTCTTTCTGCCGTGATAAAATAATCGAACGCGGCTTGGAAATGAAACTTGTTGATGTGGAATATGCCTTTGATGGCGGTCACATTCTTTTCTATTTCACTGCCGATGAAAGAGTGGATTTCCGCGAACTCGTTAAAGATCTTGCCACAGCATTCCATACAAGAATCGAGCTCCGTCAGATAGGTGTCCGCGACGAAAGCAAAATACTCGGCGGAATTGGAACCTGCGGACAGCCTTTCTGCTGTTCCAGATTTTTGTTTAATTTTCAGCCTGTATCCATCAGGATGGCAAAGGACCAGGGTAAATCACTTAACCCGACGAAAATCTCCGGCACCTGCGGAAGATTGATGTGTTGTCTGAAATATGAACAGGACGTTTATGAAGAGCTGTCTCTTATGACTCCGCGCGTAGGCGCAATAGTAAAAACTGCAGACGGAGAAGGACATGTAACCGACAATAACGTTCTGGCCGGTACCGTTAAAATAAAGATAACCGGTTCTGAAGTGTTCCATACCTACAAATCCGACGAGGTAGTTGTTATCGGAGGGAAAATGCACAAAAGGGAGCAGGATGCCCGGGCTGAAGAAAAAGCTGAATCGTCAGAAAAGATTTCCCCATCATATTCCGGCTCTGATCAATCTGCAGCAGAACGTTCAGAATCTACTCCCGACATTCCCGAAGAAAGCAAGAATAAAAACAACAGCCGGCATCATCATTATAGAAAAAACAAGAAATAACCAGCTGAAAAACCCGCACCGGGCATTATGGTTAATTAACTCTTGCAAAATGATTACTTTATGTTATCATTGACTTTGTAAAATAATATACGGAGGTATACATTGTGGCGCGCAAAATCACTGGTGATTGCATTAAATGCGGTGCATGTTCAGAAAGCTGCCCTGTTAATGCTATTTCAGAAGGCGATGAAAAGTATGTTATCGATGCAGATGTATGCATTGATTGCGGTCTTTGCGAAGGCAACTGCCCTGTAGAAGCTATCGAAGAGGCATAATCATTCGCTCCATACAACACCAAACGGCGGGCACTTTCAGTGTCCGCCGTATTTCATAGGAAAATTATGTTTGAACTGATAAAAAATGGTACTAGAGTTTTCACTTCCGATAACATTAAAGTCTGTACGGACCCAGTAATTCTTGCACATTTTATCAATCCTCGAAATAGAGACAGATTGATAGACATCGGCTGCGGATGCGGTATTATCGGGCTTGCTCTGAGAGATTCGGGTTTTTCCGGTGATATTACCGCGATTGATATTGACGCAGATGCCTGTGATTTGACTGAAAAAAGCAGTAATCTTCTGGACTTTCCTTTTGAGGTATTATATCGTGATGTTCGGGATTATTATCCCAGTAAGCCTTTCGATATCGCGGTCTGCAATCCCCCATATTTCAATTCCGGTATGCGGGGTGACGGTTACCGCGGCGGTTCGCGGCACGATTACACCCTTTCACTTTTAGAATTGTTTTCCGTTTCGAAACGCCTGGTAAAAGAAGGCGGCCGACTTGCAATATGTATTAAAACCGACAGGATGGCTGAAGCCATTACCGGAATGAAAGAAAACGGATTTGAAACAAAACGCCTCAGGTTGTGCCGCTATGATAGAGCTAAAAAGCCCTGGCTGGCTTTAATTGAAGGACTCCTCCACGGCGGGTCCGGAATGATCTTCGAAAACGATTTCGTTGCATATAACACCGACGGCTCACCCACCGATGAATATAAATCAATTTGTTTTGCAGGTGTAAAAAATGACTGAATCCACTCTATATGTCGTTGCAACTCCTATCGGAAATCTGAAAGATCTGACCGAACGGGCAATAGACGTTTTGTCCAACGTGGATTTTATCGCGGCAGAGGATACCAGAGTAACAACAAAAATACTTCGTCATCTGAATATTCGGAAACCTCTGGTCAGCTATTATCAGCATAATATGCGCGAACGCGGTGAAATCATTATATCACGGATCCTTGCCGGTGAAAGCTGCGCTATCTGCACAGATGCCGGTACCCCTGCCATAAGTGACCCTGGTGAAGTCTTGGTGCGTCAGGCAATTGAAGCCGGAATTCACGTCGTTCCCGTCCCCGGCTGCTGCGCTGTCATCACCGCCCTAAGTGCATGCGGTTTAGCAACCGGAAGATTTTGTTTTGAAGGTTTTCTTCCCGTTTCAAAACAAAGCCGTCGGGATCATCTTAACGAAATAAAAAGCGAAAAACGTACCATGGTTTTTTACGAAGCCCCTCACAAGCTTCGAAATACTTTGAATGACCTGTATTCTGTTCTCGGAGACAGGACGATATCAATTTGCCGTGAACTTACAAAAATTCATGAAGAAATATCTCTGACAACTTTAGAGTCTGCTTTGGAGGAATACTCCGAAAGAGAACCCCGCGGAGAATACGTTCTGGTAGTAAAGGGCTGCGAGGAGAAAATCAACACCGAGGACTTGCTCTCTTCTGAAGAAGCACTGAAAGCAGTAGACTTGCTTGTTGACGAAGGAACCCAACTGAGCGAAGCATGCCGGATTATTTCGTCAAAATCGCAGATAAAAAGAAGCGAACTATATAAGTTGTATATTGATAAAACTGAAAAACATAAATGAGAATTATTGTCTTTTCCGATGTCCACGGCCATTCGGATTATCTGATGAAATTGCTTAATACACATCCGGAAGCAGACGCTTATATTTTTTGCGGCGATGGAATAAGAAAGGTCAAAAAAGTTTTTGAAGCATTTCCCAATTTCCGCCTTTTCTCTACGCCCGGAAATTGTGACTCTTTTGAAGAAGAAACTCTGAAAATTTCTGAGTTTGGCGACATAAAAATAGCTTTTTGCCACGGACACGGATTTGGTGTAAAGTATGGTATTGAAAGGCTTCTGTCACTTGCCATCAAAAGCGGAGCAAATATTCTCCTTTTTGGCCATACTCATAATGCCGTATGCAAATTCAGCAAAGGTATTTATTACATGAATCCTGGTGCTATAGCTGACGGGAGCAATATATATTTCGGTATTATTGATATCAGTACAGACGGCAGCATTGCCTGCAGCATTACTTCTATCAGATATCCTTCTGCATCCAAATAATTATGCCAGACCGGATTCAAAGAAAAAAGCCTTCACATTAAGTGAAGGCTTTTTGTTATCTTAATTCTTCTCTTTGAATTTGTTCCAGCAACGCTACTACATCGTCATCCAACTTCTCTACGTCCCCGTTTTGAGGCAGCGGAAAATCAATGCTGTCTAGCAGAAGCTCCTTTGTAAAATCTTCGGTATCCTCGATGACACTCTCAAACTCAAAAGTCGAGAAAGAGGTCGTTTCTTCAATCTCTTCCCCTTCCGTTTCTCCTGAAACACTGTCCGCAGATTCCTGAACGGGTTCAATATCCGGATCTTCCACAATGTTTTCATCATATTTTCCAGCCTGCTCTTCGCCGGCATTCTGATTATCTGGTCTATTCTGTTCGTCATCGTTTTCGGAGATTTTGTCGGGAAAGTCTTTACTTGGATTAACAAAGACCTCCCCGTCCCAGCCTTCAGGAGGAATATCTCCGATAATAATGTGCAGAACAAATTTAAACGCATATCTTGCAGCAAGATAACCCATTATAAGCTCATATATCTTCAGCGGAGCAATAATTGCTTCTACGGCAGTTTCGCCGGTAGGCACCTTGAATACTATAAATACAAGCGCCACTATTACCAGCGGCGAAAATACATTGAATAACCAAAGGAACCCCATGCGTGAATAAGGACCGGCTGCAGGGATAAAACCGGTAGCAGAATATATTGCTACAACAATAACAAATGCCATCCAGAGTTTTACGGTTACATCATCAAGGATACTCTGCCGATCTGAAACCACTTCTATTCCATCTTTTATTATGCAAATCCCCCGTGCAAATACATATCCGTTATATCCGCATATAATGAAACTTACAGCCGAAATAAAGGTTACCGATTCATAGGGAATCCATTTTTTTACTATAGCATTTGTAATACCCCAGATAACGTATAATCCTACAGAATATATCGGCAGCAACGTGAATTTGTTTATCAAACCTTCGGACAGTTTCCCGGAAATGAATAAATACCCCAAAACAGCCCAAACAAATATTCCGGTAAGGATAGTATTTGCAATCAACAGGCCATGCCCGGTTCCACCGTCAATATAGCGCTGTTCCGTATTATTAATTTTGAATAGTCTGTTTAAATTCATATCTGTATTTTCCCTTATTTTATCCGTTATCTGTAGAAAGCTGTGCATTGGGATCGCTAGTCATCTGGGAGCCGGAAGCATTCATCCCGGTATTATCATATATACCGCTTACGCGGTTATTCAGATCAAATTTCAGTATGTATTCATACTGTTCCGACACAGCGGATTTTTCCAGATATTTCCCGTAACAAATCAAATATCCGTTTTCGTTGACTAAAACCGCAGTGGGAAGTATCGGAAGATAAGTTCGGATTTCTCTGTAGGTCATACCCATTGCTACTTTGGATATTGCACAACCATTCAACATGTTTTCGCGGGAACTTAGACGCATATTGACGTATGATCCGATTGCAAATGCTCCTCTGCTTGTAAGACCGAACGACATCTTCCAAAGTTGGATTATTTCTCCGGCATTATTATTTAGGGTTTCAGTACTTTCAACCTTGTAAAAATCCAGTCCACCACCTCCGGGGTACTGGGTCATCTGACCATAGATAGCAACAAGATCCCCTTTACTGAATCTGTTAAGCATCAGGAGAGATCTTTCGAAATATGTTCTGTCCAGAAGGAACTCATCATAATCGGAATACTGAAATTCAACCGGATTTCCTTTGAGTGATCCAATCTCAAGTGGATCACTTAAATCCTTTTTACCGTAATTAATACAGGTAATTGATTCATCTGTGGAGTTTTTTATTACTTTATATTCTCCGTTTATATACGGGCTGAACGTCGCATACGGGTCCGCATATCCAAAATGAAACTCTGTTACTGTTCCGTTCTCAACGGGCATACATCTGTACATTGAAAGGCTGCTGCATAATGAGGTTTCCATATCTTCTATTGATTCCCCATAATACAGAGGCTCCGTTTCAACAATAGAAGAAGAAACAGAACAGTTGGTCAAATTTAAAAAAGTGACTAAATCAACTTTTCCGGACCGGAATGCGACATATATTTTCCCTGCGGGGTTTCTTTTTTTGTTAAATCCCGGTGAGCTGTATACACGGCCATCTCTGTATTTTGTTCCGGAAGTCCCCAGCAGTTTTTTTACGTCTGATTCCGACATTTCAGGTTTAAGTTGCAGAGCGTTTTCTAACGTAACACCCTCTGACACACCGGACTGGCTGCTTCCGGGCTCGGAATTCAATATGCCGGAGACTGCGGCAGGTACTTTCAAAAAACCTGTAATAAACACAGCGAGCAGCAGTAAAGATAGTATAGCTGAGATCATCGGATTTCCGTGCTTCACAGGCGAGATCCGAGATTCGGTCTGTACCGTTTCACGGACAGACCCGGATTGAGCGGATGCAGTATCGGTACGGATAGACTCCGTAGAGTTCCGGTAATCCTCGGGATCTTCCTTATTTTCAAGTAGCGACTTCAGGCGCCATAGCGTTGTCCTCATACATTGCTCTGAGAAATAATGGGCTTTCCCTTCGGGTGCAAAAGCAGCCATAACAGCTACCGTATTCTCTTCGGACTGCATAATTCTGATTACAAAAATCCGGCCGGAAGCCTTCATAGTAATCTCAAACGGTCTTATTTCTGTTTCGAAAACAGTATTTCTCAGCGTTACTGTACCTGAATACGTCCCGTCGTCTTTGGATTTCAACTGTGCTCCTACAGGGAAATCAACCAGTGTTTTGATATTCCTCTCGTTGAACAGCCATCTCCAGACAGAAACAGGATTTTCATTAATTTTTATTTCTGTTTTTATTACTGTGTTTTCCTGCATTTGTTTAATTATTCCTGTATAAAACTAATCTCATTTACTGCATTAATAGACCTATCTATTTCTACTACAAGAGTGGCAACAGGGTTGCCATCATCGTTATCAGAATAATCGCCGAAATACAAAATCTGATAATCTTTTGAGAGTATACAAGCAACCGGTATCATTTTTACCGCTTCAAACAGTTCTCTTGAAGTCATTCCGCGTGTGATTCCAAATTCTTCCGGGTTTTTCAGAGTACCCTGAATATCTTGAAGATACTTGTTTATATATTCAATTTTCTCGGCCTCACCATCGGAATTAAAATGTACGGCATATTCGCATATATGTTCGTCATCAAATTTCGAGGTGTATTTCCCAGCGGATCCTGTATCCTCCTGGATATAATCTCCTGCACCGAGAACAACATCAACCTCATGACGCTTTCTTCCAAGCAGTGTAAATATGCGCTCAAAACCGTCGCGGTCTTTGATGTATACATCTTCTCGTCTGTACTGGTATTCCAGATTTCCCTCCGGGCTGTCAGGCAAACCCGTTCTTTCACCGGAAGTAGGATAATAGTCCACTTCAGTGCTTTTTCCTATCGGATTCAAATGAACCACCAGTTCGCTCCGCAATTCCTTTGATGAATAACTGTTGTACAAATCCATAGACCCGAAGTACAGCGTTTTTACTCCGTGACGATTTACTTTGAAAGCAGTAAGTTCTTTACCGAGGATTTGTTCCACAGCGGCAAAACTCATATCGGAGTTAATATCATGTTTAATGTCCCAGTACTCAAGTTCCAGGGGAATATTTATCCGTTCATTGCTGATATATATATATTCCGCGACTTGACCATATGAATTAAATAATACGATGATGTTCTCAGGCGAGATACCCTGACTGGTTCTTTCAGATGAACTGTAAACATATTCCCCGGAAGGCAGCTCGGCACCGATGCAATTAAGCATTATTTCAAGCTGGCTCTTATTCTGTCCGATTTTTATTATTTCTGCGCTGACTCTTGTTACGCCTGAGCCTTCATATATCGATTCCTCAGAAAACGGAACGACAGGACGTTCGCCTTTGAAAGCAGTTACAGATATTACAGCGCAAAGTAAAAGAGTTAAAATACACGATGCTGTCAAACCTTTACGTGAAGTGCTCAAAACCGATTCTGTAAAAATATCTTTATTGGGCGGAGTCTGGGTTTTCTCGGTCTCCGTTACATCAGATTTCGGCAGATCAAGGAAATCCGACTTATGAAAAATATCCGTTTCGCCGCTGTCAGAGACAAGACCCACGCTTTTATAACAGATACTCTGAAGTTTTTCCAGCATATTCTCCAGCATTGCATCTGATAATTCGGAATCGATCCCCGAACCGTGAATAATCGATTCCATTTTCACCGTACAGTAAAGTTCATCACGCGGAATAATATAAAACGTATCGGTAATTTCTCCGCTGTCAATAGCAAGACTTCGATTTTCTTCAAATTCTGTTATTACGGCAGTATAGCTCCTGTTACGGAAATTGATCATCCCGTTTTTTTCGAATCCTGGATTAATGCCGATAATCTCATATCCTTCAGGATAACCATACCAGAATTTATAACTGCCGGCATCTGCCATAACCGACCAGACGGTTTCGGGAGAGCAGATAAACAAAACTTCTGCGCTGAATTTGTTATTCATTTCACCCTCCGCCTTTTTTGATAGAATCTGTTATTTATACAGATTTTGATAGCGCGTATACCGACAGAATCAGACCCGACAAATACAGAAGCGTTGCCGGCATGCCTCTGAAAACTCTCGGAACATGCTCGGAATTGGCTATTTTGTAACCCTCAACTGTTAATAGAAGCGCCGCTACATATCCGACTGCTGCTCCGGCTCCGTATCCTAGACACTGAATGAGTGTGTAGCCTGAGATATCAACAATCGACAGCGTTCCCAGCACAGCATAGCTGAAACAGACTGAAGGGAGTGTCTCGGCGGTTTTTTTCGCTTCTCTGGGTAATAGCATTATTTTGGATAATGCTAGAATTACAAAATAAGACGCAATCGAATATACAGCAAGAGCCATGCCGCGCCACTGCTCCGGAAGAGGGGCCCCGAGTAGATAGTAATTTACCAGGAAATCAAAGAGAGACGAAATCTCGACCGCAAAGAAAATGAGAATACCTGTCTGTAAGATATCGGAAAACTCTCTCGGAATTCTGATTAAACTGCTGATACCGAATCCTTTTACAAGGGCTATATTCTGAACAGACGCGGCTGTTAAGGCAAGAGTAAGAAACGTCAGAAAGGTTTTTACCAGTAAATCAGTCATATTTCACCCGCATCCTTTCCTGAAGGAATCCTGGAAGCAAGGTAGGTCTGTCTGATTATCTGCATAATTGCAGCTAAAAGTGCAAGAACCATCATTCCACCGGCAAGATTATTTACGAAAGGCAAGGGTGCGTGCAATAAAAAAACTTTCCCGTTAATACTGCCGCTGCCCAATATTTCACGTATTATTCCTAAGATCATAGAAACCAAAGCAAAGCCCAGAAGTATTGAAAGCACATCCTGGAATTTTTCGTACAGGCTGGATTTCTGTTTGTCTCTGAAAGATGCGATAAACACTGCATCAGCCATTAACAGCATATTGTATGTATAAATTTGGGCACTTACTGCAGGAAAAATAAAAGCCGTTAAATAATATGAAGGTACGGTAAACAATGCTGATAAAAAAACACACACCGGCCACCTCAGTACCGCCGGTAAAACTTTAGAGGCAATCTTATCTATAACAGTTGTCGGAAGAATAATTATTACCGAGGCTAATATGACTGCAGCAGCATTTTTGAATGATGTCGCAGCCATCAGTACCGGAGTAATCAGCATACCCTCAACAACGACGGTATTGTTCAGCGCAACATAATCACGATGAACAGCTTCACGAAGACTCAGGGACAACCTTGTCCGTCGTTTCATACAGTAGTCCCCTTCCATATAAACTTTAGATCTTTACTGCAAATCCTGTCAAAAACAGGAGATAACGGATTCAGAAGCATAATAGCAAAACAGACGCCCACCTCGTACCCGCCGTAGGTACGGTACGCCATGGAGCCAAACCCCAAAAGTATACCATACAGTACTTTCGCAGTATTATTCTTCGGAGAGTTATCCGGCTGAGAAGAAAGATAAACGGAATCAAAAATAACCGCTCCTGAAAACATTTCATAAATAAGAGAATCTTTTATTCCTGTCTGAACCCTGGGGAACAAAGCAGCCCAAACCGCACAGGTCATAAGAAAAGCCACCGGTATATGAAAAGAAATATCCCCGTGCATAACAAACAGAACAAGACTGGCGAGAATAATCAAACCGAATGTTGCACCAAGAGGTCCGGGGAAATTACCCAGAAGCATATCAGTAGAATCAACAGACGGTAATCCTCCGCTGTGAAGAGACTTTGCAACTCCTTCGTATACCTCCGCTCCGGATTTCCATTCGATACCTATAGAAGTAAAAGCTTTCGGATACAGAAAAAGCTCGTTGCGCCAGCAAACGGCAGCCAGAGCAAATCCGAAAGCAGACGGATTGAAAGGATAACAGCCATACCCGCCAAATGCATTTTTGGCAATCAGAACGATAAAAGCCGTGGTGATCGCAACAATCTCATATCTGCAGGAGGCAGGAACCATCGCCGTAAAAACCAGAGAAAACATATAACTTGAAATATCCGAGAAATCCGGTTTCTCTCTTTTAATAACTGATGAAAGAACATCGCAGACAAACGAGACAGCAACAGCGGTTGCCGCAAGAAAAGCCACACGTGGACCATAAAGCCAGAATGACATGGCATACAAGGGAAATAGACCGATAATATAGTCCCTGCAGGGGCGAAATGATTTATGTAAGGCTTTAGTAGCCATACTCACTTAAAATACCTTTCAGCTTGAAATAATAGATGATTAATAATACTACCGCGATTTTCATTTTTAAAAACAGCGGACCCGGCAACGAATACATTCACTCCGGATTCTGCCGCAATGCACACCGTCTCGGAATCTATGCCACCGTCCATTTCGACAAGATAATCTCTGAATCCTTTTTTGTTTGAATAATCACGGATCGCTCTCGATTTTTTACACATTTCCGGCATGAAGTGCTGTCCTCCGAAACCAGGTTCAACAGACATGACCAGAATCATATCGGCGATATCCACAAAAGGAAGAACATCCTCTACCGGAGTTCCGGGCTTCAAAGAAATTCCCGCTTTTACTCCGAAAGAATGAATTAACTCTACCAGCTCGTTCGGTTTGTCGGTTGCTTCAATATGGAACGTAATCATTGACGCTCCGGCTTTTACAAAACTTTCGATATGTTTTTCCGGATTAACTATCATGAGATGAACATCATAAAATGCTTTAATTTGTTTTGACAGAGACTGCAGAACGGGAATTCCGAAAGAAATATTCGGCACAAAAACCCCGTCCATTACATCAAAATGTATCCATTCGGCCCCGCCTTCAAGGATATCCTGACATTCGTATCCAAGCTGTGTAAAGTCGGAGGCTAATATTGAGGGCGCAATTATCATTTTACTCCTCCCGGATTTTACGTATTCTTCGATATTATAGCACATTTGAATAATATGTGCATTTATACCACTCATGTCTAAACGCTTTTTGTTGTCAATTTGTCTGTTTGACCTTATAATATAAAATTAGAAAAATGATTACTACTGAGGCTATTATTATGAAACTTGGAATCGTCGGGTTGCCTAATGTCGGCAAAAGCACCCTTTTCAATGCTATAACCAACGCCGGAGCACAGGCGGCAAACTATCCTTTTTGTACCATAGAACCCAATATGGGTGTTGTTACGGTACCTGATGCAAGGCTGGATTGGCTGGCTGAGGTCTACTCTCCGAAAAAAAACACCCCTGCAACTGTCGAATTTGTTGACATCGCAGGCCTTGTCGAAGGTGCATCGAAAGGAGAAGGTCTGGGAAACAAATTTCTTTCACATATCCGGGAAGTAGATGCTATCGTTCATGTTGTTCGTTGTTTCGAAAATGACGATATTGTTCATGTTAACGGTTCCATTAATCCAATTCGTGATATCAATATTATAGATACCGAGCTGATTTTTTCCGATATCGAGATGTTGGACAGACGTATTGACCGTACATCGAAGGCTATGAAAGGCAATAAATCTCTTGCTTCAGAGCTGGAATTCTTACAGAATCTCAAGGCAGGCCTGCTTGAAGGGAAAACTGCACGCTCTCTTCTGAAAAACACTCCTGATGAAGCCGCCATGCTCTCCGATACCCCTCTTCTTAGCGCCAAACCGGTTATTTACGTCGCCAACATTTCTGATGACGACCTTTTAAACGGCATTTCTGAAAACAAATATTATCATATGGTCGCTGAACATGCCTCCGAAGACAGTGCCGGCGTTACAGCGGTATGTGCGGCTACCGAAGAGGAAATAGCCGCTTTGGACGTTTCCGAACGTGAGGCATTTCTTGCCGATCTCAGCATAGCGGAAAGCGGTCTGGACCAGTTAATTAAAGAAGGCTACGCCATCCTGGGCCTGATTTCTTTCCTTACAGCCGGCAGCGACGAGGTACGCGCCTGGACAATAAAAAAAGGAACCAAAGCTCCTCAGGCAGCAGGAAAAATTCACACCGATTTTGAACGCGGGTTTATCCGTGCTGAAATAGTCGCCTTTAATGATCTAAAAGCCTGCGGCAGTATGACAGTCGCAAAAGAAAAAGGTCTTGTCCGCAGTGAAGGAAAGGAGTACGTCATGAAAGACGGAGACGTAACTCTTTTCAGATTTAATGTCTGACATTTAAAAAAGAGCAGTGAGTTGACTGCTCTTTTTTTATCTTATAATTTTGAGTAAATAAGATCAATCATCGCACCAACATCGGGAAGATTCTCAATTTCTCCTACTGAGAATCTTATTCCGAATTCTTTTTCCGCAGAAGTGAGTATATTGATTTGCTCCAGGCTGTCCCAGTCTTCTATATCATCCGCAGTAGTGTTATCTTCCAGTACAATGTTGTCATCATCGAAAATATCGCAAAAAATCGCATTCAGTCTTTTTTTTATTTCCTGTTTGTTCATTTTACCACCTCAATTGAATTGTTTTTACATTTATAGTCTTGGGGAATTTCATATTCCCAGTCTGTATCGCTTTCCTCAACGGAAACAAATCCGAGGGATCGATAAAAATCTTTAACTATGACGTTTTTTTCGGACTTATAGTAATGACCGGTAATCTTCTTTATTCCGGAAGAAAGCGCCTTTTCCACCAACGAATCAAACATGGCGTATTCCAACTCACGTTTAAAAACTCGGCAGCTCATAAGCCACAGGACTATATCAAGTGTATCATCATTCTTTTTGGCAATGATTTCAGTAACTATTCCGTTGTCTCCGAATTTATCCTCCAACCTGCCGTACAATGTTATATAGGAAGGACTGAAGATAACATCAGTCATCTCTTCAATTGTATAGCGTCTTGTTGTAAGGTTGAACTGATTTGTTTTGTTAGCTAGCTGAGTAATACGTTCAACTGCGCCGGTTGTAAACGGTTCAATATATCCTTTCATTTCCAGGGATTTCAGATATTCCCCATAATCGGTAACAGTCGCAGCTACCTGAGAACGCAGATTATTTTGTTTGTACATATCAATGCGATGTTTGTCATCCTCTGAAAGCGAGGTTACTTCAAAATAACCGGCATCAGAAATTGTTCGCGCGAAATATTCAGGCGCAGAAAGTTCCGGAACGGTGACACCCTTTTCCATCGCTCTGATTATTTCTCTCTCAGCGGGATTATCGTCCGTAAACACAAATGAATCTATTCCTAGATTCATATCCTCAGCAGTCTGTGTCAGATTGTCGGCTTTTGGATGCCAATTTGCCTTGAACGAGACAAAATCGTCCACACTCAAAACTGAAGAAGGATGGGAAAACCCGCTTTTTGCAACTTCCTCTTCATTTTTGCTGCAAATCCCGAGAATAACACCTATTTTTGACAGATCTTTAAGGTACTGCTGCATATCGGAAAATGCAATGCCTTCCGGCATTTCTTTTCCGATTTTTATTCCTTCTATGCCGTCATCACCGATTACGCCATTCCAGAGAGTATTATCGAGATCTGAGATGAGGGCTTTTTTGTTCTTTCCGAACAAAGATTTGATGATATTGGATACCGAATAGCAAAGAAAGGGAACATAATCCGGACTGACAGAGTACTTGTAAGCATTGTAATAAGTAGGATCCGCGAAATTGTCTATTCCGAATCTGGAGGAAAGATAGCAAACGTCGTTGATATAAAGTCCTTTGCTTTCGTATGCATACTGCGCAAACCGCTCGTTAAGGCGGTTTATAATTCTTATCTTGCCGGAAGGATGAACCCCCTCAAAATTCCCCATTACCCGAACCGCAGGATACTCGATATTATCCTGAATAACAGGACATGAATACTTTTCTGCTGCTTTCCAGACTGTTTTATAAGAAGCGAAAATGGAATCTTCCGCGACCCGGCATGCATCCGGAGAAGCCCCGAGATCGGGGAATCCGGAGATACATTTCAGGCCTGCATGGATATATATCACATCCGGATGGAAATCCCCTAGAGTACCATCATCAAATACAATATCTTCATAGTATTTATTGTAATCACCGATATAAAATACCGGTTGAATCCCGTTTTGAAGAAGAAAAATTTCGAGAATGCTCTTTATCTCTCCGATGGTGGTACCGGACAGCAGAGCAATATTTTTCTTGATCAACCCGGGATGGTTTTCAAATTCTTTTTTTAAAGAGCGTTTGTTCCGCAGAATAAATTCAGAATCAAAAGGATAATCCAAAACCATTACCTCCAGGTAAAATAAATCAAAGACAATACTAAGATACCACAATAATTGAAAAAATCAAAAACAAAAAGGACAAAGCCTGAAAAACAGGATTTGTCCGGAATTTGTGACAGAACAGGATAATTATTCCTCTGTTGACTCAACTGCCTCGACAGGTGCTTCAGATACTTCAGTCTCGGGGGTCTTCATAGAAAGGGAGACACGTCTGCGCTCGTTGTCGAGACCGATAAGGCGAACCTTTACGTCGTCTCCGACCTTTACAACATCAGATGCAGCCTTAACACGGGAATCGGATATCTCACTTATATGAACCAGACCGTCAACACCGGGAAGGATGTTAACGAAAGCACCGAACTTTGTTACGGATACAACAGGGCCTACGAACTCTGAGCCAATAGCAACTTCTGCAACAGCGTTCCATGGATCATCATCATTCTTGCGATATCCGAGAGAAATCTTTTTGTTCTCGGCATCGATATCTTTAACGTATACATCGATTGTGTCCCCGATGCTGACAAGATCGGAAGGCTTTCTTACGCGGCCCCAGGAAAGCTCACTCTTGTGAACCATACCGTCAACACCACCGAGATCAACAAACACACCGTAATCTGTTAAAGACTTCACAATACCGGTATAACGTTTGCCCACTTCGATTTCATTCCAGAAAGACTCACGTTTTTTACGGTTCTCTTCATCAAGAACCGAACGTATTGATCCGATTGCACGGCGGCGTTTTCCGTCAGCCTCGATAACACGCATGTTCTGATGAGTATGTACAAGTTCCTCGTAGGACTCACCACGGCGAAGCGTCGCCTGTGAAGCGGGGATGAACACGCGAACACCTTTTATTGTAGCAACAAGGCCTTTGTTTACAACCTCGCTGATATAAGCATCAAAAATCGTACCGTCTTCAACGGCCTTTTCCAGATCCTCGAAACCCCTTTCCGATTCAACACGTTTTTTGGAAAGTGTAACAAATCCTTCAAGATCCTGAACCTTTGTAACCATAAGGTTGATTTTGTCGCCAACCTTGACAATATCTTCGGGTTTAGCGGACGGATCTTCACTAAGCTCGTCCATAGGAATAAACCCTGTGTGTTTGGAACCGATATCTACAACAACCTCATTGGGCCGGATTGCAGTTACAATACCTTCGACACGCTGGCCTCTGTGAACCAGATGCAGGGACTCTTCAAGCGCCTCCTCAAAATTAAAATCTTCGTCTTTGATAATTTGGCTCATTTTCGTGAGCACCTCCTCAATTAACGGAGCAGGCGTTGAAGCACCGGCTGTTACGCCGATCTTTTCAGCTCCGAATATCATACTGTCCTTTAATTCATCCGCACCGCCTATGCAATAGGTCCTGCAGTGTCTTTCACAGACAGAGGCCAATTTTGCGGTGTTGGAACTGATCCGTCCTCCGATAACGATACATACGTCACTGCGGGACGCAAGCTCCTCCGCCTCATTCTGGCGCATTTTTGTAGCATTACATATTGTATCAAAAATTCGAATCTTTGTATAGTTTTTTTTTGCATATTCTTTGCATTTATCGTATCTCTTCAAATCGAAGGTTGTCTGAGCAACCATGATAAACTCTCTGTCGGTTTTTATAGCGGCAGAGAGCCTTTCCATCTCTTCTTCGTTTGAAAATATAACAGGATTCTCTGCGCAAAAACCTGCTATTCCTATGACCTCCGGATGACTGGAATCTCCGGCTATCAGTACACCAGCGCCTCTTTCAGAATATTCAGAAACTATTGTGTGTATTTTTGCCACAAAAGGACATGTGGCGTCTTCAACATGAATATTCAGCTTTGAGCATTCGTCATATACACTACGGGGAACGCCATGACTTCGGATTACAAGAGACGAGCCCTCCGGAACCTCTTCCAGAGAAGAAACCGCAAAACAGCCTTTTGAATTCAGCTCTGAAACAACCCTGTCATTATGGATAATCGGTCCGAGGGTTACGGCACGTTCTCCTCGGTCAAGGATACTGTTGCATAGCTTGACAGCTCTGTCCACGCCAAAACAAAACCCTGCCGTTTCGGCCACTATTATTTCCGGCATAGTCTACCCCTCATTTATCAGTTTCTCTACTTCATTTCTGAGGATATCAGCGAAAATAATCCTTCCGGAGGCTGACGCTTCACCGTCCTGAATACTGCCGGGAATTACCGCGCGGCCGTACTTCAATGTAACGGCAGGGAAAAACAAAGCACGATTGCGTTTTATTCTTGCAGCAGGAATCACTGGGATACCGCTTTTCTCGGAAATGTACGCCACGCCCTGTTTAAATGTGCCGAGTTTTCCTGTCCTTGACCTTGTTCCTTCGGGAAAAATCAGCAACCCTTCTCCGTTATTCAGAATGCTTATCGAGTAGTCCAAGGAACCGAGATCAGCTGTACCTCTTACCACAGCGAAAGCACCAATAGCTTTCAAAAAAGAACCAGTAATCGGATTTTTCATCAGTTCGGACTTTGCCATGATTTTAAAGTCCCGTCCGACCGCTATGGCATGCATTATCGGATCGTCAAAATGAATATGATTACCCGCGATTATGAATGGACCTTCTTCCGGGATATTTTCTAAGCCTTCCGCTTTGAGTCCCCAGAAAAAAAGATACATAGGCTTGAGGATAATCTTCAATGCTCTTCTTAATGACATATTTCACAGATTGTCCTTGATTATTCCAGTAAGTAATTCGATTGACTGCTCCAGAGAATTGCCGGTAGTGTCCACATGAATGGAATCTTCCGCAGGACGCAAAGGAGCGGTCTTCCGGTTACTGTCATCATAGTCTCGCTTTCTCAAATCATCAAGCACGGAACTGTAATCGGCACTTATACCTTTTTCTGTCAGCTCCTCATATCTTCTGCGCGCACGTTCTTCGGGGGAAGCAGTAAGGAATATTTTCACATCTGCATCGGGGAGAATTACGGTCCCGATGTCTCGCCCGTCCATAACAACATTGTTCTGATGTGCAAGGCTGCGCTGCAACTCAAGAAGATAATACCTTACCTTCGGCAGTGCGGATACAGCTGAAGCAGCCATTGAAACAGCCTCCGTTCTGATTTTTCCGGAAATATCGGTGTCATTCAGGAAAACCCTCTGCTCGGTATCGACAAATCTTAAATCAATCTGTATACTGGCCAGCAAATCCATAATGCCGCTCTCGTCAGCGACATCACAACCTTTGCTGAGCACATAATATCCGATTGCGCGATACAGCGCGCCAGTATCAACATAAAGAAATCCAAGCTCTGAAGCAATCTTTTTTGCTATGGTGCTCTTCCCGGCTCCTCCGGGTCCGTCTATTGCTATAGCTTTCATTTTCTCCTCCGCTAAATATTATTACCCGCGGTATATCCGGTGGACAAAGCAATTGTGATGTTGAATCCTCCCGTCATCCCGTCCAGATCCATTATTTCTCCGGCAAAATACAGACCGGAAATAATTTTGGATTCCATAGTCTTCGGATTTATTTCTTTGAGAGATATTCCGCCCGCCGTTACTATCGCCTCGCTGACCGGCCTGAGTTTACGTAGAGTCAGTCGAAAATCTTTTATCGCTGTGACAAGCGCCCTGCGCTGTGTACTGGTAATACTGTTTATCTTGGTCCCGGGATTAATCCCGCTCTTTTTGATTATAACAGGAATCAGGCTTTTTGGTAACAGTTCATCAAGAGCATTCTTAATATCCCTATTTGTCTTTTTTGAAAAATCCCGGAGTATTCTTTTATCAAGAGTATCCATATCAAGTGCAGGCTTTAAATCAATCGAGAGCTGCGTTCCGGATATATCTTTATTTCGCATAACAGTGCTTAAAGTCAGAACTAGCGGACCGGACACTCCGAAATGAGTGAAAAGCATCTCCCCCTGATCCATATACCTGGTCTTTCCTTCTGCCGGCCATTTTAAAGAAATATTTCTGAGAGAAAGGCCCTGTAATTCGGAACATTCCTCATCAGTACACTCTATTGGTACAATGGATCCAAATAGTTCGGTTACTGTATGCCCGGATTTTTGAGCCAGGAAGTATCCGCTTCCGTCAGAACCGGTTCCGGGATAACTTAGACCACCTGTCGCGAGAACGACAGCTCTGGACAGTATTTCACTTCCATCGGCAAGCTTAACTCCTTTTACGGATCCCTTGTCAAGTAGGATTTCACTTACTTTTCCTTTCAGAAGCTTCGCACCCGCTTCTTCGGCTGCTTTTTGAAGCGCTCCGGCTATATCTGCGGATTTATCACTTTCGGGGAATACCCTTCCACCTCTTTCGGTTTTCAAAGGAATACCCCTGTTTATGAACCATTCCATGATTTCTGAACATCCGAAGGATGCATAACAGCTTCGCAGAAACCTATCTCCCGAAGCAATATGAGAAAAAAAGAAATCATCATCGCAGTCATTAGTGACATTGCAGCGGCCCTTTCCGGATATCAGTAGTTTCCGTGGCAGCGAGGGAATATTCTTATCTATAACCGCTGTTTTCTTACCTCTTCCGGCTGAATTCACGGCACACATCAGCCCTGCAGGACCTCCGCCGATAATCACAGCATCAAATGTTTCTGACAAATCACTAAACCTGCCGTATCAATAGAATTTAAATGCGTCTTTATTATACTAATATTATACTGTCAAAACAACATTATAATATCCTATCGCAGTTGACCCGATTATGAATAATCCTGTATAATAAAGATTAATATTTTCTATATTGCCTTGGAGCAAAACTATGAACCATCATTTCCAAATGAGCACGATTAGTGCCCTGTATTTTATTTTTGTATGAATTTACCGGATTACGTTAGAACCGTAATGAACGTATTGATGAGCGACGGTTATAAAGTTTTTGCGGTCGGCGACTCCGTAAGAGATTTGCTGCTGTCAGAAGAACCGGACGTTTTCGAATTGTGTTCCGATGCTCTTCCTTCACAGATTACCGCCAGTCTTTCAAAATATTCTCCCGAACCCGAAAATTCAAGAAACGGACCGGTTAATATAAAAATTCACGGCCGACAAATCGTAATCTCCACCATGCAATCGTCCCCGGAGTCCTGCAGTGCCGCCGGCGAGGAGGAACTTTCCTATTCTCCCCGACTGTCAGATAACTTACGGCGCAGGGATTTTACGATAAATGCCATGGCCTGCCGGAAAAACGGCCCTGTCATCGATCCTTATAACGGAATGGATGATATTGCCACCCATACCCTTCGCACTGTCTGCAGCCCTGACGTCAAATTTACCGAGGACAGTGTCGCTATTTTACGCATGATACGGTACAGTGCTGTACTGGATTTTCAGCCGGATGCCGAAACCGCAGCCGCGGCATTCAATCTTCGCGAGAATCTTAAAAATGTCGCGCCAGAGGAGCTTCGAGATGAATTGTCTGCCATCCTTATGTGCGATCTTGCAGGTTCCCTAATCTGGAGATACAGATCCATAATCTATCAGATTATTCCCGAGCTTGAATCCTGCGAAGGATTTGATCAGCACAATCCGAATCATTGCTTCGACATTCTCGGACATATCTGCGCTACGGTTGACAATGTTGAACCGGACCTGATTCTGCGTCTGGCCGCTTTGCTACACGACATCGGAAAACCCGAGTGTTTTTCTGTCAGCGATTCGGGGCGGGGCCGCTTTTACGGTCATATGCAGACTTCCTGCGACAAGACTCGTGCAATAATGACTCGCCTTCGCTATCCCCAAAAAATAACTGACACTGTATGTTTGCTGGTTGAAAACCATGACTGCCCGCATGAGGCTACTCCTGTCAGTGCCCGCCAGTGGCTGGAACGGATTGGCAGTAAAAATGTATTTCTTGTGACCAAGCTCAAACGAGCCGACTGTCTGGCTCATGATATCAGCTATCACAACCGTCTCGGACGTCTTTCCGGCTTTCGCCGAGAGGTAAAAGGAGTTCTTGCCCGCGGTGACTGTTATTCCCTCTCATCTATGAACATCAGCCGTCAGGAAATCTCTTCTCTTTTAAACGGAAAGCACCCTGAAGAAGTACTCCCTGTTCTTAAATTACTTCTTTCAAAAGTGATTGACGGCAGTCTGCCGAACAATCGGAATGATTTAATCGAAGAAGCAAAATCTATAATAAAAAAGGAAAAACACAATGATAGTAATTGAAATGGAAAACGGCGGAACGATCAAGCTTGAGCTAAAATATGATGCAGCTCCTATCACTGCCGAAAACTTTGAAAAGCTTGTAAAGGATGGCTTTTACGACGGACTTACCTTTCACAGGATTATTCCCGGATTTATGATTCAAGGCGGTGATCCCCTTGGTAACGGCACGGGCGGCAGCAATGAGACCATCAAAGGCGAATTTGCCGCTAACGGAGTAAACAACCCTCTAAAACATACCCGTGGAGTAATATCCATGGCGCGCGCCGCGGATTCCGACTCTGCCAGTTCTCAGTTTTTTATAATGCACGCGGATTCTCCTCATCTTGATGGAAACTACGCTGCTTTTGGCTGTGTTGTTGACGGTATGGATACCGTAGACGCCATTGCCGGGACAAAGACGGGTTTCAGAGACCTTCCCGTAACGCCTTGTGTAATAAAAAGAATTTATATTGCCGAATAATCTCAACTTTAAATGAAACCCCGGATGCACAAATCATGCATCCGGGGTTAATTATTAATAATCGTTAATAATCGTAACCCGTCTCCAGAACCAGTTCAAAACTGTCACCGTTTGCAACCGGAGTATCACTGGCACCGGACATAAGCATTTCTCCGGTTTGGTATATTCCCCACCATTCCTCTTTTGCGGGGTCAGCTGCTCGTCCGCCTGCGGCATGAATATACAGGCCATATTCTCCGATTTCGCCTTCAACCAGATTGTTTTCCAACAGGACGTCGGCGAGATTATCCGCATCGCTTTTTACGCTGAATGTTTTGTTGAACTCGTCTGTATTTATCTGAATTGTAATCTTCTTGACCCCGAACAGACCAGCAGGCCTGATAACGAATTTCAGCAGCAGAAACAATACCAGCAAGACCACGAGCACCAGAACTAATATTTTACTTCCTTTTTTTTGCATAAAAATAAACCTCCAATTATTTGTATGATAATCGGAGGCAGAAGGCTACAAAAACATGCCACCTAATGGGGTGGCATATAGCTCCATCTCCGAATCATCGTCGGTAATAAAGCAGGACATACACGCGGAAGGTGTTCTGGCTTCGGCATAAGACATCAATAATCGGCCTTCCCGGAAAATCCAGTGACACAGATGATTATCGACTACTCCGTTACAGCGGCGGGTCCGTACAGGATTTGCACCTGTTTCCCTTTTACTCGTTGTTAAGACGTACCGTACTGTCCTTTTTATATTCAGTTTTTATTATTTTAGCATACAGAAATCAATGAATCAAATGTATTTTTCTATGATGAATCTGGGACGGCCCTTGACTTCGCAGTAGATTTTCCCGACATATTCACCTACGACACCAACCGACAGAAGCAGAATCCCTGCCAGCAGCCAGAGGGATATTGCCCAGGGAGCAACGGCCTGCATCGGATTACCGGACGCCGCTCGCACGATACACCAGATGAAACCTATAATAGAAGCGATTACGGTCACAGCACCCGCTGTTACTACCATTTTAATAGGCTTCACCGAAAAAGATGTAATACCGTCCCAGGCAAAAGAAATCATCTTTTTCAGAGGATACTTGCTTTCTCCGGCAAATCTTTCCGCACGTTCATATTCGACAAAATCGGTCTTGTATCCGACCAGGGTTACAATTCCTCTGAGGAACAGATTCACTTCCCGGAACTGAGAAAGAGCCTCCAGCGCACGCCTGCTCATCAGTCTGTAATCGGCGTGATTATACACAACCTTCGCCCCGAGCTTTTCCATAACCTTGTAGAATCCCTGAGCCGTCATCCTTTTAAAAGCAGTGTCTGTTTTCCGGGCACTTCTTACACCGTATACGATATCACAGCCGTTGTAAAATTTCTGAATGAAGAGGTCAACAGCGTTAATGTCGTCCTGAAGATCGGCGTCCATCGAAATAACGGCGTCAGCGTCGTTTCGCACTGTCATCAGACCCGCAAGAAGAGCATTTTGATGGCCTCTGTTCCGGGAAAGCTTAATTCCCCGAAACAGAGGACTTTCTTCGTGAAACTGCTCTATCAGTGACCAGGTGGCATCCTTGGAACCGTCATCCACAAATACAACCCTGCTGTCAGAACGGATGGCTCCGGCACTGATTAACGCGTTCATTTTGTCATTAAGACGTCTGCCTGTTTCAGGAAGAACCTCCTCCTCGTTGTAACAGGGAATTACAAGATATATTGTGGCACAATCCATTCCAGTCCCTCCGAAAAATACGGTTATTCATTTCTTGACAACTGTATATTATCATTTTTCCCCGGCAATTGAAAGTATAGAGGTTTCTGTGTTAATTTTCGGATAGCTCTGCCCGTTTCGGCATTGCAGTATCCGGGAAATCGGACCGTCAAATGAACCGTCGGTTCATGGCGGCGGATAGCGGTCTGTCCTTTCATCAGTTCCGGAAACACTTTCGCATACTTTTCTTCCCAGTCGGTACAATCTTCAGACGGAATCGTCCTTTTTAAATCATTGTAGGACAGACCCAATATTTCCAGACATACATCAGTAAAAAAAGACTTTTTCATTACCATATCCTCCGTTTTTTATATCTTCTGAGGATATTGTAACAAAGCGGTTGTCCGGTTACGCGGACAATGAAAAAATTATTTTTAGAAAATATTAAACGTTTTTTATCTAGACAGCAATTCGGCTTCAGCCGTAATTTTTTCTTCACATTCACGCATGGCTAGAATTGTTTTCTGAAGAAGATCATCAAGCGCCCATCCAAGTTCATCAGCACCTTTCTGAATGACATCCCTGGAACATCCTGCCGCGAATTTTTTGTCCTTGAATTTTTTCTTCAGAGAGGACATCTCCATATCCGAAACACTTTTACTGGGACGCATACGGGCAGCTGCGCCAATCAGGCCTGCCAGTTCATCCGTTGCGAACAGTATTTTTTCCATTTTGTGTTCCGGTTTTACATCAACAGTCAGGCCGTAGCCATGTGAACAGACCGCATGGATAAAATCATCCGGAGCATTTATTTCGTGCAGAAGTTCAGGCGCCTTGATACAATGCTGTTCTGGATACTGTTCAAAATCAATATCGTGAAGAAGTCCTACAAGCGCCCAGAAATCGGCTTCGCCGGCGAAACCTTCCGTTTCGGAAAAAAAGCGCATTACTCCCTCAACGGTAAGGGCGTGCTGAATGTGAAAAGGTTCACTGTTGTATTTTTTCAGTAAAGCAATAGCGTCTTCTCTTGTAAATTCCATCAATATCACCTCTGACGGTTATTATACCATTATTGCACGGCTCTCATACAGGAGTTTATTGTTATATTTTAAACAATGAGTATATAATTAAAAAAATATGCAGGGACGTGTGATTAGTATGAAAAAAGTTGACTATGAGCATTTTTCAAGATTTGTATACCCCCACAATCTGAGAGTTTATGAAAACGACTTGTTCTTTACAGTAAAACGCGCCAATCTTGATGACAACGAATATAAAAGCGATCTGTACAGATTACGGGATAACCGGACCGTAAGGCTGACATATTCCGGTGATGTGGATTCCTACTACTGCACCGACAAGGGCGTTCTTTTCTTTTCCTGCCGCAACGCCAAGGATAAGGAAAACCAGAAACAAGGACGCCCTCTGACTGTGATGAATATTCTGCCCTACGACGGCGGCGAAGCATACGAGTGGAAAAGACTTGATTATTTGATTTCCGACATTTTATTTGTTTCCGAGGATCGCTTTTTTTTTACTGCCGGTTATTCCCGGGATTTCGCAAAAAGCGTCTCATCCTGCAACGGAGATATGGACAAAGCTTTGCAAGAGATGAAAGAAGATTCCGATTTTCAAGTTCTGGATGAGCTTCCGTTTTGGTTTAACGGCCTAGGATTTATGAACAAAAAGCGCTCCCGTCTCTACCTTTATGACAAAGGGGCGATCCGGGCCCTTTCCGATGAGTTTACAAATGTTACATTTATGGATATTTCTGCTGACAAAAAGCAGATTATTTACTCCGTAAGCCGTTATGAAAACATGCAGGAAGAATCTGATCGTCTGCTTATCCTGGACGTTGACTCCCTTTCTGCTATTGATATATCTGTAGAAATGGGTACTTCTCATTATTACGCCGGTTTTCTTGAAAACGGGAATATTGTTATTTCCGCAAGCGTCCATAAACAGTACGGCATTAACGAGAATCCCCATGTCTATCTGTGCGATCTTTCTAAAAAAAACCGCGTGGAACTGTTAAATAACGGAGAGCAGTCTCTGGGAGATTCCGTAGGTTCCGATATTATGTTCGGTCCCTCAATCACGCAGAATGATCCCGTAATTGACAAACGGATATATTTCATTTCCACTCTTGACGATTCCTCCCATATTATGTCTATGGATCTTTCATCCGGAGAAATCACCCGAATCTCCAACAAGCGCGGTCGGATAAGTGAATTCGTGCAATACGGCGACGGATTTGCCGCGGTTGCCCTTCGCGGTGTAGACGGCGGCGAGATTACTTCAATAACCCTTAACGGTGAAGAGCATCCCCTGACTGAACTGAATTCATCACTTACACAGGAATATGAGACTTCCACTCCCAGAGATATCTTCTTCACCAATACAAAAGGCACTGTTATTCACGGATTTATAATTCCTCCTGTAAATTACGAAGAGGGTAAAAAATATCCCGCAATTTTGGATATTCACGGCGGGCCGAAGACGGTGTACGGAAACTGCTACTTTCATGAAATGCAACTTTGGGCAGGAATGGGATATGCAGTAATATTCTGTAACCCCACCGGAAGCGACGGACGTGGTGACGCATTTGCAGATATCAGAGGTCATTACGGCGATCAGGATTATCTCGATATCATGGGATTCCTCGACAAAACTCTTTCCGAAAACGACTATATAGATGCAGACCGTCTCGGGGTTACGGGCGGCAGTTACGGCGGATTTATGACTAACTGGATAATCGGACATACCGACCGTTTCAAGGCCGCTGCATCCCAGCGCAGTATTTCCAACTGGCTGTCCTTTTTCGGCGTATCCGATATAGGCCCGCTTTTCTCGGTCGATCAGACCGATTCCTCTCCCTGGAACAGTCCCGAAAAGATGTGGGATCTGTCGCCGCTTAAATACGCTGACAATATAAAAACCCCGACCCTTTTTATTCATAGCGACCAGGATTACAGGTGCCCCCTCGATCAGGGCCTTCAGATGTTCAGCGCCTTGAAATATAAGGGTGTGGATACCCGTCTGTGCATGTTCAAGGGCGAAGACCACGAATTGTCCCGCAGCGGAAAGCCCAGGAACCGTATTCGCAGACTTCGTGAAATTACCGAATGGTTTGAAAAACACCTGAAAAACTGATTATTTCTGTATAAACGTTAAAAATTATACGAATTGTAGGTTGCGGTATATGAAAAAAAGATATTTGATCAACTATGCTCGACTGATTGCACTTATGGGTGTGAATGTCCAGAAAGGTCAGGAAGTTGACATCATCGCCTCTCTCGACCAGCCGGAGTTTGTGGAAATTTTAACAGAGGAATGCTACAGGGCCGGCGCAGGAAAAGTTACTGTGCAATGGACCTATTCTCAGCTGGAAATACTTCATTATAAATGGCAAACCCAGCAATCCCTGAACAAAGTGAATTCCGATATCCTTGCGTTGTGGAAACATCGCGAAAAGGTTCTTCCCTGCATTATCTGGCTTGACAGTGATGATCCGGACGGACTGAACGGGATAGACAGAAACAAATATACTACAGCCACTGTATCAAAACTCCGTACAATCCGTCCTATACGTGACCGTATGGAAAATAAACATCAGTGGTGTATAGCTGCTGTTCCAGGAAAAAAATGGGCGCAAAAAGTTTTCCCTGCCGTCAGCACTGCCCGTGCCGTGGAACTGCTGTGGAAGGCCATTCTCTCTGCTTCCCGTGCCCTTGATGACCCTCTCTCCGCCTGGGAACACCATAATGCAAATCTTCAGAACAAATGCGATTATCTCAATACTCTGGGTTTAAAAAGCCTGAAATACAAATCGTCCAACGGCACTGATTTCTCGGTTGAATTGATACCGGATTCTTCCTTCGAAGGAGGAAATGAACTTCTGCCAGGAACCTTTGTCCGTTATAATCCCAACATTCCCTCCGAAGAAATATTTATCTCCCCTATGAAAGGTCGCGCTGAAGGGATTGCTTATTCCACCAAGCCCCTTTCTTTTAACGGACAGATTATTAGTAATTTTTATTTGAAGTTCCATGAAGGCAAAGTCGTAGAATCTTTTGCAGAACAAAACGATGCACTTCTTAGCACTCTGCTGGATTATGACGAAGGCTCCCGTTATCTCGGAGAATGTGCGTTTGTTCCTTATGATTCTCCTATCAACAACAGCGGCATACTTTTCCATAACACTTTGTTTGATGAGAATGCCTGCTGCCATCTTGCACTGGGGCGGGGTTTTGAGACTACATTGAATGATTTCGGTTCTCTGACCCAGGATCAGTGTTTCGAAAGAAGAATAAACAACAATATTCTTCACGTGGATTTCATGATCGGTTCAAAAGACCTTGAAATCACCGGATTCACATGGAAAAACCGTAAAGTCGCCCTTTTCAAAGACGGAAACTGGGCACTATAGACCAACTCGGTACTGCAACAACCCTATGTAATCAGCCGTACAGCAGTTTCTGCTGTACGGCTTTCTTTAACATTACATTTACTTTTATACCTTTTTATTATATTATTTAATATGTTCTTTCTAGTGTTCCACGTGGAACATTAGAACTCATCTATCAACAGTGTTCCACGTGGAACATAAAACACGAGGTGCAAATGGGAAAGATAATTACAATAACCAACCAGAAAGGCGGCGTCGGAAAATCGACTACGGCGGTCAATCTTTCTGCCGAGCTGGGCAATTTGGGATACAAGGTTCTGCTGGTAGATATTGATCCCCAGGGCAATTCCACAAGCGGATACGGCATATCAAAAAGAGAAACAGCTCTTTCAATTTACAACATCATCAACGGGGATTCAAAAAACGAAGAGGTTGTTATTCTCACTCCCTTTGAAAACGTTTCTGTAATCCCTTCTAATATTGATCTTGCCGGCGCAGAGCTGGAACTGGTATCAATGGAGAGACGCGAATACCGTCTCAGAGATGCCCTGCTTAAGGAAAAAAGCAATTACGATTTTATTTTGATTGACTGTCCTCCTTCCCTCGGCCTGCTGACTCTGAACGGTTTAAACGCGGCGGATACTATCCTGATACCTATACAGTGCGAATATTATGCTCTTGAAGGACTTTCGCAGCTGATGTCCACCGTAAGACAGGTCAAGAAGCTGTACAATCCTACAATTGAGCTTGAAGGCGTACTGTTAACGATGTATGACCCCAGACTGAATCTTACTACACAGGCCGTTGAAGAAGTCAATAAATATTTCAACGACAAGGTGTTTAAAACCACAATTCCGAGAAACGTTCGGTTAAGCGAAGCTCCAAGCTATGGGCGGCCGGTAATGTATTACGACCAGGGTTCAAAAGGCGCTGAATCATACAAAAAGCTTGCTGAAGAGATCTTGGAAAACAATCCCAGAATCAGGAGGGACGGCGATGTCTAAAAAAGGCGGCCTTGGAAAAGGCCTTGACGCACTGTTTATTGACAACGCAGTGCATATTGTCGCCGAAGAAACCCCAAGCGAACTGCTAATCTCCGATATCGAACCCGACAGAAATCAACCCAGAAAAGTGTTCGACGATGATACTCTTGAACAGCTTGCTAATTCCATACGTCAACACGGTGTCCTTCAACCCATTCTTGTAAGACCGGTACCGTCAGGCGGTTACAAAATCGTTGCAGGCGAACGGAGATGGCGCGCTAGCCGTCTTGCCGGGAAAACCACTATACCGGCAGTCGTCAGAAACTTCAGCGACCTGGAGGCAATGACTATCGCCCTGATAGAAAATCTTCAAAGGGAGGACCTTGACCCTATCGAAGAAGCGCAGGGCTATCAGAAGCTTATGGATGCAAGTGGATACACTCAGGAAGAAATATCCAAATCCGTGGGGCGATCTAGACCTGCGGTTTCGAATTCCCTCAGACTGCTGAGCCTTCCCGGTGAAGTGCAGAATTATATCAGAAGCGGTGCAATCAGCACGGGACATGCCAAAGCAATCCTATCACTTAATACAGATGAAGCTCGTGTTGCAATGTCCGACAAAGTTGTCACTGAAGGGCTGACCGTGAGGGAAACCGAAAAGCTGTGCTCCAAAGCTCCTTCACAGACGGGATTGAAGCTACCGAAACAACAGGAGACTTTTATCAAAGAGGTAGAGCTAAGCCTTCAGGAAACATTGGGGGTAGAGGTGAAAATCAAATACAGTGCCGGCCAAGGCTCATTGACCGTAAACTATTATTCTAAAGACCAGCTGATAGATCTTGCCAACAAATTAGGAAAATAAGAATAGGGACTTCATAATGTTAGATATAAAGTTTATTAGAGAAAATCCGGAAGCGGTAAAAGAAAACATCAAAAATAAATTCCAGGATGAAAAAATCGAACTGGTTGACAAGGTAATCGAGCTTGATGCCTCTAATAGAGCTGCCATCATCGAGGCCGATAATCTCAGAGCCAACCGCAACAAATTGTCAAAACAGATTGGCTATATCATGGCCAAGGCCAAAGGCAATCCCGAAAAGCTTAAGGAAGTTGACGAAATCAAAAAGCAGGTTTCTGATCAGGCAGCGCGTCTTGCCGAACTGGAGCAGAAGGAGGAAGAATACAAGAATGAAATCAGGGAGATTCTCTATACCATTCCACAGATTATCGATGCTTCCGTTCCCATCGGTCCCGATGATTCCTACAACGTAGAAGTTGAGCTTTTCGGCAAACCTCTCGTTCCTGATTTTGATATCCCCTATCATACCGACATTATGGAAGCGGTTGAGGGAATAGATCTTGATGCCGCCGGAAGAGTAGCGGGAAACGGTTTTTATTATCTACTCGGTGATATTGCCCGTTTGCACGAAGCTGTTCTCGCTTATGCCAGAGACTTTATGATATCCAAAGGCTTCACATACTGTATCCCTCCTTTCATGATTCACGGTAACGTCGTTCAGGGTGTTATGTCCTTCCCCGAAATGAATGCCATGATGTACAAAATCGAAGGGGAGGATCTGTATCTGATAGGTACCAGTGAACATAGCATGATCGGCAGATTTATCGATCAGGCAATCGATGAAAGTAAAATGCCCCTTACACTTACAAGCTACAGCCCCTGTTTCAGAAAAGAAAAAGGAGCGCACGGTATAGAAGAGCGGGGTGTTTATCGAATCCACCAGTTTGAAAAGCAGGAAATGATTGTCGTCTGTAAGCCGGAGGACAGTATGGACTGGTATGAAAAACTCTGGAGATACAGCGTTGAACTATTCAGAAGCATGGACATTCCGGTACGTCAACTAGAATGCTGCAGCGGTGATCTTGCTGATCTGAAGGTAAAGAGCTGTGATATTGAAGCCTGGAGTCCCCGCCAGCAGAAATATTTCGAAGTCTGCAGCTGCAGTAATCTTGGCGATGCACAGGCAAGAAGATTAAACATAAAAATTAAGGGAGAAGACGGTAAAAGCTATCTCGCCCATACACTGAATAATACCTGCGTCGCTCCTCCCAGAATGCTTATTGCCCTTCTGGAAAATCACTATCATGAAAACGGAAGCATTACGGTTCCTGAGGTCCTCAGACCTTATATGGGCGGCACCGAAATGATAAAAAGAAAATAAAATGGTTTAAGAGCCTGCGATAACGCAGGCTCTTAATACGACACAGCAAAGGTGAATAATGCTAGAATCCCTGTTAAAGGTTAAAGATCTGCACAACAATGACATAGACAGCGAAGAAATAAAACCGCTGTATAAAAGATGTATTTCTATAGCGTGGCCATCTACCGTTGAAGGAGCTTTGATGAGCGTCATCGGTTCAATGGATACAATGATGGTCGGAAAAATCGGAACAGCCGCAATTGCGGCTGTAGGTCTTACAAACCAGCCTAGGATGATACTTCTGATACTGGCTCAGGCTTTGTGTGTAGGCACTACCTCCATTTGCGCCCGCAGAAAAGGCGCAAACAACCGCGAGGGTGCCAATTCGTGTCTATCACAGTCACTTGCGATTATCACAGTATTTGGAATAATGATGACACTGCTCGGATACTTCGGCGCTCCGTGGCTGATGAGATTGGCCGGAGCCAATGAAGATACCATCGATATGAGTATTGTCTATTTCCAGACAATCAGCAAGGGCATGCTGTTCAACGCATGGTCACTGTGTATTTGCGCCGCCTTCAGAGCTATCGGTCAGACCAGAATAACCATGGTCACAAATATTACTGCCAACATTGTTAACGTCGTTCTGAACTACATACTTATTAACGGTAAACTCGGATTCCCTGTTATGGGAGTAAAAGGCGCCGCCGTCGCCACCCTGATCAGTATGATTATCTCCTGCTGTATTTCCGTTTTTTTCCTGCTGCACAGGGATGGCTATTACAAGCCGGTTGTTCCGAAGTTTGACAGAGACACCGTAAATGGTCTTGCCAAGGTCGGTGGCAGTTCTATAATGGAATCGGCCGCTCTAAGAATAGGATTCTTGATTACATCCAGACTGATTGCGAAAACCGGAACAAATTCCTTCGCAGCATACCAGATAGTATCGCAAATTTCTTCGCTGTCCTTTACTCTGGGAGATGGAATATCCACGGCAGCTACTTCACTAATAGGTCAGAGTCTCGGCGCAAATGATAAAAATCTAGCCATGATAAACGCCAGAATCGCCAATAAATTAGGTACTGTTGTAGCGGTCGGACTGATGATTTTTATCTTTCTTTTCGGTAGACCTCTTGCCGTTCTTTTCACAGACAACGAAGAGGTTATTTACGGTGTTATTATTTCCTTCTATGTATTAATTATAGGGATCATTCCTCAGAACGGAAGGGTAATATCTTCCGGTTGTCTCAGAGGCGCGGGTGATGTAAAATACGTGGCGATAAGCGCGCTGCTCAGTGTGACTATTCTGAGACCGGCGCTTACATACCTCTTCTGTAATGTAATAAACTCCTGGGCTCCCGGATTGTATTTCTATGTTATGGGACCGTGGATTGCATTTGTAGTCGATGCATTCTTCAGGAACATATTTCTAAAGGCCAGAATAAATAAATCGGTCTGGCTTGATTATAAGCTTTGATAAAATAAAAAAGCGTGCTGTTAAAGCACGCTTTTTTTGGTGACCCGGACGAGAGTTGAACTCGTGATACCGCCGTGAAAGGGCGGTGTCTTAACCACTTGACCACCGGGCCGAAACGGACGTAAAACGTCCGTTGGTAGCGGATGTAGGATTTGAACCAACGACACCCCGGGTATGAACCGAGTGCTCTAGCCAGCTGAGCTAATCCGCCAAACGCATTGTTGATTATATCAGTACGGTATATTTTTGTCAATAATAAAATGCCGTACTCATATGAGCGCTAAAGAGGTTTTTTTTGTATAATGCTTCCGCCCCGGGGATAAGTTTCCGGGGTGTTTTTATACTTCTTTATAACTATTATCGACCGGCTTCCTGAAGCATCGGGAAGCTCCAGATTAATGAGCTCCGACACGCTTCCGCCCAACATATTAATCGCTTTGGCAGCTGCTTTCAGCTCGGTCTCGCCTTCCGAACCTTTCATTGCGATGAAATAACCGCCGGTACGGACAAGAGGAATGCAAAGCTCACACAAAACAGGAAGAGACGCTACCGCACGGGCAACGACAGTATCAAACTGTCCGCGGTATTGTTTCCGGCCGAGTTCCTCCGCCCGTCCGTGGACATTGTTAATAACTATCCCGAGTTCAGAGCATGCCTCACGAATAAAATTGAGTTTTTTTCCGGTAGCGTCTATAAGCGTGACATCACATTCAGGGTGATGGATTTTCAGCGGAACACCGGGGAAACCTCCCCCAGTACCAACGTCTGCGACTCTTCCCTTAATATATGACAAATCCGCGCAAACCAGAGAATCCAGAATATGCTTCACAAGAACCTCATCGGGATCTGTGATTGACGTTAGATTCAGATGCTTGTTTTTCTCTATCAGCAGTTCGCAGTACCTGTCAAGTTTTTCCGCCTCGTCTTCAGTTACAGAAATATTGAATTGTTCGGCATACGATAAAAGTTTCTGTCGATCTATCATGTTATTTATTACCCTTTGAATGTTTGGCAAGCCAGATTGTCAGTACGGAGATATCCGCCGGATTGACTCCGCTGATACGGGAAGCCTGACCGAGCGTAACCGGTCTTATCGTAGCCAGCTTGTCCCTGGCTTCTATTCTGAGTCCGGTAACCGAATTGTAATCCATATTATCGGGCAGCAACATACGTTCCATTCTACGGGATTTATTCGCTGCGGCTGTTTGCCTTTTCAGATATCCTTCGTATTTTACTCCGGTTTCTACCCTGAGTATTATCCGGGAGGTAATGTCCACAGGACGGCTTTTATCAACAGCGGTCAGACCTCTGTATGAAAGCTCCGGACGTTTAATAAGTTCGTACAGTGAACATCCTCCGGTAAGAGGAGTTCCGCCGCAGGCAGTAATACATTCGTTTACTTCCCGAGTGGGCCTTATATGTGTATTCTTCAGGCGCTCGATTTCTTTTTCTACCGCTGCGTCCTCATCAAGCATTCGCCGGTAGCGATCTTCATCCAGAAGACCTGTACGGTATCCTATTCCACCCAGTCTCTGGGCGGCATTATCCTGCCTCAGAAGAAGCCGGTATTCGCTTCTGGAAGTCATCATACGGTAAGGTTCGTTGGTTCCTTTGGTAGTCAGATCGTCTATAAGCGTTCCGATATATGAATTGTCACGGGTAAGAATGATTCCCTCTCTTCCCTGTACATATAGAGCTGCGTTTATCCCTGCGATCAGACCTTGCGCTGCGGCCTCTTCGTATCCGCTGGTTCCGTTAAACTGACCCGCCCCGAATAATCCCCTGACTGCCTTCAGTTCCAGTGTAGGCATAAGAAGAAGGGGATTAACACAGTCGTATTCTATGGCATAAGCCGGGCGCATAATTTCCAGTTTTTCAAAGCCTTTGATGGTGTGATACATCTCAACCTGAACATCATAAGGTAGTGAACTTGATACACCCTGAAGATACATCTCGTCGGTGTTTGCTCCGCATGGCTCAACAAAAATCTGATGCTTAGTCTTGTTCGGGAACCTTACGACTTTATCCTCTATTGACGGACAGTAACGCGGTCCAATTCCTTCAATTTTACCGCTGTACAATGGAGACCGATAAAGGTTATCCCTGATAACTTGATGGTTTTTTTCGTTTGTGTAGGCGATATAACAGACCTCATCATTGCAGATATCCTCGCTGCGATCGAAACAGAACGGAATTGGATTTTCATCGCCTTTCTGCATCTCTAGCGCGGAATAATCGATGCTTCTGCGATGAACCCTTGCAGGAGTTCCTGTCTTGAAACGTCGAAGAGGAATCCCCAGTTCTTTCAGTGAAGCACTGAGTCCGGTTGACGCACCCACTCCGTCTGGCCCGCTTTCCCAGGTACTGTCACCGACATAAATACGCCCCTTTAGATATGTTCCGGTGGCTATAACGGCCGCTACGGTCTCATACCGGACATTCAGGCGCGTCGTAACGGCGCAAATTTTACCTTCATTTGCCTCTACACCCGTAACCTCATCCTGGATAATACATACATTTTTTTCCCGCTCAAGGGCTCTTTTCATGTATCTGTGGTACTGTCTGCGGTCACATTGCACTCTTAGAGAATGAACGGCGGGACCTTTGGCTAGATTCAGCATACGACTCTGAAGAGTGCAGGCATCAGCGGCACGGCCCATTTCTCCTCCCAGAGCGTCTATTTCGTAAACAATCTGACTTTTTGCTGTTCCTCCGATGGAGGGATTGCACGGCATATTTGCAATCGCGTCCAGCGAAAGAGTAAATACAGCGGTTTTGAGACCCATCCTGGCGGATGCAAGAGCCGCTTCAACACCGGCATGGCCGGCACCGATAATAATAACATCAAATTTGCCGATATTTTTTATCATTGAAAATCACTTTCCTACGCAGAAATTAGAAAATACTTCGTTAAGGACCGATTCAGTAACGTCCCTGCCGTTAAGTCTGAGTACAGCGGAGAGCCCCTCAGCAAGAAGGGAGTAACATGCATCCAGCGCATTATTTTTCAGTGCAGAAACTGCTTCGGAGACCGCTTCCAGGGCCTCTGAGGCGCACCTTCGCTGTCTTTCGTTTGCAAGTACAGGCTCGTTAACGTCGAAATCGGAAATACCTATCAGCTTTTCAAGAGCGGTGTTGATAGTGTCAAAAGCATCCCTGCTGTTGGCGCAGATATCACGGACGATATTATACTCTTTTTCTATTTCTTTCCGTTCAATTTGCCTGGGAAGATCGTTCTTGTTGATAACGGCGATACATTTCCGGTCCTTTGTCAGACTGATAATACTCCGATCGTCATTCGACAGTGGTTTGGACCCGTCAAAAACTGCAATTACTATATCCGTGGAATTAAGTTTTTTCAATGCCATGCCTATACCGATCTGTTCGACGACATCGCCGCCTTCCCGGATACCTGCTGTGTCGGCAATGATAAGGGTAGTTCCTCCTATCATAATCCTTTGTTCGACAATGTCCCGTGTAGTTCCGGGAATGGATGTTACAATAGCGCGTTCTTCACCGGACATCATGTTGAGAATTGTACTTTTCCCGACGTTCGGACTTCCGATTATAGCAGCGGAAACACCGCGAAGCACGGCTTTCCCGGTATCATAACTTTTTACAAGAGCGGAAAGATCATCCTTTACGCCGTTAAGTGTCTGCAACAACTCATCCGGGTCGATTTCATCGACGTCTTCCTCAGGAAAATCAATACTCGCGGACAGATGTGCCTGAACACTCATTATCCTGTCTCCGATTTCGCCGGTTTTCTGCCCCAGAGCTCCATTTGCAAGATTTGCCGCGGCAATTTCACCCCTGACGGACGCAGCATTTATAATATCACAGACCGCCTCAGCTTCGGTAAGCGTAATTCTTCCGTTGAGTAGCGCTCTGCGGGTGAACTCGCCTTTTCCAGCCGGTACCGCGCCGTTATCAAGCGCAAGACGTAAAACCGAATGACAGGCAATCTCTCCGCCATGACACATCAGCTCTACGACGTCTTCACCTGTATAACTCCGTGGACAGTGAAAAACAAGGGCCACAACCTCATCTATACGGGTTTCCCGGTCGTATATTGCCCCGAGTCTGGCCGTATATCCTTTGATCTGTGACAGCTTTTCTCCGCTTATGGATCTGAATATCTTATCGGCAATGGAAATTGCGTCTTCGCCGGATAATCTGATTACGCCGATTCCGCCTGTTCCTCCGGGGGTTGATATTGCGGCGATTGTATCAAAAATATCCATCTATAACCTCCAAAACAAAACGGGGCCTAAGATCTTGGTACAGGAAATAACCATGCACCTCCGACCTTTGACCCCGGAAATTCAAAATGACTTAAAGTTCTATTTTCTTGTAAAGCATATCCATCTTGCTGTTATCTGCAGGGCGGGTAGGTTCGTTTGTATAGGGCTCGGCGGGCTTACTGTCCCTGCGGGAGAAATTTCCTCTGCGGTCTCCCCTGTCTTTTTCGCTAGGCCTGCGTGTTTTCCCTCCGTTTTCAGCGGAAATCACAACACGGCGGTGAGGATCGGCTCCGGTGGACTCGGATTTGACACCCGATATTTCCTGAATCGTGCTGTGAACGATACGGCGTTCGTAAGGATTCATGGGTTCCAGAGTACGGCTGTATCCGTTTTTCAAAACTTTATCGGCCTCTTTTTTTGCAAGTCCGATAAGGGCTTTTTCCCGTTTGCTGCGATATTCGGAAACATCAACTGTAATTTTACTGTATTCGCCATCTGTTCTGCTGGAAACCAACATGCAGAGATACTGCATGCTGTCCATGGTTTCTCCGCGCCGGCCTATTACGAGAGAAGCGTCGTCGCCGTCAATAACAAACTTAACGCCGCGTTCGGTTTTGACAACCTTGTATGTAAGCTTATCTGCACCCATACCGTGAGCCATCTGTTTGTAATAATCAAGGGCTGCTTTTGCGGGAGCAGTCAATTCTTCTTCAGAAAGAACGATTTCTTCCTTTTTCTCGGACAGCAACTCTTTCTCGGGCTCGTCGTCATTGGGCACAAGGTCCAAATGAGGCTCAGGCTTCTGTACGAAAGCAGGTTTTTCGGGAATCTTTTCTTTTAGAAATTCGGGCTTTTCAGGGGCATCGGTTTTTTCTTTTTGTAGCTTGTCTGCCTTTTCTTCCCGGCCGAATAGTAAATCCTTTACAGAAATGTTGTCTTCATTTTCGGTTACTCTGACTTTTGCAGGAGAAGAACCAAAAAGGCGTTTTTTGGGACTTTCAATAATTTCCACATGCACGTCGTCACGTGAAAGACCAAGCTGTTGACAGGCTTCTTCCACAGCTTCATCGACGGTTTTGCCTGATATAATCAATTCTTTCATCTTATTGTTTATCCTCCTTCGTTTCGGGATTTTTCTTGTCTTTCTTTTTCTGTCCCTTATCATCCAAATCCGGGTTGCCTAAATATTCGGGTAAACCCTGAGTCGAAGAATCTTCCTCCGGTTCGTCGTCATCGGCAAACCTCTGAAGGTCAAGCTCTCTGGCCTTTTGCAGACGGAATTTGTTCAATTCGCTTGTCGAAAGAGTTTTATCGACAACTTCACCGTTTTCATTTTTAACCTTAACGGCAGTAATTGCTTTCCCGGCATTCTTTTTTGCTGCCCTTTTTGCCTTCATTTCTTCAATAGCCTGCTGTTTCAGGACCTTGGGGTCGCAGATTTTACGGAGTAGATAGGACTGACCGATAATAATAAGGTTCTGGAATCCCCAGTAAAGACTAAAAGCAGCAGGGTAGGTAAATGAGAATACTCCGAACAGAAGAGCGGACGAAATCATCATTGTCATGCCCGACCGACCCGCCTGGGAATCGCTCTGGCCACTGGTTTTCATCGAAATAACGGAAGATAGTGCCATCGTTGCAATAGAGAACAGAGGAATGAGAAGCATAAGGCTGAAAGCGACCTGCGGCTTTTCCCAAAGATTGATATTGCCGATGCTCATATCGAGATCTTTCAGTTGAGCGATGTATTTCAGTGATTCCGAACCGATTCCGGAAAAGAGACCTTCGCTGGTTTTTACCGCGGAAATAATATCATTTTCGATAAAACGGATGTTTGCACCCGTAAGGCCGTTGTCTTGAACAATTTTTGTAAGTGCGGCAATTACATCGGAGGGCATACGCAGCATATAGGTCAGAGGTTTGTAGATAACCTCAACCAGACCGAATATTATGGGGAACTGAACAAGCATGGGCAAGCATCCGCTCATTGGATTGTAACCAACTTCCTGATAGAGCTTTTGGGTCTCTTCGTTGCGTTTGGTTGCGTCCTTGGCGTAAGTCCTGTTGATTTCCTGAATCATGGGCTGGAATGCAGCCATTTTTGCGGATGACTTCTGCTGACTTAACGACAGGGGGAACATCAGAATCTTTGTAGTAAGGGCGAACAGGAACAGAGCAAAGACATAAGCCAGCGGCATATGAAGTATATCATTAACAAATATATAACAATATTTCATAATTAAGCCGAGTGGGATGGCTATCAATCCCCAAAGGGAGCCCAAAAGCCCACCGGAGGAGGATGACGCCCCGTTGTTTGATGCGGGGGAGCATCCGGACAATGCTACAACAACAATTAGCACCGCTAACACGAGAAATACAAGCTTTTTTTTCATTATAAGAATTCTCCTAATTTTAAACGCCGTAAACGACGGGTTTTTCAATTTAACTTCCGTACTTTTTCGGGAACAGGGTCGTATCCGCCCTTGAAAAGCGGATTACATCTGAAAAGTCTGAACATAGCCATTAACGAGCCTCTGAACGGGCCGAATCTTTCGATCGCGGTGATAGCGTACTCCGAACAGGTAGGGGTGAATCTGCAGTGATCGCCAAGATGAGGAGAAATGTATTTTTTATAAATCTTAAGTAAAAAAATAAAAAACCGGCTAATCATAAAAGAACACCGGCTCTCGTAAGGTGATCTCTGATAATGACAGACAGTTCTGTCGATTTTGCCGCTGCTGTAGAGGAGCGGCAAACAAAAACTACATCGAAAGAGCCGACCGCATCCCTTAATAGAGGAAATGCAGCAGCTCTTACAACTCGACGAGCTCGGTTGCGCTGAACAGCGCAGCCAATCTTTTTACTAGACGTAATGCCGACACGAATGCCGCCGGTTTTTTTGGGGACGACATAGGTTACAATAACGGGTGACACAAAACAGTGTTTGCTTTTGTAGGCGCGTCCGAACAGATAATTTCTGTTCAGCATTATTATCGGATATTTCATTACTCAAAAAGAAAGGCCATCCGCTTGAGCGGCTGACCCACTAAGCACTTAATTTTGCTCTGCCGCGTGCACGACGACGAGCTAAAACCTTACGTCCGTTTTTTGTAGACATGCGCTTCATAAAACCGTGAACACGGGAACGTGCAATTTTTTTAGGATGATAGGTCGGGTTCATTGGGCTATAGCTCCTTAACTAGTTTATAACAGTACGAATAAGTATATATCAACAGTATTTTTAATGTCAAGAAAAACTATAGAGTGTTTTTGATAATAAACCGTCATGAAGTTGAAAACATCTTGCGTTTATGATAAAATTAACGGGTAATATTATATATATTTGTAATTATTTTAAAGGAGCGCCAGCAATGGATTCTTTCGAGCAATGTCTTGATGCCGTTAAAGAATACTGCAAAAACAACGAATCCGAAAGTATTTATAACATCTGGCTTAAGGGAATAGAGCCTGTTTCATACGAGAACGGTACTGCCAATATTTCTGTTTCAACCGATTTCATCAAGAAAATGATTGAGGAACGCTATATTCCCCTTTTGAAAAGAGCCTTCATCGAAGCTCTCGGCTTTGATATCGAAATATCCATTAGCACCCGCAACGATTCTGAAAATAGCGTTTCAAAAGTAACCTTTCCCGAAAAATCCACTCAGAGCGACGGAATGTATACGTTTGAAAACTATATAGTCGGTCCGGATAACCGTTTTGCACAGGCGGCTGCACTCGCGGTAGCACAGAAACCAGGCGATGCATACAATCCTCTGTATATTTACGGCGCGCCCGGACTCGGGAAAACTCATCTTCTGATGGCAATAAAAAACTACCTTGCCCAGACACGTCCCGATCTCAAGGTACTATATCTCGGAACCGAACAATTCACAAACGAGCTTATACTTGCAATAAAAGACGGTAATACGGCTCCTTTCCACGATAAATACCGCACGGTAGACGTTCTTCTTATAGACGATATCCAGTTTATCGGAGGAAAAGAATCCACGGAAACCGAATTTTTTCATACATTCAACACACTTCACAATGATCACAAACAGATTGTCATCACAAGCGACCGGAAACCGAGCGAAATAAAATCACTCGAGGAACGAATACGTACAAGGCTTGAATGGGGTATTCTCGCAGATGTACAGCCTCCAGATATAGAAACCAGAATATCTATCCTTTACAGCAAATCAGAAGAGCTGGGCCTGAATCTCCATCCTGACGTTGCCGATTTTATCGCGAATCACGTCAAAAACGATGTCCGTCAGCTTGAAGGCGTTGTTAAGAAGCTTGATGCATATTCCAGGCTCGAAGGTATCGCTCCCAATATCACAACCGCACAGATGTCCATCAAGGACGTATCAAACGGTGAAGTACCGATGCCTGTAACTATCGAAAAAGTTATAAACGAAGTTGCAAGGACATTCAACGTCAGCCCCGACGATATCCGTTCACCAAAACAGAATTCGAATGTTTCAGCTCCGCGTCAGATTGCTATGTATGTGCTACGTGAGGTAACACAAGCCACAATGCAGGAAATAGGCGAGGAATTCGGCGGCAGAACCCATTCCACTGTTGTCTACGGACTCAATAAAATAGTGTCCCAGATGGAAAAGGATACTGCAATGAAAAATATAGTCAGTGATATCATAAAAAATATCAAAGCTTAAACATTTTATAGACCTTAGACAAACATCTTTTAGATAATTAAACATCTGAGTTCAACTTTTGACAAACACCCAGTATTTTCAGACAAGTTTTCACTATAATTTTTACATGCCGAAAACAGAGAAAAACCTTTATAAATCCGTACTTATCTACTAATTTAAACACTTCGACACATACTACTACTACTACTAAAATTATTATTTATAAAGAGGCATAAAATGAAAATTACATGCGACAGAATGGAATTACTCGAATCTCTGATAGGCGTATCAAGAGCAGTCAGTCCCAAATCATCCATACCTGCCATTGAAGGTATTTATTTCAAAAGTGAAAACGATACCGTAGTATTAACGGCTTACGATCTAGATCTCGGAATAATTACCTCAATATTGGCAACTGTTGAGGAAGCAGGTGAAATAGTAATTAATTCCCGCCTCCTAATTGATATCATCAGAAAGATTGAGAGCGATACAGTTACAATAAAAAGTGATTCCACACTTAAGGTCACCGTTACCGGAGGAATTACCAAATTCAATTTCATCGGAATATCTGCTGCAGATTTTCCCGAAATGCCTATTCCTGATACCGAAGAAACTTTTTCAATTAAATCTTCTTCATTGAAGGACATGATTGGTAAAACAATATACGCCGTTGCAACCGATACACAGAAACCGGTGCATACAGGTATTAAATTTATAATAGAAAACAGCATTCTGACAATGTTAGCTGTTGACGGATACCGTATGGCCATATGTCAAAACAGAGGAATAAGTAATTCAATCGATAAAAATTTCATTGTTCCGGGAAAGACAATGAACGAATTAAACAAACTGCTTAATGACAATGATTCCAAAGTTCTGATTAATACCGCCAAACGTTCCGCAGTCTTCAAGCTTGAAGGGTACACAATGGTTACAAGACTTCTCGAGGGCGATTTTCTTGATTACAAGAAGGCATTGCCTTCGGGATACAAAACAAGAGTTAAGCTCAATGTAAAGAGATTCAGTGATTCGGTTGAAAGAGCTTCGCTTATAATTAACGACAGATTCAAGAGTCCTGTAAAGATAGCTTTTGAGGAAAATATAGCGACCATAACCTGTAATACAGCTCTCGGAAACAGTTATGATGAAATACAGTGCGAAATTGAGGGAAACACAGTAGAAATAGGTTTCAACAACAGATATTTAAATGACGCACTGAAAAATTCAGGATGTGACGAAGTTTATTTTGAGATATCTGGTCCTACCTCGCCAATGAAGGTACTGCCTGTAGATGGAGACGATTTTACATTCCTTGTTCTCCCTGTCCGGATCAAAAATGAAATATGAAAAAAATACAGATAAATACAGATTATATAAAGCTTGATTCATTTTTAAAATTCTGCGGTGAAGCTGAAACCGGCGGAATGGCAAAAGAGATGATTCTTGATTCCCAAGTAAAAGTTAACGGTCAAATCTGCAATGTCAGGGGTAAAAAACTGTATTCCGGTGATACTGTTCAAATATTTGATAGTACCTATGAGGTAACAGATTGAATCTTGAAACAATAAAATGTTTGAATTTCCGGAATTTGACGGATCTCGATTTTTCTCCTGTCAAAGGTGTGAATATAGTATGCGGTGACAACGGACAGGGAAAAACAAATCTTCTCGAAGCAATTTATATGTTAACCGGTTCTAAAAGCTTTAGATGTACAAAAGACTCTCTTCTTATCAACAAAGACAGTGAATTCTCTGAAATAAAATCAGAATTTATAAAAGAAAACCGTATCCAGAATATAAGAATTAACATTGCGGACAATAAAAGAACTGCGTCTCTGAACGAAGGAAGCCCGACCGCAGCGTCTGCGCTTTCGGGAGTTTTCTGTTGCGTTATTTTTTCGCCGGAACATCTTATGATGGTAAAGGGCTCTCCGGATCTAAGAAGAAAATTCATTGATTCTTCCCTTTTTCAGCTTTATCCAGCATATTCAGGATATATGAAAAAATATATCCGGGTTCTCAATCAGAGGAACAGTCTCATAAAGGATGCGAATTATATCTCGGCAGCGTATGAAATGATTGATGTCCTGGATGAACAGTTAAGCGAGCTTACGGTAAAAATTACGGAATATCGAAAGAATTATATCGAAAAACTGAATCCTCTGGCTCAGGAAAGATACGAAAAAATTGCTGATAATAAAGAAAACATAACAATTTCCTACAGTTCGTCAATTTTTACCTATGAAAAGCCTAATATTGAAAGCTGTATTGAAATACTACAGGAAAATAGGGTGAACGATTTAAAAGCTGGATTTACTACTGTCGGACCGCACAGAGACGATCTTTCTATTCGGATAAACGGTAATGACAGTAAAGTTTTTGCCAGTCAGGGTCAGCAGAGGAGTATCGTGCTTTCTGTTAAGCTTGCAGAGGCTGAAATGCTATATAAAAACACAGGAGAATATCCTGTATTGCTTCTGGATGACGTAATGTCAGAGCTTGACGAAGCAAGAGGAGAACACCTGCTTAAATCTATGGATTCCATGCAGGCTGTAATAACTACGTGCAATCACGAATTGATTTCCAAAAGAGTGGAATCAAAAATATATAAAATGGAAAACGGATTTTTAAGTTAATTAAAATGTATATTCATCTCGGGAAAGATACTGTAGTCACAGACAGTGAAATAATTGGAATTTTTGATATCGACTATTGCACTACGGATAAGAAATCAAGAAAATTCCTGTCTTTGGCAGAAAAGAACAAGAAAATAGTAACCGTATCATACGAAGAACTTCCCAAATCTTTCATTGTATGTAAAAAGAAAGACAGGGAAAATATATACATTTCTCCGATATCTCCGGAAACGCTGAAAAAGCGCGCTGGAAAAACGGAAGGAAATTATTAAAGGAGTAGCATTTGATGTCAGAAGAAAACAAGGTTCCTGTAAGTCAGTACGGCGCAGAACAGATTCAGGTTCTGGAAGGTCTTGAGGCTGTAAGGAAAAGACCCGGAATGTATATAGGTTCTACAGGCCCGCGAGGTCTGCACCATCTTGTATATGAGATAGTTGACAACGCCATCGATGAGGCGTTGGCCGGATTTTGTACTAATATTGAAGTTGTAATTGAAAAGGGAGACATAATCAAGGTCACTGATAACGGAAGAGGTATTCCTGTTGGCATACAGAAAAAAACAGGTCTTTCCGCAGTTACAGTCGTATTTACCGTATTGCATGCGGGAGGAAAATTTAACAACGAAGGTTATCATTTTTCAGGCGGTCTGCACGGTGTCGGAGCGTCTGTTGTCAACGCTCTGTCTGAATGGTTGAAGGTATCTGTATTTTTCGAAGGGAAAATGTATACCCAGACTTTCCGCCGCGGCAAGGAGGTTGGGCCTCTTGAATGCGTAGGTGAAACCGACCGTGTAGGTACAGAGGTTGAATTCAAACCTGACGCGGAGATTTTTGAAGAGCTTCATTACGATTTCGAGACACTTGAAACCAGACTCAGGGAACAGGCTTTTTTGAATGCCGGTGTCAAAATCATCCTGACGGACGAAAGAGATGAGCCAAAAACCAATGAAATGCACTACGAAGGCGGAATAGTAAGTTTCGTAGAACACTTAAACAGCAAGAGACAGTATGACGCCATCAATGACGAAATCATTTATTTTAAATCTTCCACTGAAAACAACGAGGTGGAAGTTGCGTTTCAATATTATTCCGACAGCTATAACGAGTTGCTGATGAGTTTTGCTAACGATATCCACACCGTGGACGGAGGCACTCACGATCAGGGTTTTAAAAACGGCATTACGCGCGCGTTCAACGATTACGGCAGACGCCACAATCTATTGAAAGACAAGGATCAGAATCTTTCCGGAGACGACGTCCGTGAAGGTTCTATATGTGTCATCAGCGTTAAGCTTCAGGATGCCCAGTTTGAAGGTCAGACCAAGGCTAAGCTCGGCAATACCGAAATGCGAGGGATAGTCGAAAATCTGGTTTATTCCAATCTGACTGACTATTTCGAGGAAAACCCGGCTATCGCCAAGGCTATTTTTGAAAAGGCAATCGGTGCCGCAAAGGCACGCGAGGCTGCGAGAAAAGCCCGTGAAGCAACCAGAAGAAAATCTGCGCTGGACAGTGCGACCCTTCCTGGAAAGCTTGCAGACTGTACTAATAAAAACCGTACCGGCACCGAAATATATATAGTCGAGGGTGATTCCGCCGGAGGTTCCGCGAAAGACGGGCGCGACAGAAGATTCCAGGCTATTCTTTCTCTCTGGGGCAAGATGATAAACGTTGAAAAGACGAGAATGGAAAAGGTATATACCAACGAAAAGCTGATTCCTGTCATTCTTGCTCTCGGCTGCGGTATCGGTGACGACTGCAACGAAGAAAAGCTGCGTTACGAAAAGATTATTATTATGGCAGATGCCGATGTCGACGGCAGTCACATTCAGGTTCTGCTGCTTACTTTCTTCTTTAGATTTATGCGTCGCATCCTTGAATCCGGTCATGTATATCTTGCCATGCCTCCTCTCTTTAAACTGGCAAAGGGCAAAATCGTAAAATATGCATATACTGACGAAGAAAGAGAAGAATACTCGGCCGAAATGGGTCAGGGCATAAAGATAAACAGGTACAAGGGACTTGGAGAAATGAATCCCGACCAACTTTGGGAAACCACCATGAACCCCCAGAACCGTACCCTTATAAAGGTAAATATTGAGGATGCCCAGCGCGCCGACGAGGCGTTTACGGTACTCATGGGTGATAAGGTTCCTCCCCGCAAAGATTTCATCGAACAGAATGCAAAATATGCTGAAAACCTTGACTATTAAAGAGGCTATATAATGTCAACTGAAGAATTTATAAATCCCGATGAAAAAATAATCGAAGCTGATGTTGAAAAAGAAATTAAGAAAAAATTTCTTGCTTATTCAATGTCGGTTATTGTTGCGCGCGCTCTTCCTGATGTACGTGACGGACTTAAGCCCGTTCACAGAAGAATTCTGTACAGCATGAACGATGTGGGTCTGACTCATGACAAGGACTACAGAAAATCCGCAACCATAGTCGGTGAAGTTCTGGGTCACTATCATCCTCATGGCGACGCAAGCGTTTATGACGCCATGGTTAGACTAGCCCAGAAGTTCAGTATGAGGTATCCCCTTGTCGATGGTCAGGGAAACTTTGGTACTGTTGACGGAGATCCCCCTGCTGCATACCGTTATACCGAAGCAAGAATGACCAGGATTTCCGATATGATGCTGGCCGATATCGACAAAAATACCGTGCCCTTTGTCGCGAACTTCGACGAGACAACAACTGAGCCTGAGGTACTTCCCGCTCGTTTTCCCAATCTGCTGGTAAACGGTTCCACAGGAATTGCTGTAGGTATGGCGACAAATATTCCCCCTCATAATCTCAGAGAGGTTATTGACGGAATATATTATCTGATGGAAAATCCCGGCTGCAGTGCACTGGATCTGATGGAATATATCAAGGGACCCGACTTCCCCACCGGAGGTATTATAATGGGTCGCAGCGGAATTCGTTCCGCATATGCAACCGGACGCGGAAAAATTACTCTTCGCGGCCGCGCTGAGATTGAGGAAATGGGCAAAGGCCGTTACAGAATTGCGATTACCGAAATCCCATACATGGTTAACAAAGCCCGTCTTCACGAGTACATTGCGGATCTTGTAAAAGACGGAAGGCTTGAGGGTATAACTGGTCTTCGGGACGAATCCGATCGTGACGGAATGAGACTTGTCTGCGAGCTCGGCAGAGATGCCAACCCACAGATCATGCTGAACAAGCTTTACCAGTATACACAGCTCCAGAATACTGTAGGCGTTACCATGCTGGCTCTTGTAAACGGAGAGCCCAAGGTGATGGATCTCAAGACAATATTGGAAGAATATTTAAACTTCCAGCGTGTAGTAATACGCCGTCGCACCGAGTTCGATCTCCTGAAAGCCATGGATCGTGCCCATATTCTCGAAGGTCTGCGCAAAGCGGTCGATATACTTGACGAGATTATCGCGACTATACGAACCTGCCGCGGAGGACGCGCCGAGGCCAAACAGGCCGTGATGGACAAATTCGGATTTGATGATCCTCAGGCAAACGCCATCTGCTCTTTCCAGCTAGGTCAGCTTGCCGGTCTTGAAATACTCAAGATTGAGAAAGAACTTGAAGATTTGAACAACAAAATTACCAATTACAATGATATTCTTTCCAACGACGCACATATTCTACGGATAGTACACGAGGAGCTTGAAGATATCCGAACAAAATTCGGTGATGACAGAAAAACGGAGATTGCAGTTGTATCCGGCGAAGTCGATATCGAGGATCTGATTCCCGAAGAGGACTGCGTTATTACGCTTACCCATAGCGGGTATATCAAGCGTCAGGCTGTAAATGTATTCAAGAGCCAGCGCAGAGGCGGACGCGGTATAACCGGAACGACAAGCCGCGAGGAAGATTACGTAGAACATCTGTTTACTTGCTCGTCCCACGATTATATGCTATTCCTCACAACGATGGGACGCATGTACAGACTTAAAAGTTTTGAGATTCAAGAAGGCAGCCGTACTTCCAGAGGTGTTAATATCGTAAATATTCTTCCGTTGATGCCGGACGAGAAAATATCTGCTGTTCTGTGCGTTCCCGATTATGATAAAGTTAATCATATTATTATGGTTACTCGCAAAGGAATAATTAAAAAGACTGAACTCAGCGCCTTTGACAATATCAGAAAGACAGGAATTATCGCAGTTGTCCTTGACGAAGGCGATGAACTGGCCTGGGCCAAACTTACTAACGGTGAGGACGATCTTCTTGTCGCCACCAGAAAAGGAATGGCGATCCGGATTTCCGAGCAGGATATCAGGGTTACCGGACGTTCTTCAAGGGGCGTAAAGGCAATCAATCTTGATGAGGATGACGAAGTAATCGGTCTTTGCGTAATAAGCGAAGGCGAATACGTACTTACGGTATCTTCCGACGGTAAAGGCAGACGTACACCTGTTTCACAGTACAGAACCCAGACCAGGGGTGGTAAAGGTAGCCGGAACTACGACTGCAAGCGCGGAACGGAGGTTGCTTCTGTTGTAGCGGTCAACGAAGGTATTGACGCCGTTATAGTCAGTGAAAGCGGTATTATTATCAGACTTCATACCGAGGATGTAGCGGTTCAGAGTCGTTACGGAAGCGGTGTCCGTGTAATGAAGCTTGCTGAAGATGACCGTGTGATGTCTCTGAGTCCGACGTGGAGAGAAAACGAAGATGACACTGAGGAAAACCTTGAGCAAGAGTATTACGAAGAATCCGGGGAATATGAAGAATCCACGGATTTCGAGCCTGAAGACGAGGAACTTTCCGATAAAGAATCCGATGAATCGGATGATTTAGAAAATATAGAAGAATAAAAAGGAATAACAGAAAAAAACCGGCGGAGATGTTTTTCATCTCTGCCGGTTTTTTAATATTATTAATCAGAAATCCTTTATCGTCGGGGAATGAACGGGACATACGCTTACGCACTGTCCGCAGCTTATACATTTAGAAAAATCGACTACAGCGCAGTTATCGTCAACTTTAATTGCGCCCTGAGGACAGATTTTTTCGCATTTCTTACAGCCAAGGCATCCGCTGACGCATGCTTTACGAGTCAGTGAACCGCGGTCATGGTTGCTGCAGAGAACCATTGAATGTCTTCCGTAGGGAACCAGCTTGATAATCATTTTTGGACATTTGGCAACACAGGTACCGCATCCGGTGCAGATATTGTAGTTGATGCTGGCAAGACCGTTCTGGATGGTAATGGCACCGAAAGGACATGCTACGGCACAGTCACCGAAGCCTACACAGCCGTACGGGCAGTCGCTGCGGCCGGAATGGAACATATTGCAGGCGGCGCAGCTTTCTATTCCGTTGTAATCGTATTTATCGTGCGTGCTGTCGTAGCTGCCTCTGCAGGCTACTACTGCAACCATGCGTTCTTTTGATTCGACTGTTTCACCCATTATATCCCCTACCTTGGTGGCTACCGCGGTACCGCCGGGAACACATAAGTTAAGGGAGGCTTTTCCGGCCGCAATCGCCGTGGCATAGTCGGAACAGCCTGCAAATCCGCAGCTTCCGCAGTTTGCTCCGGGTAGAATATCGACAATTTGCGAAGCACGCTCATCTGTGGGGACATACATTAGTTTTGATGCTATTACAAGCACAACAGCGGCCAGCAAACCGATACCGCCAAGAACCAGCACAGCATAAAGAACAAGATTCATTATACATTTTCTCCTTTAGCTGAACAGATTTTCCACGATACCGGAAAATCCCGAAAAAGTAAGCGATGTAATGGAGGCTGCGACAAGTGTGATGGGTAAACCTTCAAAAGCCTTGGGTGGATGGGCCCTGAGCAGCATACGGCGTACGCCACAGAACAGGAACATTGCAAGCATAAACCCAAGTCCTCCGCCTAGTCCGTCAATGATAGATTCAGCAAAGGTGTAGTGATTGGAAAAGTTCAGAATCGTAACGCCAAGTACCGCACAGTTTGTGGTTATAAGGGGAAGATATATTCCGAGAGTTTTGTGAAGCGAGGGGACATACCTTTTAAGAACGAATTCAACCAGTTGTACAAGGGCGGCTATTACAAGTATAAAGACGATTGTCTGCATATATTCTAGTCCGAGAGGATCAAGCAGACCCGTCTGAACAACATATGTTACGGCGGAAGACATGACCATTACAAAAATAACCGCCAGGCTCATTCCCATCGCGCTGCTTAGTTTTTTGGAAACACCCAGGAACGGGCAGATGCCGAGGAATTTAACCAGAACATAGTTCTCAGTGAGAATCATCGTAAAAAGAATCATTAACAGTGATTTCATACCTCTTCATCCTCCTTGCTGCATATGTTGCAGCCTTCGCAATTCATGGGGCAACCGATTTTTACAGGCTGGGATTTCTTTTTGTTTTCCGCGTTTGCAAGAATTGCCGCAAGTAGTGCAATCATGCATCCGAACGTGAAAAATCCGCCTGGAGCAGAAGCCATTACACCGAGGGAGTAGCCTTCGGGAATAATGCGAATACCGAACCAGGTGCCGTTGCCGAGTAGTTCACGGATTGTGCTCATTACCAGAAGAGTAAGAGTGAATCCGAGCCCCATGCCCAGTCCGTCAAGAGCGGAATCGATAACAGTATTTTTTGAAGCATACATCTCCGCACGACCGAGGATGATGCAGTTTACAACTATCAGAGGAAGATATATGCCTAACATATCATACAAATCAGGCAAATATGCCTGTATAAGAAGCTGGACTGCAGTAACAAAACTCGCAATTAGTGTAATATAAGCGGGAATTCTGATCTTGTCGGGTATAATTTTGCGGAGAGCGGAGATTGCCATATTGCTGCAGATAAGAACAAACGTAGCGGCGAGACCCATTCCGACGCCGCTGAGGACAGAGGTGGACATGGCCAGAGTGGGACATGTACCCAACACAAGGACAAGGTTTGGGTTTTCTTTAAACAAGCCGTTTGTGACGATGAGAAATTTACTGTTTTTCTCCATGAATTATCCCTCCTTTACGGCGTCATACACCGAAAGCGCGTTGGTAACAGCAGAACGGACAGCTTTGCTTGAAATCGTGGCGCCAGAAATGGTATCCACACCATCGGCGTTTTCAGAAAGACCGATAAATCTGTCAGTGAATTCCTTTTCGCCGGCCAGAGTTCCCTTGTCTACGGTTTCACCACTTACATCCGGATTAACACCGACAACTTTGCCATCTTCGGAGATTCCGACAATAACAGGGAAAGTTCCGTTATATCCACCGGTCTCGACGGTAACTAAATACCCTCCGCTATCGGCGTGTATGACGCTCCTGATACCACTGAGAGAAATAGGAATTTCTTCAAACGCAGAGGCATCGGGGAAAAAAACTTTCTGTGTTTCGAGAGCTTCGGAAGATTTGCGGGCCGAGATAATCGGATCTGTCACGAAGTTTACCAAACCGAGCAGGGCGGAGGAAATAATACAGATTAAGGTCAGTACGAGGACAGGTTTTATCATTTCGGAAGTAGCGGATTTCTTCATTATTTTTTCGTCTCCTCTCCGAAGGGTTTACGGCGTGTGAAATCATTAATGTACGGAACAAGCAGATTCATAAGAAGTATTGAATACGCTACGCCTTCAGTACTGTTGGCATATATGCGAATAACCGCAACGATAAATCCTGCGCCGGCACCGAAAATAACCTTTCCCCATTCGGTGTAAGGAGAAGTGGTGTAATCAGTGGCCATGAAGAATGCCCCCAGGAAAAGTCCGCCGGAAAGGGCAAGCTGAATAGGATGTGAGCATCCGAACAGCCAGGAAAACAGGATTTCGGAACCAATGAATGCAACCGGTGTCCAGGGTTTGATAATTCCCCGAAGTATCAGATATAAACCACCGATAAGCAACGCGATACTGCTTGTCTCTCCAAGGACGCCGCCATGATTTCCGATAAACAGACTCCAGAGATTGAGGGATTCGCCCTGTTCTATCAGACGAAGCGGAGTGGCGGAGGACAAGGCGTCAACCGCGCTTTTAGGGTAGCCGTAGTTTGTCATAGCGGTTGTGAAGGAAATAGCCATAACGACTCTGCCTGCCAGAGCAGGATTGACAAAGTTGCAGCCAATACCGCCGAAAAGCATTTTTACGATGATAATCGCAACTATACATCCGATAAACGCCTGCCAGAGGGGGATAGATACCGGCGTATTGAAAGCGAGCATCATTCCTGTAACTAAAGCGGACAGATCTCCTATGGTCTGTTCTTTATTGAAGGACCAGTTCCACAGAGCTTCGAGACTCAGACAGGCTGCCATACAGAACAGCTCCACAAGCAGAGCGCGCCATCCGAACCAGCAGACCGACATTCCTGCGGCGGGAATCATTGCAATGATGACGTCCAACATTATTCCTTGAGTAGTCTTCGGAGAATGAATATGCGGAGAAGACGAAACTACAAGATTGTTCATTTCTTTGTACCCGCCTTTCTGATTTCAAGTTTTGTAAGCCTCATTATCTGTGTAATAGGTCTCTTTGCGGGGCATACATACGTACAGCATCCGCATTCGATGCAACTCATCACCGAAAGCTTCTGAGAGGCCTCAAGGTCTTTCTGCTCGTAAAGTATCTGAATTTCGGCCGGACTGAGTTTCATGGTGCAGGTCTCAATACAGCGCCCGCAGTGGATACAGGGATTATTCTCCGTCAGGGTTGCATTACCGAAGGCCAGTACCGCGTTGGTATTCTTTTGTACGGGATATTCCTCGGAATAAAGCGCAATTCCCATCATCGGGCCGCCCATCAGGATTTTTCTTACTTCACCGGTCAATCCGCCACAATGGTCAATTAAGAACCGTACCGAAGTTCCTACCGGAACCCAGATATTGCAGGGATGAGCAACAATATCTCCGTCCAGAGTAATTCTTTTTTTTACCAGAGGCATACCTGTCTCTGCGTAATCGTAGATACTTGCGATGGTGCAGACGTTCAAAACGATTACACCAGCGTCGGCAGGGAGTTTTCCCGCAGGAACGGCGCGACCGGTTATATTGGCGATTAGAACCTTTTCTGCGCCTTGGGGGTAGGTGGAACCGAGTACTTTGATTTCTATGTTTTCATTTTCTGCCAGCGGCTTTAGCAGCTCGACTGCGGGCATTTTATTGTTTTCGATGCCGATAACGGCACGGGGAATATTCAGCAGACGTTTCACAAGAGCGATGCCTTTAATAACCGACTCGGGGTTTTCCATCATCCCGCGAAAATCGCTTGTGATATATGGCTCACATTCGGCGGCGTTTATTATCAGAGTATCGATTTCGGCAGTTGTGGGAGGAGAAAGCTTTACGTGAGTCGGGAAACCAGCTCCGCCGAGACCGACTATTCCGGATTTAGCAACAGCATTGACCAGATCTTCCTTTGTTTCAATGACAGGTTTCCGGATAGATGGGTCGGGAGTGAATTCCCCGTCGTTTTCTATTATGACGGCCGTTGTCTGCTGACCGCCCGGGAGTATATATTTAACTACGTCCTTTACCTTTCCGCTGACGGATGAATGAATATCGGCGCTGACAAATCCGTTTGCAGTGCCGACAACCGAACCCACAAAAACAGCGTCGCCCTTGTAAACGCAAGGATTCGCGGGAGCTCCGAGATGCTGCGACATCAGAAGCGTTACTATCGGAGGACTCAGAATAGCTTCGGTTGAACAATTTTCCGTGTTCTTATAATGAGGAATACGGGTACCGATAACCGGAGGTGTTTTCAGATACTTGTTCGACATATAATCTCCTTATATTATTAACAATTGTCCGACGTTGCGGGCAAAAGTATTTTTAAAGAATTTGTTCCGAAAAATACAGCGGATTTTCTGCAGCTTGTTTTTTTCAGGCAGAGAGGCATATTCTTTTAATAAGGTAAGTTGATCAGCTGTTAGTCTGTCTTCGAAAGATTCCAAGAAACACCTGGCCTGCAGAAACATGCTGTTATATATCACTTTGTAACGATCCGAATCGGAAAAACGACGAGCAGATTGGATAATATTACCGGCGTTGTATGCGCCGACGGAGTTATCTCCGTGCTGCCTGTAATACATAAGCGGCTGATTGATTAAATCAATATGTCCAAAACTGCATGCCAAAAGAGCCAGCCACCAGTCGTGCATAACGGAATTTTTGGGAGGTGCCGGCACTTGACAGTGTAGAGCACGGTTAATCATCATAGTACAGCCGGTAACAATATTCTGGCCGATAAGCTGATTCAAAGCCGTGCGTGAAGGATCAATCTTTTCATACCTGAACAGAGAGGTACTGGTGATATTCAGCCTGCTGTCGGTGATATATGCGTCGGAGTGAACAAGCAACGGACATTCCTTACCGTAACATGCCTCGTTCTCAAGCATACGTTCAAGCGTCAACTTGACCTTGTCGGGAAGCCAGAAGTCGTCAGCATCCGCGAACATTATATAATCGGCGTCCGAAAAACCGAGCAGAGTGTAAAAATTTGCAGCTGCGCTGCCGGAAGGCGTTCTGTCCGGAATAATTGTAATACGTGAATCGTTGAAGTTCGAAATAATGTCAAAGGTATTGTCAGTAGAACCATCGTCTCGAATTATCAGCGAAAAATCGGAATATGTCTGAGAAAGGATAGAAGACACAAGCTCTCTGACGTATTCCCCGCTGTTGCAAGTCGCAAGTAAAATATCTGTTTTTGTCATTTCGATCCCGTTAGAAGAATTTTACTAAATTAATTAATATTATAGCAGAAATTTGTTGATTTATAAACATTTACATATATAAAATTAATATTAGTTGAATTGTAAAAAAAAAATGGTATAATCAACGTTTGTTGATTATACCTAAATAAAAAGGGAGAATGGCCTTGATAAGTGAATATTTAAGAAATGTGGCGATAATAGCTCATGTAGACCATGGCAAGACTACCCTTGTAGACGAAATGTTGAAACAGGGTGGTGCTTTCCGTGAGAATCAGGTTGTTGCTGACCGCATTATGGACAGCGGCGACCTCGAGCGCGAAAGAGGAATTACAATTCTTGCTAAAAATACCAGCTGCCGCTGGGGCGATGTTAAAATTAATATTGTCGACACTCCGGGACATGCTGATTTCGGCGGAGAGGTTGAACGAGTTCTGAAGATGGTTGACGGCGTTTTGCTGCTGGTTGACGCAGCGGAGGGCCCGATGCCACAGACCCGTTTTGTCCTTGAAAAAGCGCTTTCGCTGGGCCTGATGCTGATTGTTGTCGTGAACAAGGTAGACAGACCCGATGCCCGCATTGACGAAGTTGTCGATGAAATACTGGAACTACTTATGGACCTGGGCGCCACTTCCGAGCAGCTTGACAGCCCTATGCTATTTTGCAGTGGACGATCCGGAACGGCAAGCTATTCCCCACATGTTCCCGGTAAGGACCTTGCTCCCCTGTTTGACACAATAGTAAGCTACAATCATCCGCCGGAGGGCGACGAGAACGGACCGCTTCAGGTTCTTGTAAGCTCCGTGGACTACAACGACTATGTCGGAAGAATCGCCATTGGTCGAATCAGCCGGGGCGTTATGAAGGTAAACAGCGAAATAACTGTCTGCGATTTTCACAATGAAAAGATCAATCGCAAGGCAAAGATAACCGCAATGTACCAGTTTGAAAACGTCAGCCGCGCTTCAGTTGAAAGCGCAACTGTTGGAGATATCGTAGCATTCTCCGGGATAGAGGATATCAACATCGGAAATACAGTTTGCTCTCCCGATAAAATCGAACCTCTTCCCTTTGTGAAGATTTCCGACCCCACGGTTGAAATGACTTTTTCGGTAAATGACAGTCCTTTTGCCGGAAGGGAAGGGAAATTCATTACTTCCAGACAGCTTGGCGAGCGTTTGTTCCGGGAGCTTCAGAAGGATGTTTCCCTTGTGGTGGAAAATACCGATTCAACCGATGCATTCCGTGTTCTGGGACGCGGTGAAATGCATCTGTCCATTCTGATAGAAACTATGCGCCGTGAGGGTTATGAATTTCAAGTAAGTACGCCAAAGGTTCTATTTAAGGATATCGACGGTGAAAAATGCGAGCCTATAGAGCGCTTTGTGGCCGACGTACCCTCCGACTGTGTCGGAACCGTTATGGTAAAAATTGGTTCCCGCAAGGGCGAACTTGTGGAAATGACGCCTGTCGGAAGCCGAATGAGGCTTATATTCCTCATTCCCGCAAGAGGCTTGTTCGGTTACCGCAACGAATTTCTTACTGATACCCGCGGCGAAGGAATCATGAGTTCGGTATTTGAAAACTACACCCCCTACAAGGGTGAAATCAACAGACGAACCACCGGCTCATTAATAGCCCACGAGACCGGTGAGGCGGTCAGCTACGGCCTGTTCAACGCTCAGGAGCGCGGAATAATGTTTATCGATCCAGGCGTCGAGGTTTACGCCGGCATGGTTGTCGGACAATCTCCGAAATCGGAGGATATAGTTGTAAACGTCTGCAAGCGCAAGCACGCCACAAACATGAGGGCATCCGGTTCGGACGAGGCATTGCGTTTGGTCCCCGCCCGTCATCTTTCGCTTGAACAGTGTATTGAATTCCTCAGCACCGACGAGCTTCTGGAGGTCACCCCTAAGTCCCTTCGTATTCGCAAACAGCAACTTGACCATTCCCTTCGTATGAAGGCTGTTTCTCAGAAGAAGAACGCCAAATAAAAATAGCATAAGACAAAAAGAACCCCGCTTTTGAAGCGGGGTTCTTTGTATAAGAACTATTAGTTGAGCTCAGCAAAGTATTTTATTGTACGGACCATCTGGCTGGTGTAGCTGTTCTCGTTGTCGTACCAGGCAATAACCTGTACCTGATAAGTGTCGTCATCAATCTTGGCAACCATTGTCTGCGTGGCATCGAACAGGGAGCCGAACTGCATGCCGATTACATCGGAGGATACAAGCTCCTCTTCAGTGTAGCCGAAGGAAACGGAAGCAGCTGCCTTCATAGCGGCGTTGATGCTATCCTTTGTAACATTCTTGCCCTTAACAACAGCGATGAGGATTGTTGTGGAACCTGTAGCAACAGGAACACGCTGTGCGGAGCCGATGAGCTTGCCGTTGAGCTCGGGGATAACAAGGCCGATGGCCTTGGCAGCACCGGTGCTGTTGGGAACGA